>JAYQBG010000015.1:26014-68995 GCA_038137215.1 Alphaproteobacteria bacterium
CTGATTGCCCGCGCCCGTAAGGATACCGTTCCGATCACCGTCATTCCGGCTGACAAGGTCGAAGCCTGGCGCCGGTACTTGCCGGCATCCGCGCGGGACTGGCTCAAGGGCGCGGGCTTCTCGGGCAAGGCCGGCGCGAGCATCCTTATGCCCGCTGTGGATGGTGGCGTGGACACGGTGGTTTTCGTGACCGATGACGCCTCGGATATGTGGTCCTGGAGCACCCTGGCGTCCCAGCTGCCGTTGGGCAGTTACGCCATCAAGGGTCGCCTGGCGAAATCGGTCAGCGAGGATGCGGCGCTGGGCTGGGGTCTCTCGGCCTATGAATTTACCCGCTATCGTAAGGCGCGCGTAAAGCGGCCCGATCTGGTCTGGCCGCGCAATGCCGAGCGCGATCGGGTCGGCCGGATGCTCGATGCGATTGCCCTGGTGCGTGATCTGATCAACACCCCGGCCGAAGACCTCGGACCTTCGGAGCTGGCGGATGAGTTCCGCAAGGTGGGACGCGGTTTCAAGGCGAAGGTGCGCGTGACCACCGGGGATGCCCTTCTGAAGGCAAACTATCCGATGATCCATATGGTCGGGCGCGCCTCGGACGATGCGCCGCGTCTGCTCGATATGCGGTGGGGTACGCGCGGGCCACGGATCACGCTGGTCGGAAAAGGCGTCTGCTTCGATACGGGCGGGCTGGACCTGAAGCCGGCTGCCGGCATGCTGCGCATGAAGAAGGATATGGGGGGGGCGGCCCATGCACTGGCTCTCGGACAGCTCATCATGGCGGCCAGGCTGCCGGTCCGGCTGCGGGTTCTGATCGGTGCGGTCGAGAACGCCGTGGCCGGCAATGCCTACCGCCCCTGGGACGTGCTGACGACCCGTAAGGGGATCACGGTCGAAAACGCCAATACCGATGCCGAGGGACGCCTGGTCATCGGTGACTGTCTGGCCGAAGCCAGCACGGAGAAACCCGACCTGCTGCTTGATTTCGCGACCCTGACCGGCGCGGCGCGGGTCGCTGTGGGCACGGGCATCGCGGCGGTCTTTGCCAATGACGACAAGCTGTACGGGGATTTGGAGAAGCATGCGGACGCCACGGGGGATCCCGTCTGGCGGCTGCCATTGCACAAACCCTATCGGGCCCTGATCGACAGCAAGGTCGCGGATGTGTCCAGCGCGAGCGATGGACCGTTCGGCGGTGCCATCACGGCCGCGCTGTTTCTCAAGGAATTCGTGGATGACGACGTGCCCTGGGCGCATTTCGATATCATGGCCTGGAACCTCGGCTCCCGTCCGGGGCGGCCGACGGGTGGCGAAGCCCAGGGATTGCGGGCCGCCTTTGCGATGATCGAGGAACGATTCGGGCGTTAGCCCGTGGTCGGTGCTTCGGATTCATAGCGTGCGATCTCGTCGGCAAGCGCGTCGGCGAGCGGTGCGAGTTGTGTCGCGTATTTTAGGTGCCGCGCTGATGCTTCGCGGCTGATCGGCCGCCGCACCTGCGCATAGCTGAGGGTGTCCACGAAGCGCTTGTTCTTGTCAAAGGCCAGACAGGCGTCGTCCCAGGGCAGGTCGAGGAAGGACAGCATCTCGGCAATGGTCTCGCGCGGGTCTGTTGTCAGCCTCTCGTAGTGAAGCTCCAGGGTCGGCAGATTCAATGTCCGTTGCCAATGGGCCATCAGGGAGTCGTAGTGCCGGTAATAATGGGCAAATCCCTCGAGCGAGAAGGTGAACTCGTTCCGGCTCCGGAAATTCTGAAAGAAGCACGACAGCCCGATCGCCAGCGGGTGACGACGGCAGTGGATAACCCGCGCGTTGGGGAAGAGCTGCCAGATAAATCCCAGATGTTCGGCATTGATCGGCATCTTGTCTGTGACAAAGCGCGCATCGGCCGAAATCTCCCGTAACTCGGCCAGGTAGGTTTGCGCGATGGTGTCGAGCGCGCCGCCGTCCAGGGATTCGAGGGTGTCGGGATAGTCGGGCAGGGTCTGAGTAGCCCGCGGGATGCCGGGCAGCTCGCCGCCACCGGCAATTTCGGGATGGCTGTCCAGAATCTGCTCTACCAGCGAGGTGCCCGAACGGGGCATGCCGAGAATGAACACCGGTGTTTCGTCCTGCACTGTGCTGCGTGAGAGGCGCGGCAGCCGCTCCAGTGCAAAGGTGTTGCGGTACCGGTCGAACCGGCGGTTCACCGCGTCGCGGTCATAGTGGATTCCCGCTTCCGTGTTGGCCTGACGGGCGGTCGCGAAGGCTGCTTTGTGGTCGCCGGTTTTCTGCTGCAGGGCGGCCTGCATGAACAGCAGGCCACGCCGCTCCAGCCGGTTGAGGCCTGGCCGGGTCAGGGCCCGGTCGATCAGGGATATGACGTCTGCGCGCGATATCCCTTCCTGTACCTGGTTGATGGCGACCTGGCCGCAGGCGCGCGCCAGGGCCGGCGGCACGGGATCGGTGTCGAGATGCGGTATCAGGAGCGCTGCGGCTTCGTTGTTGTCCCCCAGCCGGTCGAGTAACTCGGCTTTCAGCGCAACTGCGGAAATATTCTCCGGCGCACCGGACACAATCGTGTCCGCAATCCGATAGGCCTCGGCCAGTTGTCCGGCGCTTCGCAATACGGTGGCGTGCGCCAGCGCAATCTCGGGACTGTCCGGCATGAGGTCCACGGCCGCCTGCATGGCACGGATCGCGTTGTCATGATCCCCCAGCCGTGAATACACATTGGCCATATTGACCTTGATTCTGGGGTCTGCGGGAGATTGTTGGCTTGCGGCGGTATATACCGTCAACGCCTCTGTCAGGTTCCCCGAAAGGTAATAGGCATCCCCCAGAACCGATTTGATATCGGCGCGCTCGGGCGCGAGGACAGCGGCGGTGGCGAGATGTTCGGCGGCTTCCTCATATGCGCCACGGGCTGCGCGGGCGCGTCCGAGACTGAACAGGATGTCCGGATTCTCCGGTTGATTGCGCAGGCAGATGCGAAGATGCTTTTCGCCGTCCTGAATTCGGCCGCGCATCAGTTCGACGACCGCGACCCGATATCGTGCCTGGGTGTTGCCGGGCGCACGCTTGAGGATTTTCGAGTAAGCCCGGAGGGCCTCATCCAGCTTTCCGGCGCGCGCGAGCGCCTCGGCTGCCGCGAATTGTTCTTTTTGGGTCGCCATGACCGGAGAAGGGGACGTGTTTTAGGGCTGCGTCGTCAAGATGCAGCTTGGAAGACTCCGGGTTTCAGTCTCACCTGCCGGGCCGCGTCGTGAATAAACATAACAATAATTAATGCTTGTTATTAGATAACATAATTTGAAATTAGACACGTCCGGCGCGTACTCTCTTCGTAAAGTCCGTTTTCGGGACATCCATACATCTGGGGAGAAACAGTCATGGTCAAGCCAATCCTGCAAACCTATCCGGTTATCCACGCCGAGAGCGAGGAAGAACGCGAAAAACTCCGCCCGATCGGCCGGAACAAGGAACGCTATCAGAAGACGGTTGAAGGCTGGCATGAGGTGATCATGGCTGCCGACGACCTCGATTTCTGGGGCGTGGCTACCATCGAGCATCACTTCTGGTCGGAAGGCTATGAGGTCGGCCCGGCGCCGGCCATCATGGATGCCTACTGGGCAGCCATCACGAAGAACGTGCGTGTCGGCCAGCTCGGTTATGTGATGAGCATTCAGAACCCGATCCGGGTGGCTGAAGAAACTGCCATCATCGATCATCTGAGCAAGGGCCGCAGCTTTGTCGGCTTTGCCCGCGGCTATCAGAGCCGCTGGACGAACGTCTTTGGCCAGCACTACGGCACGACGTCGACGAAATCCCCGACCGCGGCCAAGAACAACCAGACCGCTGTCGGTGCAGGTTTTGCCCAGAAAGGCATGTCGATCACCGACAAGGATGTCGCCAACGACCAGCACAACCGCGACGTCTTCGAGGAGAACATCGAGATCGTGCTCAAGGCCTGGACGCAGGATTCCATGAGCCACAAGGGCAGCACCTGGCAGATTCCCTATCCCGGCGATACCGGTGTGGATGACTGGCAGCTCGCCCAGACCGGCGTCACACAGCGTCTCGGCGCACTCGACGAGGTGGACGAGAACAACAACGTGGTGAACGTCTCGGTTTGCCCGGCGCCCTATCAGGATCCGCACCCGCCGGTTTTCGTTTCCGGCAGCGGCAGCCCGGAAACCATCGAGTATGCGGCCAAGATGGGCTTCATCCCGACCTACTTCACCAACATAGATACGGCTGCGCCGCTCGGCCTCCAGTATGCCGACATGGCCAACAAGGCAGGCTTCAACTGGAAGGCCGGCCAGAACCAGAACATCGTGCGCTGGCTGCAGATTGCGGAGAGCTATGACGCCGCCGTCGATGCGGTCATGGCCCATGACTTCGATATCTGGAAGAACTTCTATGCGGCCATGGGCCGCCGGAAACTCAACGAGGCCGATGTGATCGGTTCGATGCTCGATTCCGGTCTCTACTGCATCGGCACGGCCGAATCGGTCCGTGATCAGCTGGTGGCCCAGTGGGAAGCGATGCCGGCGGAATACATCACGCTGATCTATCACTATGCGCAGATGCCCAAGGACAAGGTCATCCAGAACATGAAAGAGTTCAACGAGGTGGTGAAGCCGGCCCTCGACGAGGTCACGGTCAATGCCGGCCACGACGTGGCAGCGGCCGCCGAGTAGCCGTTTCGGCGTTCACCTCAAACGTCTAGAATGGAGGGGCCGCACTCGTCGCGGCCCCTTTTCTTTGAACGAACACCCGGTGGGGAGCTTGGTCATGCTGAAAATTCTCGGACGCGCGACATCGACCAACGTGCAGAAGGTCCTGTGGTTCTGCGATACCGAAGGTATCGAATACGATCACGACAACGATATCGGGGGCGCCTTCGGGCGCAACGACACTCCCGAGTATCTGGCCATGAACCCCAACGGGCGCGTGCCGGTGGTGATCGATGATGGTTTCGTGATGTGGGAATCCTGCAGCATTCTGCGTTATCTGGCCCGCAAAACGAAAAGTGCGTTCTACCCGTCCGGCTTTGCCGAGCGTCAGATCGTTGAGCGCTGGATGGACTGGGAACTTTCCCTGCTGGCGCCGCGCCACGTGCCGGTGTTCATCGGCATGGTTCGGACCAAACCCGAAGACCGCAATCAAAGCGCCATCGACAATGCTGTGGTTCAGTGGAATGCCGCAATGCAAATACTCGAAAACCAACTCGCGGACAATGCCTATGTGGCGGGCGAGGCCTTCACGCTGGCCGATATTCCCATCGCCCCGATCGCCCATCGCTGGTTCAACCTGGATATCGAGCGGATCGACGCGCCAAACATCAAGCGCTGGTATGAGTCCTTTGCCGGTGATGCCGGGTTCGAGAAATGGGTGAATATCGAGCTGGCGTAGCTCTCGGCATACCCGAATCGGTGAGGGCCTGTTTTCCCTACTGAGCCCTCACCCTGAGCCTGACGAAGGGCGAGGGCGACACCCTCATACTTCGACAGGCTCAGCATTAGGTTGTTTCAAGGTCCCGGATTGTGCCCAGGCAGGACGGGGCGAATCTCAGTACCCCAGCACCGGATCCACGGCGTTGGGGAGTGTCTCGCCGCTTTCGACAGCCGCGATACCGTCCACGATTGCCCTGGCAACCGAGCGCGGATCGGTGATCGATGCATTGTGGGGGGTCACCGTGATCTTGGGGTGGTCCCAGAACGGGTGATCGCGCGGCAGAGGTTCGGTCCGGAAGACATCCAGCGTGGTGTGGCTCAGCTGACCCGAATCCAGCGCGGGGATCAGGTCTGCCTCGACCAGATGCCCGCCGCGCGCCGCATTGATCAGGCAGGCGCCCGCCGGCAGTTGCGCAAACAGATCGCGGCACAGGATACCTTCGGTCTGTGGCGTGAGCGGCAGCAGGCAGACCAGAATATCCGTGCGTGCCAGCAGTTCCGACAGGCCGTCAGGGCCGCTGAAGGACCGGATGCCGGGAAGATCCTTCGGCTTGCGGCTCCAGCCGGACACGTCGAACTGCAGGGCGGCCAAGCCCTCACCGGCGCTGCGGCCCAGCTCGCCCAGGCCCAGAATGCCGACCCGCCGTTCGTCGGCCTGTTTGAGCTCGTGGGCGCGATCGTCCCAGACATGCGCGGTTTGCTGGGCGTCAAGCGCGGGCTGGTTCTTGTGATAGCGCAGCACGTGCAGCACCACATACTCGACCATCCCGGCTGTCAGATAGGGATCGATCACCCGGGCGACCTTCACGTGCTTCGGAAAGTCGGGATCGATGAACAGGTGATCGACTCCCGCGCCCAGTGAAAATACCGCCTTCAGGTCGGGGAAGTTGGCGAGCGCGCCTGCCGGTGGCTTCCAGGCGAGCGCGTATTCGACCGCGCCCGGGTCGGAGATGTCCGGCCAGATGTCGATGTCGAGATCAGAATTGTTGCGGGCGAGCTCGCGCTCCCACCATTCGGCCTTCAGCCCGGGGGCGATGATGGCGACGGACATCGATCCGGCCTAGGTCGAGACGGCGTCACCGCCCACGGCGGCAAGATCGAAGGCGGCGGCTATGAGGGCTTTGGTGTAGGCCTCGCGCGGGCGGTCGAAGATTTCGTCGGCGGGGCCCTGCTCGACGACCTTGCCGTGGCGCATGACGATCACGTGGTTGGAGATGGCCCGCACCACCTTGAGATCGTGGCTGATGAACATATAGGCGAGCTTGTACTTCTCCTGCAGGCCGCGCAGCAGGTCGATGATCTGGGCCTGGACCGAACGGTCGAGCGCGGAGGTCGGCTCGTCGAGCACGATGAATTTGGGTCGCAGCACCAGCGCACGGGCAATCGCCACGCGCTGGCGCTGGCCGCCGGAGAATTCGTGGGGATAGCGGTGCCGCGCGGCCGGGTCGAGGCCGACCTCCTGCATGACCGTGGCGATCATCTCGTCGCGCTCGGCGCTGTTGGAACCGATGCCGTGAACCTTCAGGCCTTCCTCGATGATCTGGAAAATCGACATGCGCGGCGAGAGCGAGCCATAGGGGTCCTGGAAGACCACCTGCATTTCACGCCGCAGCGGACGAAGTTCCCTGGTGCGCAGCTCCTCGATGTTCCGGCCTTCGAACTCGATGGGCCCGTCCGAAGAGATCAGCCGGAGCAAGGCCAGACCAAGCGTGGTCTTGCCCGAGCCGGATTCCCCGACCACGCCGACGGTCTGGCCTTCGCGGACTTCGATGGTGATCCCGTCAACAGCTTTCACGTGATCAACCGTACGCCGCATGATCCCGGCCTTGATCGGGAAATGAACCTTCAGATCGTCGGCCTGCATGATCTTCGGCGCGTTGTGGTCCGGCGAGAGCGCCGCGCCCGAGGGTTCGGCATCGAGCAGGTGGCGGGTATATTCGTGGGACGGGCGCTCGAAGAGTTGCGCCGTCGGGCGATGCTCGACGATCTCGCCCTGCTGCATGACACAGACCCGGTCTGCCATCTTCCGGACAATCCCCAGATCGTGGGTGATGAACAGCATCGACATGCCGAATTTTTCCTTCAGGTCGTCGAGCAGTTGCAGGATCTGCGCCTGGATGGTGACATCGAGCGCGGTGGTCGGTTCGTCGGCGATCAGCAGTTTCGGCTCATTGGCGAGGGCCATGGCGATCATCACCCGCTGGCGCTGGCCGCCCGAGAGTTCGTGGGGATAGGCGTTCAGGCGCTTTTCGGCGTCCGAAAGCCCGACGAGTTTCAGAAGCTCCAGCGTCCGCGCCCGGGCGTCAGGGCGCGACAATCCCTTGTGGACGAACAGCACCTCATTGACCTGCTTCTCGATGGTGTGGAGCGGATTGAGCGAGGTCATCGGCTCCTGGAAGATCATCGCCACATCATTGCCGCGGATCGTGCGCAGATCGGCGTCCGGTGCACCGATCAACTCCTTGCCTTCGAAGGTGACCGAGCCGTTGGGGTGGCGCGCGACCGGATAGGGCAGCAGCTGCAAGATCGACAGGGCGCTGACGGATTTGCCGGAGCCGGATTCGCCCACCAGCGCCAGAGTTTCACCCTTGGCGACCTCGAAAGAGACATTCCTGACCGCATGGACCAGACCACCGGGGGTCGAAAAATCGACCGACAGATTTTCAACCTTGAGCAGGGGCTCGGACATCAGCCGGCATCTCCAGATATCTGCTTGCGCGGGTCAAAGGCATCGCGCACCGCTTCGCCGACAAAGACCACAAGCATCAGCATGACCGTAATCGACAGCACGGCGGAAAAGGTAAGCCATTCGGCGTTGAAATTCTCTTTTGCCTGTTTCAGCAATTCACCCAGCGAGGGCGACCCCGGAGGCAGGCCCAGGCCGAGAAAGTCCAGCCCGGTCAGTGCGGTCAGCCCGGCCACCAGGGTGAAGGGCAGGAAGGTGATGGTGGCGACCATGGCGTTGGGCAGCACGTGGCGGAACATGATCAGCCGGTTGCCCAGCCCCAGCGCGCGGGCGGCGCGCACATAGTCGAAATTGCGGGCGCGCAGGAACTCCGCGCGTACCACGCCCACGAGGTTGGTCCAGCTGAACAGCAGCATGATGAACAGCAGGGTCCAGAATCCGGGCACGAACAAACTCGCCACGATCAGCAGGACGAACAGGAAGGGCATGCCCTCCCAGACCTCGATGAAGCGCTGGAATGTCAGGTCGACCCAGCCGCCGTAATAGCCCTGCACGGCACCTGCGATCACCCCGATGATGCTGGCGAAAATGGTCAGGGCCATGCCGAACAGAACCGAAATCCGGAAGCCGTAGATCAGGCGTGCTGTGACGTCCCGGGCCTGGTCGTCGGTGCCGAGCCAGTTCTGCGCCGTGGGCGGCGACGGAGCCGGTGTCGGCAAGTCGGTGACCGGCGTGTCGAAGCTGTAGGGGATCAGCGGCATCAGCAGCCAGCCCTTGTCCTCGATCAGCTCCACCACAAACGGATCGGTGTAGTCGGCCTCGGTCTCGAAATCGCCGCCGAAGGTGGTTTCGGGATATGCGCTGAAGATCGGCAGATAGATCGCGCCGTCATAGCGAACGATGAGCGGCTTGTCGTTTGCGATGAACTCCGCGAACAGCGAAAGAATGAACAGGACGAGGAAAATCCAGAGGGACCAGTAGCCCCGCCGGTTGGCGCGAAAATTTGCCAGCCGCCGGGCGGTCAGCGGCGTGATCGTAATCCCGAAGACGTGTTTCGCGCTGGACGGTGCGCTGAAGGGCCGGGTGGCGTCCATCTCAGACCTCCCGGCTTTCGAAGTCGATCCGCGGATCGACCAGCACATAGGTCACGTCCGTGATTAGCTTGATGAGCAAACCCATCAGGCCAAATATATAGAGGGTTGCAAAGACGATCGGGTAATCCCGGTTCAGAATGGCTTCAAAACCCAGCAGGCCGAGACCGTCCAGGGAGAAGATAATCTCTATAAGCAGGGCGCCACCGAACAGCATGGTCAGGAAGGCGGCCGGGAAGCCGGAGATCACGATCAGCATGGCGTTGCGGAAAACGTGGCCATAGAGAACCCGCTTTTCCTCCAGCCCCTTGGCGCGGGCGGTCACCACATATTGCTGGGAAATCTGATCGAGAAAGGAATTCTTGGTGAGCATGGTCAGCGCCGCATAGCCACCGATGACCAGCGACCCAACCGGCAGTGCGATGTGCAGCAGATAGTCACCGATCTTTCCGAGCAGACTGAGCTCCTCGAAGTTATCCGAGGTCAGGCCCCGGAGCGGGAACCAGTCCACGAAGTTGCCGCTGGCAAACAACTGGATGAACAGGATCGCGATCATGAACGACGGCAGGGCATTGCCGAAAATCACCACGGCGCTGGTCCAGGCATCGAACCGCGTGCCGTCACGCACGGCCTTGGCGATGCCCAGCGGGATCGAAATGGCGTAGAGGAAAAGCGTGGTCCAGACGCCGATGGTGATGGAGACCGGCAGCTTCTCGAGCACCAGATCGATGACCGGCCGGTCCTGGAAGAAGCTGTTGCCGAAATCGAACTGGAGATAGTTCTTCAGCATCAGGAAAAAGCGTTCATGGGGTGGCTTGTCGAAGCCGACCAGCTGCTCCAGTTCGGCGATGAACTCCGGCGGCAGGCCCCGGGCGCCGCGGTATTTCGATTCAAAGCTGGTGGTGGCGTCACCCTGCAGCTGGTCCACACCCTGTCCACCGCCATCGCCAAGCCCGCCGGAGACGCGCGAGGTAGCATCCACGGCCGTGCCCTGTACCTGGGCGATCATCTGCTCGACGGGGCCGCCCGGCGCGAACTGGATGATCGCGAAGTTGAGCAGGATGATGCCGAACAGGGTCGGAATGATCAGCAGCAGGCGTCGAACGATATAGGCGAGCATGGCGTGTTAGAATCGCTTGGGATGCCGGGGCTCGGCATCCATGCTTAGACACGCTCCGCTCCTCAGCATCAGGGTTATATTGGTCCTCACCCTGAGGAGAGCCGCAGGCTCTTCTCGAAGGGTGCTGACTGGAACGTTCGGCATGGATGTCATGCTCGCAGCTTATCCTGCCCGGACGCGTCGGGGCTAGCGGCGGCCGCGATAGGCGCGGACGGCAGCGTCCTTTTCCGGATCAATCCACCAGGTGTCCAGTTGCACGCCCTGCCGCGGGATTGTTTCGGGAATGCCGTAGCGGTCCCAATAGACGATCCGGTCGGCCGCGAAGTGCCATTGGGGAATCACGTACTGCCCCCAGATCAGCGCCCGGTCGAGGGCGCGGGTGCGCTGGATCAGGCTCTCGCGGTTCGGCGCGGTGGAGATCAGCTCGATCAGCTCATCAATCACCGGATCGGAGATGCCGGCGAGATTGCGTGAGCCGTTCCGGGTCGCGGAGTCACTGCTCCAGTACTCGCGCTGTTCGTTGCCCGGGGATTCGGACTGGCCCCAGATGCCCGAAATCATGTCGAAATCGAACGTGTCCGTGCGCTCACGATACTGGGAGGCATCGACCACGCGTACGCTTGCGGTCACGCCCAGACGCTCCAGATTGCGGGCGAAGGGCAGGGCGATCCGCTCGAAGGTCTGGCTGCCAAGCAGAATCTCGAACTCCAGCGGCGCGCCGGTTTCGGCGTTGACGCGCTTGCCGTCCCGGATCACCCACCCGGCGTCCTCCAGCAGTTTTGCCGCCTTGCGGAGGTTACCGCGGATGCCCCGTGACCCGGACCCGTCCGTGGTCGGCGGCACATAGGCCTGGGTAAAGACTTCCTCGGGAAGCTGGTCGCGAAACCGCTCGAGAATTTCGCGTTCCTCCGCGCCCGCATCCTGAAGTGTGCCGCGGCTGCTCAGGTCCGAATTGTCGAAGTAGCTGTCGGTGCGGGCATAGGAATCGTAGAACAGGTTCTTGTTCGACCACTCGAAATCGAAGGCCATGGCGAGCGCGGATCGCACCCGGCGGTCCTCGAACATCGGCTTGCGCAGATTGAAGACGAAGGCCTGGATGGGGGCGGTGCGCTGATGGGGAAATTCGCTCAGTTTCAGCATCCCGTCCTGATAGGGCTTGGTGTTGGTGTACTCGGTCGCCCAGGCCTTGGCTGAGTTTTCGCGGATACGGTCGAGGTCGCCGGAAATCTGCGCGATCCGGGAGACGCCGGCATCGCGGAAATACTCAAAGCGCATCGTGTCGATGTTGTTGCGGCCGATACTCACCGGCAGATTTCTGCCCCAGTATTTGGGTACGCGCTCATAGGTGATGGACCGACCGGTTTTGACGCCCGCAATGCGGTAGGGGCCGCTGCCGAGCGGAATTTCCAGTGTGGTCTTGGAAAAATCGCGCGATTCCGACTCCCAGTAATGCGCCGGCAGGATCGGAAGCTGGCCGATGATCAGCGCCAGTTCCGGGTTCTTCACATTGCCGAAGGAGAACTTCACCTTGTTCGGACCGGTCTGTTCCACGGTCGTGACGTCCCGGTAATAGAAGCGATAGAAGGGGGCGCCCTGTTCGCGCAGGGTGTTGAAGGAGAAGATGACATCGGCGGGGGTTACCGGTTCCCCGTCATGCCATTTCGCATCGCTGTGCAGTTCGTATTCGACCCAGGAGCGGTCGTCGGGAATCTCCATGGTGATGCACAGCTGGCAGTATTGCGTGAAGGGTTCGTCGGCGGATGCGGTCGTCAGGGTGTCGTAGATCAGCCCCACACCGGCGGCCGGATTGCCCTGGACGATGAACGGGTTGAGGCTGTCGAACGTGCCGATGGCGCGCCGCACATCAACGCCGCCCTTGAGCGCGCCCGGATTGACATAGTCGAAATGGGAAAAGGCCGGACCGTATTTCGGCTCGCCATGCATGGCCATGCCATGGGCCGGCCCGTCCGTGCCGGTCAGGGCCTGTGCGGGTGAGGAAAAGGCCAGCCCAAGGCCGGCGGCGATGGTGAGATATCGAAGGTGGCGCATATGTCCTCCCGGACCGAACGAACAGATGCCTCTAGATGGGGGCAGAAGTCCCCGAGGATCAAGGAAAACCGACGCGGTTTCACGCTCTCGTTAGGAACAACCGGAGTTGTGCCGGATTTTGGCCGGATTTGCGCCCGATTTCGGCGGGTTGCGAATTTCAACCCTCTCCGCCCTGGAGGGGGGAGAGGGTGGCGAGCGCCAGCGAGCCGGGTGAGGTGGGCTTGAGGCTGGACCGTCGCCCCGGCGGGGCGGCGTAAGCCAGCGGAAAGAAGAACTTCGCCGCGAACCCCACCTCACCCCGACCCTCTCCTCCCCCAGCGGGGAGGAGAGGGAGAGAGATTGGATGGCTTCGCCTGTACGCGAATACCAAACCGGACAGCCGCGGATCGTCTCCGCGTATGACCTTATGGAAGTGGGGCGTCATTGCGAGGGCCGCAGGCCCGCGGCAATCCAGGGGCCGGGATAGGTCCGCACTGGATTGCTTCACCTCGTTCGCAATGACGGGGGTGGCGGCGCTCTGACTTTATCCGATACCGTCATGCCCGGACTTGATCCGGGCATCTCCCCGCGGTCGAGACGAAACCGGACAGCTGCGGATTGTCTCCGCGTATGACGAAGTTTGATGCGTGGTGTGGGCCGCGTCAGACGGATTCGGCGCTGTAGGTGAGCCCGAGGGACTGGGCTGTGTTGTCCACGGCGGCGAGACAGGTGTCGGCGCGGTCTTCGGGAATCCAGGCTTCGATGCGCACGATGTAGTCTTCTGCCGATCCGCCGCTCACCCGTTCACAATCCATCCGGACGATATTCGCACCGTAATCCGAGAAGGCTTCGGTCAGCCGGGCGACAAGCCCGGGCCGGTCGGTGCCGCGCACCTCGACCCGATGGGTCACCTGATCGATGTCGGGGTGACCGCGGCCCAGCGTAAACGGCGTGACCGAAATCTCCGCGCCATCCAGTTCGTCGATGCCCATGAGGGCATCGTGAACGTCCTCCACGGAGAGGTCATCGGGCAGGCGCGCGACAGTCGCGAACTCCGCCGCGGCGGCGAGCACGGCGAAGCTGGCATCGCCGATATCGGCGCCCAGATCAAAGAGGCGTCCGGTGACCGCCGAGAGAAGCCCCGTCCGGTCGGGGCAGGAGATTGCGATACGGATGTCGTGCGCCATGGCGAAATGACCTTCCTGTTGGATCGATCCAGACGAAAGAACGCGAATGGGGAGTCCCGTCTGGTCCCCTCGGCGTGAATCTGCGTCATGCGCCGGGGGATTTCCATCATTGTTTCGGCGTCGGGAGAGCCGCCATGCCCAGCCTGTGCATCCTTCGGTGGTACGGTGCGGGTGTTACATGCTTTAGGCTGACGATTATGTTTGGCATTTTCGGCCGGTTCGGCCGCGCGCGCGACTTGCGCCAACTCGACGAAGAACTCAGCCGCGCCGGCGTGCACCCGGCGATGGCGTCCGATGCTGTCAAGTTCACGATCATCCGCTTGCTGAAAAACGCCCATGGGGTCGCCGCGCCGCAATTCGCGCAAGCCGCCCCGCTCGTCGCCTATTGCATGATCGGATCCGGACCCTTCGCCGACGGTAACGGTGCGGAGTTGACCCGGGCCGTCGAGCAGCGGCTTCACAAGGCTGTCGCGGAAGAAAGCAGTCTCGACGCGCAGCTGGTCCTGCTCACCATGCATGCAAAGATTATCCGCGCCGAAGTGGTCGAGCGTTTCGGATTAAACATCGACGCGTGACCCGCCGCCGGCCATAACCGTCAACAGCGGCAGCGCCGTGCCGTTTCCGAAAGGCGCGATACAGAACCGGCACGGCGTATCCTTCAGCTCGACAGGCCGACGGCGCGGCCCAGATAGCTTCGCTCGGTCACATAGCGGGCCAGGAAACGCGCCAGATCGGAGCGCGCGATCTTCAGATCAAGTCCCCGCGCACTGACCGGGACATCCTCGATAGCCGGCCGGCGAGTGGGTTCATCGGTGAAGGTAGAAGGACGCACAATCGTCCACTCGAGCCCACTGGCCTTGACCAGTTGCTCCTGCAGTTCGTGATCGCGGAAGATCGGGGCCAGGAGCGCGCCGAACATCACCCGCTTCCACCAGAAGTTCAGGTTGGACCAACTCTCATACGCGCCGAGGGTTGACTGGCAAATCAGGCGCCTGACGCCATGAGCTTGCATGGCCCGGATGATATTCAGGGTGCCCTTCGAGCGAATGACGCTCTAGCGCGACATGCCGGCGCCAAGAGTGATGACAACAGCATCATGGCCTGCGATGGCGTCGAGGACGTCACTGGCGTCCAACGCATCGCCCGCGACAAGCGAAAGCTTGGGCTCTGTCATGGCCAGTTTCCCAGGGTTGCGGGCAAAGGCTATGACGTCGTGGCCTGCCTTGAGAAGTTCCTCGACGGCCAGATGACCGACGCTGCCGGTGGCTCCGGATACGGAGACGTTCATTGCAATTCTCCTGTGGGGTCCGGAGCAAGCGTTGAAATTGACACTGTGTAAAGTTGACAAGGTGTCAATAGTCGATAAATTGACATGATGTCAAGTGATCAGATCGATACCAAAACCCGTATTCTCGACACCACGTGGAACCTGTTGGAATCCGGAGATAAAGCCGTTCGAATGTCCGATATTGCGAAAGCAGTGGGCATCAGCCGTCAGGCGCTCTACCTGCATTTCCCGAATCGCGCGGAACTTCTCGTGGCGACGACGCGTCACATAGATGCCGTGAAGAACGTTGACGCGCGACTTGCACAGAGCCGGTCTGCAGCTTCCGGAATTGAGCGGTTGCATGCCTTCGTTCAGGCCTGGGGCGGCTACATTCCCGATATACATGGCATTTCCGTTGCGCTGCGCGCCATGCGCGAGAGTGACAAGGCAGCCGCCATGGCATGGGATGACCGGATGCTGGCGGTTCGGCACGGATGTGAAGCGGTGGTGCGCGCGATCGCTGCAAATGGAGACCTCAGGAGCGAACTCGCCGAGCAGACGGCGACGGACCTTCTCTGGACCCTGCTTTCTGTCGAAAACTGGGAGCGCCTGGTTCGTGACTGCGGTTGGTCACAGGCGGCTTACGAGCAAACAATGAGAGAAACTACTGAAGCTGCATTGTTGGCAAGTCACTGACCGGCCGCTTTGTCCGCATGGCGGTCATCCGGCCATGGCTTGGGTGACGAGTCCGAAATGTGTCGGGGTCAGATCACCCGTCAGTGGTGAGAATACCGAGCGCCGCTGCGTGGACGGCTGAATCCCCGGCGGCGAGAACGGAACCCGGTGAATCGATCCGCAGGGGAAGTCCCTCCCAGTCAGTGATGGTGCCGCCCGCACTTTCGACGATTACGGCATGGGACAGGTAATCATAGGGCTGCATGCCGCTTTCCACGGCCAGGTCAGTCTCACCGGATGCGACCATGGCGTAGGCCCAGGCGTCGGTGCCAAAACGCACATCGCGCATCGCGGGTTTCAGGCGCGCATAACGTATGCCGTCAGCCTCGTCGAACATGTCCGGTGAGGTGGTGCAGGCCCGTGCCGCGGCCAGCGACGGGCAGGCGCGAACCCGACAGGCCTTACCGGTCTCGCCGCGCCCCCAGTGCAGAGCCGGTCCGCCGCGCACTGCCATCCAGCGCTCGTCCAGTGCCGGGTAGGCGTTCAGTCCCAGCACCGGGTCGCCGTCGCGCACCAGGGCGATCAGGGTGGCAAACAGCGGAATGCCGTTGATGAAGGCGCGGGTCCCGTCGATCGGGTCCAGCACCCAGACGAATTCGGAGTCCGTGCGTTCGGCACCGTGTTCCTCACCCAGAATGCCATGCTCGGGGAAGGCCTCGTTGATGAGGGCCCGCATCGCGGCTTCGGCGTCGCGATCAGCCAGGGTCACCGGGCTGTCATCGTCCTTGGTTTCAATGGCCAGATTGGTGCGGAACAATTCCATGGCGGCCGTCCCGGCGGTGTCGGCCAGGCGGTGGGCCAGAACACCGAAGGCGGGATCGAACGGTTCGGTCAAGGCGGCGGCTCCCCAAAGACAAAGCGGCGCTTCCGCGCCGATTTGAAGATAGCCGCTTTCGGGTGCGCCTGACTACTGCGCCGGAATGGGCGGCGGATTGTCGGCGAACTGCCGCAGATAGGCGATGACATTGGCGCGGTCCTGAACCTTGCTCAGGCCCGCAAAGTTCATCTTCGTACCCGGCGCGTAGTCCTTCGGCTTGGCGAAGAAGGCGTTCAGGTTCTCGTAGTCCCAGGGCTCTTCGATCGACATGAGCGCATCGGAATAGGCAAAACTCGGCTCGTGCCCCTTTTCGGAGCCGACCACGTTGTATAGGTTCGGCCCAACCTTGTTGGCGCCGCCCTTCTCCACAGAATGGCAAGTGGCGCAGCGTTTAAAGGCGCGCTCACCGGCCGCCGGGTCGGCCGAAGCCAGCAGCGGCAGGACGGGATCAAGCGTCTTTTCAACCGGCGCAGCCGCAGCCACCTGGGTGCCGTCTTCCGGCACATCGACCGCATAGGCGTTGATGTCGAGATGTTCGGTGTGGGTCACCTCATCAATCGCCACGCCAATCGCAAACGCGACCGTCAGTGCGATCAACGCCGATCCCCAGACCTTGTAGAATTCGCCACCCATAACTCAATTACCCCGTATCAACCGGATCGATCGTGAGGCGTAATCAGCCGCACGCCGCGAATTTAGCGAGCGGACAATCGCCTGTCCACGCGGGAGACGGTTCCGTTCGCGTCGAGGGACATATATCTTTCACACCACCGACCGGCCAGCGCTGATCGGTATCTCGCGGCATTAGGTCGCAGCGCTCGCAGAGGGATGAAAAAGCTGACGAATTCAACACCAGATCGCGTGTCACCGCACAATCCCGTGGTCCTGATTCCGGCCCGTATGGCCTCAACCCGCCTGCCGGGCAAACCGCTGGCCGATATCGCCGGTCTGCCGATGATCGTGCAGTGCCTGCGGCGCGCCGAAGAGGCAGAGGTGGGACCGGTCGTGATCGCCTGTTCCGAACGCGAGGTGGCGGAAGCGGTCGAGGCTGCGGGCGGGCGGGCTGTTTTGACCGATCCGGACCTGCCATCGGGTTCGGACCGTATTTTTGCCGCGCTCGAGACCTTCGATCCGGACGGGACCCATGATGCGATCGTCAATCTGCAGGGGGACCTGCCGACCCTCGACCCGGCGGTGGTACGCGCCTGTGTGGCCGTGCTCGATAATCCCGACGTGGATATCTCGACGGCCGTGTGCGCCATCTCTGAAGAGAGCGAACGGACCAATCCCAATGTGGTGAAAGCGGTGCTGGCGCTCGGGGACGGTGCGCAAAGCGGGCGCGCCCTGTATTTCAGCCGGGCGACTGTTCCGACCGGGCCGGGGGATCACTTCCACCATATCGGGCTCTACGCCTATCGGCGCGATGCGCTGGCCCGGTTCGTTGCGCTGCCGGCCAGTCCGCTTGAGACCCGTGAGAAGCTGGAGCAATTGCGCGCCCTTGAGGTGGGTATGCGCATCGATGCGGCCCTCGTTGACACCGTTCCGCTCGGTGTCGATACTCCCGCCGATCTTGAGCGCGCGCGTGCTTCGCTGGCTTAGCAGGCTCGCGCGTTTTTGATGAAAGAACCATTCCAATCATGAGCGACCAGACCGAGACGGCCGGCGACCCGGCGAAAACCATCGCGTATCAGGGAGTCCCTGGTGCCAATTCACACATCGCATCTCAGCAGGCCTTTCCGGACATGACCCCTCTGCCCTGCGCGACGTTTGAGGATGCGTTTGCTGCCGTCGAGACCGAGAACCGGGCGGCCCTGGCGATGATTCCGATCGAGAACACGCTGGGCGGACGGGTTGCGGACATTCATCACCTGTTGCCGGAATCCAAACTCTATATCGTGCGCGAGCACTATCTGGGTGTGCAGCATCAGCTGCTGGGCACCCGGGATGCCACGCTCGAAGAACTGGTCGAGGTGCGCTCCCATCCCCAGGCATTGGCTCAGTGCCGCGAGCAGCTCGCCGAACTCGGCGTGCGGACCCTGGCCCGGGCGGATACGGCGGGCTCGGCGAAGGAAATCGCTGAAATCGGCGATCCGACCATCGGGGCGCTTGCCCCGGCCTTGGCGGCAGAGATCTATGACCTGCAGGTGCTGCGCTCGCGCTTCGAAGACCGGATCGGCAACACGACGCGCTTTGTGGTGCTGTCGCGCGCGCGCCGGGATCCGGACCCCAATGACGGTCCGTCCATGACGTCGCTGATCTTCGAGGTGCGTTCCGTTCCCGCTGCGCTCTACAAGGCGCTGGGCGGGTTTGCGACCAATGGTGTGAATATCACCAAGCTGGAGAGCTATATCTCGGGCGAGAAATTCTCGGTCGCGCGTTTCTATGCGGAGATCGAGGGCCACCCGGCAGACCCCAGCGTGGCCCAGGCCTTCGAGGAACTGGACTATTTCTCGAAGAATGTCCGGGTGCTCGGCGTCTATCCGCGAAACGATTTCCGGAATCACTAGATCGCCCGCGTCATTGCGAGGGGCAAAGGCCCGCGGCAATCCAGAGCGACCTCGTCACGCGCTACGGCGGCTGGATTGCTTCACTGCGTTCGCAATGACGGGCTCGTATGGACTGCGGCCACGGCTGCTCACCCCTCGGCAAGCCATTCCTCGATCAGGCGGCGGGCGATGGAGTCCGGGCGAGGCAGCTGGACCTCGGAGTCCGGCGTGATCGCCTTGAGTTCATCCCGGGACATCCAGTCGGCCGACAGCAACTCGACCGGATCGATGGTCAATTCGGTGGTCAGCGCGCGGGCGCGGAAGCCGACCATCAGTGAGGACGGGAAGGGCCAGGGCTGGGAGTGCTGATACTCCACATCGGTGATCTGCACGCCGACCTCCTCCATCACCTCGCGGGCGACGCAGTCTTCCAGCGTCTCACCGGGCTCCAGAAACCCGGCCAGGACGGACTGCATCTTGCCCTGAAAGCGTGGCGCCTTGCCCATGATGATCCGGTCCTCGTCGTAGATCAGCATGATGCAGGCCACATCGGTACGCGGGAAATGTACTGCGTTGCAGGACTGATCCATGCAACGGCGCTGATGTCCGGCGGCCTCGCTGCGGGTCGGTGTTCCACAGACCCCGCAGAAGCGATGACGCTGGTGCCAGTAATTGATGCCGCGGGCATAGGCCAGAAGATTGCCCTGCTCGTGCCCGATATAGGGGCCGACCTTGCGCAGGTCTTCGAAAACACCCGCAGCACCCAGAACTTCGTGCTCATGGGGGTCCTCGATATGGCTGACATCGAGGGTGAAATAGGCCGTTCCGTCGACCAGGCCGAGCAGAACGGGCTCGACCTCCTCGCTGCGCAGGGTTTCCACATGGCTGACTTCGAGGATCGCGGCTTCGACGGATTCGGTGCCGGTGACCAGATTGTTGTGCTGCCAAACGGGGAGAAGCCGTGTGGTGGTGCTGGTCAGCTGTTCGCGAAGCCAGGTTTCATCCTTGCGAAGGTGGGAAACCCGGTCGAGATACTCGCTCGAATAGAAATTTGTGCGCGCCATGGTGTTTCGGATTGTTTTTATGGATGACGGGCGAATGCCCCGGAACGAGCGCTTAGGGTGTCACAGCCACGTGGCTGTGGAAAGACGCAGGCAGAAACTATGTGTGGGAGTTTATCGCCGGCCCCGATCTGATATAGTCCGCGTGGGAGGCCGGGCGGACAGGCATCTCGCCAACCCGGTCAGGTCCGGAAGGAAGCAGCCGTAACGAGTTTCGCCTGGGTCGTATCAACCGGTCTCCCACTTCGAACACCGAATCGGATATTCGTGTTCCTGTCGCTATCTCGGGAAAGCATTCGCCGTTCATGACTGTCGAAAACGAAGGCCCCACGGACGATCTGCTCAACGCAGATTCCGACGAGTCTGAGGACGGCAGCCCGACCATCGACGATCCCAATCAGGCGAGTTTTCTCGATGCACCGCCGGAATCGCCACCGGAAACGGCGGCGCCTGAATCGACCGCCGAGACTCCTGCGCCCGCGCCGGAACCTGAACCGGCCCCCGCTGCAAAGCCTGCGACCGCGGCTCCGCCGACAACCGATAACGCTCACGAGGTTGACGAGGTTGATGAGGCCTATCAGGTCCTCGCGCGCAAATACCGGCCTCAGAATTTCAGCGAAGTCATCGGACAGGAAGCGCTGGTCCAGACCCTGACCAACGCGTTCGAACTCGACCGCGTGGCCCATGCCTTTATCCTGACCGGCGTGCGCGGTGTGGGGAAGACAACGACCGCGCGGATCATTGCCAAATGCCTCAACGCGGCCGGTGGACCGACCATCGACCCGGCCCCGAATGACGAACAGAGCATCGCCATCACCGAGGACCGCCATCCCGATGTGATCGAGGTCGATGCGGCGAGCCGCACCGGCGTTGACGATATTCGAGAAATCCTCGACGGCGTGCGCTATCGGCCGGTCTTCGGACGCTACAAGGTCTATATCATCGACGAAGTGCACATGCTTTCGCGCCATGCCTTCAACGCGTTGCTGAAGACGCTGGAAGAGCCGCCCGAACATGTGAAGTTCATTTTCGCGACCACGGAAATTCGCAAGGTTCCGGTGACCGTGCTGTCGCGCTGCCAGCGCTTTGATCTGCGCCGGATCAATGCCGATGACCTGATTGCCCATTTCAGCAGGATCGCGGACGCAGAAGGCGCGAAGCTGGAAGACGGCGCCATGCGCCTGATCGCCCGGGCGGCCGACGGCTCGGTGCGGGACGGACTCTCACTGCTCGACCAGACGATCTCTGCTCATTGTTCGAACGGCGCGACCGCCACGGAAGACGACGTTCGCAAGATGCTGGGCACGGCCGACAGCGCGGCGGTGTTCGACATCTTCGAAGCCCTGATGGCCGGACGTACGGCCGATGCGCTCAATGGTCTTGGCGCGCTCTACGATTCCGGGGCCGATCCGCTGGCCGTGTTACAGGATCTGCTGGAACTCAGCCACTGGATCACCCGGGTGAAGCTGGTGCCGAAGGCCGTCGACGACTCCTCCGTGTCCGAGCTCGAACGTGTACGCGGTCGCGAGATGGCCGATAAGCTCGGTGTTGCGATCCTGTCGCGGGCCTGGCAGATGCTGCTCAAGGGTGTGGGCGAAGTTCAGCGCGCGCCGTCGGTGATGCCCGCGGCCGAGATGGTGCTGATCCGCCTGGCCCATGCCGCGGATATGCCGCCGCCCGGCGATATCATCAAGAAACTCGAAGGCGAAACCGCGCCCGCCGGTTCTCCGGCCGCTCCCTCTTCGGAGGGTGCCGGCGCACCGCCGCCGAACGGCGGCAGCGCGCAGGCCGTTTCGGCCGGGACGACCGGCACGACACAGGCCGCCGCGGAGCCGCAACCCGAGATGCAGCCGGAGCAGGCAGCGGAACCGACCGCGCTGGCCGATCCCGAGAACTACCGCGCGCTGGTCGCCTTGTTCGCCACCAAGCGTGAAATGACCCTGCGCAATCACCTGTTTGCCAATGTGCGTCTGGTGTCCTACGAGCCCGGACGGCTGGAGTTTCAGCCCACCGAGCACGCGCCCTCGGACCTGCCGGGCCAGGTGCTCAACAAGCTGCGCGAATGGTGCGGCAACCACTGGCAGGTCAGCGTCTCGCGCGATCAGGGCCAGGCGACCCTGGCCGAGCAGGATCAGGCCGCGGAAAGCGCGGCCCACGAACAGGCCGTAGAAAATCCCGTGGTGCGCGCTGCGCTCGAGGCATTCCCGGGCGCGCGGATCGAACGGGTCGTCAGCCGCGAGGCGATGACCGAAGAACCCGCGGCCGATGATGTGCCGATTGAAATCGAGGATGACGAATGAAGAACCTTGGCAACCTGATGAAGCAGGCCCAGGAAATGCAGGCCAAGATGGCCGAGATGCAGGACCGCCTCGCCGAACTCACCGTGGAAGGCTCGTCGGGTGGCGGCATGGTCGTTGTTACCCTGTCGGGCAAGAGCGAGATGAAGGGCGTGCGGATTGATCCGTCCCTGATGAATGGCGACGAGGCCGAAATTCTCGAGGACCTGATCGTCGCCGCCCATGCCGATGCCAAGGCCAAGGCCGAAGCGCGTATGGCCGAAGAGATGAAGGAAGTCACCGGGGGGCTTAACCTGCCGCCGGGCATGAACCTCCCCTTCGGCAACTGAGCGCGGCGCACGCGGCGGCATGTCCACACCTGAAATCGAACGTCTCGTTGACCTGCTGGCAAAGCTGCCGGGGCTGGGGCCGCGCTCGGCCCGGCGCGCGACGCTGCACCTGATCAAGCGTCCGGGCCAGCTCATGCAGCCCCTCGCCGAAGCGATTGCCAGCGCCGCCGGGGCGATTCGCACCTGCACCAATTGCGGCAATGTGGACACGGTCGATCCGTGCCGCATCTGCGCCGATTATGAACGCGACCGGAGCGTCATTTGCGTGATCGAGGATGTGGCCGATCTCTGGGCGCTGGAGCGCACGGCGTCCTTCGGCGGCCAGTATCACGTACTCGGCGGCACGCTCTCAGCGCTCGACGGGGTCGGCCCGGAAGACCTGCATATTGGACGTCTGGTGGACCGGTCCAAATCGCCCGAGGTCACCGAAGTGATCCTCGCCACCAACGCCACGGTCGCGGGCCAGACCACGGCCCATTACATCACCGAGCGGCTGACCGATTGCGGCGTAACGATTTCGCGTCTGGCCCATGGTGTGCCGGTGGGCGGCGAACTCGACTATCTCGATGACGGCACTCTGACCGCTGCGCTGAAAAGCCGGCGCGAGGTCTGATCTACTCCACGCTCCGCAATAGCGGTGGTTCGTCGAGGGTGTCTTCGATCGAGGGTGAGTCGGTGCCGTCGTCGAGCTGGATGTCGTGAATTTTGTCGCCGCGGTTCTTCACCTTGTTCGCCGAGGTGCGGATATCCTTGATGTCCTTCTCGGCCAGCTGGAAATGCTTCTCCAGGTGATCGACCCGCTTGTCGAGCCGGTCCACATCCTCGAGCATTTTCAGCACCTCGGTCTGGATGATCCCGGCGGCTTCCTTCATGCGCACGTCTTTCATGACCGCGCGCATGGTGTTGAGCAGCGCCCAGAGCGTCGTGGGTGAGACGATGAAGACCTTGGCCCGATGGGCGGCGTCGACCGTGTCGCCGAAATTGGCGTGCAGTTCGGCATAGACGGCTTCCGAGGGCAGGAACATCAGCGCCGCATCGGCGGTCTCGCCCGGCACGATGTACTTCTCGGCGATCGCCTTAACGTGCAGCGCCACGTCACGCCGGAAGGCGCGTTCGGCCTCTTTTTTGGCCGGGTCGGTCTCGGCGCTTTGCAGGGCGCGCCAGGCTTCCAGCGGGAATTTCGCATCGACCACGATGGGTCCGGGCGGGTTGGGCAGGTCGAGCAGGCAGTCGGCGCGCTTGCCGTCGCGCAACGTCGCCTGAAACGTGTAGCTGCCCGGCGGCATGGCGGATTCCACCAGATCCTGCAGCTGGACCTCGCCGAAAGCGCCGCGGGCCTGCTTGTTGGAGAGGATTTCCTGCAGCCCAACCACCTGCGAGGACAGGTCGGTCAGGTTCTTTTGGGCCGTGTCGATCCGGACCAGCCGTTCCTTCAGTTCGTCCAGCGTCGTCTTCTGGGTCTTGTTGGTCTTCTCCAACGTTGCGTCGATCTTGCCGGTGAGCTGCTGCAGGCGCTCATCGACGGATTTCGCCAGCGCGCGCTCCTGGGCCTGGAGTGTCTGGGCGAGCTGGGCCTGCTGTGCGGCCTGGGCCTCGGTCATCTGGGACAGGCGCACCGACAGTTCCGAGACTTCGGAGTTGGCGGCGCTACGGCGGGTCTCGATGACCAGCGCAGCCACAAGCGCACCGGCCCCGAGCACGCCGATCAGAATGGCGATCAGAAGCGTTGTATCCATTAACCAATTCTAGCAGCCGTTGGGTGGATTCGGCTCCGGCTTGACGAAAACAGCGCAAGGCCATACCTATCGGCGCGAAAACGCGCCGAATTCCGCCGGAATTGGCTAAATCTGAAGGTATCCGAGACATGGCAAAGTTGCCCATCGTCATTGCACCGGACCCGGTGCTGAAACAGACCTGTGAGCCGGTGTCGGACATCACCGACGATATCCGCGCGCGTCTTGATGACATGCTGGAGACCATGTACGCCGCCCCGGGGATCGGCCTTTCGGCGCCCCAGGTGGCTGATGGGCGGCGTCTGATCGTCTGTGATGTGGCCCGCGAGGGCGAGCCGGCCCGGCCCTTCAGAATGGTCAATCCGGAGATCGTCTGGCATTCGGACGAGAAGGTCGTCGCCGAGGAAGGCTGCCTGAGCATTCCCGATCAGTATGGCGAAGTGCCACGCTTCCGGGAGATCAAGGTGTCCTATCTGGACCCGGACGGAGAGGTGCAGGAGGTCGAGGCGGACGGGTTGTTCTCGGCCTGCATCCAGCACGAGATCGATCACCTGGACGGTGTCCTGTTCATCGACTACCTGACACCGCTGAAGCGGAATATGATCTTGCGGAAGATGAAAAAGCTGAAACGGCACCAGCAATAGTCCGCCATCATCGCGCCGCATGAGGCGTTTGCCCTTGAGAGGGCGGGATAAAGACCATGCGTATCGCCTTTATGGGAACACCGGATTTTTCTGTTCCGGCCTTTGACGCCCTGCGCGAAGCCGGGCACGAGATCGCCTGTGTCTATACCCAGCCGCCGCGTCCGGCCGGGCGGGGCCAGAAGGAACGCACCTCGCCGGTGCAACTGGCGGCGGAAGCTGCCGGGATCGAGGTGCGCACGCCGGTCAGTCTGAAGGACGCGGATGCCCAGGCAGACTTTGCGGCGCTCGATCTGGACGCCGCGGTGGTCGTGGCCTATGGCCTGATTTTGCCGGCGCCCATTCTGGAGGCGCCGCGCCGGGGCTGCATCAACATTCATGCTTCGCTGCTGCCGCGCTGGCGGGGTGCGGCGCCGATCCAGCGGGCGCTGCTGGCGGGCGATACGGAAACCGGCGTGACGATCATGCAGATGGATGAAGGTCTGGACACCGGCCCGGAACTTTTGCGGGAGCCGGTTGAAATTACCAAGGACATGAATGCCGGTGATCTGCACGACGCCCTGTCAGAGCTCGGAGGGCGTCTGATCGTGGATGCGCTTGCGGGTCTGGAAGACGGTTCTGTGAAACCGACTCCCCAGATCGAGGATGGCGTGACCTATGCCCACAAGCTCGATCGGGGTGAGGAGCGGATCGACTGGTCCCGAAGTGCTGCGGAGGTGGCCCGCCATGTGCGCGGTTTCGCGCCGTGGCCCGGGGCCTGGTTCGAATATGACGGCGACCGCATCAAAGTCCTGGCCACTGAGGTGACCGCCGGGTCGGGTAAACCCGGCGCGGTGCTCGACGATGCCCTGACCGTGGCCTGCGGAACCGGTGCCATACGGTTGCTGCGGGTGCAGCGCGCCGGGCGTGCAGCCATGGAGGCGGAAGCCTATCTGCGCGGCCAGGCGGTGCCGAAGGGCGCACACTTCGCATGAAGCGCTACAAACTGACCCTCGAATACGATGGCAGCGACTATGTCGGCTGGCAGCGGCAGGACAACGGTCTTTCGATCCAGTCAGTGCTGGAAGATGCTGCGCGTTGCTTCACCGGCGAAGACATTGTTGTCCATGGCGCTGGGCGGACTGATGCAGGCGTGCACGCGCTCGGCCAGGTGGCCCATATCGATATTCGCCAAGATCGTCGGCCGGATACGGTGCTCGATGCGTTGAATCATTTCCTGCGCGAGGTGCCGGTTGTCGTGCTGGATGTCGAGCTGGTGGACGACGACTTCCATGCACGGTTTTCGGCCACAGGGCGCCACTATCGCTATCGCATTCTCAACCGGCGTCCGCGTCCCGCGACAACCCGGGGCTATGTCTGGTGGGTGCCGGTGCTGCTCGATGTGGAGGCCATGCAAGACGCCACGCGCGAGCTGGTCGGCGAGCATGATTTCACCTCCTTCCGCGCAACGCTTTGTCAGGCGAAGTCGCCGGTAAAGACGCTCGATCGTCTGGACGTCTTTCGCGACGGCGAGGAGATCGTGGTCGAGGCATCCGCCCGGTCATTCCTGCATCATCAGGTGCGCAATTTGGTGGGTACGCTGGAACTGGTGGGCAAGGGCCGCTGGACGCGGCAGGACGTCGCCGATGCTCGCGATGCACGCCAACGTGCGGCCGGCGGCCCGACCGCGCCGGCGCATGGCCTCTATCTCGTGCGTGTGGACTATTGAGGTGGCTTCACTGAAGCGAGGTGATGCATCTGCGCGCCTGGTTCTGCTGGTCCTGATCGCGGCCAGCGGCGCGTCGATCTTGTCCACGGACCTTTACGCGCCGACCCTGCCGCATCTGCCGGAATACTTTGGAACCGATGCGGCGACCGTTCAGTTGACCATGGCCCTGAACCTGGCCGCGTTTGCGGTCGCGCAATTGTTCTGGGGGCCCTTGGGTGACCGTATCGGGCGACGGAAGATTTTCATCTACGGGATGATGGCCTTCGCCGTGACCGTATTTGCAGCCGCGATCTCCCAGACCATCGGACAACTGATCGCTGCACGTGTCCTGATGGGGACGGCGGCGAGCGTGGAGGCCGTGGTGGTTCTGGCGGTGATCAGTGATCTCTATGGGGGCGAGGATTCCGCCAAGATCTTTGCGCTCTACGGCATGGTGATCGCGCTGGTGCCGGCGGTGGGTCCGGTCATGGGCGGGTTCATTTTCGAATGGTTCGGTTGGCGCGCCAACTTTTATATCCTCGCGGGCGTTGTGGTTCTGGTTCTCGCGCTCGGTATCTGGCGTTTGCCGGAGACCCTGCCGCAGGCGGAGCGAACAGCCCTGAAGCTACGAACGATCGTATGGGGCTATGCACGGCTTCTGATGCGGGGCGGCTTTGTCACGGTGGCGCTGACACTCGGTCTGGCGCTGGCTGCGGTCTTTGCCTTCATCACCGAGGCGCCGTTCATCCTGATCGAAAAGCACGGCATTGCGACCCGGTATTTCGGTCTGTTCCAGGCCGTCATTGTGCTGGCCTTCTTTGTCGGAAGCCTCACAGGGAGCCAGGCGGTCCGCCGTGTCGGCGTGCGGCGCCTGTTCGGGTTCGGTGTGTGGAGCGGGTCCCTGTCGGGGTTACTGGTGCTCCTGGCCGTGGCGCTGGGGGAAACACCCGTCACCCTGACCGCTGCCATGAGCGTGTTTGCCTTTGCACTGGGGCCGCTCTTTGCCACCGCGCCGGTCCTCGCCTTTGAACGGGTGCCGGGTCAGGGACGGGGCATGAGTGCGGCCCTGCTCTCGACCTTCGAAATGGGCGGGGCCGCCCTGGGCGCGCTGTTTGTCAGCGTGACGGCGCAGGGTACGGCCTGGCCGCTGGCGATCTGTGTGTCCGGGGCGGGCGCCCTGCTTCTAGTCGTGGGTCTGCTGGCCCTGCGTCCAGCCTAGAACGTTACACCGGTGGCGCGGGCCCGGGACTAGCCGATCAGGCTTTCGGCAGTCAGCCACAACATGATCGACAGGCCGAGTTCGATCACAACCACCATGACCGCGGTCATAAGGGGTACATCGAGGGCGATGCGGGCCACGGCCCAGGCATACACAAGTGTTGCAAGCTGTGCAGCCAGATACAGCGCGGCGCCCCAACCGGGTGTGTCCACGCCTTCGGCGGCGAAGATCACGACGGACGGGAGCACGATGGCGATCCGCACGATGTTCGACCAGTTCCAGGCGACCACGAAGACAACGAACCGCTCACCGCGATTAATGGAATCCGTCACACCGGCCATCACCAGTGGGAACAACAGCCAGGCAATGACAAAGATCTGAAGATAGATCAGAACATCGAGAGGCCCGCCGGAGCTGTCCGCAGGACCGGCTTCGTCCACGCTCAGCAGGAGTGTTTCCAGCGCGATGGCCGGCAGCACGATGGCAGCGGCCCAGAACGAATTCCAGAACCCGATGCTGTCGGTGCGGAAGTGTTGCAGGGCGGACCTGTCGAGATGCAGCAGCCGCCACGCACCGAACAGACCGTGAGAAGCTTCCTGAAGGGTGATCACGCGCGGTCGCGCTCCTGTTCGGGTTACCGGTTCAGGTCAAAATAGGTCTCGAGAACCCTAAGGTAAATTTCCGTGAGCTTCACAATATCGTCGGTCGCCACATGCTCATCGACCTTGTGCATGGTCTGCCCGACAAGACCGAACTCGGCTACCGGACAATAGTCCTTGATAAACCGTGCATCGGATGTGCCGCCCGTGGTGCTGAGTTCCGGGGTGCGTCCCGTGACGTCGCGCACGGCATTGGCGATGGCGTCGCTGAAGGCACCCGGCGGCGTGAGAAAGGCTTCTCCGGTCACGCGGAAATCCAGGGTGTAGCTCGCCCCGCTGTCTCCGATCTCCGCATCGAAGGTCTGCCTCGCCCAAGCGTCAAGGCTGTCGGATGTGTGGATGTCGTTGAACCGTATGTTGAAGGTGGCACTCGCCTTGGCCGGGATCACGTTGGTGGCCGGGTTGCCCACATCGATGGTGGTGACCTGCAGGGTCGAGGGCTGAAAGTGCTCTGTCCCTTCATCCAGGGGCGCGGCGGTGAGCGCGGCAAGCATGCGCACAAGATGATGAACCGGGTTGTCGGCCAGATGCGGATAGGCGGCGTGGCCCTGGACGCCGTTGACGTCCAGATGTCCGGTTGTGCTGCCACGCCGGCCGATCTTGATCATGTCGCCAAGCACATCCGGATTGGTCGGCTCACCGACCAGGCAGGCATCCAGCTGCTCCCCGCGATCGGCCAGCCATTCCAAAACCTTGCGGGTGCCGTTGATGGCAGGGCCTTCTTCATCGCCGGTGATCAGCAGGCTGATCGAGCCCGGATTGTCCCAGCTGTCGGGGGTGCCGTGCCGTTCGACGAGATTCTGTACGGCCGCCGCGAAGGCCGCGACGGCGCTTTTCATATCGGCCGCACCGCGCCCGTGCAGATCGCCATCGATCACCTCTCCGGAAAACGGATCGTGTGACCAGTCTTCCTGTGCGCCGACGGGCACGACATCGGTATGTCCGGCGAAGCAGAAATTGCGGCCGCGGGTGCCGATCCGCGCATAAAGGTTGTCGATATCGGGGGTCCCGACATCGACAAACCGCAGGCGGTGACACTCGAATCCGGTGTTCTCCAGCGCCTCCGTAAGGACACCGAGCGCACCGGCATCCTCCGGGGTCACGCTGGGGCAGCGGATCAGCGCCTGTGACAGCGCAATCGGGTCGCCAGGCTGGCTCATCGGAGGACCATCAGTCCCGCAGCAATTCGTTGATTGATGTCTTGGCGCGGGTCTGCTCATCCACGCGTTTCACGATCACGGCGCAGTAGAGGCTGGGTCCCGGGCTCCCGTCCGGCAAATCCTTGCCGGGCAGCGTGCCCGGAACGACCACCGAGTAGGAGGGAACCCGGCCGGTGAAGACCTCGCCGGTGGTGCGGTCCACGATCTTGGTCGAGGCTCCGAGATAGACGCCCATGGAGAGCACCGCGCCTTCTTCAACGATGACGCCTTCGGCGACTTCTGAGCGTGCGCCGATGAAGCAATTGTCCTCGATGATCACGGGATTGGCCTGCAGGGGCTCGAGAACGCCGCCGATCCCCGCACCGCCGGAGAGGTGTACGTTCTTGCCGATCTGTGCGCAGCTTCCCACGGTGGCCCAGGTATCGACCATCGTGCCGCTGTCTACATAGGCGCCGAGATTGACGAAGCTGGGCATGAGCACGACACCCGCCGCGATATGCGCGGAATGGCGCACAACAGCGTTGGGAACCGCGCGGAAACCCGCGGTTTCAAAAGCCTTGGCGTCCCAGCCGTTGAACTTCGAGGGAACCTTGTCCCACCAGGCCGTGTCCTTGCCGGGTCCGCCCGGAATCACTTCCATGTCGTTGAGCCGGAAGGACAGCAGCACAGCCTTTTTCAGCCATTTGTTGACAATCCAGTCGCCACCGGACTTTTCCGCGACACGCAGCGTGCCGCTGTCCAGCTCGGACAGGGCCGTTTCCACGGCCTCCCGGTCTGCGCCCGTGGTCTGGGGGGTCAGGGAGTCTCGGTTGTCCCAGGCCGTTTCGATGGCCGATTGGAGGTCGCTGGTGCTCATGACATTGTCCTGTGAATTGCTTGAGTGGCGGCGCGCGAAGATGACCGGGCAGGCTCCCCGATGTCAACGTTGCAGGCCTGCTTTCGTCAGTCGGCCTCGATCACGGATTCCAGCCAGGTGACGAGGTCATCGGTTTCATGGTGAATGAAGTCGGTGTTGCCGTCCGGAACGGCCCAGTAAGGCTCCGTCGAGGTATCGTACCGGACCCAGACCGTTGTCATGCCCAACTCGGCCGCCGGTTTCAAATTGGGACCCATATCCTCCAGCATCACTGCATGCGCCGGATCGAAGGCGTGATATTCGGCGATGAGTTCGTAGGGGCGCGGGTTCGGCTTGGGCTCATAATCGGCTGCCGCAACATCGAAGATTCCGTCGAAATGCCTGGCGATGTTGAGATTTTTCAGCACGGTTTCGGCATGCGCCGATGACGCGTTGGTGAACACCACCTTCCGTCCGGGCAGTTGGTCCAGCGCGGCCTCCAGGCGCGGCATGGGGCCGACCACCGAATAATCGACGTCGTGCACGTAATCCATGAAATGGGTCGGATCCACACCATGATCGTTCATCAGGCCGCGCAGGGTGGTGCCGTGTTCGCGGAACATCCGCTTCTGTTCGATCAATGCGTTTTCGAGATCCAGTTTCAGCGCGTCGGCAACATAGAGGGTCATCCGGGACGAGACTTCGGCCATCAGGCCGCAGGACGCGGGATAGAGCGTGTTGTCGAGGTCGAAGACCCATGTTTGCGTGTCGCGCAATTCTTCGATTGGTTTCATAGCGCTGTAAATTCACAGAATTTCAAGGTTTTAGGCCGTCACGCGGCCCTGTTCTCACTAAGACTTCATTAACTGGCCCCCAACTAGAATTCAACGTTCCTGTGAGGCGCGAACTTTGCGTCACGCACCAGTTGCGGCCGCCTGCGGCCAGTTTGAACGAGGACGTCTTGAGCCAGAGCATCGATAATATGGGCATACCGGCCGGTGAACGCCAATCTCCGGAAAACCTGCGTGTTGAGCGGGATAGGTTTGTCGCGCTGGCATTCTGCAGTGCTGATCTTCTGGTGGAACTGGATCGCGATGGCCGCATCACCTTCGCGGCCGGGGCAACCAAGGTGTTTACCGGGCGCGATCCCGGCGCCCTTCGCGGTACCCGTGTGCAGGAACTGATCCATGCCAGTGACCATCGTAAGCTCGATCGCCTGCTCCGCGATGCCCGGGCCGGAACGCGGATCGACGACGCCAACCTCACGCTGGTGTCGGCAGCCGGCCCTCCGATGGTGCTGAGCACCAGCGGCTTCCATATGTCCGATCTGGGCGGCCATACCTATCTCGCATTCCGGGTGAAGGCGGCGCCTGCGGCCTATGCCGACGAAGATGCGGTGCGTGTCGAGGGCATGGAAGTCTATGACAAGAGCTCCTTCACCGAGGCCGCAACCCGCGCCTTCAAGGACTTCCTGTCACACGCTGATGACGACTACACGAACCTGGCCACCTGCCTGAGCGCGAATATTCACGCACTCGACATGTGGACCAAGACGCTGTCGCGTTACGGCAAGCGTCTGCGCTACGAGCAGTTCAATGAGATGGTGGATACCCTCTCGATCCTCTACGACATGCGGCGCCCGTCGGGCACGTATCTGCGTCAGGCCAGCTGATACCGCGTCAGGACGCCCAGATCGCCGTACCGAGCCCGTGCTCGGTGAAAATCTCGATCAGCAGCGAATGGGTGGCGCGCCCGTCCATGATGACGGCGGCTTCGACATCTTTTTCGACAGCTTCGATGCAGGTTTCGACCTTGGGGATCATGCCGCCCGAGATTGTCCCGTCCTCGATCAGGAGCCGGGCCTGTTCGACACCGATATCCGCGATCAGACCGCCTTCCTTGTCCAAGACCCCGGTCACGTCGGTCAGCATCAGCAGGCGCGCCGCGTTGACGGCCGATGCGATGGCACCGGCTGCCGTATCGGCGTTGACGTTGTAGGTGGCACCATCCTCGCCGACCCCGATGGGCGCGATGACAGGGATGATGTCGGCACTGGTCAGGCTGTCGAGCAGTTCGGGGTCCACATGCGACGGGTCGCCGACAAACCCAAGATCGAGAATCTTCTCGATGTTGGAATCCGTTTCGCGCCGGGTCCGCCGCAGCTTGCGCACCGACATCAGGTTGCCGTCCTTGCCCGAAAGGCCGACCGCCCGCCCGCCCGCAGCGTTGATGGCCGAGACGATCTGCTTGTTGATCGATCCCGAAAGAACCATCTCGACGATTTCGACTGTCTCGGCGTCTGTCACCCGCAATCCGTCAACGAACTCGCTCTTGATCTTCAGGCGTTCGAGCATGGCGCCGATCTGTGGGCCGCCGCCATGGACGATGATCGGCTCTATGCCCACCTGCTTCAAAAGCACAATGTCACGTGCAAATGCATCGGCCAGCGCGGCGTCACCCATGGCATGACCGCCATATTTGATGACAAAGCGCTTGCCGTTGAACTGGCGCATATAGGGCAGCGCCTCTGTCAGAACGCCGGCCTTGGCAAGCAGTTCTTCCGGTGTTGGCGTGTTGTCTGAGCCCATCGTTCTATCCGTTCTTATGGCGCGGTTTGTTCGCGTTCGAAACTAGCGCAACTCAATGGGGGTTCGCCAGCATGGCCAGGTCGGCGCGCAGCTCGGAGAGTCCGCTGTTCTTGCGGGCGCTGGTGGTCAGCGGCTCGGGCAGGGCGGCGGGATGATTTTTCAGCGCGTCGGCGACGGCCTCAATGGTGGCCTCCTGATCGGCCAGCTTGACCTTGTCCATCTTGGTCAGCACGACCCGGTACACAACCGCGGAAGCGTCGAGCATCTCCATCATCTCGGCATCGCCATCTTTCAGACCGTGCCGTGCATCGATCAGCAGGCACAGGCGCTGCAGATTGGGGCGGCCCCGCAGATAGGCGCGCAGGGTCGCGTTCCAGCGCGCGATGTCGGATTTCGAGGCGCGGGCATATCCATAGCCGGGCAGGTCCACCAGCATCAGGCGGCCGGCCAGATTGAAAAAGTTCAGCTCGCGCGTCCGGCCGGGTGTGTTGCTGGTCCGAGCCAGTGTTTTGCGTCCGGTCAGGGCGTTCAGCAGGCTCGACTTGCCCACATTCGAACGTCCGGCAAAGGCGACCTCGGGCAGGGTGGAGTCCGGCAGATCCGGCAGGCGTGCCACACCGCGCACGAAGGTGCATTCCTGTGCGAACAGGTGCCGGGCGCTCTCGCTTTTAGCGCGTGTGGAGTCGCCCTCGCGCGCGGCCATAACGTCAGTCGTCGGACTTGCCGCCGCCCACAGACACGCCCATGCGACGCATGATGACGTATTGCTGGGTGATCGAAAGCAGGTTGTTCCAGGTCCAGTAAATCACCAGACCGACCGGGAAGCTGGCCAGGAAGATGGTGAAGATGACCGGCATCAGCATGAAGATTCGCGCCTGCACCGGGTCGGCCGGGGCGGGGTTCAGCTTCTGCTGCGCAAACATGGTCAGGCCCATCAGGATCGGCCAGACGCCCAGCGTCAGCCCGAAGGGCGGCACCCAGGCGATGGCACCGAACAGGGTAAAGAGGTTCAGCGGGTCAGGCGCGGACAAATCCTGCACCCAGCCGAAGAAAGGCGCGTGGCGCATCTCGATGGAGATGAACAGAACTTTGTACAGCGCAAAGAACACCGGAATTTGAAGAAGGATCGGCAGACAGCCCGAGACGGGATTGACCTTCTCGCGCCGGTACATGGCCATCAGTTCCTTCTGCATGGCCTGCTTGTCGTCGGCGTACTTTTCGCGCAACTCGGTCATCTTCGGCTGGAGGGCCTTCATCGCACTCATGGCGCGATAGGATTTGTTGGCCAGCGGGAAGAAGAAGATCTTGATCACTACGGTGACCGCCAGAATGGCGAGACCGAAATTCCCCAGCCAGTTGGCGGCGAAAATGATGACGCTGAGCAGCGGTTTGGTCAGGAAAAAGAACCAGCCGAAATCGATCGACAGTTCGAACCGGTCGATCCCCAGATTGTCACGGTATGACTCCAGCGTCTTGAAGACCTTGGCGCCGGTGAAGAGCCTGTTGGTCTTTTCCAGGCTTTCGCCCGGCGCCAGTGTGGTGGCGGTGCCGCGATAATCTGTCTGGTAGAGATCGGCGCCCGACGGGGTGGTGTCGAACAGGAAACGTGCGTCGATCTCTTCATCCTGGTCGGGCACCAGGGCCGTCAGCCAGTAGATGTCCGTGAATCCCAGCCATCCGCCTTCGGATTCGAAGGTCTGGGGCCGTGTTGGTTCATCTTCGAGATCGTCATAGTCGATTTCGTGCAGGGAATCGCCCAGCACGCCGATCGGACCCTCGTGCAGAATGAAGAAGCCGAGAGTGTCGGGCGTATTGACCCGGGTGACACGCCCGAAGGGACTGACATTGACGGCGGAGGTACCGATGTTCTCCACACTGTCGGTGATCGTGAACATATAGCGGTCATCGACTTCGATGGTGCGTGTCAGGCGCAGGCCATCCGCTGTTTCGGCGGTCAGCACCACCGGGTTGTCTTCGGTCAGGGTCGTTTGTTCGGACGACCATTCGGTCTGGCCGCCGCCGGTCACAGTGCCGTTGCCGGTCAGCCAGCCGAATTCGGCGAAATAGGGATTGTTGGATCCGCGCGGGGATAGCAGCGTGATGTTGGGGCTGTCGGGCTCTACCGTCTGTCGATAGTTGCGCAGCGTGATGTCATCGAAACGGCCGCCGGTGAGATTGATCGAACCGCGATAGGAACGGGTCTCGACGGAAATCCGGTTGCCTTCCGCGATGATCTCTGCCCGGTCACGCGGTGCACCGGAAACCTCGTTCGGCGCGGGCTGGCTCGCCTGTCCGGGTTGCGGCAGCTCGGGGACGCCGATCGTGTCGGGGTCGCGTTCGGCGGCTGCGGCCAGACGCTCCTGCTCTGCAAGCGCGGCCTCCTGCTTGGGCTGTTCCACCAGCGTCTGCCACCCCAGCAGAATGGCGAGCGACAAAGCGATCGCGAGGATAAGGTTCTTCTGGTCCATCGCGCGTCAGGCCCCTGGATGCGTCACGGAAGTTCCGTGTTCGCGGTCAATATGTTGATGAGAAGTGTCACGGCAAGCATTCGGGACGGAATCATATCCCGCGCCTCCCCACGGATTGCATGAGACCAGTCGCCGCGCCGTCAGCCAGCCGCCCCGCAGCGGCCCGTGGGTGTTCAGGGCCTGGCAGGCGTAGTGCGAGCAGCTTGGCTCATAGCGGCAATTGGCCCCGAGAACCGGCGCAATACACCACTGCCAAAACCAGATCGGCAGTTTCAGAATCAGTACGGCTGTACGGGACAGAAAATTCATTCGGCGTTGCCTTTTTCGACCAGAGCAAACGCGTCGCATTTTTTCAGCGCGATCTCAAGGTCTGAAACCAGTTTGTCGAAGGGCCGGTCCGCGGTGGCGGCCCGCACGATGACGACATAGTCGAGATCGGGCCGTCCGGCGTTGGGGATGATCTCGCGTACGGCAGCCCGCAGACGCCGGCGGGCACGGTTGCGGGTGACGGCATTTCCGACCTTGCGCGTGGCCGTAAACCCCACCCGAACTTCGCCGGGCTCGACACGTGCATCATCGGGCCGGGGGGCCACCTGCAACACAAGGCCGGGTACAGCCCAGCGTCGTTTCAGGCCTGCAACCCGCAGAAAATCCGACCTTTTTGGCAAACGTACGACAGACGGCGAATTCACATGCCCCGCCCGCGGCGTCGTTTCCAGCGCCGTCGTTGCCATATCGTGTCAATCCCGGTGGTCGGAGCAGCCGGACCTGAATGCCCGCTGCAGCGCTCAGGCGCTGAGTTTTTTGCGCCCGCGTGCGCGCCGACGCGCCAGGACTCGACGTCCACCCACAGTTTTCATGCGGGAACGGAAACCATGGCGGCGCTTGCGCACCAGATTGCTCGGTTGAAATGTCCGCTTCACGCGAATTCTCCATTGCCTTCAAAGGCTTTTCAGATCGGCGGGCTGTATACGGACTCATCCGCTGGAAGTCAACGTGTCTCAAAGGTGTATATGCTTGTCTGCATACTCACGCATTGGTGAATGGTTCCCGCGTTCATCTTGCCCAAGTAGGTTTGAACAACAATGGGGCGTAAGACGATGGGCAATAACGAGACACCGGCGGCAAAGCCGGGGGCAACAGGATCAGTTTTCCTCAAGCGGGTCCTCCCGCTGGCCGTTCTGGCATCCGGTCTGGCGATCTTCTTCGTTTTCGATCTGGGTCAGTTCGTGACCTTCGATGCCCTGCGTGAACATCGCGATACTCTGCAGATGTTTGTTGCCGAACATGGTGTCCTTGCGGCGCTGGGCTTCGGGTTGTTCTACGCCGTGGTGGTCGCGTTCTCCCTGCCGGGCGGATTGGTGATGACGCTCACGGCAGGATTTCTCTTCGGAACTGTGGGCGGCGGTCTGATTGTGGTGGTCGGTGCCACGGTGGGGGCCACCGTCCTGTTTCTCGCAGCACGGTTTGCTCTGGGTGATTTACTGCATACGAAAGCCGGGCCCTTCCTCTCGAAGATGGAGGCGGGCTTTCGCGAGAACGCGCTGAGCTATCTGCTGGTGTTGCGGCTCATCCCCCTCTTTCCGTTCTGGCTGGTCAATCTGGTGCCGGCCTTTCTCGGGGTGTCGACCTTCACCTATGTGATCGGAACGTTCTTCGGCATCATCTCGGGCACCTTTGTGTTCGCGTCGGTCGGGAATGGTCTTGGGGCCGTTCTCGATGCGGGTGAGGATCCCGATGCGGCTGCGATCATTTTTCAGCCTGCCGTGCTCGGTCCGCTCGTGGCCCTGGCGGTGCTGTCGCTTCTGCCGGTGGCATACAAGAAATACCAGGCCCGGAAAAAGCAGCCTACGACCTCCTGAGTTTCCGTCCCTGTTCTCTCCAACCTCGGTGAATGTGTCATGAGCGAAGTTCGTAACGTCGATATCTGTGTGATCGGTGCCGGTCCGGGCGGCCTGTCCGTGGCCGCCGGCGCGGTCCAGATGGGCGCCAGCGTGGCGCTGTTCGAACGCGGCAAGATGGGTGGTGACTGCTTGAACTATGGCTGTGTGCCTTCCAAGGCGCTGCTGGCGGCAGGGCATGCGGCCGCCCATTACGGTCACACCTCCCAGTTCGGGGTGGCCGGCGGGTCGGCGGATGTCGATTTCGCGGCCGTGAACGACCACGTCCATGGCGTGATCGCCGGGATCGCGCCCCATGACAGCGTCGAACGCTTCGAGGATCTGGGTGTCGAGGTCTATCAGGAGGGCGCACGTTTTGCCGGACCGCGTGAGGTGATCGGCGAGAACGGCACGAAGGTGCGCGCGCGCCGCTTCGTGATCGCGATCGGGTCCTCGCCCGCTGTTCCCCCCATCCCGGGTCTCGACGCCGTGGACTATCTGACCAACGAAACCGTTTTCAATCTGCGCGAACGCCCGGAGCATCTGATCGTGGTCGGCGGCGGCCCGATCGGGCTGGAGATGTCACAGGCCCATCGTCAACTCGGCGCAAAGGTCACGGTGCTGGAGGCGATGCAGATCATGGGCCCCGACGACCGGGATCTGGTGGCGGTGGTCCGGGCCCGGCTTGAGGGTGAGGGGATCGCCATCCATGAAGGTGCGAAGGTCGTCTCTGTTGCAGCCGCGGATGGCGGCGTGACCGTTTCGTGCGAACACGACGGCAAAAGCTTCGCGGTGACCGGCAGTCATATTCTTGTGGCGGCCGGACGTGCGCCGAACCTGTCGAGCCTCAACCTCGATGAGGCGGGCATTGTTCACGACAAGCGCGGGATCGAGGTCGATGCGCGCCTGCGCACCACCAACAAGCGCGTCTTTGCGGTGGGCGATGTGGCCGGAAAATACCAGTTCACTCATATCGCGGGTTATCACGCCGGTGTCGTGATCCGGAATATCCTCTTCCGCCTGCCCGCCAAGCTGAACTACGACGCGGTGCCTTGGGTGACCTATACCGATCCGGAACTGGCCAATGTGGGTATGACCGAAAAGGATGCGCGGGAGGCCTATGGCGATGATGTTCGCGTTCTGACCGCCGAATTCGCCGAGAATGATCGCGCGCGCACCGAGCGGCGCACGGACGGTTTCGTGAAAGCTGTGGTTGGTCGCAAGGGGCGTATTCTGGGTGCCGGAATAGTCGGCCCCCATGCCGGAGAGATCATTCAACCCTGGATTCTCGCGATTTCCCAGAAAATGAAGATCGGGGCGATGGCACAGATGATTGCGCCCTATCCGACCCTGGGGGAGATCAACAAGCGCGCGGCGGGCACCTATTACACGCCGTCCCTGTTTTCGGACCGGACCCGCAAGATCGTCCGCCTGCTCGCAAAGCTCGGCTAGCCATGTTGCGCCATCTAAACCTAGCGTCGCAATTCTGCTAGACACACGCGCGCAATGATACGGTCGCGCAAATTTCCGCTCCCGCCGTTTGCGCGTTCGCTTTCGGTCCGGTTGCTGGTCCTGACAATCGCCTTCGTGATGCTGGCGGAAATCCTGATCTATGCCCCGTCTATTGCGAACTTCCGGATCAACTGGTTGTCGGACCAGGCCGATTCCGCGCATCTCGCGGCGCTGGCCCTGGAAGCCGCCCCGGCGGAACGGATCGGAGACGATCTGAAGGCCCAACTGCTCGCGCGCGCCGATGCCTATGCCGTGGCGCTGCGGCGAAGCGATCGCCATTTGTTGCTCTACACGGCACCGCCGCCGCCGGTCGATGTCACTGTCGATCTCGGCCGAAGAGGATTGTTTCGCGACATCGCTGCGGCTTTCGTCACGATGGCGCGCTCGGGCGATCCGACCCTGCGCCTGATCAGTCCGACCGACCAGGATCCGGACCTGGCCGTCGAAGTGTTGCTCAACGAAGCCTTGTTGCGGCGTGACATGATCGCCCATTCGCGCAACATCCTGCTGCTCTCGATCATCATTTCCCTGATCACGGGGACGCTGCTGTATTTTTCACTGCAGTGGATGATGGTGCGGCCGATGCGGCGTATCACGGAAGACATTACCCGCTTCTCTCAGGATCCGCGCGACCGTTCGCGCGGGGTATCGCGCACGAACCGCACCGATGAGATCGGCGTGGCGCAATCGGTTCTGGCCGCGATGCAGAAGGATCTGCGCGGGGCGTTGCGCCAGCAGGATCACCTGGCCGCGCTCGGCTCTGCGGTGAGCAATATTAATCACGATCTGCGTGGCATTCTCTCGACCGCTGTCCTTTTGTCGGACAGGCTGTCTTCGGTGGACAGCCCCGAGGTCAAACGGATTACAACCCCTTTGATCCAGGCGATTGATCGCGCGATCGGGCTTTGTACCCAGACCCTCAACTATGCCCGCGATGAAGGTTCCGAACTGACCCGTACGCGGTTCCGACTGGCCGACCTGCTTGCGGAGGTCGCGTCCGATCTGGCGGTTCTGGAACAGGATACGGAAACCGGGCCCTGTTCGGGACCCAAGGTTGTCATCGGCGTTCCCAACGATGTGGTTCTGGAGGCGGACCGGGACCAGATTTATCGGGTGTTCGCCAATCTCGGCCGCAATGCCTTTGAGGCGGGTGCGAAGCGGGTCACGATACAATTGGTCGAAACGCTCGATCCCGGCATCTCACTCGAAACGGTGGATGACGGGCCGGGTCTGGCCCGCGCGGCGCGCGACGACCTGTTCAAGCCTTTCAGGGGCTCGGGGCGAAAGGGTGGCACCGGGCTCGGTCTTGTAATCGCGCGTGATGTGATGCGCGCGCATGGCGGCGAGATTGTTCTGGCGCGCACCGGCGATGATGGTACGGCCTTCCTCCTGACATTCCCGCTGGAGGAGTAAGCCGGGTCACAGACGGATAGTCAGTCGCGGAACCGCGCAGCGACATCCGGGTCGGGCAGGAAGCAGGCATCGCGTTTGCCCATGATGGGGTAGCGATTTCGTGCGAGTCGCAGATAAAACCAGTTTTGGACGGGGCGCGGCACAATCCGAAAGATCAGCACCCAGCGCCAGATGGGCGGCAGTTGCCGGAAGACTTCGAAGATCGCGTCGGTCTGGAAATACGCAAACCCGTCCTGCAGGAAAACGAGCGTTTCCAGCGCTTCGGTGTCGAGGCCGAGTTGATTCAGGATCGCGGTGCCGGTGTCGGACTGGATGGTGGTCATGTGAATCCGCGCGTCGCGATCATGGCGCAGGATAAACCGCGCCCAGCCGCTGCAGATATTGCAAACACCATCGAAGACCAGCAGGCGCTCGCCGGGTTCCAGGGGGAAATTGCAGGGTTCCGGCAACATGAGCGCAGTTTGGCGGGGGGATGGCGATATGTCGATGCGGCGGAATGGGTTGCGGTTCCCCGAACAGGAGCTTTCACATCGCCGTGAAGGCTCTTTTGCTGAACCGAAGGCACCCAACATTCCCGATATGATTTCGATGCCCCGGATTTTGTTTGCCCGCGCCCGCCTGGGTCTCGCTGTCCTCGCGGCGTTCCTGGCCGTGGTGGTGTTCAGCCCTCTGGCCGCGGCTGCGCCGGAAGTCGATCTCTGGCCCCGTTGGGAGGCGCATGATCCCGCGTCCCGTATCACGGTCGATCATGCGGTCTGGGACCGGCTGTTGCGCACCCATGTCAGGGCCCATGCCGACGGCGTGAGCCGGTTTGACTATGCGGGCCTTCAGGCCAAGGATCGGGCGGCGCTGGACGGCTATGTCGCGGCCCTGTCTGCGACGCCGGTCAGCACCCTGAACCGCAACGAACAATTCGCGTACTGGATCAACTTCTACAATGCGCTGACCATCCAGGTGGTGGTCGATCACTATCCGGTGGACTCGATCCGGGACATTGATATTTCGCCGGGTCTCTTTGCCTCCGGCCCGTGGGGCAAGAAGCTGGTCGCCGTGGAAGGTGAGTCATTGTCGCTCGATGATATCGAGCATCGCATCCTGCGGCCGATCTGGCGCGATCCGCGCATCCACTATGGGGTGAATTGTGCGTCCATCGGCTGTCCGAACCTGATCGCAACCGCCTATACGGCCGAGAATATGGATAGCCTGCTCACCGAGAACGCCCGGGCCTATGTCAATCATCCGCGCGGGGCCGTCGTCGAAGACGGTGCGCTGACCGTGTCGAAAATCTACAGCTGGTTCGATGAGGATTTCGGCGGCAACGAGGCCGGCGTGATTGCGCATCTGCGTGACTATGCCGGCCCGGAACTTCTGGCGCGGCTTCGCGACATCGACGATGTGGCCGACTACGAATATGACTGGGCACTCAATGACGGGTCGCCGACCGGGTCCTGACGCGCGTGGCCATCGCCCTGTCGGTGCTGGGGCTCAAACTGCTGGGTGACGGGTTGCGCGACGGCCTTGATCCGCGTCTGCGTCCCGAGCGGGTGGGCTAGATCAGATCGGCAAAGGCCGGTCAGCCCTCTGCGTGAGCGGCCGTGGCGATGGGCTTCACGAATTGCAGTTCCAGATCCCACGGAAAATGAATCCAGGTGTCCTGGCTGACCTCGGTCACGAAGGTATCGACTAGCGGCCGGCCGGCGGGCTTGGCATAGACGGTGGCCAGATGCGCCTTGGGGAGCAGTTCGCGGACGACCTTTGCGGTCTTGCCGGTATCGACCAGGTCGTCAACGATCAGGGTGCCTTCGCCGTCACCGTCGATGGATTTGAGGATGGTCAGCTCACCCTGGGCTTGGTGGACATAGGATGACACACAGATCGTGTCGACCAGACGCACCTCCAGCTCGCGCGCGACGATGGCTGCGGGGACGAGCCCGCCACGCGTGATGGCGACGATCCGTTGCCAGGGCTCCTTTTCGGCCAGACGCCAGGCCAGCGCCTTGGCATCGCGATGAAGTTGTTCCCACGAAACCGGAAAGTCGTGCTGTGAAGGGGCCATGTCTTAGGTGTCCTGCAATGTCGGGCAAGGAAGTTGGGTTGTGTATCTAAGGTCGGCCGGACGGCCTTGTAAACACGGCGCTGTGGATCAGATTCCGCGCTCGGCGATAGGGTGCAGCGTAACACCCGCGATTCGCCAGCTGCCGTCCTCCTGGCGCTGCATGCGATAGAGGGCAATGACGCCACGGCCATCCCTGTCGATGATGCGGACCGGCTGGGCAGGCGCACCGTCGATACGAATCGGCGCTTCGAAGCTGAAACTCCGCGGGCGGTAGACGGGCTGGAAGCCGGCGCGGACCATCTCCATGAACCGCTCTGCCGTCCCGAATTGCTGCTGGATTTCCGGACTTGCAAACGCAAAGGCGGCCCGGCCGTCGTCGCGGGCAAAGGCCGAGATCTGGCCCTCGATTACCTTTTCGAAGTCCTGGGAAGGCGCGTCCGCGTGGAGGGGTGTCACCGCCGTTGCAGCGAAGAAGAACGCGCAGAGAAGGGTTCGGAGAACGGACATGTGATCACCAAATGGCGCCCGTCCGCCCATGAGGACGAGGCGATAGAGCTTTTCACTGGCGTGGCGGCGGGAACCCCCGATGCCGAG
>JAYQBG010000016.1:0-19359 GCA_038137215.1 Alphaproteobacteria bacterium
TGATCTTCCCGGCGCCGTATTTCGGCTTCAAGTTCGGTGAAGTGGCCAAGTACTATACCACCATGGGTTGGGGCTCGGTCCTCGCCTATCCGATTACCGTCAACAACGACACCTGGGCCGAACTTCCTGAAGATGTGAAGAAGATTTTCATGGAGGAAATCGAGGTCTATGAGGCTGCTGTCGAGGAAGAGAGCACGCTCAAGTACGTCACTGCACTCGACAATCTGCGCAAGCAGGGCGTCACGGTTCGCGACCTCGGCTCCGAAGAGCGTGGCAAGATGGCCGTCGCCATTGAACCCTGGGTCAACGAGAAAGCTGCCGAATTCGAAGATCTCGGATATCCGGGCAAAGCCTCCTTCAAGCGGCTGATTGAACTGGCAAAGGCCAACGGTGCCACGCCGGTCCATGAGTACGATATCAAGTAATCCAGAGGATTACAGAACGGAAAAGGGCGGTCCCTCGGGACCGCCCTTTTTTTGTCTGGCTCGCGCTGACCCGGAGCTATTCCGCGGCGTCGGTTGCCCCGATGCCAATATTGCGGCCCGCGTAGCGGCGCAGGCGCAGATCGGCCTGCTCCTTGTGGCCCCAGAAGCGTTCGATTTCACACAGACGCGAGCAATAGTCGCCGACCAGCGCGCTGCCTTCTTCGGTGATCTGCTGATAGGTGCAGGTCTTCATGAACTTGCCGACCCACAAGCCGCCCGTATAACGCGCCGCGCCCTTGGTCGGGAGTGTGTGATTGGTGCCGATCACCTTGTCGCCATAGGCCACATTGGTTTCCGGCCCGATGAACAGCGCGCCGAAATTCGTCATGTTGTCGAGATACCAGCGCGGATCCTCGGTCAGGATCTCGACATGCTCATAGGCGATCCGATCGGCTTCGTCGCGCATCTCTTCGCGGGTGTCGCAAAGGATGATCTGGCCGTAATCCTTCCAGGCCACGGACGCCACATCGGCTGTCGGCAGAATTTTGAGCTGACGCTCAATCTCGGCCGGAATGGCTTCGGCCAGTTCGCGGGAATTCGTGATCACGGCCGCCGGAGAGTTCGGGCCGTGTTCGGCCTGCCCCAGCAGATCGACCACGACCATCTCCACATCGGCCGTATGATCGGCAACCACCAGAACCTCGGTCGGACCAGCGAACAGGTCGATCCCGACCCTGCCGTAGAGCTGACGCTTGGCTTCGGCCACATAAGCGTTGCCCGGCCCCACGATCATGGTGCACGGATCGATTGTTTCCGTACCCAGCGCCATGGCCGCAACGGCCTGAACACCGCCCAGGCAGTAAATCTCATCCGCACCGGCCAGATGCATGGCTGCGATGGTCGCGGCATGCGGCCCGCCTTCGTTCGGCGGCGTGCAGGCAATCACCCGCGGCACACCGGCCACCTTGGCGGTCACGATGGACATATGGGCCGAGGCCACCATCGGATAGCGTCCACCCGGGACGTAACAGCCGACGCTGTTCACCGGGATATTCTTGTGGCCCAGGGTGACACCGGGAAGCGTCTCGACTTCCACATCCTTCATCGAGTCTTTCTGGATCTGGGCGAAGTTTCGCACCTGTTCCTGTGCGAACTTGATGTCTTCGATGGTCTGTTCTGGAAGAGAATCCATCAGTTCCTTGATCTGATAGTCAGACAAACGGAAGCTTTCGGGCGACCATTTGTCGAACTTCTCCGACAACTCGCGCACCGCGGCATCGCCGCGATCCTTCACGTCAGAGAGAATTCCCTCAACGATGCCGCGGACCTTGGCATCCGCCTCATCCGTCGCCTCGGAATCCATACCTTCTTTCAAGAACTCAACGGCCATCTTACTCATCCCTGGTTGGCAGAATTTGCAGTGTCATAAAGCAGATCGGGCGGCACCGGCAACCCCGGAACCGCTCGATTTTCAGGTATTTTGGGGTAACTACTTGATCGCCTGCGGATTGATCGGCGAACCGACACCTCCTGTGATCGGCAGCGGCGGTGCGACGAACATGAACTCGTACACGCCGTCATCGGCGCAGTCATTGGCAAGGTCCTTCAAATAGAAGATTTCGCCCATGGTGATTCCGATCTGCGGGATCACGATCCAGTGCCAAGGCTGGAACACGTCGTCAGTCTCGTTCGGGATGACCTCGCAGCCCCAGGTGTCAGCACAGATGGCCGCGATTTCCATGTCGTGCATCCACTCACACGTGTGGAAGGACACGCCCGGCGCATCGCCACCGGCATAACCACCCCACTCTTCGTTCTTCAGGCACCGCTCCATATGACCGGTCCGATAGATCACAAAGTCGCCGCGCTTGATCTCAACCCCCTGGGCCTTTGCGCAGGCATCCAGGTCTTCGGCATCAATGGCCGTGCCGTCATCCAGCGAATCAACGCCGGCCCAGCGCGCGATATCGAGCAGCACGCCGCGCCCAACCATCTTGTTTCGCATCTTGTGGATGGCGTTCTTTTCTGCGCCGGACGCGCCAACCAGCGTGGCATCATAGCCGTTCCACATCTTGCCGTGATTGAACACATGGCCAAGTGCATCCCACTGAGTACCGCACTGGAGCGGCAGCGATACCGCATCATCGGCATACTGATTGGGATACTTTTTGCCCGGCACGGTCTGCTTGCCCTGGACGGCATCCGTCCCGGTGGCAAGCATGGTGTGAATCGGGTTCCAGCGGCCGCCGAACAGGCCATTCTGCGGACCATTGCTGTCGAAGTTCAGGCCAAGTGCGAACACCTCACCCCGCTTGACAAGGCCGGCCGCCGCCTTGCGCTCCTCCGGGCCAACATAGTTGATGGTACCCCACTCATCATCAGGGCCCCACTTGCCCCAGTTCTTGCAGGTCTCCGACATCTCTTTGATTTTGTCCATGTCGAAGCGGTACTTGGGATCGTCATAGCGATGCATTTCAGGTCTCCCCCGGTCAGCGTTGGCGGGCGCGATTCGATGGCCCGTGTTTTCTTGTTTCTCAATCCTAGCAAAACAAAAGGGCCACGCTCCATCGGAACGTGGCCCCCGAACACACGAATGTGCCCGTAACTACTTGATCGCCTGCGGATTGATCGGCGAACCGGTGCCCCGGGTAATCACCAGCGGCGGAGCCGACAGGAAGAACTCATAGACTCCGTCTTCCTTGCAGTCCTCGACCAGTTCGCGCAGGTACCAGATCTCACCATGGACGATGCCGATATGCGGGATCGTGACCCAGTGCCAGGGCTGGTTCACGCCCTCGACGCTACGGTTCGGGCGCACTTCGATACCCCAGGTATCAGAGCAGATACCCGCGATCTCCTTCTTGTGAATCCAGTCCACAGTCTCAAACGCCAGACCGGGCGCATCGCCGCCGGCATAGCCGCCCCAGTCGCCCTTATCCAGGCAATCGGCCATCTGACCGGTGTTGAAGATCACGAAGTCGCCGCGACGGACCTCGACGCCCTGCTTCTTGGCCGTGTTCTCCAGATCCTCGATGGTGATCTCCTCACCATCCGCCAGGCGTTTCTTGCGCTTGTAGCGCGCCACATCCAGCAGGACGCCGCGGCCGACCATCTTGTCGGCAAAGTTTTCAATGCCGTTCTTGTGGGCGCCGCGCACATCGACGAGGGTCGCGTCGTAGCCGTTCCACATCTTGTCGTCGGTGAAAACGTGAGCCAGTGCATCCCACTGGGTTGCGCACTGGGTTGGAAGATTGATCGCGTCATCGGCGTAACGCATCCCTGCCAGCGGCTCCTGGATGCCCTGCACCGCATCGGTGCCGGTGGCGAGCATCTGGTGCATCGGGTTCCAGCGGCCACCGAAAAGGCCGTTCTGCGGTCCATTTTCATCGAGGTTGAGACCCAGACGGAACACCTTGCCCTTTTTGATCAGCTTGGCGGCATCCGCGATCATCTCGGGCGTGATGTAGTTGAGAACACCGAGTTCGTCGTTCTTACCCCATTTGCCCCAGTTGTTGAGCTGTTTGCACTTGCGCATCACGTCCGCTTTTGTGAGCAGCTTCTTCTTGGTGGTCTTACGCTTCGCAGCAGGTTTACGGGTCGTTGCCTTTTTGGCCATGGATAGTCCTCGCCTGTTCAATTATCGAAATCAAAATAGGTTCGCCGATCTTACAACCGACGTTGGCGTCGGTTATGGTCGTTCGAAATATGGATTGCAAGAATGCAATCGTATTCCGTGAAAGTGGGAGTTCAAAAAATGAGTGTGGCAGAAATCGAAGAGCTGAAAACCCCGTCCCTGCGCCTCGACGGATTGGTCGCCGTCGTCAGCGGTGCCGGTCGCGGGCTGGGTCGCGGAGCCGCCCTTTCCCTGGCCGAGGCCGGTGCCGAAGTGATGCTCGTCAGCCGCACCCGGGACGAGCTCGAAGCCGTGGCCGAAGAGATTCGCGACGCAGGCGGCCAGGCCACACCGGTTGTCTGTGATGTAACCGATACGGTCCAGGTCAACGAGAAGATCGGCGGGCTCGAACGCATCGATATCCTGATGAACAATGCCGGCTCGAACCGGCCCGAGCCCTTTGTCGATGTGTCTGAGGAAAATCTCGACTTCCTCCTCGACCTCAACGTCAAGTCCATGTTCACCGTCGCCCAGGCTTGCGCACGCCGGATGCTGGCCGGCGGACGCGGCGGGTCCATGATCCATATGTCGTCCCAAATGGGGCATGTGGGTTCGCCCAAGCGGACGGTCTATTGCACCACCAAACATGCGATCGAAGGCATGAGCAAGGCGATTGCCGCCGAGCTCGCGCCCCAGAACATCCGCAGCAACTGCATCGGCCCGACCTTTATCGAAACGCCGATGACCGCCCCCATGTTCGAGAATCCGGAGTTCAAGCAGTTCGTCATGGACCGCATCCTGATGGGCCGGCTCGGCAAAATTTCCGATGTCACCGGATCGATCGTGTTCCTCGCCTCTCCGGCTTCGGAACTGATCACCGGTGCCAGCCTGACCATCGACGGCGGCTGGACAACGGTTTAATCCGTTTCGGTCGGATCGGCATCCCAGCGGTTGCCCAGATAGTCCACCAGCGCGACCCGCACGGTCTTGCCAGCGAGTTCGGCCAGGAGTGCGTCCGACAGGTCGAAGATCGCGAGCGTATCCTCAATAGTCCCGACCTGCGCACGCACCGGGTGCCATTCCGGCTCCGGCTGACCTGCAAGAGCTAAAGTGACCATGTACCAGCCCGCCGCCGGCGCCTGGTAGGTCGCGAGTGAAATCGACGGCCAGTACTCGCCCTCCGCATTCGGCAGGAGTTCCAACTCGCCCTCAATCTCCCAGCAGCGGCCCAGGATACGAGCGGCTGCGCGTGGCCGCCCGGCAGCGATTAAACTGCGCAGGCGTGTGGAGCCTGCCAGATCGCCATCCACATTGACGGCCGCGACGACGGTCACCCCGAAGCCGTTTTCGGCCCCCATCTTGCGCAGCAGATCGGGATCCCCGCCCCGCTTCTTGCCGAACCGGAAATCATGGCCGACCACCACATGCTGCACCTGCATGCCTTCGATCAGAACCGAACGCACAAAGTCTTCCGGAGCCAGACCGGCGAACTCCCGGTCGAATGACTGGGCCAGCAAGACGTCTACGCCCAGTTCCGCCATAGTTCGCGCCCGGGATTCCGGCGTGGACAGCAGAAACGGCTGACTGTCCGGCTCGAACACGGCGCGCGGATGCGGTTCGAAGGTCAGGACCCCCAGCGGTGCATCCAGTTCCTCGGCCTTGGCCGCTGCAGCCTCGATCAAAGCCTGATGCCCGACATGGAGGCCGTCGAACTTGCCGATGGCCATCACCGCACCGCGGCAACGGCCGGGCACAGATGAATATTCACGAAACATGCTGAACTCGCGGGGGAAATTGTCCGGCGCGTCGAACCAGACCCCCATCAGGTCGAGAAATTCCGGCGATCCCGTGTCCGGTTGCTCGATCGCGGTTTTAGAAAAATGCGAATCCGCCCCCAATTCAAAGAGTTGAATCTCGAGATCGTTGTCGTTCGTAGCCAAAAAACAAATCCTTTCAGGAGCCTATCGCGGCTTTCTTACGCACCATATGGTACACGAAACCTTGTCCGCGCATCGCTTTCGTCTTATCTCGCAGACAGCTAGAATGGCGTTATAACAAGGACTGCCAAACGACGTCCCCGAAGGAGACTGGAACAAATGTCAGCACCCGCGAAAGGCGAGACCTACGCCTATCCCCGTTTCAAAATGAGCAATTACGAGCTCGGCTACTTCCCCGGCCCAAAAGCCGGCGAGGAGGTCAACTACGACTACACATTGACGGACCTCGACGGAAAGGAAGTCTCACTCGCCGATTACAAGGGCAAGTGGCTTGTCATCGAATCCGGCAGCCTGACCTGCCCGATGTACGTCAAGAACGTGAAGCCCTATGCCGAGTTGCAGAAGAAGTATCCCGATGTCGAGTGGCTCGTTGTCTATGTGCGTGAGGCCCATCCGGGTGAGAAGGCCAAGCAGGCCGAAACCATTGACGAGAAAATCGCCTACGCCAAGCGCAACAAGGATGATTACAACGAAGAACGTAAAATCATCGTCGATGACGTGAACGGCAAGTGGCACCACGACTGGGGCCTGTTGCCCAACACGGTCTATGTGATCAACCCCGAGGGACAGGTAATTTACCGCGCCGACTGGTCGTTTGCCCACAAGGTGGACAGCGTTCTGCAGAACCGCGATCAGATCAACACCGACGAGCATATCGCGATTATCGGCGCCTCGCCCTTCATCACCATTCCGGTGACCCTCAAGGGCGGCTGGATCGCGCTTTACGACATCCTGATCATCTTCCCGAAGGTCTATTACGAGCATTTCAAGCTCGACATCAAAACCTGGTGGGCCAAGCGCAAGGCCAGAAAAGAAGACGCAGCCGCGCATTAGACCGATCAAGAGCAGATACAATAAGGCTGGGCAGAAGCCCGGCCTTTTTCATTGGCGCAACGTGATCTGACTCAACCAGCCGGCACTTCGCGCTTAGTGACCGTGATCGCCCCCTCCAGGGTCCGGTCCACCGCATCGGCGATGAACGCGTCCAGATCCAGCTCGATCTTTGTCTGGTAGATGTGCTTGCGGACGAAATAATAGAAGACCGCGGCATGGATGTGCCACGCCGCCTCGATCTCCAGACCTGTCACGGGCACATCATCGGGCGAGGCCACCTCCGCGGCGGCGCGCAACTCGGTCACGATGGGCACCAGCAGGCCATCTTCCAGAAGGTCGATGTAGCGGCGGTTGATGTCTTCCCCCGCCAGACCGGCAAACATGTAGATCCGGATCCATTCGTAGGTCAGCACGTCACGCGAATAATGACCGTAGAACTCGATCAGCCGGTCGCGAAGCGGGCGGCTCCGATCGGTAATCAAACCCGTCCATTCCGGGCGCCAGCGACCGACAAAAACCTCCTCGAAGACCCGTTCGATCAGATCCTGCTTGGTCGGGAAGTACCGGTAGATCAGCGGCTGCGTAACGCCGAGCCGCTGGGCGAGTTCGCGGGTTTGTCCGGACAGCCCGACCTCGGCAAAAAACGAGATCGCCCCATCGAGAATTTGCTGCTCGCGTTCCCCGGGCGAGAGCCGCTGCCGGTTTCCGGCAGCAGCCTTGCTCTGTTTCTCCTTGAGCGCGACCAACCTAGAGGACCGCGTTGTCCGAACCGAGCCCCAGGGCAATCTTGCCGAAGGTCGTACCGGCCACATCCATGCTGAACGCGATATGCGCGCGCGCGGCGTGAATGTCGCGGAAGGCCCGCGCAATCGGGTTACGGGTGTAAATCCCGCCGCCGCCACTGGCCTGATAGAGCTTGTTCACCGCTTCAATACAAAGCGTTGCCGTGTAGGCGCCGTTCCGCCGGAACTTTGCCTTGGTCTCCAGATCGGGCGCTTCGCCACGCGCGGCTAATTCCATGGACAGGTCACAATCCGCGAGCATCATCAGGCGGGCAGCATCGATGGCTGCGCCGGCTTCGGCGACCTTGATCTGGATATTCTGTAGTTCCGAAATGCGCGCGCCGGTGTAGTTCGCCGTGCGCGCCTTCATGCCGTCCACATAGTCCTGATAGACCCCCTCCGCGATACCCAGCGGGGTGCCCGCAAGCACATAGGGGAACGGTGCGATCACCGGCAACTGGTAAAGCGCGCCGGGATTGACGGCACTGCCGGGCGTGGGCCCGCCCTTCAAGTCATCCGCCGCAACGGTCATATGCTCGGGGATGAAGATATCCTCGCAAACCGCGTCCTTCGATCCGGTTCCCTGGAGACCGGAGGTAAACCAGGTGTCGATCACCTCGTGTTCCGATTTGCGCAGCAGGAACAGGCGCGCCTCCTTCTCCGGATGGTCGTCATCCGCTTCGACCATCCCGCCGAGCATATTCCACTCGCTCGGATCGATGCCCGAGCAGAACGGCCAGCGACCATTCAGGATGTAGCCGCCATCGACACGCTTGGCGCGGCCGGCCGGGAATATCACCGAGGCACAGATCAGGGTATCGGCGGTCTCGCCGTTCTTGCCCCAGACTTCATTCTGGGCTTCTTCCGGAAACATGCCTAGCATCCAGTGGTGGCTGGCCAGGTTCGAGACATTCCAACCGCTTGAGGCACAGGCCCGGGAAATCACGGCACCGGTATCGACAAGCATGCCGAAATCGAGCTCCAGGCCACCGACACGTTTGGGCTGGAGGATTTTGAAAAGACCGGCGTCGAGAAAGTCTCGCACATTTTCTTCCGGCAGCCGCCGCTGCTCCGAGGCCTTTTCAGACCGTTCCGCAACGGTCGGCAACAACGCTAGGGCGCGGGCCAGGACATCCTCACGCGAGACGTCACTGGTTCGTTCAAGTTCGGCAACCTGGCTCATCTGATCTCTCCCGTATGGTTCGTCTCTCCACCGGCCGCATTCATTAATCATTCGATAAATAGCAAGCAACACAGAACGGCGCAACCTTTATTTTTCGTATGATAAATAACCCGTTCACGCAATCAGTATCATCCTCAAATCATTGACATTTGTTCGTGTCGGCCCGGTCAAAACGAGATCACCCAGAGCCGCAAAAAGACTGTAGGCATCGTTTCGCTCGAGAACATCGGACACGTCAAATCCCCCGGCGTCCGCCCGGTGGAGAGTATCGGGTGTGACCACCACCCCGGCGTTGTCCTCGACCCCATCGATCCCGTCCGTATCGCAGGCCAGGCCCCAGACGTTCTCCGCACCCTCCAGGCCGACTGCAAGCCCGAGTGCATACTCCGCATTGCGTCCGCCCCGTCCGTCGCCCCGAACGGTCACGGTTGTCTCGCCGCCGCTCAGAATGAGGATCGGCTTTTCATCGCGCCGCTCCGCCTTGTAACGCCGGGTGAGTTGCGCGTGGGCTGCCCCGAGTTCGCGCGCCTCTCCTTCCAGATCGGCCCCGAGCGAGACGAGCTGTAGTCCCATTTCCGAAGCCTTACGTGCCACGGCAACAATCATTTCGGCCGGACGCGCAACGATGGTGTTGGTCACCCGCGCGAAAACCGGATCAGACGGCTTGGGCGTCTCGCCGCCCTCAACCGTCAGAAGCCTTTCTATGCTCGCCGGGACATCGATCTCATAGCGCGCAAGTATCTTGAGTGCCTCTTCCGTTGTGGTCGGATCGGGTACGGTCGGGCCCGACGCAATCACCGACGGATCGTCATGGGGCACGTCGGAAATCATCAGACAGACCACCCGCGCCGGCGCTGCGGCCGCGGCAAGCCGCCCGCCCTTGATGGCCGAGATGTGCTTGCGCACACAATTCATCTGATCGATCGGTGCGCCGCTGCGCAACAAAGCCCGATTGACGGCCGCCTTTTCCTCGGCACTCACACCTTCGGCTGGTAAGGCGAGCAAGGCGGAGCCGCCCCCCGAGACCAGACAGAGCAGCAGATCGTCTTCTGTAAGGCCCTGCGCGAGCTCGAGCACCCGCCCGGCGGCCACTTCGCCGGCCGCATCGGGCACGGGATGGGCGGCCTCGATAATCTCGATCCGCTCACAATCGACCCCGTGCTGGTAGCGGGTCACCACCAAACCTTCGAGACGCTCCAGCCAGTCCTGTGTGCGTGCCTCTGCCTCCACGGCCTTTGCCATGGCCGCGGACGCTTTACCGGCCCCGACAACCACAACCCGGCCCTGTTCCGGAACCTCGGGCAGGTTCCCGGGAACGCAGCCCATCGGATCGGCCGCCGCCAGTGCTGCACCAAAAAGATCGTGCAAAACGCGGCGTGGTGTACCCGCTTCTATGTCCCCCATGGAAATCTTCACCCGACATCCCCTTGCGAACAGATCACAGCCCGATATTATCCCCGTTCTTACCGTTCCACGGCCAAATAAGAAATACGACAGCACAAACGCCGTAGTGGGGATGGGCAAAGTTGGGGGGGGCCTGCCATGGGCGGGCGCAGCTGGTATTCGCCGGTGACCAATGGCGTTTCATCTCCGCCAAACAATAAAAACACATCAACAAACAAATCTAGGAGTTGAATCATGGAAGGCGCCGATACCGCTTGGATTCTAACTTCGACAGCGCTTGTGCTCTTTATGACACTGCCCGGGCTCGCCTTATTCTATGCGGGTCTCGTGCGTTCCCAGAACGTGCTGTCGGTTCTCATGAACTGTTTCGCTATTGCCGCAACAGTTTCAATTCTCTGGTTCGTGGTCGCCTATTCGATCGCGTTCGGGGACGGCAATGCCTGGTGGGGCGGACTTGGAAAGTCCTTCCTCTCCGGTGTGGGCCTGGACACCGTTTCCGGGACCATCCCCGAAAGCCTGTTCTTCATGTTCCAGATGACCTTTGCGATCATCACCCCGGCGCTGATTGTCGGCGCCTACCCGGAACGCATTCACTTCTCGTTCGTGATCGGCTTCTCGCTGATCTGGGTGCTTATCGTTTATGCGCCGGTCGTGCACTGGGTCTGGGGCGGCGGCTTCCTTGCCGAGATGGGCCTGATCGACTTCGCCGGCGGCGTCGTCGTCCACGTCACCGCAGGTGTCTCGGCACTTGTCCTGGCCATGATGCTCGGGCCGCGCCGCGGCTTTCCGAACGAAATCCAGCCCCCGCACAATCCGGGCATGACCATGATCGGGGCATCCATGCTCTGGGTCGGCTGGTTTGGCTTCAACGCCGGCTCCGCGCTCGCTGCGGACGGTTCGGCCACCATGGCCATGACCGTGACCCATCTCTCGGCAGCCGCCGGTGCCATCGCCTGGTCGGTGATGGAACTGATCCGCTATCGCAAGGCCAGCCTGGTCGGGGCGGTGACCGGCATGGTGGCCGGTCTGGCAACCATCACCCCGGCCTCCGGTTCCGTCGGCCCTGTGGGCGGCATGCTTCTCGGACTTGCGGGCGGTGTGGTCTGCTATGCCATGACCCAGTTCATCAAGCAGCGCCTGAAGATCGACGATTCCCTCGACGTCTTTGCCGTACACGGCATCGGTGGTGCGCTGGGGTCTTTGCTGGTCGCCTTCTTCGTGGCCACAGCACTGGGCGGTCACGGTCTTGCCGATGGCATGACCATGGGCAGCCAGCTTGGCGTTCAGGCCTTCGGTATCGTGCTTGTTGCGGTCTGGTCCGGCGTGCTGACCTTCATCATCGTCAAAGTGCTGAAGATGTTCATGAAGTTCCGTGTCGATGAGGAAACCGAAGTCCAGGGCCTTGATCTCGCCATGCATGGTGAGCGCGGCTATCACGGCATGTAGCCCGATCGGTTCGAAAATTCACTGCGGGGTGATGCCGAGAGTATCGGTATCACCCCCAACTGAACAGGAAATATGATGAAATTCATTGTTGCGATCATCAAACCCCACAAGCTCGACGGCGTCCGTGAAGCGCTTGCTTCGGTTGGCATTGAGGGCATGACGGCGAGCGAGGTCAAAGGCTATGGCCGCCAGAAAGGCCAGACCGAGATCTATCGCGGTGCCGAGTATCAGGTTAATTTCGTCCCAAAGGTAAAGATCGAAGTCGCCGTGGATGACGGTGTGGCCGATGCCGTTGTCGAGGCCATCCGCACGGCTGCCAATACCGAGAAGATCGGCGACGGCAAGATCTTCGTGCTCGATCTCGAAAACGCGGTGCGTGTTCGGACGGGCGAGACCGGCGCCGAAGCACTCTAGCGCCGCGCGCATCTCTGGCACGCTGGCTGCAACGACAACAGCGTGGACGTCTCCGGCAGGCATAGTTCTGCCTGCCGGAGAGTATCCGCGCCGACTTTGCAGCCAAAAAAGGTGCCGCCATGCTTGTTTATTCCCCACCGACGACCCTCAGCGCCGTTCCCGTTATCGACCTTGAGGGTGGCCCCGCGTCTTCTGCTGAGGCGCAGCACAGGATCGGGCGCGAGATTCGCGATGCATGCCGGAATATCGGCTTTTTCTATATTGTAAATCACGGTGTCCCGGATCAGCTCGTCAGGGATTAGTTCGACTGGACCGCACGGTTTTCCGATCTGCCAATGGACGAGAAGATGCCGCTGCATATGCGGAAATCGGCCACCACCGCCGGCTATGAGCCCATTGCCGAACAACAGCTCGACAGCCAGGACACTTCCAGCGAAGCCGCGCCTCCGGACCTGAAGGAAAGCTACTACTGCGGCATAGAAGTTCCGGACAACCACCCCTTTGCCAAACGGCATGTCCGGGGGATCGGCCACAATCAATGGCCCGGCGCTCTTCCCGGGTTTCGGGATCAGATGGTCGCCTACCACGCCGCTCTGCGGAGCCTGAGCGATCACCTGCTTTCTCTCATCGCTCTGTTACTGGAACTCGAGAAGTCATGGTTTGCGAAGCATCACGACTGGCCGGGTTCCGTCCTGCGCCTGGTGCGCTATCCTCCGCAGCCCGATACAGCGGAGTTCAACCAGCTCGGCGCCGGTGCACATACCGACTGGGGCGGCATCACCCTTCTCGCACAGAACAGTATCGGCGGCCTTGAAGTTCAGAACGCCGCCGATGAATGGGTCGCGGCCCCACTGATCGACGGGTCCTTTGTCGTCAATCTGGGAGATCTGATGTCTCGCTGGACGAACGGCGTCTATCGCTCGAACATGCATCGCGTTCTGAATGCCGACAGCTCACGGGACCGCTATTCTGTACCGTTTTTCCATTCCCCGCGCTTCGACGCGGTGATCAAGCCGGTGCCGACCTGCGTGAGCGACACGCAACCGCCCAAATTCGAGCCCTACACGACCGCAGAACATATGAACGAGATGATCCGCCTCTCCTACGGCTATGAGGCGACATCCTGAGGGCCTGAGGCTTTTCAGTTCACCCGACAGTCGCGCTTCGCGTCATTGCGAGCGAAGCGAAGCAATTCAGTCTGTATGCCCACGTCTGACGCCACACTGGATTGCCAGGGCGGCCAGGGCACCTCGCCAGGACGAGAATAAACGTTCTGGCGCAGTGAAGTCAGCGGCGATCAGAAATTTCAGACCTCGCCGAGCCCGGCCTTGCCCTCAAGGAGTTTGATGGCAGCGGTCAGGTTTTCCTGACCGTATCCGGCTTCGATCGTGTCTTCGAAGATTTTCAGCATGGCCTGTCCGATCGCCATTGGGACGCCGGCGTTCGTTCCAGCATCACAGATCAGTGTGGAATCTTTCACCATCTGCTCTGTCGTAAACAGCGCTGAGAAATCGCGCGCCTTCAGCGGATCCAGATTGTACTTGATATAGGGCGATGCAGCGGCGCTGACACCGATCACATCAAGCATTTGCTCCCAGTCCAGTCCGCCCTTGCGACCGAGCGTGAGGGCTTCGGCCAGAACGGCCCCGGTCGTGCCCACAAGAAGATTGATGACCAGCTTCAGATAGCGCGCCTGGTCGCTCTCTCCGAGATAGAAGCTCTGGGAGCCCATCGCATCGAACAACGGCAGGCAACGATCAAAGGCCTCTCGCGGGCCCGAGGCCATGATAGTCAGGGTTCCCGCTTCCGCCAGCGCTGTGCTGCCGGACACCGGCGCACGCAAATAGGCAATTCCGGCCGCCTGCGCGGCGGCTTCCACTTCTGCGGAGGCCTCCGGTGACACCGTGCTCATATCCAGATACACGCTCCCAGGTTGCATGACCCTGAAAACGCCATCTCCGCCCATTGTGACCGCGCGCAGGACCGCGTCGTTCGGGATCATGGAGACGACAATGTCTGCTCCCTCAGCGAGAGCCTGGTTTGATGTCCCTTCGCGCGCTCCTGCCGCCACCGCCACAGCCAGGTTCTCGAGAACCGGGTCGAATACCGTGACAGTGCCTCCGGCTGTCACAACGTTCTGGCTCATGGGACCTCCCATCTTGCCGGAGCCGATCCAACCGATCTTCAGTTCACCCAGACTCATGACTTCCCCCTTTCAGACGCAATCCGGCGCCACCCGGGAGAGTGGCGCCGGAGATCACATCATGTTGCTTTGAACTAGTCCGAACTCATACTCGCGCGCTGGCTATAGGCTGCCTCGGCATCCTTCACGCTCGCGTCATCCTTCATGATGAAGTCGTAGTGTCCTTCGAAGAACTTGGAACCCTTGAAACCATATTCCTCGGCACGCGCGGCGTCATCGACTTCTGTATAGGGAACGATCAGCGTTTCCTTCACACCGAAGACCGCATCCGAATCCAGATACTTGCTGTCACTGTTGAACAGTTCGGTCTGAATGGTCTGATAGCCATCCTTGTAGATCAGATAATGCAAATGAGCCGGTCGCCAGGAATGGCGGCCCGTTCCGTTGAGAATCAAACCAACAGGGCCGTCCGTGGGAACGGGATAGTCAACAGGCTTGCGGGACCGGAACCAGTATTTGCCGTCCGGACCGGTGCGGAACTTTGCGCGATAGGCGTAGTCGTCATAGTCCTTGGGCTGCCCGACCTGTGCCTCATAGAACATGTTCGGTGAGGTCTGCCAGAGATCCATGATCACCCCTTCGATGGGATTACCATCGGCGTCGGTGACCTTGCCGTAGATATAGGCCGGCTCACCTTCGTCATCGTCGAGAGAGATATCATCGCCCATCTCGCGAACCGGGGCACCTTCACGATAAAACGGCCCCAGCAAGCTCGATTCCGTAGCGCCCACGCGGACACGGTCGCCGAGAATCTCCACAAGCGCGGTCATGCCCAGAACGTCACCAAGCAGAACTCCCTCCTCACGCTTGTCATCGGAGATATGTCCCACATTCTGAATAAATCGTGCGGCATAAAGCAGTTCGTCGGGTGTCAGATTCACTTCACGAATAAAGTCATGCGAATGACGGACCAGCGCCTCCATGATTTCCTTCAGACGCGGGTTCGTATCCTCTGCAATCGTATTGAGCACCGCATCGGTGACATTGGCTTCCGTCAGGTCTCGCATATTCTCTCCTCGGTTACCGGCCCGACGGTCGGTCGGAAACGGTCGTGTTTGGCGCTAAGAATGCGCTCAATGGTGCGGTTTTCGCAACCGTATGCCTGCCCTGAACCCCCATCGAATATTGTGGAAGAAAATTGAATCGACATTTCGGTGACCAGTACCTAAGTTCGTTATTCGAACAGTAGTTCGCAATACGCACCATACGATCACCGATGAACCGGGTCAATGTCCGAACGCGCCGCAAACTCCGAATTTGTTCAGTCTCTCGAGCGTGGCCTCGCCGTGATTCAGGCCTTTGGTCCCTCCACTCCGGAAATGACCATCAGCGAGGTTGCTGAAGCGACAGGGACGACGCGTGCGACCGCACGTCGTTTTCTGCTCACCCTCGAGCAGCTCGGCCACATCCGAAGTGACGGCCGAAAGTTTTCCCTCACCCCGCATGTCCTGAGACTTGGCTATGCGTATCTATCTTCGCTCGATTGGTGGCAAATTGCACAAGAGGTGATGGAAGACGTGGTTCAGGAACTGCAGGAATCATGTTCCGCCTCGGTTCTCGACGGAAAGGACGTCATCTACGTCGCACGTGTCTCGGCCGCCCGGATCATGTCGATCCACCTCAGCATCGGCACCCGCCTTCCAGCCCATGTCACATCGCTCGGTCGCGTTCTGCTTTCGCATCAGCCGCCCGAAACTCTCGATGATTATCTGGCCACAATCGCGCCCCACAAATTTACCGAGAGGACCAAGACCGACGCGGCCGAATTGCGCGAGGCGATCGAAACCGCTCGCCTCAAAGGCTATGCAGTGGTTGACCAGGAACTCGAAACAGGGCTTCGTTCATTAGCGGTCCCTATTTACGACCGAAACGGCCGTATTCTTGCAGCGCTGAATGTTGGCACCCATGTCGCCCGCACACGCCTTGATGAAATAACCACACGTTTTCTGCCGGTACTGCACGATGCATCCCGCAAGATTACCGCCCAGCTTCCCAGCTAACGAAAAACGGCGGCACCGAAGTACCGCCGTTTTCAAATCTTCTTGACGCTGTCGGTCAGACGATCTCGCAGACCTCTTCGAAATCGTACCGGAACAGACGCGGGCCCTTGATCCCAGAGACATCGCCGAAGCCGATGTTGCACAGGAAGTTGGTCTTCAGATTCGTTCCCGCAAAGAAGGCTTCATTGACGATCCCTTTGTCGAAGCCGAGCATACCGCCCGCATCTAGACCGACCGCGCGCACGGCCAGAATGAAATAGGCCCCCTGCATCCAACACATCTGCTCGGCAAAGGCCGCAGCCAGGGATTCATCATTGGCATACCGCTCACCCATTTCCGGGCGGATCGGATAGAATTTTTCGAAGTCTTTCCAGAACTCGGTATCGAAGGCGATGATCGCCGTGGCCGGCGCCTGCATCGTCTTTTCCTTGTTGGCGTCGAACAACGCCGGCTCCAGCTTGGCCTTGGCCTCCTGCGAGCGCACCAAGGTCACGCGCATCGGCTGGGTGTTGGTGCTCGTCGGCGCATACTTGGTGAGCTCATAAATATCGCGAAGCTGGTCGTCGGAGACGTCCTTGTCCTGCCACGCATTGTGGTTACGGGCTTCGCTAAAAATCAGATCGCGCGCATCGGCATCGAGACTGCTGATCCGGTTGCGATATTCTTCGATCCGCGCGCGTGCCGCGGCAAGAGCTGCATCTTCTGACATGAGACCTCCGTGTCGTCGTCTTCGGGCCCGTTTTATCACGTGCGGGATGCAGGCGTGTTTTTGGGGCGCGCTCTAAATGTGCGTCGCCTCGCAAAAAGTCAATTCGCAAAGGCATTCGGGTTCGCAGGACGAACGCTGTTCAAGCGCCGTTGAGCGAAAGCCCTGAATGGACTATGCAGACCCAGCACAGTGCTCAAAACCGGTACCCGGGAGAACCGGGCGATGGGAGATCAGAATGTCCGAAACCGAAGGCGCGCTTTTCGGCGTCACTGTCCTCGACCTCACACGTGTCCTGGCTGGCCCCTATTGCACACAGATGCTCGGCGACCTGGGCGCAGACGTCATCAAGATTGAACGCCCCGGCGCGGGCGACGACACCCGCCGGTTCGCCCCGCCTTTCATGTCCGGTCCCGATGGCAACGACACCAGCGAGAGCGCCTACTTCATGAGCGCCAACCGCAACAAGCGTTCGGTCGAAGTCGACCTGAGCAGCGAGATCGGACAGGCGATTGTACGCGAAATTGCCATGAAGGCCGACGTCCTGGTGGAAAACTTCAAGACCGGCAATCTGGCTCGATACGGGCTCGGATATAACGACCTGAAGGAGGCAAACCCGAAACTCGTCTATTGCTCCATCACCGGTTTTGGACAGACAGGCCCCTATGCGTCGCGCCCGGGCTACGACTTCCTGATCCAGGGTATGGGCGGCATCATGTCCCTGACGGGCGAAGCCGACGGCGAACCGCAAAAAGTCGGTGTTCCGATCGCCGATATCATGTCGGGCATGTTCGCAGCCGTTGCGGTGAATGGTGCTCTGCGCCATGCGGCCGTCACCGGCCAGGGTCAATATATTGATATTGGCATGCTCGACACGCAGGTCGCCTGGCTGGTCAATCAGGGCATGAACTTCATTCATTCCGGTGAAGCCGAGCGCCTCGGGAATGCGCATCCCAATATCGTTCCCTATCAGGTCTTCGAGACATCCGACGGCCATATCGTCGTCGCGGTGGGCAATGACAATCAGTTCAAGGTTTTCGCAAATATCATCGGTGAGCCTGATCTTCCCGACAATCCGACCTTTGCCACCAATGCTGCGCGGGTCGGCAATCGCGCCGAAGTCGTTGGGCATATCCAGTCCATCATGAAGCAAAAACCGTCGGCTCATTGGCTCGCCGAACTGGAAGCCAACAAGATCGGTTGTGGCCCGATCAACACGCTGGACCCTCACGTCAAAGCGCGCGAGATGGTTGTGAATGTTCCCCACCCGCTCGCAGGACCACAGGGCGCAGCGCTGATTGCAAGTCCGCTGAAGCTTTCAGAGACTCCGGTGAAATACCGCCACCACCCGCCCCTGTTGGGACAGCACACCGACGAAGTGCTGAAAGGCGTGCTGGGTTATGACGATGACAAGATTAAGGAACTGCGCGAGGCCGGTGCGATCGGCTAACCCGACTGGGGATCAGTTCTGCCCTGTCTGCAGAGTGACGTGGGAAATGATCTCGCGTGCGATGTCCTGAAGCCGCTCGCCGATCCGGGGTATGCGTGCATCGCTCAGGCGTGCACGTGGCCCGGTGACCGAAATTGCGAACATTGCACGTCCATGGGGGTTGATCAGCGGGACTGCCACCGAGCGGATTCCCGGTGAACGTTCCTCGTTGTTCACGGCGTATCCGGTCCGCCGGATCTCGGCGAGTTCGCGGATCAGCCCGTTGAGGTCGGTGATGGTTGTCCCGGTATAGGCGTTGAGCCGCGTGGCCTTGTAGTTGGCCTTTACGTCTTCGGGAGACCGCATCGAAAGCAATGCCTTTCCTAGGCTTGTGGCATGAGCGTCGAAATATCCGCCGACCTGGACGTCGCTGCGATGGGCGCGTTCGCTTGTGATGCGGTCCACAACCACGGCCTGGATACCTTCCAGGAAGCCGAGATTGACCGTCTCTTCCAGTTCATGCGCCAGTTTGACGAGATGGGGATGGGCATGGTGGCTCATCCGTGCGACCACACTCGCGGGACGCCCGAACACATGCATGGCATAGCCAATCCAGTAGCGCCGGTCTTCGGCCTTGTAGGCATAGCCAAGCCCGCACAGCACCTCGAGCAGACGGTGCGCGGTTGCCCTGTGCAGACCCGTGGTACGGGCGACCTCGGACACGGCGCGTCCGGTCGTGCTGGAATCCAGATATTCCAGAATCTGGAAACCGCGTTCGAGTGACTGGTTCTTGTATTCCGCCATCTGATCTCTCTTAGTGAGACAGCCCGAAGACTAGGAGAAACCGGCCCGCAGGTGCAACTGCCGCGCGAACGGACTTACGCTGATTCCGCGGCCTGCCAGATTTCTACCGCCAAAGCGCG
>JAYQBG010000016.1:19459-65214 GCA_038137215.1 Alphaproteobacteria bacterium
CAGCCACTGGCGGTCCGGAATGTCAGCCCGGTCCCGTCTTCGCCAAGCCGGTCCTCACGGCGCTCGAACCACTCTCCGAGGCTACCCTGGGGATCGACATCCAGCACGGCCACAGAGCGTTTCTACTCAAGCGCCCAGACAACCGCCAGGTTCGCGACCACGGTTGTCTTTCCCGAGCCACCTTTTTGCTGGGCGATGGTAATGACGGTGCCGGTCATAGCTCATTCCTCAACATGCTGCTGCTGTCTCGCAACCTTGATATTACCCTCGATATCGATGCGAGACCGCAAAAGAAAAGGCCGCTGCGAAATATCGCAACGGCCTCTTCCGATAACGTTGTTTGACCGCTATTCGGCAGCCGCAACCTCCGGCTGAAAGTCGGGAACCTCAAGCTCGGGGACAACCTTGTCGAGGAAGATCTGCAACTCCTCGAGCATTTCGTCCTTCGGCTGCTGAGCCCAGTGCCAGATCAGCGTGATGTATTCACACGGCACCTGCTCGTAGATCCCCTTCCACTCGGCGATGGCCTCATCCACCGTACCGCCGATGAAGATTCCGGAGTCCTTCATGCCCTGCAGAAGCTGGTCGTCAGTGCCCTGCGGGAACTGCGGGAAGAACGGGCCGTAGAAGTTCTTGTAGATGTCCAGGTCGTAGTCCCGAAGCTTGCGGTCATACTCCGCCGTGTCCTTGGCGAAATGCGGCCAGCGCACGATATTCTGGTTCTGACCGAGCTGCACGTTGTAGCCGCTCTCATTGGCGACCTTGGTGTAGTACTGGGACAGCTCCACCACGCCCTTGGTGGGCATGAAGTAGGTCGGGATGAAACCGTTGCGGGCGCAGAAATTAATCGAGGCCTGGCTCTTGGACGCAGCCACGAAGACCGGCGGGTGCGGTTTCTGGTAGGGCTTGGGCACCACACAGACGCGCTGGACGCTGCCATCGGGACCGATTTCACCTTCGGCGCCGGCATCGCGGGCAATTTCCCACGCCGGATAACCCTCGACGCCCGTTTCAAAGGGATACGGTGCCTCGTAGAACTCACCCTTCACGCGCACGCTTTCCTGGGTCCACGCATCGATCACCATCTGGACGCGCTCTTCGAAAATCTGCCGGTTCCGGTTATCGGCGTCGCTGCCGTCGGACACGGTTGCGGGGGATTCGGTATACTGGCCCATCACATTGGCCCAGCGGGACTGATAGCCACGCGCGAACCCGACAAAGAATTTGCCCTTTGTCAGATGATCAATGATTGCGGTCTCTTCGGCGACACGGAGCGGATCCTGGGTCGCGGCCACATAGCCCAGCGCACCAACATGGGCGTTCTTCACATGGCTGGCCCAATACGCATTCAGGATGCCTGGGTTCGGCCCGACTTCGTAGCCTTCGGAATGGAAGTGATGCTCAATGGTGCCGATACCCCAAACGCCCATGGCGTCGGCTTCTTCGACGATCTCCGTCCATTCATGGACGATCTTGTGATACATGTCGCTGTCATTGCCGAGTGGGCGCTTTGCCTTGCGGTCTTCCTCACCATCGGCAGGGAACATCGGGTAAAGCTGCAGAATTACCTTGGGTTTGGCCATCTCTGGCTCCTTTCATGCGGGCGTTACGTTTTGGACCGAAACTAGGGCGCGCTAGCCATACCGACAAATACCAAGTTACAATGCTTGTTATAGTTTTTCGGTATATCCCTGAATACCGCCAGCCAAGAGCATATCGCCATGGATCTGAAGCAAATCCGCGCCTTTGTGGCCGTGTTTGAAAGCGGCAGCATCAACGGTGCCGCCGCCCGCCTTCATGTCGCACAACCCAGTTTGAGTCTGCAGATCAAGAACCTTGAGGATTCCGTCGGCGTCAGCCTCTTTGAGCGCCATGCGCGCGGTGTTCACCCCACCTCGGCGGGCGAACGCTTCTATGAAGATTGCCGTCGTATCCTCGGAGACATTGAGAGTGCCGCCCAGAACATGCGGGAATTCGCGACCGGCGTCTCCGGCAGACTGGATGCCGGCCTGATCCCGACCGTGACCAAGGGAGTCCTGGCCCAGGTGCTGCCGCCCTATACCGCCGAACTTCCGAACGTGGATGTTCGCATCGTCGAAGCCTTCAGCGGCACCCTGATCAACTGGGTCCTCTCCGGCGAGCTGGATTTCGCCGTCGTGACAGAGCCGCCACGCCATGACGGACTTGAGATGCGCGTGCTCTCGTCCGAACCGCTGGCGATGATCTCGGGCCGTAAAACGGGTCTGGCCCATCTCGAGCCGGTGGTTCTGGAGAATCTGCCGCCGGTCAATCTGGTCATGCCCTCGCCCCAGCACAGCCTGCGCACGATGCTGGAGCGCTACATCAAGGTCGGCAACATCAAGATCGAACGGGTGATTGAGATCGACGGCCTGTTCGGCTCGCTCGAGTTCATCCGCAATTCGGATTTTTCCGGGATTTTTCCCGTGACCACAATCGCGCGCGATCTTCATAGCAGAGATCTTGTGGTCAATCCGCTTCCCGATCTGCAGACCACCCTCGAATACTTTCTCATTCATCAGACCCAGCGTCCCCTGTCACCCGCCGCGCGCGAGCTCGTCGCCCGGGTGGAGCGTGCATTGCATCAGAGCGCAAGCGCCTGGGCGAATGCCGTGGGTGCGGGCAACGCATCGGCTGCCTGAGTTATAGGTTCTGCCATTCGCGATAGACCTGGCTTATAGTCAGGATATGGATATTCGCCAGCTGGAACAGTTCGTTGCCGTCTATGAAGAAGGCAGTTTCTCGCGCGCCGCGCGCCGGGAAAACTGCACCCAGCCGGCGCTGTCGGTGCAGATCCGCAACCTGGAGGACGAGTTCGGCGTGGCGCTGTTCACCCGCAGCCGGCGCGGGGTCGAGCCGACCGTTGCGGGCAAGCGACTTTACGCGCGGGGACTTTCAATCCTCAGCGCGATGGCCGATACCCAGAACGCGGTCCGCGAACTGACCGGTGAGATCAGCGGCGCAATTACCGCCGGAACGGTGCCGTCGGTCTCCCGAAGCGCTTTGCCCGCCGCGCTGTCACGCTTCACCGAATCCCATCCCAATGTGGCGATCACGCTGGACGAGGCCTATGGCGGCATCCTCACCCAACGGGTCGTCGCCGGCGAACTCGATTTCGCTGTTGTGACCAGCGCCGTCAGCCATGAAGGCATCGAAGCCACATTGCTGACCGAGCACGAGATGGCACTGGTCTCCGGGCCTAACTCGGGCATGACGCCGTTCGAGCGCATCAGCCTGAAGGACCTGCCGCCGCTGCGCATGGTGTTGCCGACCCGGCGGCACGCCATCCGCCAGTTGATCGACAGCCATATGGCGCGCGCCGACATGACCCTCGAATCCAGCATCGAATCCGACGGGCTGAACACCACCCTCGAATATGTGCGCCATTCAGGCTGGTCCACGCTCACCGCCGTGGCCTCCGTCATCGATGCGGTGGATTCGGGTGCGCTGATCATCAATCCGATTGTACGGCCCCGGGCGGAGATCGACTACTATCTGATCCGCCAGGTCCGCCAGCCCCTGACCGGTGCCGCGGAGCGTTTTGTCGATGTGCTGCGCGAAGAACTGGCCGCCATCACGCGGCGCTGGCACACGCTTTCCAGAACCTCCTGAACAGCGTATTATTTGCCTTGCATCAAGTGCTTAGGGGGAATTCTTCATGTCCGATAGTTCGATTCAACAGCGGGTGATCGTCACCGCTGGCGGTTCCGGTATCGGGCGCGCCATCGTGGATCGGTTTGTGGCATCGGGGGCCCTTGTTCACACCTGCGATGTACAACCCGACCTGCTGGGAGAGGTGATCGCTAGCAGCGAAGCCGTTTCGGGCACCCTCGCCGATGTAGGCAAGCCTGACAATGTCGAAGCGCTTATCGCCGAAGCCGTCGCGCAGATGGGGGGCGTCGATGTCCTGGTCAACAATGCCGGGATCGGTGGACCGCGTGCAGCGCTGGAAGATGTCTCCTACGAAGACTGGGACCGGACAATTCAGGTCAATCTCAATGGCATGTTCTACTGCATCAAGAATGTCGCACCGCACATGAAGGCGCAGAATTCCGGCTGCATCGTGAACATCTCCACCGCTTCGGCGAAGGTCGCGCTGCCCATGCGCTCGCCCTATGTGGCCTCGAAGGTCGGGGTTCTGGGGCTCAGCCACACGGTTGCCCGCGAGTACGGCCCCTTCGGCATCCGCTGCAACACCATCCTGCCCGGCCTGATCGACAACGAACGCGGCCGCAACATCGTCGCCACCCAGGCCAAGGAACGCGGGATCACACCCGAAGAACGCGAAGCGGAGTTTCTGGAGTTCATCTCCCTGAAATGCTGGATCGACCCGGCTGAAGTCGGCGATCTTGCCGTCTTCCTGGCGTCGGATGCCGGCCGTCACATCACCGCCCAGGAAATCGGCATGGACGGCAATGTCGAGTGGGAAATCTAGAGCCCAGCGGAACGACAGATTTTGACCCTCATTGAACTCTCGGCGTTTCAGTACGCCTTTGCATTCTTCGCGCTGTTTCTCGGCGGCCTCGTCAAGGGCACGGTCGGGATCGGTATGAAAGCCATCTCGCTGGGCCTTCTGGCGACGGTGGTCCCCCTGCCCGTAGCCATCGCGCTGCTAATTATTCCCGGCATCCTGGCCAATATCTGGCAGGTCATCGGCGGCGGTGCCCTGCTGGACTCGATCAAACGGATCTGGACGTTGCTGCTGGCCTGTTGCGTGGGTGTCTGGCTGGGCGCGGAAGTGCTCGTGATCGTGAACACCCAATACCTGACCATTGGCCTCGGCGTTCTGCTCGGCACCTATGCGGCCTACGCCCTCTTCGCGCCGCGCATTCCCTCGCCTGGCCGCCACGAAATCTGGATGTCCCCGACGATCGGGACCCTGAACGGGTTGGCGGCCGGCATGACCGGATCGGATGTCATTCCCGGGGTGCCCTATCTGCAAACCCTCGGCCTGTCACGCGACGAACTGGTGAAGGCCATGGGCCTTTTGTTTCTCACCGCGTCCTTCATGATCGCGTTTGCGTTTCAGCAAAAGGGCCTGCTGAACGGACAGCTTGCGTTCTCTTCACTGATCTCGGCGGCACCCGCGCTATTCGGCTACTACCTGGGCGCCAAGATCCGGCAACGCATTCCCGAGGCCCAGTTCCGGCAGGTGCTGTTGGTCTCGCTGCTGCTGCTGGGTTTCTACATCGTCATCCGGAACACGGTCTGACGGGCGATACGACGTCAAACCGGGCTGCACCCGTCATTGCGAGGCGCAGAGGGCCGAAGCAATCCAGTCTGCTTGAGATGCAACTGAAATGCCGCGGCGCTCTGCGCCTCGCAATGACAGAGGAACGTACTAGCTGGCGACGAACAGTCCGGCTGCAAAGCCTTCGTCGATCACGAAGTTGGCGCCGTAGATCGCCTTTCCGGTCTTCGGCGAGGCCAGGAACAGGGCCGTGTTGGCAATGTCACCGACTTCCGAATAGGTCCGACCCGACGGGGTCAGCATCTCCATGAAGTCGAGCACCGGCTTCAGTTCAGGGTCGGTCCGGATGTCTTCGTTCATTGGGGTTGCCGTGTTGCCGGGAGAGATCGAATTCACATGAATTCCATCGCGGGACAGTTCTGTCGCCAAGGCCTTGGTCATCATCACGATCCCGGCCTTGGTCGCGCAGTACACGGCATAGGCCGGCAAGGCCCGAACACCGGCCACCGAAGCCAGATTGATGATGTTGCCCTGCTTGCGTTCCTTCAAATGGGGAACGACGGCGTTAGTCACATTCCAGTTGCCCTTCAGATTGATATCGACCATTCGGTTCATATCGGCAGTTTTCGTTTCACCCGCCGGGGTCGGGTAGAACACGCCGGCGGCGTTCACCAGGATGTCGATCTTCTTGAAATCCTTGATCACCTTCTCGACCAGCTTGTTGACTTCAGCCGGCTTGGACACGTCGGCCGCATAGCCCTTGGACTTGCGCTTGATCTCCCTGGCGACCTTGTTGGCCTTGCGCACATTCGAGCTGGCAACAACGGCACAGGTCGCGCCCTCCGCAGCAAAGGTCCGGGCAATTTCTTCACCAATCCCCTGCGACCCGCCGGTGATCAGCGCGACTTTGTTCCTGAGTTGCATTTTGGCTCCCCTTCTCGTGTTTCGTTCTATTTCTAGTATCCAGCCGACAGGCCCTCATCCATCAACAGAATCGTGCCATGCGCGGCTGCCGCGTCCTGCGAACACAGAAACAGAACCGCACGCGCCATTTCGCGCGGGTCGGCAAAGGGACGATTGCTCAGCGTGTTCTTCTTGATGGTCTCGAAAATCTCGGCGTACTCCGGTTCGGTACGAACATTCTCGTTCATCGCAGTGGCGGTATTGCCCGGCGCCAAACAATTGACGTTGATATCGTGTGGCGCGAGCGCCGCGGCCAGCGAGCGGGTCATGTTGATGACGCCGGCTTTCACGGCGGAATAGACGATGTAGTTGCTGCGCCCGGCAATCCCGGCCGCCGAGGCCAGATTGACGATCTTCCCGCCGCCCGACTTGATCATGTGCGGCGCCACGGCGTTACACATGAAGAAGCAACCCTTGAGGTTGGCATCAGCCATACTGTCGTACATGACTTCATCTGTTTCGCCGATACGGGTGGGATAGAACACGCCGGCCGCGTTCACCAGAATGTCGATCTGACCAAATTCCGCGATCACATCAGCGACCAGCTTACCGATCTGGGCCAGCTCACTCACATCGCAAGTAAACGCCTTGGCGTTGTCCCCGCAGCGATCCACGGTCGTCTGCGCCTTTTTCAGCGATGAACTGGCGACCACCGCGACCTTTGCGCCTTCTTCGGCGAAACACGCGCAGGTCTCGGCCCCGATTCCCGACGATCCTCCCGTCACAATCACGACCTTGTTCTCAAACCGCATACTCTGTCTCCCCCTGGTTTGCGTCTGCGCGCAATCGTTCGGTTTCGTCTGCGTTCAGCGCGCCGTCCTCGTCAATTGCGACAGCATAGATATCCCGCGCCCGTTCGCGGGACAAAAATCCCTCCGCGACATGCCGCAGCACGAGAAGCGGATCACGTTCGCTCGGGGCGCCATATCCACCGCCGCCGCAGGATCGCGATTCGATCAGTTCCCCGGCATCGAGAAACACCTGACCGACCCGCGGTACCTCTTCCTGTTTCCCGTTAGCTGTCAGCTTGTGCTGGCCAGCATTCGCAGCACCAAGACCACCGCGCACACCCTTCGGCCCGTTGATGGAGCCGTCGGAATTGTAGATCAGCGACATGGAACCCACGCGCGGACCATATTTTGCGAAAGCCTGTGGTGCACCGCAGGTCCGACCGGCACCCTCGGTATCCGGGTTAAACCCCCTGGCATGCACATAGATCGGCATTCGCAATTCATCGAGCTCCACCGAATCCAGGAAACACATTCCGGCATTGCCGACATGCCCGACGGTCCACCACGCATCGGTGTGAGCGCTCGCCGCACCGCAGGTCCGGCCCAGAAAAACCTGATTGATATAGGGTTTCCCGGATTCCGGATTGGTGCCCGACACCACGGCGGCGGCCGGCGGACTGGATGCGCCGCATTCAGCGAGACCGATCTCCTCGGAAATTTTCGCCATGGACGCCTGCACCGAGTTCGAGACGCGGTCGGCGACGTTCGTAGTGGCCGCCGAACAGCTGGTCGGATGCCGGGGAATACCAACCACACAATTCTCACGCAGCTGAACGCGGATACGTCGAAACGAACCGGCGTTCTTGGGGACGGAGTGATCGATCGAATTGAATACGCCCACCATGGCCGCCGTGCGCGAACAGGCTTCGGACAGGTTCAGGCCACAGGGCATGGCATCCGGGTTGTCACGTAAATCAACATCGACCACCGCGGCCTCGGGATCGACAGCGACCGAGACCTTGATGGTCACGCCCTCATCCGGCGTGCCCGGAATGGGATCGTGCGTGCTCGAATGGGATGCCGCACCGGCCGGCAACGCGCGGAGCGCAGCTTCCATACGCGCTTCGGTGTAGTTGAAAAACTGTGCTGCGAATGCATCCAGTGTGTCCCAGCCCACATCCTCTGCAAGCGCGGCCAGTTCGCGCTCACCGATCCGGGCGGCTCCCATCATCGCCAGGTAGTCTCCCCGCCACTGATCCGGCACCCGGATACGCAGCTGACACATACGCACGATATCTTCGATATTCTCGTAGTTTTTCTGAACCCGAACGGCCGGAAATATCAGCGCGCCCTCTTCATACACGTCACGGGCGCGGGCGTGATAGGTGGTCGGGATCGAGTTGCCGATATCGGCCTGATGGGCCTTCGCTTCCACGGTGAACCGATGACACCCCTTATTGTCGATCACCGGAACCAGGATCGTGTGATCGGCCGGGTGCGAGCAGCCGTGATAGGGCGAGTTGTGGAGATAGGCATCTCCGGCTTTCAGGTCCGGATGAAACTCCGCCATGGCGCGCGCCATGATGTCCGGGCCCGACAGGACATGAATGGGCAGGCTTTCGGTTGCCGTGAGAAGCTGATGATCTGCCGTCACGATGCAACAGGAAAAATCCCGCGCGGTGTTGAGAACCCCCGACCGTCCTGTGCGCAGCAAGGTGTTCGCCATCTTGCGCACAATGCCGTCAAAACGGTTCGAAAGCAGCGCCAGCTGCACGCCGTCCAGCCGCCCCCCATCTGTCGCTTCACCCGACATCAGGTGCTCATGCTCGTTCGCTTCGTCTGCGTTGCCGAAACATCCACATTCCCATCGGCATCCAGAACAACCCCATAGACAGATTCTGCGCGTTCAACGCTGACATATTGCTCACGAACATCGTGTGCGACCATCTCCGGATCCCGTTCGGTGGGCGAACCATATCCGCCGCCACCACAGGATTGCGAAGCGATCAGTTCCCCGGCAACCAGACTGACTACATCGCAATTGCGCAGTGCTTCGTGTTCACCGTTGCGCGTGATGCGGAACTGCTCGGCATTGGCCCCGACCAGGCCACCACGCACACCCAACGGACCATTGATCCCGCCATCGCTGACATAGGCCACGTCGAGATTCCCGACGCGGGGACCGAACTCGGTATAGGCCGAACGCGCGCCACAAAACTTTCCGGCGCCTTCGGTATCGGCGGCCAATGCGCGCGTTTTCACGTAGAGCGGCTGCCGCAGTTCATCGAGCTCGATGGAGTCCTGATAACAGAGACCACCATTGCCCACATGACAGATGGTCTGCCAGGCATCCGCCTTCGGCGCACCGGCCCCGCCCGTGAGCCCCAGGAATACCTGGTTGACGAAGGGCTGTCCCGTATCGGGATTGGTCCCCGAAACAACACCCGTCGAAGGCGGGATAATCGCCCCGCATTCGGCCATTCCGAAGCCGTCGGCGATTTCCGCCATGGCAGCCTGAGTCGGGTTCGAGACACGGTCGGCGATATTCGTGGTGGCCACAGAACAACTCGTGGGATGTTTGGGAATACCGCAGACCGAGTTTTCCCGCAGCAGAACATCGATGCGACCGAACGAACCGGCGTTTTTGGGCACGGAATGGTCAATCGAATTGAATACTCCCACCATGGCAGCCGTCCGGGCGCAGGCCTCGGACAGATTAAGTCCGCAGGGTTGTGCGTCGGGATTGTCGCGCAGATCGACCGTCACCTTTCCCGCATCGGGATCGATCGTGACGGTACTCTTGATGGTGATCCCGTCTTCAGGCGTTCCGGGGATCGGGTCGTGGGTCGAGGTCCGGGTCGCCGTTCCCGCCGGAAGCTGTTTGATGGCCCCGACCATGCGTTCGGCCGAATAGGCGAACCACTGCTCATTGAAGTTTTCGAGCGTGTCCCAGCCGACCTCGCGGCCGAGCGCGAGAATTTCCCGTTCGCCGATCCGGGCTGCCCCCATCATGGCCAGGAAATCACCCCACCACTGATCGGGCACGCGGATGCGCAGCTGGCACATCCGGACAATATCCATGTTGTATTCGTAATCTTCCTGCACCTTCACCGCCGGAAAGATCAGCGCGCCTTCCTCGTAAACATCGCGTGCTGTGCCGTGATAGGTCGTTGCGATCGAGTTTCCGATATCGGCCTGATGGGCCTTGGCCGCGACCGTGTAGCGGTGAATTCCGTCATCATCAATGACCGGAACCAGAATTGTATGGTCCGCCGCATGGGAACAGCCGTGATAGGGCGAGTTGTGCAGGAAGGCGTCTCCCCGCTTTAGGTCCGGGTGATACTCCTTCATGGTCTTTGCCATGATGTCGGGTCCGGAAAGCACGTGGATCGGCAGAGCTTCGGCGACCGCAACCAGCCTGTCGTCTCCGGTCAGGATGCAGCACGAAAAGTCGCGCGCGATATTCAGAACACCAGAGCGCCCGGTGCGCATCAGGGTATTTCCCATTTTGCTGGAAATACCCTCCAGACGATTCGAAAGCAGTGCGAGCTGTACGCCATCAATCTGTTTCTTGTCCGACACCACTCTCTCCCTCTCTTCCGCTGCGCCGCGCGCTCAGGCGGCTGCCTGACCCGGCACAATCGAAACACTTCCCGACGCACGGCGCTCGGCGGTTGCACCCGGGTCCACCACGACGGTCGTAAACGGCGATTCGATGATGGCGGGTCCCTGCAGGACCTCACCTTCCTTCATGGCCTCGAAACGACGCACCGTTGCGTCCACATGGCCATGGCCCGAGAAATAGACCTTCCGGGTTCCATCGACTGATGTCTTGAACTCGCGCGTAGCCAGCGAGCCGCTTTCGCTTTCACGAAGGCGACATTTGACGGACGCCGTCCAGCCCACAACCTCGACACCGGACTCCGGATCGTTGATGGCGAAGATGTCTTCGTGAACCTTGTGAAATTCCGACACCAGTGCCTGAACATCGGCGTCGCTCTCAAAGCGGGACGACGCCAGCGGAACCTCGATTTCCCAGACCTGTTCCGGGTAACGCGCTTCGGCGAAGAACTCGATGGTCTGATCCAACGAATCCTGACCTGGGCCATTGATGAACTGGTTGCAGCTGGCCTCCAGCATATCGAGGATCGCATTCACCCCTTCGGAGTCGAAATCATCCGACGTCGCAAAGAAGGTCCGCGTGTATTGTGCGTGCAGGTCCGACATCATGGCCCCCGCGGCACTCAGCGCGGCACCGACTTCCGGGATGATCACCCGCTCGCTGCCGAGCCGGCGGCCGATCGCCGTCGAGTTGATCCCGGCCGCACCGCCACCGCCGATCAGGATCGCATCGCGCGGATCGATGCCCTGGTTGACGGTAATATCCACGATGGCCTGAACCATGTTTTCCGTCGCAATGGAGATGACCGCAGCGGCAGCCTCTTCGAGACTCAGGTTCATCGGACCGGCAACATCGCGTTCGATCACAGCGCGCGACGCATCGAGGTCGAGCGACATGTTCCCGCCGAGAAAGAACTCCGGGTCCAGATAGCCCAGAACCAGGGAGGCGTCGGTCACGGTTGGCTTGTCACCTCCCTGCCCGTAGCAGGCCGGCCCCGGCACCGCGCCGGCACTCTGGGGGCCGACATGCAGCATGCCCCCATCATCGACCCAGGCGATCGAGCCACCGCCGGCGCCGATGGACTTCACATCCACCGACGGGAAGCCGGTCATGTGGCCGCGATAGGGCTGCCCGATCCAGGTTTCGCGGGTCCACGGAATGCGTCCCTTGCGGACCAGACTCACGTCATAGGTGGTGCCTCCGGTATCCGCGATCACCGCCGTGTCCGACCCCTCATCCTCGCGGGCGAAGTATCGACCGGACACCGGCGCCATGGACGGACCGGAATTGATCAGATGAATGGGCTGCTCGGCGATATCGCTCGCATCCATCATGCCGCCCTGCGACGTGACAATCAGCACACGCCCGTCGAAACCGGCGTCGCCCAGCCGCCCGGTCAGGTTGCGCATATAGGCACTCATCTGGGGCTTGAGTGATGCATCGATCGCGGCCGAAGAGGCCCGCCGGTACTCCCGCAGAGAAGGATTGAGCACGTGCGAAAGCGTGTACGGCACTCCCGGCAGATGCTCGTCGATCAGGGCGCCGACCCGGTCCTCATGCGCCGGGTTGATAATCGACCACAGCAGGCACACCGCGATTGCTTCTATCTCCTGCGACTTCAGTTCCTTCAGGATTTCGAGGACCCGCCCCTCATCCAGCGGCCGCATCTCTGAAGCGTCGGCGAGAATACGCCCGGGAATTTCGTAGGACAGAGCACGCGGGATATAGGGTTCCGGATACGGAACGGTGAAGTTGAACGGCTCCATACGTCCGCCTTCGCGGAACACCAGAATATCACGGTGTCCTTCCGTGGTCAGAAACGCCGTCTTCGCGGTGTTCCCGGTTACGATGGCGTTGATGGCATGGGTGGTCCCGTGAATGAAAAGGTCCGCCTTTTCCAACAAGGCGTCGAGACTGAGACCGAAATCGTCTGCTGCCACCTGCAGACTGTCCAGCACGCCGCGGATCGGATCGTCGGGTGTCGTGGAGGCCTTGAACATATGGAGGCCGTTATCGTCGTCCTCGACAATCAGGTCGGTGAATGTTCCCCCGGTATCGACGGCAAATCGCATAACTCTTCCCCTCACATGAACGACATCGAGACGGTGCCAGATTAGCAATCGCCATGCACGTGAACCACCTTTCAATTAACGCTCATTAAGCTATATGCTGGTCGACCATGGAAGGATGCCGAGCATGGCCGAGGCACGAAAACGAACCCGGAATGCGGACGAAACCCGGGCCTTGATTGTGAGCGAAGCAACCTCGCTTTTCGCAACACGCGGCTATGAGCGCACAAGCCTCAACGCCATCGCCCAAAGCATCGGGATCAGCGCGCCCGCGCTCTACTACCATTTTGATTCCAAGGACGAGATTCTCTTCGCCACGCTCGAATCGACCCTTCTCGAACTGAACCAGATGTCGAAAGAAGCGATCGCCACCACCGACGGTTCACCACGCGCCAACCTGCACGCCTTTGTGCGCGCGCATGTGTTTCACGATGTCGGTAATGTCGAGATCATGCCGATGCTGAATGCGGGCCTTTACAACATCGACAATCTAATTGAGGGATTCTCCAGCGCCCGCAGGAAGCAACTGAACCTGCTACAGCGGGAATTTCTCGACCGCCTGCGCGATATCCTTCGTACAGGGGAAGCCAGCGGTGAGTTCGACCTTGAAGACGTGACCAGTACGGCCTTTGCCATTATCGGGATCGTGGACTTCGCCGTGTACTGGTTCCGCGCTGAAGGCAAGCTCACCGTGGATGAGCTCGCCGATCAGTACGGCAACCTTGCCATCCGTATGGCCGGCGGGCTCTAGGCGAACAGTTTAGCTGTCGAGAAAGTCGATCACGGCCCGGGTAAAGGTCTCGCGTGCCTGAATTTGTGGGCAATGTCCGCAATCGGGTATCTCCACCAGTTGTGCCCCCGGGATCCCCTGATGCAGAGCGTGCGACAAGGCCGGCGGCGTGGTCTGGTCGTCGAGGCCGACCATCACAAGCGTGTCGTTGGTGATCGAGCCGATCTGATCGGCCATTTCCACATTGGACAAAGCCCGCGCAGCGGCAGCAAAGGCTTTCGGGTCAGACGCAGCCAGCGCGGATTTTCGTTCGCCGATGATGCCAGGATTTTCAGCAATATAGCCCTCCGGGAACATACGCAGCATCGCGGCATCCAGGACGGCCTCCATGCCCTCGGACTCGACCTTGTCCGCCAGAAACCGAAGTGGGACCTTGGCGGGTTCCGGAAAACCCGGACCGGTATCGGCCAGAATCAATTTTCCAAGTCGCCCGCCGTGATGGATTCCCAGCGCGACCGACATGAAACCGCCAGCGCCATTTCCGAGCACGGCGGTATCATCCGGGAGCTCAGTCAGATCCATCATCCCGGCGATCCAGTCCGCATAGTCCCGCACCGAGGGTGCCGGATTGTCGAGAGCCGGCGTGCCGCCATACCCCGGAAGATTCGGTACAGTGAGCCGATACTTCGCGGCAAGCTCCGGCAAGGCGCGATCAAACACGGTCCGTTCCGCCAACAAGGTATGCAACAGCAGAAGATCAGGGCCTTCCCCGACGCGGACGATATCGATGTTGGGGATATCCAGCTGTTCTGTTTTCATCTTCGATCTCCGGCCCTAAGGGCTCTCAGGTTGGAGGGCTGACTCAGAATGGCTTCCGCCATGGACGCCCCGTCTTGCTCATTGGCAGTGGTTGGTCCAAGCCAGACCATCAGTATATCGGCATCGCCCCCGCCAACACCGACCAGGGTGTGGGCCATGGAACTGTCCAGATAGGCGCTGTCGCCCTCGTCCAGACGAACCGGGCTGTAGTGCTCGGTGTGCACTTCGATGGATCCGCTCAGAACATAGAAGAACTCTTCGCCCGAATGGGCGATCATGCCGTCGATCTTGCTCGGGTCGTCGGCCTTGACCCGTTCGATCAGCGGCGTCATGCGCTTGCGTCGCAAATCAGAGCAAAGCGCGTACATGTCATATTTCGGCGTCGAGCGGAATTTCGTGTCCGACTTCCGGCTGACGGTCATTCGGGCCGAAACACTCCCTTCCCCACCTTCGAGAGTCACAAGGTCGCTAAGGGAAACCCCAAGCCCCTCAGCAAGACGCATCAGATTGGCAAAGGTCGGCGAAACCTGATCGTTTTCGATCTTGGAGAGCGCCGAAATAGACAATCCGGTGGCATTCGACACTTCTGCCAGCGTCTTGCGCTGGTTCTTGCGAAGTGCCCGCACTTTTGGCCCGAGGGTCGGTACAGCAGGCAGTATAGTTTCGACGCGCAGGTCATCCATTTCACCACTCCAATAAGGGAGACGCCTCTAGCAGCGCGACTCTGTGTTTCACAACCTCCCTGTGCGCAATCTCGTTTTTCCAGCGCAGCAACTCAAGCCTGATTCTCGTCTACAGAGTTGTGAAAAGGCCTCAAATTTTTGCTATAAAGAGAATTCTTTTCCTATAAGACAAAAGCGGTTAACATTTTCTCAAGCCGCTTTTGATCGGCGACATCAAACCCTGCCTGGGGAGCATTTATCAAAAAGGGCAGGAACAGGGAGGATACCAAGTGTTCGAAAAATTCAAGTGGTCCGAGCTTTCGCGTCGCGATGCTCTTAAAGCAGGCACCGCAGCCGCAGCTGTCAGTGCCGTCTCTCCTCTTATGTCCGGTACCGCTTTTGCTGGTACGGCAGAGGACGCCATTATCGCAGCCGCCAAAAAAGCGGTGCCAAACGGACAGGATCTCACCGGACTGATGTGGGGCCTTTATTCGAGCGGTGCTCAGCCGGTCATGGACGAGTTCGGCGAGAAGACCGGGATCAAGGTTTCCAAGCTTCAGGACATCAGCGCGTTCGAAATCCCGCAGCGCGCGATGGCCGAAGCACTCTCGAAATCGCCCGAGTTCGACTTCTTCCATGTTGACACCAACATGATTCCGTCGCTTGCCTCTGCCGGCCTCATCGAGCCATTGGACGACTACATGGCGGCCGCCAACTTCAAAATCAATGCCGTCGGGGATTTCGGCAAGTTTCTGACCTACAAGGGCAAGACCTACGGTATTACGACCGACGGTAACGTCCATGTGCAGTTCATCCGCAATGATCTGTTCAGCGATCCGGACGAGCGCAAGGCCTTCGCTGACAAGCACGGCAAGGAAATGGCCTGGCCCGAAACCTGGGAAGACGATCTTGAACTGATGAAGTTCTTCCATCGACCTGATCAGGGCATGTGGGGCAGCGCCAATTTGCGCGACCGCGGTTCATCGGTCGCCTGGTGGTACATGTACTTGTACAGTGCCGGCGGCTTCCCGTTCACCGACGATATGGAACCCAATATCGACAACGATGTCGGTGAATACGCCTTCAAGACCTATCTTGATGTGAAAGAGGTCTCCCATCCGGAAGCACCAGGCTGGGGCACGCCACAGATGATTCCCCGAATCGTTAACGGCAATGCCTTCTCCTGCCAGTATTGGGATGGCATCATCGCACTTGCGGAAAACCCGGAGAAGTCAAAGACCACAGGCAAATGGGCCTATGGCCCCGTGCCGGGATCAAGGTTTAGCGGAAAACTGCTCAAACGCTCGATCTCAACGCCGAATGTGGGCGTCCTTGTCAATCGACACAGCCCGCGCAAGGAAGCGATGGCCTATATGGCCCTGTATATGGGCACGGCGAAGAACAGCGGCCGTATCGTTGGCGATCCGGTCAACACCTTCCACGATCCGTGGCATGTGGAGCACTTCAAGCCCGGCTCGCTGCCCGAGAAGGTTTACACGAAGGGAGGCATGGACGCGATCAAGCAGAACCTGCAGATCGTCACGCCGCCGATCTTCCTGACCGGTCTGCTCGAGTTCGAGACCGAACTCAAGCGAAACCTTTCCGAGATGTATGCCGGCGACAAAACCGCCAAAAAGGCTGCATCGGACACTTCGGAGGCCTGGGCGCGCTCAATCCGCCGTATCGGAAAGCGCCGCTTGCGTGACGAACTCGAGACCTACAAGTCTCTGTTCCCGTCGATCGACGTTCCGTCCTGATCATGCGCGGGCAAGCCTGCCCGTGACTTGACCACGTCAACAGACCCCCGGGGTGCATCATGCACCCCGGGACTGATGAGGCTTTCCGAACATGACCGCCGATACAACGATTACTCCGAGTCCAGGTTCGCGCACCAGCCTGCGCGAAGCCACACGCGAGCAGGGCGTGAGGCGTTTCAAATGGACGGTCCTCTCCCCACTGATCTTCCTGATGGTGTTCATCCTGCTGCCGGCCTTCCTATTGCAGGGTTATTTCTCGTTCTTCGCCTTCTCGATTTTCGATGCCGGGGACGACACCTCATTCCTGTCCTATTTCCGGGCTTCACACTGGGTTGGTCTGGACCTCTGGAAAGACGCACTGACCGACAACAAATTCGCCTTTGCGATCATCCGCTCGCTGCTGTTTGCCGTCGGCGTCACAGTCGGCTGTTTCGTTCTCGGGTTTGCGCTGGCACTCCTGATGTACCGCCCGTTCCGCGGTCACGGTCTCTATTACATCTTCTTCATTCTGCCGATGCTCACGGTGCCAATCGTGATCGCCTACACCGGCGAGATGATCCTGTACCAGAACGGCCCTCTCAACGACATTCTGAGCATGCTGACGGGCACAGAAGTTCGCGCGCAATTCCTCTACAACCAGAAGACAGCCCTCCTCACGATCGCGTTCCTGGAAATCTGGAACTGGACCCCTTTCAGCTTCATCATCATGATGGCCGGGCTGGCATCGCTGCCCAAGGAACCCCAGGAAGCCGCACAGATTCTGGGAGCGAGCAAGTGGCGTATCTTCTGGGAAGTCCAGCTCCCGCTCCTGCGTCCCGTGATACTGCTGGCCCTGATACTTCGGTTCCTGGAAGCCATGGCGGAATTCCCAAAGACTTGGGGCCTGTTGCAGGGCGGCCCCGGCTCGGCGACCGAAACCATTCCAGCCTATATCTTCATTCATGCGTGGCAGTTCTTCGACATTTCTTATGGCGCCGTGCTGTCTTATCTCGTCCTCTTCCTGATGGGTGCGATAGTCATGGCCGCGATCTGGCTTCTGCGTCGCGAGAAGAAGAGTCTCGACGCGATGTACGAATCCAAGCCGCAGGAGGGCTAATCCATGGCGATGACAAAATCCCAGCGACGCATGTCCTTTTCAGCCTTTCGCTATTTGGTGCTGACATTCTGGCTGCTGGTTGTTGCATTTCCCATCTTCTGGATGGTTTCGACATCCTTCAAGCCGGACCGGGAATGGTTTGCCTGGCCGCCTGTCTATATTTCCGAGAACGCAACGCTCCAGAACTATCTGGCTGTCTGGGCCGACGTATCTTCCCACTCAGTCGATGAGCAAACAGGTGAAATCAAGACCTACGCGCAGTCCTTGCAGCGCCCGTGGCAGGCACTGGGCAACAGTGCTCTGATTTCCGTCATTGCCACGACCCTTTCGGTCCTCTTCGGTTCGGTTCTGGCTTATGGCGTGTCGCGTTATAAGATTCTGTCTGAAGCACGAATGTTCCAGTTGCTGATGCTTCGCATGGTGCCTCCCATCGTTCTGGTGGCACCCATATCGATCTGGTACAGCGCCCTCGGACTACTCGATTCCATCACAGGGCTTGTGATTCTCTATTTTCTTACGACCCTGCCCTACGCGGTCTGGATGTCGAAGAGTTTCATCGATGAAGTCCCGCGCGAGATGGAGCAGGCTGCCGAAATACTTGGTGCCAGTCGCTGGCGTACAATCTGGGAGGTCGTCTTGCCGCTGGTCCGATCCGGTCTGGTTGCGACCTTCTTGTTCATCCTGATCCTAACCTGGAGCGAATATCTGCTGGCCTTGCTCCTTTCGAAGGCTCAGGTGGTCACGCTGCCGGTGGAACTCTCGAAATATCAGGGTTCGACCGAAGGGCGCGTTTACGGCCGCCAGGCGGCGCTTTCGGTCGGCATAACCCTCCCGCTCATCGTGGTGGGATTGATCATCCGCAAGCATCTTGCGCGCGGATTCAGCTTTGGAATGGTGAGGAGGTAAGCGAGCCATGTCGCGTATAGAACTCGTGGACCTGCGAAAGGAATACGGCAACGTTGTTGCGGTGAAAGGAATGGATCTGACGATCGAGGATGGGGAGTTCATCGTCTTTGTGGGTCCGTCCGGCTGCGGCAAGACCACAACGCTTCGCATGATTGCCGGGTTCGAAGACCCGACAGACGGTGAAATCCGGATCGACGGTACTCTCGTCAACGAGAAGGAACCGAGAGACCGCGACCTCGGCATGGTGTTCCAGAGCCACGCGCTGTTCCCTCATAAGACCGTCGCCGACAATATTGCCTTCGGCCTGCGTATGAAGAAGGTGCCCAAGGAGGAACAGACACGGCGAGTGCAAGAGGTCTCCGAACTCGTGCGGATCACGCATCTACTTGGCAAAATGCCCGCCCAGTGTTCGGGCGGCGAATCCCAACGAATCGCCCTGGCGCGTACGCTCGTAACGGAACCATCGAACTTCCTGCTCGATGAACCCCTGTCCAGCCTGGACGCTAAGCTGCGCCGTGAACTTCGCGCAGAATGTGACCGGCTCCATGATGAACTGCAGAAGACGTTCATCTATGTCACCCATGATCAGGAAGAGGCCATGACTCTGGCCGACCGGATCATCGTGATGAATCAAGGTGAAATAGTGCAGCAAGGCACGCCTATGGAAATTTACGGAAACCCGGCGTCCTATTTTGTCGCAGACTTTTTCGGCAACCCTGCGATGAACCTGATCGAAGGGGAATTCGTAAAGAACGGCGATGTCCTGGAATTCCGGAGCGACCACTTCGATATTCCGCTCCCGGCGAAATTCAGCAATGCAGCCCCCGGCAAGGGAACGCTGGGTATCCGGCCCGAGAATGTCGGAATCGGCGCCTCCTCAGGCAACGGCGCCACCATCGAACGCACCATTGAACTTGTTGAACCGCTGGGCAAGGACACGCTGCTCTATTTCGAAACCGAGGCCGAGCGCCCCTTCGTCGCCGTGATTGAAGGCACGGAGGCCCTCAAGCGGAACGAAAAGGTAACGATCACCTTCCCCGATGATGCGATCTTCCTGTTCGGTGCCAATGGCGACCGGATAAGCTAGACCGGAACAGGTGACGTAACACCCAGCACCGCGTTCCGAATTTCCGGGCCGCGGCATATGTCTTTTCGAAGAGAGGCCAATATGCCCGTTGTGAACACCGGACGTTTCGACATCAACTATATCGAGGAAGGCGAAGGCTTTCCGGTCCTGCTGATCCATGGCCTTGCCGGGGATCACACAGCCTGGCTGCCGCAACTTGCCGCCTGGAAAGACAGGTACCGGGTGATCGCGTTCGACAACCCCGGCTCGGGTGACAGTTCACTTGTCTCGGATCCGGCAGGCACGGCCGACCTTGCGGACGCAACTCTTGGTCTGATGGATCAACTCGGGATCGAGAAAGCCCATGTCGTCGGCCGCTCGATGGGTGGTGCCGTGGCCCAACACATGGCCCTGAAAGCGCCCGAACGCTTGCAATCCATGGCGCTCGCGGCCTCCTTCGCCCGACTCGATCCCGTCGGCGCCCAGGTCATCACCAATTTGCAGCAACTGCTCGCATGGCGAAAAAGCTGGGCTGAGTGGGCGCCGCATGCAGTTTATCTCTTTGTTGCGCCGAAATTCTTCAACGAGAATGCCGAACTCATGGCCAAGATCACCGCGCTGGTCAGCGATGAAGGACGCGACATGGTCTCCTACGACCATCTGGCAACGGCCTGTCTTGAGCACGACACGCTCGACGACTTGTCCGCCATCCAGACGCCGTCTCTCGTCATGGGCGGACGGTTCGACCCGATCTGCTCCATGACGGCGCAGAACTGGATGTATGAAAAACTGCCCAATGTCGAAATAGAAGTCTTCGAGAGCTCGAGCCACTTCTTCCTGATGGAAGAAGCCCAGAAGGCGATGACAACACTCGAAACCTGGTTCAAAAAGCACGCCGCCTGAACTCCGCATGAGGAGAATTTCCAATGCCTAAAGTAAATTGTGGCCGGTTTGACGTGAACTACATTGAGGATGGCGACGGTTTCCCGGTCGTCCTGATCCATGGTTTGGCCGGTGATCATACGGCTTGGTTTCCCCAGATTGAACGCTTAAAGAATCGTCACCGGGTTGTTGCCATGGACAATCCCGGATCGGGCGAGAGTTCATCTGTAGACACCCCAACCACCACTGAAGAGCTTGCCGACACGATGCTTGCCCTGATGGACAACTGCGGGATCGAAAAAGCCCATGTAGTCGGTCGCTCCCTTGGCGGATTGATCGGACAACACATGGCTCTTCAGGCGCCAGACCGACTACAAAGCCTGATTCTTGCAGCATCTACATCAAAAGTGGACCGGATCGGCCGGCGTATTCTCGAAAACATGCGCGAAGTTCTGGAATGGCGGGACAACTGGGTCGATTGGGCCCGTCACTCGGCGCATATGTTCGTGTCTCCCACCTTCTACAACGACAACTCCGAGGCTATTGACCGGATTGAAGCACTCGTCGGCAACGAAGCCCGCAGCAAGATTTCTTATGTGAACCTGAACAACACCGCTCTCGCACATGATACGTCCGGCAGGTTGGGGAATATTTCCTGCCCCACCCTGATCATGGCTGGCCGGCAAGATCCAATTTGTTCGATGCAAGGCACGCGCGAACTGTCTCAGGGAATTGCGAATTCCGAAACGGTCATCTTCGAAAACTCGAGCCACTTCTTCCTGATGGAGGAATTTGAGAAGTCGATGGATACCCTCAACGCCTGGTTCGCCAAACACACACCCTGATCTCTAAAGACGGGTGGCATCTCCGATGGGATAGCGGGTGTACTGGGAGACCCAATCGAATTCGACAAAATCCACATAGGCATCCATCAGGCGTTTGGTCACCGGCCCCGGAATTGCGCCATCACCAAACACGCGTCCGTTGACGCTGCGGCAGGGACAGATGCAGAAACTCGTTGAAGTGATGAAGGCTTCATCGGCGTTATAGGCGTCGTACATGTCGTAATCCTTCTCGACACATGGCACGCCAATTTTCTCAGCCAGTTCCATGACCGTCTGCCGACTGATCCCGGGCAGCACATAGCGCTCTTGCGGCGTGACCAGCTGACCTTCGCAAACAAAGAACACATTGCTGCCCCGGCCTTCGGCCACATTCCCGTTGTGGTCCAGCATCAGGGCATAGGCCTCGGGATTCTGCGCCGAGACTTCCTCGTCGGCCATGATCAGGTTCAGATAGTTATGGGTTTTTGCCCTGGGACTGAGCATATCCGGCGCCGTCCGGCGTACCGACGAGACAATCATGTCGATCCCGTCCCGGTAGAGCTTCGCCCGGTTAGCCAACGGCAACGGCAAGCTCTCGACGATCACGGTCGGCCCCACATAGTCCGGCCAGGCCGAGCGTTCGTTGGGATCGACAATGCCGCGGGTAATTCGCTGGGAGACCCAGAGGTCTTCATCAGCAGCAATCGTCGGCAGATTGCGGGCCACGATCTCCTCGGTGATGACGGCCATTTCCTCCAGCGACAGGCCCGGATTGATCCCCACATAGCGCAGCGAGCGATACAGACGCTCGAGATGTTCGCGAACCCTGAACGGCTTGTGACCGAAGGTGCGCGTGGTGTCGAACACCGCATCACCGTATTTCACACCCCGGTCACGGAACGGCAGTTTTGCCTCGTTCTCGGGAATATACTTACCGTTCAGGTAAACCGTACGCTGATTGGGAATCGACATAAGCGGGCGTCCTTTTCGTCAGACCCGATACGCGTTGCGTCGGGCGGCCTGTTCGTTCCAAGATAGCGACCATAACACAACGAAAACCGGGGGGAATGTCATGACAAAGTACGGTGTGGGCCAACCTGTTCGCCGCAATGAAGACCCCCGGTTGCTGACCGGGCGCGGCAAGTTCAACGACGATGTGTCCCGCGACGGCGATGCGATCGGGTTCGTCCTGCGCTCGCCCCACGCCCATGCCGATATTCGTGGCATCGACACATCGGCAGCCTCGGGAATGCCCGGTGTGCTCACCATCCTGACCGGACAGGACCTGGCCGATGACGGGATCGGCGGCTTCCCGGGACCGCCGCCCTTCTTTGCATCGCTGACAAAACCGGACGGCTCCCCGCTGGTCTATCCGCCGCAATTCGCCCTGTCTTCGGACCGGGTCCGCTATGTCGGCGACCCGGTGGCCTTTGTTGTCGCGGAAACCCTCGAACAGGCACGCGATGCCGCAGAAGCCATAGAGGTCGATTACGCCCCCCTGCCTGCCGTGGTCGAGACGGACAGGGCTATGGCGGATGGCGAAGTTCAGCTGTGGGACGAAGTGCCGAAGAACTTCCTGTTCCAGGCCCAGATCGGCGATGCCGAGGCAACCGCGAAAGCTTTTGAGAACGCGGCCCATATCGCCAGGGTGCGCCTCGTCAACCAGCGCATCGTGCAGAACTCCATGGAAGTGCGCGGCGCCATCGGCAGCTATGACAAGGATTCAGAGCGCTACACCCTCTACACCTCCAACCAGAACCGTCACCTGCTGCGCGACTGGATCGCGAACTCCTTCCTGAAGGTCGAACCCACCCAACTCCGCGTCCTGGTGGACGATGTGGGCGGCGGCTTCGGCATGAAGACCCATCCCTATCACGAGCAGGTCCTGGTGCTCGTCGCGGCCAGGCGGCTGTGCCGGACGGTCCGCTGGATCAGCGACCGAACGGAAGCCTTCCTGAGCGATCTGCACGGGCGCGACCACATCTCCGATTCCGAGCTGGCGCTGGACGCGGACGGGAAGTTCCTTGGTGTGCGGGTCCGGACCGTTGCCAATATCGGGGCCTATTCCTGCTCGGCCGGGGTTTCGGTTCCCACCCAGATCGGTCCGAAGATTCTGACCAGCGTCTATGACGTGCCCGTCGCCGATGTCGAGGTGAAATGCGTGGTCACCAACACGGCTCCCGTCGGCCCCTATCGCGGCGCCGGGCGGCCCGAAGCGGTTTATGTCATGGAGCGCCTGGTCGATGTGGCGGCGCACGATCTGGGGATCGACCCGGTGGAACTGCGCCGGCGCAACCTGATCGGCAAGGATCAGTTCCCCTACACCAATGCCGTCGGAACCACCTATGACAGCGGCGCGTTCGAGGACAACATGGCCATGGCCGCCAGGATGGCCGACTGGGACGGGCATGGGAAGCGCCGCGAAGAGGCGCGCAAGCGGGGTCGTCTGAGCGGCATCGCCGTCAGCCAATACCTCGAAACCACCGCCGGAAACCCGACGGAAACCGCCGAGGTCGAGGTGACCGACGACCGTGTCATCGTGCGGGTCGGGACCCAGCCCATGGGTCAGGGGCACGACACTTCCTTCATGCAGCTGGTCTCGGACAAACTCGGGATCGACTTCGAGAAGGTCATCATCGACACCAGCGACAGCGACAACCTGCCCAATGGCGGGGGTAGCCACGGTTCACGGACGAGCCATATCGGCAGCGTGGCGGCAGTCAATTCCTCTGATGACATGATCAACAAGGGAACGCTTATCGCCTCCGAGATGCTGGAAACAGCGGCGGTCGATGTAGAATATGCCGACGGCCAGTTCCGGGTCGCCGGAACCGACCGCACGGTATCCCTCTTCGATGTGGCCAAGCATGCGCGTACGGCCACGGATCTCCCCGAGGAATTGCAGGGCCCGCTCAGCGGTACCGACACTCACACCATCGAGCACTGGAGCTACCCGAACGGCTGCCATGTCTGCGAGATCGAGATCGAGGAAGACACCGGCGTGATCCATATCGTGCGCTATTGCGCCATGGACGATGTGGGCAAGGTGATCAACCCGATGCTTGTCGCCGGGCAGGTCCATGGAGGTGTGGCCCAGGGTATCGGCCAGGCAATCCTGGAGAACACGGTCTATGATCCGGAAACCGGTCAGATGATCACCAGTTCCTTCATGGACTACACCATGCCGCGGGCCGACGATGTCCCGATGATCGAAGTGGACACCAACGAAGTCCCCTGTGTCACCAACGCCCTGGGTGTGAAGGGTGCGGGCGAAGCCGGGGCACTTGTGGCGCCACCGGTGATGATCGCCGCCATCGCCAATGCGTTGCGGGATTACGATGTCGCGCATATCGATATGCCCGCCACACCCGAGCGTATCTGGCAGATCATGCAGGGACGTAAGGCGGCCTAGCCGTCACCTTTCCGAACACCGGTAGTCAGCGAGCGCCAGATGACATTTGATTACACGCCTGTGTACCGTCCAGACTTGCCCGCACCGCGGGATCGCTGGACCGGATTTCCGAAGTTCAATTTTATCGGCGGGCACAACGATGCCGAGGCTGTACCGGTCGAGAACTTCATCGCTGCCTCGCAAAGCGTTCTCGCGCGCGAAGGCCACACCCTCTCAACCTACGGCCTGTCGAGCGGGCCGCAGGGATACCGCCCGCTGCGGGAATTTCTCGCCCGATCCCTGAAGAGCCGCACGGGCATGGAACAGAGCCCAGACGACATCATGATCGTCTCGGGCTCGCTGCAGGCGCTTGATCTGGTCAATGCAGTCTTTCTGCAACCTGGCGACACGGTGATCGTGGAAGCGGCGACTTATGAAGGAACTTTGCAACGCTTGCAGCGCCTCGGAGTGCGCTATATCGGCATCCCGCTCGACAACGAGGGCATCCGCATGGACGCCCTTGCCGCAACCCTCGACGGCCTGAAAGCCGAGGGCGTGACACCAAAATATATCTACACCATCCCCACGGTGCAGAACCCGACCGGCTCGGTTATGCCGGAATCCCGGCGCCTGGAACTCCTCGCCCTCGCCCGCGCCCATGGCGTGCCGATCTTCGAGGACGACTGCTATGCCGAACTCACCTTCGGCGGCGCACGGCCAAAAGCCATCCGGGCGCTGGATACCGAAGGTCAGGTCATCTATTGCGGGTCGTTCTCGAAGACGATCGCGCCGGCACTGCGGGTCGGGTATCTGACCGCCGAGTGGGAGGTCCTCTCCCGATTGCTTGCTGTGAAATACGATGCTGGCTCGGGGTCCCTCGAGCAGATGATGCTCGCCGAGTACTGCTCAACCCATTTCGATGATCACGTCAGCAAGCTTCAGGGGGTCCTGAAAGGCAAATGCGAAACGATCATGGAAGCGCTGAACGCGGAGTTTGGTACGGCTGCGGAATTCGCCGCGCCAAAGGGCGGCATCTTCATCTGGGTCACCCTGCCCGACGCTGTGGACACGACCTTGCTGGCTGAAAAAGCCGGGGCCCGGGGCGTTGCGCTGAACCCCGGCGCGAACTGGTCAGCCGATCCTGACACCGGACGCCACAAGATGCGCCTTTGCTTCGGACATCCGAGCCTTCAGGAAATCCACAACGGCGTGGCCCTGCTGGCAGAAATCTGCCACGAAGAGTTCGGCACCCCCGAGCGCAGCGGCAATATCCAGCGGAGCTAGCCTGGGGGTCTCAGGCGCCCAGGTCGTAGCTCTTCACCATATCGTTCTCACGGAGATCGGCCGTATCCTTGCTAGCGAAGGCGATAAAACCGAAAATTTTCCTATCCGGGAAGAGTTGCGAATAGGACTATCAAGCCATAGCTTGCCGCTTCAACACCATAATCACTCAAATCAAATTGGAAGAATTCATGGCCGAATACGATTTGACTGGACGTAATGTCATCATGACCGGCGCGGGCCGCGGGCTCGGGCTGGCGATGACGCAATCCCTGACCGAGGCCGGCGCAAACGTGCTGGCCGCCGCACATATCGCGGACGACTTTCCCGCCCTGGAAGCATCGGTTGCGGGCAACACCGGCAAGGTGCACTGCGTTGTTGGTGACATTCGAAAGTCCGAAGACTGCGACCGTATCGTGTCCGAAGCCCTCTCGGCCTTCGGCGCGATCGACGGCCTGGTCAACAATGCCGGACTGACGTTTACATATATCTGGCCCGATGGTCACAAACGGCCCGAATGGCGCGAACGCGGCGAAATGCCGAAGTTTTATGAAGCGACCGATGAGGTCGTTCAAAACGTGATGGACACCAACTTCGTCGGCGGGGACAAGCTCGCACGACGGGTTGCCCCCCTGATGATCGAGCAAGGCTGGGGCCGCATTATCAACGTCACCACCATGTACCGGACCATGACCAAACAGGGTGGCGGCACTTATGGCCCGTCAAAGGCTGCCCTCGAATGTGCCACAGAGATCTGGCACAAGGATCTCGAAGGTACCGGTGTCACAGTCAACATCCTCAATCCCGGCGCCGGTGCCGCAACGCCCGGCATGTCGGATGAGATGAAGGAACGGGACAAGACACTGGATAACCCCGTCCTGATCGAGGCCGATCTGATGAAGGCGCCGATTGTCTGGCTGATGTCGGACGCTACCAATGACATCAGCGGCATGCGCTACGACGCCAAGCCCTGGGACCCGAGCAAACCAGCCGCAGAAGAGGCCGAACGGATCGGCGCCAAGGCCGGTGTCCTGCTCTACTCGATGCCGGATTACTAAACTGAGCGATCCACAAACGAGTCCGGGTACCGGTGGATATGTCGGGCCAACGATCCTTCTGACTCTAATCCAGATCATGATTTCATGGGCGGTCTTTGCGCCGCCGGTGCTGGCCAAGCAGGCACTTCCCGATATGGGACTGGATCCGGCATGGATCGGCATGCAGCCGACGATCCTGTTCACCGCGGCAACCTTCAGTTCGATGATGTCGGCCGGTCTGGTCGCCCGCTTCAACCCGATGCGGGCCTCTCAGGTCATGGTTTTACTCTGCGCGGTCGGCAGCGTATGCATCGCCACGGGAAACCTTTGGCTCGTGGCACTCGGGAGCGCCCTGATCGGCGCAGCGCTAGGCCCGACAACACCGGCAAGTTCGCATATTCTCTCGCGCGTGACCCCGCGAGCGGTGCAACCTCTTGTCTTCTCCATCAAACAGACAGGTGTGCCGCTGGGCGGCGTGCTCGCGGGATTTGTCGGACCGCCCCTGACCCTGATGTGGGACTGGCATGTTGCCATCATGGTGGTTGCCGCGGCCTGTCTGGCAACGGCCGTCCTGACCGAGATTTGGGTGCGTGGCTATGCCCGATATGCCGACCGAAAAATTCAGCTGCGCCTCGAACTGATAGGGCCGATCCGCCTTCTGTTGAAGAGCCCGGTTCTGCGCTGGATGATCGCCGGCTGTGTCCCGCTAGTCATCGCGCAATATGCGCTGACAACATTTATCGTGCTCTACCTGCAGGAAGACATCGGCCTGTCGGTGATCACCGCCGGGGCGATTCTGGCCGTGGCGCAGGCCAGCGGTGGTACCGGTCGTATCGTTTTCGGAGCGATCGCGTCCCGCTGGGCCACGCCGCTTGTGACCCTTCTGATGCTGGCCCTGCTGGCCTCGACAGCGGCATTCCTGACCGCCTCTCTCACCCAATCCTGGCCGCTGGCCCTGATCTATGGTGTCGGGGTGCTGTTCGGTGCCGGCGCGGCAGGATGGAACGGAGTTTATCTGGCCGAAGCCGCCCGTCGCGCGCCCGGCGGTGAGGTCAGCCGTACGACCGGTGCCATCGGCTTTATCATTTTCGGTGCCGTTGTGATCGGACCGGCAGTCTTTGGCGGGATTGTCGCCACGGTGTCCTATGAAGTGGCCTATGCCGGGATCGGCGTGCTGGTGTTTACCAGCGTCTTTTCGTTCCTGCGCGCGATTAAACTCGTCAAGGCCGACACAGCCTAGACCGCCCGGTCACGGCCTTCCCAGAACTTCTCGCGCATATCCTTCTTGCGGACCTTCCCCACAGGGGATCGCGGCAACTCATCCCAAAATTCCACGCTTTTGGGAGCTTTCACACTCCCAAGCTCGTCCTTGCAAAGGGCGATGATCTCGTCCTCGCTGGCCGTTTGACCCGGCTTGAGTTCGACGATCGCCTTGACCGCCTCGCCCCATTTTTCGTCTGGCACGCCGATGACGGCGCAGTCCTGCACGGCATCATGGCCCCAGACGACCTGCTCGATCTCAGAGGGATAGACGTTGAAGCCGCCGGTGATGATCATGTCCTTCTTGCGATCGACAATGTAGATGAAGCCGTCCTCATCCTTCACGCCGATATCACCGGTCCGGTGCCAGCCGTTTGAGGTTGTGACCTCATCCGTTGCTTCCTTGTTCTTGAAATAACCCGCCATCACGAGAGAACCGCGCACGACAATCTCTCCCCGCTCACCCACGGGCATGATGTTGTCGTCGTCATCCATGATTTCGACCGGGGTCAGAAGCGCTGGCTGGCCGCAACTGGCAAGCCGGTGGGCCCTGTTGGATTCCAGCGCCTCGATATGGGTTTCCGGCGACATATAGGTGCAGATCATCGGGGCTTCCGCCTGACCGTAAGACTGCGCCATCACCGGGCCGAAGACGTCGATAGCCTCTTTCAACTTATCGACCGACATGGGCGCGGCGGCATAAACGAAATACTCCAGCGAGGAATAGTCGTAGTTCCGGACTTCCGGGTGAGCCAGCATCACGTAAATCGCGGTGGGCGGCAGAAACAGCGTCGTCACGCCATATTTCTCGATATTCTGCATCAACTCGGGCAATTGCAAGCCGTTCATGACGATATTGGTTGTGCCTTCGGCCATCATTGACAGCGCGACGACACCAGCGGCATGGGTCATCGGCGCAGCACAGAGGTGAACCGGGGGCTTTTTCGGTGGCAAATGGGCCAGCCAGGCCGAAACCATGGTTTCGAAAAGCCGATTGGTCCAGAGGATCCCCTTGGGCCGGCCGGTGGTGCCGCCGGAGGAAAAAATCCCGCAGATATCATCGGGATTGTCGGGGAAGTCCGGCGCGGTCCCTTCGTGACCGGAAACAAAATCTTCAAAGGACGAAGCGTTTGCACCCACCGCATCGAGGCAGACATAGTTAACGATGCGCGGACACTTCTCTCGAAGCACTTCAATATTGCCTTCGAACTCACTGTTATAGAATAGGAATTCTACTTCATTGTGATCGAGAATATAGGCGTTCTCAGCGATCGCGTTACGTGCGTTGATTGGCACCCAGGCCCCGCCCGCACGGTAGAGTCCCAGCAACGCATCGAAGGCGCGGGTGTGATTGGGGCTGTAGATGGCCGCCTTCTTGCCGTATCCAAACCCGGCATCGATCATGGCCAGGGCCGTGCGGTGGGACAGGTCGCGGGCCTCGGCATGGGTTGTGACTGCGCCGTCTTCGGCGACCATGAAGGCACGATCCGGATGGAGCAAAGCCCCACGGTCGAAAAAGTCGATAACGCGCAATCCTTGGCCTCCCCAAGCGCCTCATCCTCCGTCAGGCTCAGGATGAGGCAATCTGCGTGAACCCTAAATCAAACCTCATGCCGAGCCTGACGAAGCACGAGGTTTGACGCCCCAAAGTTCCTAGGGCACCAGCATGCTGATGCCGGTCAGTTTCCGGGATTCGATATCCTTATGCAGTTTCACCGCATCTTTTAGCGGATAGCGCTGGTTGATCTTCACCTTCACCTTGCCGGTACGGATCATCGAGAACACGCGCTTGGAACTGTGCAGCAGATCCTCGCGCTTGGCCGTCCAGTTGAACAGCGAGGCGCGGGTCAGGAACCAGGCTTTCGCCATATAGCGAAACTCATTCAGATCGACCATGGGGACCGGGCCCGACGCACCGCCGAAGCTGGCCAGCAGGCCCCTTTCCTTCAGGCATCCCAGGGAAATTTCATAGGTATCCTTGCCGACCGGATCGAAGACCACATCGACGCCTGCGCCCTTGGTGATCTTCTGGACTTCCTTGACCACGTCCTTTTTCGAAGTGTCGATGGCGTGTTTGGCGCCCGCGCGCAGGATTTCCCTGCACTTGGCGGCCGAGGATGCCGTTCCGATGACGGCCGCGCCACGGGACTTGGCCCACTGGCACAGCAGCAGGCCGACACCGCCCGATGCCGAGTGCATCATCACGACGTCACCCTTTTTCACCTTGCCGACGCGCTCGACGAGCATTTCAACGGTCATGCCCTTGAGATGGGTCGCAGCGGCAATCTCGTCAGAGATGTCCCGCGGAATCGGCACACAGATCGCCGCCGGGACGTTCTGGGCTTCGGAATAGGTACCGACCTTGCCGATATAGACCACCCGCTGGCCGACCTTGAGGTCCTTGACCCCGGCGCCGACAGCTTCAACCACGCCGGCGGCTTCCGACCCGATGCCTGTCGGCATTTCCAGCGGATAACGGCCAGTGCGGTGGTTGATATCGATGAAATTGAACCCGACCGCGGTATGCCGCACCGTCACTTCACCCTTTTTGGGCTTGCCGACGGTCACGGTTTTCCACTTCATGACCGACGCGCCTCCCGGCTTCTCGATTTGAATGGCTTTGACGTCCATGGAACTTCCTCTCATGTGCGGAATGGATGGTGGCAGACGCTTAGGCCGAGGTGCGGCCCGCATCCACCTTCAGAAGGGTGCCGGTCATATGTGGCGCTTCATCGGACAAGGCAAATGCGACCAGCGCCGCAATTTCCTCGGGCTCGACAATCTCACCCATGGGAATATTCGGCAGCGCAGCTTCCACATAGCCGTCCACGGTCTCTACGGGTGCTGTGCGCGCCATGCCCGGCACGATGGTGTTCACCCGGATCTTGTGGGGGGCCAGTTCGACGGCGAGTGCGCGCATCATCTGGTGCACCCCGCCCTTGCTCGACACGTAGGGCAGCAGGTTCGGTGCCGGGCGGATGGCCGTCGAAGAGCCGGTCGCCATCAGCGAGCCACCCTCGCCCTGAGCGATCAGCACCCGTGCGCCAGCCTGCAGGGTCAGGAACGCCCCGGTCAGGTTGACGGCGAGCACCCGATTCCAGTCATCCAGGTCCCAGTCCTGGAAATCGGTCCACGAACTGAAAGCGCCTGCATTGGCGATCGCGCCGTCCAGGCGTCCGAATTCGGCCACGCTGCCGTCCATGAGCGCGGTGATCTGCGCCGGGTCGGTCACATCGGTCGGGATGGCAATCCCGCCGCCTTCCAGATTGGACATGGCGGCAACGGTCTCATCGAGCCCCGCTTCGTCCAAACCGGCGACAGCGATCAGCGCGCCTTCGCTGGCCGCCCGCAGCGCCATGGCGCGTCCGAGCCCGGATTCCGCGCCCGTGATGGCAAAAACCTTGTCCGATAGACGTCCTGACATAACTCCCCACAGCAATAATCATTTGTCGCTCGACCACACCGCGCGCACACTTGTTGACGCAACTGTAGTACAACATGAACGCGTACGCGACGCCTTCAATCGGCGTCACAACACTGGCACATTTGCTGGCTCAGAATTGACACGCACGGGAGCACGTTCACATGGCTGAGGAAACACTCGATCCCGAACTTCTTGTCGATGCCGCATGGCTGGCCGCGCATCTCGACGATCCGGACCTTGTGGTCTTTGACACGACAACGGTACTCGTTCCCGATCCGGAACTCGAATACCGGGTCGAGGGTGACCGCGCGGGCTGGTCGAAGGGCCATATCCCGAGCGCCTGCTATCTGAATTGTCAGGACGACCTTTCGATCACGCCCCACGAGTTCCGCTTCACCCTGCCCGACCCGGACGACTTCGCACGCCGGGCCAGCGCGCTGGGGATTGGTAAAGACAACCGGCTGGTGCTCTATAGCCGCACCCAGCCTTTCTGGGCCACGCGCGCCTGGTGGTCCTTCTACGCCATGGGCTTCGACGGCGCGATGGTGCTGGACGGAGGCTACCAGGCCTGGGTCGATGGCGGTCATCCGGTCTCGACCGATCCCTGCACGCTGGAACCCGCAACCTTCACCGCCCGCCCGCGGCGCGAGGTGATCTACGGCAAGAATGACGTGCTCGCGGTTCTCGACAAGCCGGAGGTGGCCGTGGTCAACGCGCTCTCCGCCGAACAATTCAGCGGATCGGGCGGCATGACCTTCGGACGTCCGGGCCGGATTGCCAACAGCGTGAACGTGCCCTATGCCCAGGTCTGCAACATGGAGACCGGGGTCTTTGCCCCTGCCGACAAGTTGCGCGGAATGTTCGAAGGCGCCGGCGCGACCCCGGACCGAAAGATCGTGAACTATTGCGGCGGCGGCATATCCGCCACGCTGGGCTTCTTCGCCCAGAAGGCGCTCGGCTACGAAGATGTGGCGCTCTATGACGCATCGATGCAGGAATGGGGCAAGGACGAGAGTCTCCCTATGGAAAAAGACTGATCAGACTATGGAAAAAGACTGATCAGAACCCCACAAAAGGACGCCAGCTATGTTTTTCAATCCGCTCGAAGTCGGGATGAAACCCGATCCGTTGAAGTACACGGTCTATAACGCTCTGGTCGTTCCCCGCCCGATCGGCTGGATTTCGACGATGAGCGCAGACGGCGTGGTCAATCTGGCACCCTTCAGTTTCTTCAATGCCCTGAGCGGTGATCCGCCCTGCGTCATGTACTGCCCCAACGCGGTCAAACCGGGCACAGACGAAAAGAAGGACAGCTACACGAACGTCCAGGAAACCGGCGAGTTCGTGTTCAATATGTGCACGTGGGGCCTGCGCCATGAGATGATGGCCAGCGCAGCGCACTCTCCGGCGAGTGTGGATGAAATGGCAGCCGCAGGCCTCGAGGCCGCGCCCTGCCACAACGTCAAACCGCCGCGGGTCAAAGCATCTCCCGTGGCGCTCGAATGCAAGCACTACAAGACCATCGACATGCCGCCCGGCGTCTCAAGTCAGTCACACATGATTATCGGACAGGTGGTCGGTATCCATATCGATGACGACATCATTTCGGACGGTATGGTGGATGTGCACAAGATGGAACTGATCGCGCGGCTTGGCTATCTCGACTATGCCAAGATCGAAAGCGAGAACATCGTCTCGCTCAAGCGACCGGATCGGGGCACCCACGTCCAGCCAGGCGACAAGTAACCGGAGAAAAACGCCATGATGATTGTAGATTCACAGGTCCATCTCTGGAGCCATCGCCCGGAGAACGCCAATCCGTGGCACCGGAAAATCCCGCAATACACCGCGCCCGAGCTGCTGTCCGAGATGGACGAAGCCGGGGTGGACCGGGCGGTCATCGTGCCGCCCATGTGGATGGGAGACGACAATACGCAAGCGATCGAAGCGGCCGCGGCCCATCCGGACCGGCTGGTGATCCTCGGACGGTTCCCGCTCTTCGATCCGTCCGCCGCCGCACAGCTGCCGGACTGGAACGACCAGCCAGGGATGCTCGGCATCCGCTTCACCTTCGGCAAGCCCGAGGAGCAGGACCTGCTGCGCTCGGGCGACCTCGAGTGGTTCTGGGCTGCCGCCGAGGAGCACGGCATTCCCGTGATGTTCATGCTCTCGGGCCATATCGACGTGGTGCCCGCCATCGCCGAAGCCCATCCAGACCTGAAGCTGACCATCGATCATCTGGGCTTCCCCGGCCAGAAGGTCGATGACGAGGCCTTCGGGCCGATCCCCGGACTCGTGGCCATGGCGAAATACGAGAACCTCTCGGTCAAGGCGACAACCCTGCCGGCCTACTCCTCGCAGGATTACCCCTATCCCAACACCCACGACGTGCTGCACCGGGTCTTCGACGCCTATGGCCCACACCGGTTGTTCTGGGGTTCGGACGTGACCCGCCTGCCCTGTTCCTACCGCCAGTCCGTCACCCAGTTCACCGAGGAGATGCCCTGGCTCGCCGGCGAGGATCTGGAACTGGTCATGGGCCGCGCGCTGTGCGACTGGATCGGCTGGGAATACTAGTTCAAAATAGAAAAAAACCGCTTTCGGAGATCATCACGATGAACGCCCCCGCCCCGAAGACCACACCTACGCCCGAAGAGATGAAAAAGCGCATCGCGCGCTTCGACGATCTGGTGCCCTACAAGGACACCATGAACGACGCCCACGGCATCCCGCCCGAGGCGATGCAGATGATGTCCTCGGACAAGGTTTATCCGGTGATGAGCCCGGAAGGCTGGGAGGGCCGCAGCAAGGTGGCCCCGGTCAAGGGGGCCCAGGGCCTGACCGTCACCATCGCCGAATGTCCGCCGGGCGACAGCTCCGGCCTGCACAAGCACACGGCCACGGTGGAGAATTTCTTCTGCATCCAGGGCACCTTCGACATCACCTGGGGTGACGAAGGCGAACACAGTGTCCGTCTGGAGCCCATGGACTTCATCTCCGTACCCGCCGGCATCTATCGCGAGTTCACCAATGTGGGCGACGACCTGGGCCGATTGCTGGTCGCGATCCAGTCTCCCGAGGGCGAGACCAAGGACAAGGTCATCCACGCCCGGGCTGCGGGAGAGGAAATCGAGCACCGCTGGGGCAAGGACACCCGCGACGCCATGGCCGGCATCGGCATCGAGTTCGGCGAGTAAGGCAACACAAACTCTCTCCGCCCGACACCACCACGTCATACCCGGACTTGATCCGGGTATCTCAACGCAGACCGAGACGAGATGCCCGGATCAAGTCCGGGTATGACGGTTTTTTTTGCAGAGAAAAGATCGACCGCCCCATGCCCGAGATTCCCTTTCCCGCCGAATATTTCGATATGCGGCTGGTCTATAGCGCGCTGACCATTCTGATCGCCGGGATGATCCGGGGTTTTTCGGGGTTCGGGTCCGCGCTGATCAACGCACCGGTGCTCAGCCTGATCTGGGGTCCCACCATCGGTGTACCGATTGCCGTGCTGGTGGAAGTTGCGCCTGCCATCCAGCTCACGCCCCGGGCCATCAAGGTCGCTGAGTGGAAATCCGTCTGGGCCTTCGGCATCCCGGCGCTGATCCTGCTGCCCGCAGGCACGTTCATTCTGACCTCGGTCCCCGCCGACGACATGCGCCGCGCTATCGGCGCCATTGTGTTAGTGGTCGCATTGATCCTCTGGTCCGGCTGGCGCTACACAGGACCACGCGGCACCGGGCCCTCGATCGTGGTGGGACTGATCGGCGGCGGTCTTGCCGGGGCCACCGGCGTCGCCGGCCCGCCGGTCATCCTCTACCTGATGTCCAGCACCAAGGAAGCAGCGGTGATCCGCGCCAACCTGATCGCCTATTTCACGATTATCCTATTTGGTATCACGCTGACCTTCTGGCTGAAGGATCTGATTACCATCGATATCCTGTGGCTGTCGGCCGCGCTTCTTGCGCCGTTCATCGTCGGAACGGCCATCGGCACGAAACTCTTCCCTCTGGCAAGCGAACGGACCTTCCGTAACATCGCCCTGACGGCGCTGACCCTGTCTTCGCTCTACGTGCTGGTGGCCTAGACGACAGCCGAATTGGCCATCGCACGCCCCGGGTGTCATCATCCCGACCGGAAGGATTTATCATGAAACGCACAATTCTGGCCGGGGCTTCTGCTGGCTGCATCGGCATCTTCGACCCACGCGGATTCGACCGCCACGGCCATGTATTTTCACAGCCAGGTTCGCGACGCACCCGCCTGCGCGGCGACGGCGAGCGGAGGCGAGAGTTCCTATCCCGGGACAATCAACAGTCCGGCTGCCACCTGCCCGGATACCTTTGCCTGGGCGACCTTCCTTGAAACCATCCGGGCCGAGTTCTGGAACCAGTGGGCCAATGACGAGACAGTCTGGGTCAAGAACCCGAAACCGCTCTGTGCAACAGACGGCGCGACGGATTGCTGTTTCGTCAGCGCGGATTCCAAACCGCAGGTTGGCTATCGGGATGCAAAGGGCGATGTGCGCGAACCCGATGACATCGGCGGCCCCGGCGCCTTCTGTCCCTATATTCCCGGTGACTGGGGCGGTGCGGACAAAACCACCTTCGCCAACGGGAAACCGGGCAACAGCCACAACGCAACCTTCCTGCGCACCCTCGACCCGGCCCGTGTCGCGCGCCAGGGACAGGTGGAGGTGGAGGTGGTGTACCGGAATGACAGTTTCGTACGCTACACAGCCGCGCAGGAGCTCTATTCCAAGCCCGGTCTGGCGAAGCTGTTCGCCCGAATTGCCGGCGAGGCCGAACACGCGAAGCCCCACCGCCCGATGAGTCAGGGTGTCGTCTATCCGTCCGACGCCATCATGTTCAAGGTCGCCTGGATCGACCAGGAGACGATGCTGGGTCTGGGCTATGTCACCGACCAGGACAAGGACGCCGCGACCCCGCCTCAGAACCCGGACCGCCCCTATATCACCCAGAAAATTCGGGCTTCATCCGATGACGGCAAGACCTATCACGAGCGCATCTACTATCTCGCCAGCGTGGCCGCCTCGACCAAGGCCCTGCCCGACTGGCACTGGTTTGCCTTCGAGCACGCCTACAATCTCGGCCGCTGCGACTTCACCGGCTGCAATGACAGCTTCGGCGTCCTGCACGAGGTGACGGTCGATGCGCCCCTGCAACTCGAAGAAGGCCAGACGCTGACGACCACCTTCGAGAGCAACTTCATCGCGCCTCATACGAAAGACGACGACCTGAATGACGATCTCGCCATTTTCGACCTGGCCGGGACCTAACCGCCGGGCGAGATGACGATGGCGTTGACCGACCTGTTTGCCGGCATGGGAATTGGCGGCGGCGATGCGGCGGTCGATCCGGACCACCCGAAGATCACAGACCCGGCCTGGAAAAGCTACCGTCTGAAGGGCACCTAGACCCGTTACGTGAACCGCGACGGGTCCCCGACCCTGCTCGGATCCTCGATCAATGAAGGTGGCTTCGTGAACACCGCCTCCTGTATCAGCTGCCACGTGCAGGCCTCGGTCAACGCCCGGGGCGAGAACGGCGTTCCCGGTGTCGGCGCGACCGGGTGCCTCAACATGCTGGGAATCGGAACGGTGATCTCCGGCCCGCCCGAAATCGGCTATCTCTACGACCGCGGCACGTCGAACCAGCGCGCGGTTCAGACCGATTTTGTCTGGAGCATCCTGTTTGCGCAGGACCCGGCGCCGAAGAAGAAATAGGCAGCGGAAAAGCCAAACGCCTTATCGTCACCCCCGCGAAGGCGGGGGTTCATAAACTCGGTCGCGGACCCGATCAAGCATGGGCGGTTATGGATGCCCGCCTGCGCGGGCATGACGACTGTGGGTGATCTTCCGCTTCACTGCGACATGTCACAAAAACAAGCCCCCTCTCCTCCCTGAAGGGAGGAGAGGGATACGTTTGATCGCCAGCCCGTCCTACCCGAGTATGACAAGCAGAGGCTGACGAGAACCCTCATGCTGAGCCTGTCGAAGTATGAGGGTCTGCCCTCGCTCTTCGTCAGGCTCAGGGTGAGGGCAACGAGAGAGCGCCTACCGTCCGTTGGCTTCCATGACCTGCACCATGCTCTTGCCTTCGGCGGCACAGGCCGCCTGGTGAGCCTTGGAAATTTCGGCCATCTCCGGCGGCGGGGTCACTTCGCGGGCGAAATCTTCGCGGGCCAGCAGCTTCTCGTACCAGGCCTGCAGGTTCGGCGTCCGCTCGATCGGCCAGCCCAGCTTGGTGACCCGGAACACCGTGATCCACCAGGCGATATCCAGCGCAGAGAAGCCGCTCGGCAACAGCCATTCATGCTCGCCCAGCCGCTTATCCAGATCAGCGAAGACCGGCTTGAACTGGTCCACGGCGTCGAGAACCTGTTCATCCGTGATGCCGTTGTTGGCATTCATGTCGCGCCAGAACTTCACCTCGATCGCCTTGCGGTCGTCGATCTCGCCGCCGACCGTGTCGGCGCCCTCGGCCTCCATCACGTCGATCGCCTCGTCGGTCTTCTTCATCTTCTCGACGGGCGCCAGGTAGCGAAAGGTCAGCGCCCGCACACACAGATGCAGATCGTCCTCCAGCTTCATGGATTCTTCCATATAGGCCTGCTCTGCCGGGTCGGTCGGATAAAGGCGCTGTCCGTCGAAGGTCTCGTCGACATATTTGATGATGTCGTTGCTCTCGATATGGACATCGCCGTCATGGACCAGAGCGGGCAGCAGGCCGCGCGGGTTGATGCCCATATACCACTCGGTAAAGTTCTCGAACTTCGAGATATCCAGGTGATGGGATTCCCATTCGACCCCCTTGGCGGCAAAGGAAATCCGGGTCTTCTGGGAACAGGACGAGCCCATGAAATGGAACAGGTGCAGCCCTTTCCAGTCGAGGACTTCCTTCGTCAGGATATCGTTTTCGGCAAGCTTCACCATGATGCGGGTCTCCCAATACGGATGCGTATGTTGATCGTTGGCGGGACTATAGCGGCGTGCGAACAGGGCGTCATGCTGAACTCGCTCACATGGTCATGTCCAACTTGGCCCTCATTGTCATGGCCGGACTCGTTCCGGCCATCCACGTCAGCGGGTCACGCTCGACGACGGAAGGCGCGTCAAGACGTGGATGCTCGCAACAAGTGCGGGCATGACAGTGATGGTTGAGGTGCGAACGCTTCAGCCCTCTCCTCCTGGGAGGAGAGGGTTGGGTGAGGTGGGGGTTGGCACGAACCGGGTTGGCGCAAGAGCGTGGCGCCACGACCCACCTCACCCGGTTCGCTGCGCTCACCACCCTCCCCCCCCCTGAAGGGAGGAGAGGGTTACAACAGGCCCGCTCTGGATTGCCGCGGGGCTTCGCCGCTCCCAATGACGGCGTGGAACCAAATTTGGTTACATGAAGCCGACCGGAATGGCATCATGGCTGCTCACCCGAATCCACGGAGTACGTTCATGCCGACCGATAGCCTGACCATCCGGCGGCCCGATGACTGGCACCTGCATCTGCGCGACGGGCCGATGCTCGAGGCGGTGGTCAACCACACCGCCCGGCAGTTCGCCCGCGCCATCGTGATGCCCAACCTCGTGCCGCCGGTAACCACGGTCGCGGCCGCCGAAGCCTATCGGAACCGGATTCTGGCCGCCCTGGACACGGACGGGCCGGCGCATGACTTCACCCCGCTGATGACCTGCTACCTGACCGACGACATCGACCCGGACGAGGTCGCGCGCGGCCACGGCGAGGGCGTGTTCACCGCCTGCAAGCTCTACCCCGCCAACGCCACCACCAATTCCAGCCACGGGGTGACCAACGTCGCCAACATTCACACCACCCTGGCGGCCATGGAGCGTATCGGCATACCGCTGCTGATCCATGGCGAGGTGACCGACCCCGAGATCGACATCTTCGACCGGGAGGCGGTGTTCATCGAGCGGGTGCTGAACGGGCTGACGAAGGACTTCCCGGCGCTAAAAATCGTCTTCGAACATGTGACTACCGCCGACGCGGTCGCCTTCGTCGAGGCGGGCGGGCCGAACCTCGCGGCCACGATCACGCCGCACCATCTGCACTTCAACCGCAACGCCATCTTCGCGGGCGGCATCCGGCCCCATTACTACTGCCTGCCGATCGCCAAGCGGGAGAAACACCGCCTCGCCCTGCGCAAGGCGGCGACGTCCGGCTCGGCGAAGTTCTTCCTCGGAACAGACTCCGCGCCCCACCCGCTGCACGACAAGGAAACCGCCTGCGGCTGCGCCGGAATCTTCAACGCGCCCTTCGCCCTGGAAAGCTACGCCCGGACCTTCGAGGCCGAAGGCGCGCTCGACAAGCTGGAGGCGTTTGCCTCCGAGAACGGCCCAGACTTCTACGGCCTGCCCCGAAACGAAGGCACCGTGACGCTGACCCGCAGCCCGGTCACCGTGCCCGACGATATCGCCGCGGCGGGCACAACGCTGGTGCCGTTCCACGCCGGCGAGACCCTCGACTGGAGCGTGGGTTAAATGCTCCCCCCTCTCCTCCCCAAGGGAGGAGAGGGAGTTGAATGGCATTGTCGGACGATCCGGGACTGGCGCGCCCCTACCGCTTCCGGGCCTGAACCTTGATATCGATGATGGTTTCTTCGCCCAGGGACTTCGCGGCTTCGAGCCGCTGTAGACCCTCCAAGAGGATCAGCCGCTTGCCGTCGTCGCGCACCATGATCGGGGTCTTCTGGCCCTCTTCGAGCATGCTTTCCGCCAGCTCGGCGACCCGTTCGGGATCGACGGTCTTGCGCCGGGCGGTGGGGATGTAAATCTCGTCGATCTTGAACGCGAGGTCTTTCATCGGGGGCCTCCGGCCGTGAGATCGCAGCGCCTGTCGGGCTGCGTTCAAGAGCCTATCACTGTTTGTCAGTGGGGACACACCGCAGCGGTCCATACATTCGGTCGTCACACCCGGACTTGATCCGGGCATCCCGTCCCGGTTTGCGTTGAGATGCCCGGCTCAAGTCCGGGCATGACTAAGGCCGAAAGACCGACCCCGTCATTGCGAGGTGCGCAGCAACAAAGCAATCCAGTGGCCACGACACGTCCGCTCTGGATTGCCGCGGGCTTCGCCCCTCGCAATGACGACAGGGCCTGCAAAGCGGTAAGCTGTCGTCCCCCGAATATCTCTACCGAGGATCACCACATGCAACTCCCCTCGAAAATCGTCGATATCTCCATGGCGCTGGATGACGTGATCATCGTCGATCCGCCGGCCATGCGGCCGAAAATCTCCATGATGGAGCACGGCGACAATCTCGACCGGTGGCGCAAGCTCTATCCGGGGCTCGACACCGACGACCTGCCCGGCGGCGTTGCCTCGGCCTATGAGACGATCACGCTGGCGACCCATAACGGCACCCATGTGGATGCGCCGAAGCACTATCACCCGGTGGACAAGAACGGCGCGCCCATGCAGGGCATCGACGAGATGCCGCTGGACTGGTTCATGCGCCCGGGGGTGAAGTTCGATTTCCGCGCGTTCGACGACGGCTATCTGGTGACCGAAGCCGATATCGAGGCGGAACTCAAACGCATCGGCCACGAACTCCAACCCTATGACATCGTGCTGGTGAACACGAGCGCGGCCGCCGCCTATGGGCAGGATGACTATATCGACCGGGGCTGCGGCATGGGCCGGGAGGCAACGCTCTACCTGACCTCACGCGGTGTGCGGGTCTGCGGCACCGACGCCTGGACCTGGGACGCGCCCTTCGCCCATACGGCAAAACTCTGGGAGAAGACGAAGGACCCCTCAATCATCTGGGAAGGCCACTATGCGGGGATCGAGGAACCGTACTGCCAGATCGAGAAGCTGCAGAACCTGGAACAACTGCCCAACAAGGGATTCGTGGTGACGTGCTTCCCCTGCAAGATCAGGGGCGGAACGGCGGGCTGGACGCGGGCGGTGGCGTTGTTTGACTAGGCGCGACTACCCCCGCTTCCACCCTCTTAGCTCCACCGCCGTCACGCCGGTCTTCAGTTTCTCCATCATTTCCGCTTCCGCCGCCTCGCGTTTGAGGGAGGCTTCGATGGTGGCGGCGACCATACCTTTCGGGATTACCACCACCCCGTCGCCGTCACCCAGGACCAGGTCGCCGGGTGAGACGATCACGTCACCAAACGCCAGGGTCTCGTTGATTTTGAAGTCGCCGTTGAGGTCTTTCAGGGTGCCGCGCATGCAGAGGCCCCTTGCGAAGACCGGCCAGCCCATTTCGGCGAGCCGCTTGCCGTCGCGCACGCAACCGTCGATCACCAGCCCGCCGAGCTTGCGGGCCATGGCCGAGGTGCACATCACCTCCCCGAAATAGCCGCCCTCGTAATGGCCGCCCACATCGGCGACGATCACGTCGCCGGGCTGAGCCTCGTCGATGGCGAAGTGAATGGCGAGGTTGTCCAGCGGCGGGCCCTTCACCGGAAAGGCCGGGCCGCAGATGGTCATGCCCGGGGCCACCGCCTTGATCGCCGAGGGCAGCGCGCCGATGCGCCCGGCGGCCTCGTGCAGGGTGGAGGAATCAATCTGCGCCGCGGCGGCGAGCAGTTCGGGTGTGAGGGCGTCTTTTTCGGTTCCGGCCATTTCGAAGGTGTTCCTGAAGATGATATTGTTGGGACGAGTTTAGACGCCGCGCCGGCGTTCGTCATTGGGGGGAAGAGTTTCGTGCCGGACATCACCAATCATCGTCATACAACCCCGGTCCTCATGCTGAGCCTGACGAAGCATGAGCCGGGGGAACCCTCGCCCTTCGACAGGCGCAGGGTAAGGGTATTCAGCAAGGTGCCGGGCACACGCCGGTTGCATCCCGGATACGCTGCACTGTCCCCCACCTCACCCCGGTCCTCTCCTCCCGGGGGGAGAGGGTGTGGCATGGGAGCAGCCCAATGACCGGCGTTCTCTCGGGCATGCGGGTGGTCGAGGGCTCGGCCTTTGTCGCCGCGCCGACCTGCGGGATGACGCTGGCGCAGCTGGGGGCGGATGTGATCCGCTTCGACATGATCGGCGGCGGCATCGATTACCGGCGCTGGCCGGTGACGGCGGAGGGCAACTCGATCTACTGGGCCGGGCTGAACAAGGGCAAGCGCTCGATCGCGGTCGATTTCCGCAAGCCCGAAGGCCAGGAGATCCTGACCAATTTGATCACCCAGCCGGGCGAGGATCGCGGCATCCTGCTGACGAATTTCCCGATGCGCGGCTGGCTCGCCTACAACACCCTGAAAGCCAAGCGCGACGACCTGATCGCGCTCAACATCCTGGGCAACCCGGACGGGTCGGTGGCGGTGGATTACACGGTCCACGCGGCGGTGGGGTTCCCGTATGTCACCGGGCCCGGCGCCGAGGAACACCCGGTGAACCAGGTCTTCCCGGGCTGGGATGTCTCGACGGGCTACGCGGCGGCGACGGGCCTGCTGGGGGCCGAGCGGCATCGGCGCATCACGGGTGAAGGCCAGTATGTCTCGCTGTCGCTCGCCGATATGGCCTTCGCGACGGTGGGCAATCTCGGCTATATCGGCGAAGTGCAGATCAACGGCACCTCGCGGCCCCATATCGGCAACGATGTCTATGGCAGCTACGGGCGGGACTTCCCCACCAAGGACGGGCGGCAGGTGATGATCATCGCCGTCTCGGTGCCCCAGTGGAAGAAGCTGGTGGAGGCGACGGGCACGGCGGACGCCATGGCGGCGCTGGAAGCCGAGAGCGGCCTCGACTTTACGAAGGAAGAAGACCGCTACGCCGCCCGGGACGCGATTGCCGGGCCGATCGGTGCGTGGTGCGCGGCGCATAAGCTCGAAGAAATCCGCACGGCCTTCGATGCCCACAATATCTGCTGGGGCCCCTACCAGACCTTCGACCAGATGGTGGCCGACGACCCCCGTGCCTCCACCGCCAATCCGCTGTTTGCCGAGATCGAGCAGCCGGGGATCGGCACCTATCTGGCGCCGGGTCCACCCCACAAGTTCGGCGCCTTCGAGCGCGAACACCCCCGCGCGCCGGTGCTGGGCGAACACACGGACGAGATCCTGTCCGGCGAACTGGGCCTGAGTGACGGCGAGATCGGCAAGCTGCACGATGCCGGCGTCGTCGCGGGGAAGGATGACGAGTGCAATTGAAACAACGTAGAAGTAGCCCTCATGCTGAGCCTGTCGAAGTGTGAGGGCGGACATCCTCGCCCTTCGTCAGGCTCAGGGTGAATATGTCGAGAGAGTGAGCACGACCATGACCAACACACTCGAACTCTGCCGCGCCGCCCTGCAGGATGCGCTGGCCTTTCGCGACGCCGCCGGACAGGCGGCCACGGCGCTCGCGGCCCCCGGCGGGCCGGTCGAGGCCGATAAGCTCAACACCCATCAGTTCGCCCTGCACGGCTATGCCTGGATGGCGACCTATGTGACCGCGCTCGAGCAGCTTCTGGGCTGGGCCGAACGGCTGGACAGCGCCGGGCGGCTCTCCGATCTGGAACGGCTGATCCTCGGCTGCGGCTTCGGCGCCTATCTGAAGCAGCTGAAATACGGCATCGCCATGAGCCAGGACGAAATCGCGCGGCCGGGCGATCTGGGCCTCGATGAAGGCGTCTTCTTTACTAGTGAGGCCGCCCGCACCCTGATGACCGAGGGCGACAGCATCGCCGCGCGGCAGGCCATCGCGGAGACCCTGCGCGACCGGTCCGGGGATTTCGGCGACCGGGGTCTCGACGAGACCCACGGCATGATCGCCGACCAGTTCCGGCGGTTTTCCGATGAGAAGGTCGCCCCCCACGCCCATGGCTGGCATTTACGCGACGAGCTGATCCCGTTGGAGATCATCGCGGAGATGGCCGAGCTGGGCGTCTTCGGCCTGACCATCCCTGAAGAAGACGGCGGGCTGGGGCTCGACAAGATCGCCATGTGCGTGGTCACCGAAGAGTTGTCCCGCGGCTATATCGGGGTCGGCTCGCTGGGCACCCGCTCGGAGATCGCCGCCGAGCTGATCCGGGTCAACGGTACGCCCGCGCAGAAGGAAAAGTATCTCGGTCCGATCGCGGCCGGAGAGATCCTGCCGACCGCCGTCTTCACCGAACCCAACCACGGATCGGACCTGGCCCATATCCGCACCCGCGCCACGCGCGATGGCGATATCTATCGCGTGAAGGGCAACAAGATCTGGATCACCCATGCTGCGCGCACGGACATGATGACGCTGATGGCACGCACCGATCCCGACGAGGACGCCTATCGCGGCCTGTCCATGTTCCTCGCCGAAAAGCCACGCGGCACCGAGGACAACCCCTTCCCCGCCGCCGGCATGGATGGCTCGGAAATCCGCGTGCTCGGCTATCGGGGCATGAAGGAATACGAGCTCGGTTTCGACGGGTTCGAAGTCGCCGCCGGGAATCTGCTCGGCGAACAGGAGGGCCAAGGCTTCAAGCAGCTGATGGCGACCTTCGAGACCGCACGCATCCAGACCGCCGCGCGGGCCGTTGGCGTGTCCCAGAACGCGCTGGAGCTTGGCTTCGGCTATGCCAGCGACCGGGAACAATTTGCCCGCCCCATCGTCGAGTTCGCCCGGGTCGGCGGCAAGCTCGGCTGGATGGCGACCGAGACCATGATCGCGCGCCAGCTCGCCTATTTCGCCGCGCGCCAGAAGGATTCCGACCAGCGCTGCGATATCGAGGCCGGCATGGCCAAGCTGCTCGGCGCGCGGGTGGCGTGGTCGAACGCCGACAATGCGCTGCAGATTCACGGCGGTAACGGTTATGCCGAGGAGTACGACATCTCGCGGGTACTGTGTGATGCGCGCATTTTAAACATTTTCGAAGGCGCTGCAGAGATCCAGGCTGGTATCATTGCACGCGGGCTTCTGGGCCGCCCGAACCGCCCGGCGTGATCTGCGATTTTATCGTTGAATCAACGATCTATCGGGTGCGCGGTAAAAACGCGCTACTTTTGAGAGAACTTTTCACTGATCCACCCCCATTGAATTGGTCCACCGTGTATTTTAGTGACCGGAGGGTCAAG
>JAYQBG010000017.1:0-540 GCA_038137215.1 Alphaproteobacteria bacterium
GGCGCGGAAACTTAAGAACTGTCGCTGACATGAGCGATTACTCCTCTCTTTAGTGTTTTGGGCGGGATGCCCCGGCACACAAGCTGAAGATCAAATGCCGTCGATCCGTAGGTGGATCAGTCCTGTTTCTTAGGCTTTTCCTTATCGGAATCGGCCTTGGATGCCTTCGCCTCGTCCGATTCTTTGGTGCGTACCCGGTGTGATGAAATCACGAAACCGCCCTTGTAGATCGGGTCATCTGGTCCGGCGTGAATAGTTCTAAACTTCGCCATCGTTTGCTCCTTTCGAACACGAAAAAACCGCCACAGCTGCGACGCTGGGCGGTTCCCATGCGCTTTAGCTGCATTTGTTAAACGCCCGCAAGCTGCTGCTCAAATCGGCGTTGGGAAGCCCTACCTTAATCACATCAGGCTTCGATCTGAAAGATATGAGTTTATTATATGACAGTTTCAAGGGGCATCGAACCTATTTGATTTGTGTTGCGATTTCGACTTCCGGAAACTCATAACCGGCCGGTCGCAGGTTCAAATCCTGCCCCCG
>JAYQBG010000017.1:550-51177 GCA_038137215.1 Alphaproteobacteria bacterium
CCACGAGGCACGGTTTACTTCGCATTAGACCTTCCTAAATTGTGCTTAAAGGTACCAGATGGCACTGCAACATAAGGCGCTTGGCGGGTTAGATCGCATTAAAGGGTGTTACTTGGTAGTTACAGGTATTGTAACTGTCAGGCTCATAACCTGAAGGTCGCAGGTTCAAATCCTGCCCCCGCAACCAAACACACAAGGCCCGCCGTCAGGCGGGCTTTCTGCGTTTGGGCGGTGGGTCTGCATGGAGCTGATGCAGGGACCCGCCAGGCGGGCTGTGCCGGGCGCAGCGGGACAGAGGCGACAAATCCCGTTCCCGCAACCAAGACATTCACCCGTGATCTCAACAGGATGGCGGATTTTCTTTGTCTGGCGTGTGCTTTTCCCACAACCTTTTTTGGATCGGGCGGTTTGATTTGGCCGCGCAATGGGCCATGTAACTGGTGTCACCAACCCACGCATACAGACCCGGACCCGCCGGGTTGATGTTAGGAGGAAAGGAACGATCATGCTGACGCTGCTCTCGCCCGCAAAAAAGCTGAACATGGACCCGTTGGAACCGCCGGTGCCCGTGACCAGGCCGCGCCTGCGCGAGGATACCTTTGAACTGGCGACCGTTGCCAAGAGCCAAACAGCGGAAGACCTGAAACGTCTGATGCATATCAGCGACAATCTGGCTGAGATGAACTTCGAGCGGTTCCAGGCCTTCAATCTGGAAAACAAGAGCAACAGCGCCAAGCCGGCCGGGCTCGCCTTCGACGGCGATGTCTATTGGGGGCTCGAGGCCGCCAGCCTTTCCGAGGATGCCTTGTCCTATGCGCAGGATCATCTGCGGATCCTGTCGGGCCTTTACGGCGTGCTGCGTCCGATGGATGCGATTCAGCCGTACCGCCTCGAGATGGGCACAAAACTGGCGAACAGCCGTGGCAAATCGCTTTATGAGTTCTGGGGGACGCGGATCGCCGATCGGCTGAAGGCCGATCTGTCCGGCCACGCCGACAAGACCGTGGTCAACCTGGCTTCAAACGAATACTTCAAGGCCGTGGACCGAAAGGCACTGGGGCAAAACGTAATTGGTGCGAAATTCCTGAACGTGAAGGACGGTCAGGCACGTGCGCTCATGTACTACGCTAAGCATGCACGCGGTGCCATGGCGCGATGGATTATGGAAAACCGGGTGGATCGGGCCAAGGACCTAAAAGACTTCGATGCCGATGGCTATACTCTCGATGCTCGTGCCTCGAGCGAAGGTGAGCTCGTGTTCACCCGGCCTCAGCCGTCCAAGAAGCGCTAGGCATTTCAGGCACCCCACGCACCTCTCTCTTCACTGGCGCAGATCTCTGCGTCCGGTTTGACACGACGGATATCAGCGCCGGGCGCTGGAAACAAACCTTCGCGCGTTCTGCTGTTTGGGAACGATTCATTCGATGTCCCGTTTCGACTTCGGGTATGTATCGTTTCTCAATCCGGCCGGGAGCATATCGGCGTCGCGTCGCGCCGCTGTTCCGGGGAGACAGTCGAAAATGGCACTGATAGATATTCTGCGGTGGGGCACCAGCCTTTCGGGTATATGCGCGGCACTGATCGTTGCTGCCAATCTGGGAAAGCGTTGGTCCGGCATCGGCTTTGTCATTTTCACCGGGTCTTCATTCCTCTGGATCACAGCTTCAGTCCTCAGGGAGCGTGATCCCTTGCTGATGCAGAATATTGTCCTGTTTGCTATCAACCTGTTTGGTGTCTATCGGTATCTCGGTCCGGGTCGGGAAAGGCCTGATTGAATTCCTGCAGGCAGCGCACTAGGATCGGGTTCTCCGTTGTGCGGACACCAGATGATCGGCAGTCCCGGGCGGCACACACGATTGGGACATGAGCGGTTGTTGAAACGGATCCCTTGGTTGACCGGGTCTGCGCTGTTGGTTGCGGTGCTGGTCGCAGTACCCATTCTCAGTGTGGTCTGGAGCATTTTCCAGCCCGGCGCCGGGAACTGGCCGCACCTGGTTGAGACCGTCCTGCCGCAATATATCCTCAACAGCCTGGTTCTGATGGTCGGGGTCGCGATTGGAGTCGTGATCGGCGGAGTGGGACCGGCCTGGCTGGTGGTGATGTACCAGTTCCCCGGCCGGCGGATTTTCGAATGGGGCCTCATTCTGCCGCTGGCCGTGCCGGCCTATGTGGTCGCTTATGTCTATACCGATTTTCTGCAGGCTGCCGGACCCGTTCAGACCCTGTTGCGCGATGTGACCGGCTGGACGGTGCAGGACTACTGGTTCCCGGAAATCCGAAGCCTTGGCGGCGCGATTGTCATATTCTCCGCCGTCCTCGTGCCCTATACCTATCTGCTTGCGCGGACCGCGTTTCTTGAGCAATCCGTCAGCGTTCTCGAGGCGGCCTCGACATTGGGGCGGTCTCCCTGGAACCGGTTCCGGACCGTCGCGGTACCGCTCGCCCGGCCCGCGATCGTGGCCGGGACAACGCTGGCGCTGATGGAAACCCTGGCCGATTTCGGAACCGTGCAGCATTTCGGAATCAACACATTCACCACGGGTATCTATCGAACCTGGTTCTCCATGGGGGACCGCGTTGCGGCGGCGCAGCTGTCCAGCATCCTGCTGGCCTTCGTCTTTGCGCTTTTGCTGCTTGAACGCTACAGCCGCCACAGGGCCCGGTTTTATCAGGTGGGCGGACGCTATCAGCAGCTCACCCGCACGCCCCTGCGCGGGCTCAAGGCATGGGTGGCCACGGCGTTCTGCTCGGTCCCGCTCATTGTGGGCTTTCTCGGGCCTTTCCTGATCCTGCTTTGGATGGCGACAACGGCCGGACACAATTTTTTCAGCACGCGTTATGCCGAATTGACGTCGAACAGTCTGATGCTGGCCGGGATCACGGCGGTGCTGGCGGTCGGGCTGGCATTGCTTCTGAGCTATGCTGCCCGGATCGAAAAGTCGCGGCTGACCGTCGGCATCAACCTGGTGGCCGGCATGGGCTATGCGATACCCGGTTCGATCATTGCCGTGGGCATTCTGATTCCGGTGGCCACCTTCGACAACGCGCTCAGCGACTGGCTGTCGGCAAATTTCGGGATCCGGACCGGACTGATTCTGACAGGTGGCATTGCCGCGCTGATCTTTGCCTATCTGGTGCGTTTCATGGCGGTCTCGTTGCACGCCGTTCAGTCCAGCTTCACCAAGATTACCCCCCACATGGAAGATGCTTCGCGCACGCTGGGGCATGGTCCGCTCTACACCGGATTGCGTGTGCATTTCCCGATCTTGTCCGGCGGCATGATGACGGCGGGCCTGATCGTCTTCGTGGATGTCATGAAGGAACTGCCCGCGACCCTGATCATGCGGCCGTTCAATTTCGATACCCTGGCAATCCAGGCCTATAACCTGGCCAGTGACGAACGACTGACCCTGGCCGCCACGCCGTCGCTGGTTATCGTGGCCTGCGGGCTTATTCCCGTGCTGCTCATTAGCCGCGCGATCATGCGCTCGCGCCCCGGCTCGCGGGAGATTCCCGACACCCCGCTGACAACGGTCCCCGCCAGCCGCGAAGCTGTCACCTGACCAGGAAAAAACCCCGGCGCGATTGCACCGGGGTTCGGGGGCTCGGGAAACGTCGGATGTTTGTCTACTTGTATCCGACCCGATCGTAGATCTTCTGTGCTTCGGGCTGGTTCTCGCCCAACGCCGAGAGGTTCAGGGTGTCGGACCGGAAGATGCCGAGCTTGGTAACGCTGTCAGACAGGCCCACGCCCATGACGGCGGGATATTCGTCATTGCCGGCAGAGAAGTATTGCTGAGCCTCGTCGCTGGCCAGATATTCCAGAAACTTGATGGCGTTCTCCTTGTTGGGGGCGTGCCTGGCGACCCCGGCGCCGGAGATGTTCGAATGCGCGCCGGTCGTGTCCTGGTTCGGGAAGACCCAGCCAATCCGGGCCAGCGCCTCGTCGTCGAGGCCCTTCACGTCCCGGCGCAGCGCGCGGGCGAAGTAGTAGGTGTTGGACACCGCAATTGCACACTCACCCGAAGCGATCGCGCGAAGCTGGTCGGTGTCCCCGCCGGCAGGGGTGCGAGCCCGGTTGTCCCAGACCCCCTGGGCCCATTCGGTGGCCTTCTCAGGACCTTCATGGGCGATGATCGATGCCATCAGTGACAACATGTAGATGTTGCCGGAACTCCGCGTGCAGACCAGACCCTTCAACTTGGGGTCGGCGAGGTCGGCATAGGTCTGGATATCCATCGGGTTCACCTTGTTCTTGTCATAGAACAGGATGCGGACACGTTGGGAGAAACCATACCAGTGGCCATCCGGATGGCTGAGCCAGTCCGGGATGCGTGACTCGAGTACGTTAGACGTGACCGGTTGAAACAAACCCGCCTGGTCAGCGCGCCAGAGGCGTCCGGCATCGACGGTGAGAAGGATATCGGCCGGGCTGTTGGTCCCCTCGGCTTTCATGCGCTCAATCAGGGCATCGGCCTTGTCTTCGATCCGGTTGATCGTGATTCCGGTCTTTTCCTCGAAATCCGAATACAGCCGCTCATCGGTGTCGTAGTGGCGCGAAGAGTAGAGATTCAGTTCGCCGACTGCATAGGCTTGGGCGGTCGCGAGAAGCGACAGTCCGGCAGCGGCGGCGAGGAGGCTGTAGGTACGCATGTCAGTACTCCTGAAGGTTCGTTCCTATGCAATCGGGTTCGTTTTCGTGTGGTCCCGTCGTCCTTGTGGGTGTTCCGGAACCGCGCAACATAGGTATAGCGTCTGGGATATCTAAATGCAAATGATTATCAATATCGTTATCAGTTGGGGCTTGGCCTCGCCAAAACATTCGCCGTACCGGTGGAACAGGGGACACCTTTGACCTAAGTTTTGCCCATCACGATTCATCGCTCTGGTTTCATTCTGTTCGACCGGGCACATCTCATCCAAAAAGGAACCGCGTTCATGGCCGAATCCGATTACACCCCGCCGAAAGTCTGGACTTGGGATGCCGAAAACGGCGGCAAGTGGTCGAGTACCAACCGGCCGATCGCCGGTGCGACCCATGAGCACGAACTTCCTGTTGGCGAGCATCCTCACCAGCTCTATTCGCTGGCCACGCCGAATGGAGTCAAGGTCACGGTCATGTTCGAGGAGCTGCTCGCGCTCGGCAAGACCGATGCGGAATACGATGCATGGCTGATCAAGATCGGTGACGGGGAGCAGTTTGGCAGCGGCTTTGTCGAGATCAATCCGAACTCGAAGATTCCGGCTTTGCTTGACCGAAGCACACCGACCCCGACCCGGGTCTTCGAATCCGGTTCTATCCTGTTTTATCTGGCCGAGAAATTCGATGCGTTCATCCCGCACGATCCCTCGGAGCGCGCCGAATGCATGAACTGGCTGTTCTGGCAAATGGGCAGCGCACCCTATCTGGGCGGCGGGTTCGGACATTTCTATCACTACGCGCCGTTCCCGATGGAGTATCCGATCGACCGGTTCGCCATGGAAGTGAAACGTCAGCTTGACGTTCTCGACCGCAACCTGGCTGAGCGCGAATACCTGTCCGGCGACAGCTACAACATCGCCGACATCGCGACCTATCCCTGGTATGGCAATCTCGTCCTGAACAATCAGTATGAAGCGGCCGAGTTCCTCGACGTTGCCTCCTACAAGAGCGTTACCCGCTGGGCCAAACAGATCGAGGCCCGTCCGGCTGTTCAACGCGGACGCCGGGTCAACAAGATGTCGGGCCCGGAAGAACTGCAGGTCCACAACCGGCACAGCGCCAGCGACATCAGCTAGGTGCGCACAGCGTGAGCGTCGGCGTCAGCCGACCGCAACGTCCCGCAGCGGACTGGGATCGATGTTTGCAAATATTCTGATCCTGCTGGCCTTGTCGCTGGCCTGGGCGACGAACTACGTCTTCATCGCCAAGGTCGATAAGGCTCTGCCGCCACTGACGGCCACGGCGGCGATCACCCTGGTCGCGGCGGCATTCCTGTTTGTGGGGGTGCGGGTCATCATGCGCCGCCCGCTCTGGCCGGTCATGCGGGTCAACCCCTGGGTGCCGCTGATCATGGCGGCGACGGCGGTCGCACTGCCGCAACTGAGCACGGTTGTGGCCGAGGACCGTATCTCATCGGACCTCGCCACTGTGATTGGCACCACCGTCCCGATCCTGACCTTTATGGTGTCGGCGTGCATTCTGCGGACGACAAAGGCGACCTGGCTGAATTTTCTGGGTGTGGCCATTGCCGTCGGCGGGATCGTGGTCTTTGTAGATCCCCCGCAGCTTCTCCGGCAGTCTGCGGAAGTGCTTGGCATCGTGATCATGATGGCTGGGGGTGTTGTGTTCGTCATCAATGGACTGTTCGCGGCGCAGAAAGCCGCCCATCTCGATCTTGCAAATTCGCCGGCGGAAGGCTGGAAACTCCTGATCGCGGATACCGGCCCGGTCAAGGTTTCGGATTAACGTCGTTGGCTGTGTCAATAGGTCGCCTTAAAATCGTCTTCTAAATATTTCAAAATACTCTAAATTTTTTGTGTTGCTCTTGCGGGGCCAGAGACGGTTGCTCGGGGAGAATATTTGCGGATGGAACGGGTTGGCGAATCCGGAATTGGGACTAACTATTAACTGTGGAAACCCGCTGTGGCGGTGTGTTCCGCTTGCGGATATGGGCTGGAAAAACAAGCAATTTATTTCCGGTTCATGGGTGGGATTATCGGACTCTTTCGGTAATATCCGCCGTCCGAATAACAACATGCGGGTTCATCACGTTCGGCGACTGTTTCGTCGGAGTGGTTTTGGCGTCTTGTGTCCAGAACAGCGATGAAGCTGCACTGCCTGTCGGGCAGACCGGATTAGTCGCCTCGCCGTTTGCGAAGCGAAAATCGTAAGTTGGAAAGTGAACTTTGCCATGGCCAAGGGTAAGACGGAATTGCGTAACTCAGAGACCACCACCGGGGCCGGTGAGGTGAAACCCGTGCTTTACGACGGCCTGCGGCCGCAGCAGGGACTCTACAACCCTGCCCATGAGCACGACGCCTGCGGAATCGGCATGATCTGTTCGATCCGCAACGAGCGCAGCCGCAAGATCGTCGAAGACGGCCTGAAAATTCTCTGTAACCTGGAACACCGTGGCGCGGTGGGCGCCGACCCCAAGGCGGGGGACGGGGCGGGGATTCTGATCCAGATACCGCACGAGTTCTTCGCAGCCGAGGCCGAACAAATCGGATTCAGCCTGCCCGCGCCCGGTCACTATGGGGTGGCGCAGCTTTTCATGCCGCGTGACGAGGGGCAGCACAAGCTGATCGAGGACGCCTACCAGACGGCCGCCGATCAGGAAGGCCTCGAGATTCTCGGCTGGCGCAATGTTCCGGTGGATTCCTCGATTCTGGGCGAATCCGTGAAGCCGACCGAGCCGATCCATAAACAGGTCTTCATCGGGCGCGGCGCGGACATCACCGATGACGATGCGTTCGAACGGAAGCTTTACGTGGCGCGCAAGAGCGCCTCGCGCCAGCTTCGAGAAAATCACGCCGCAGACGTGGTCGGTTATTATCCGTCCTCCTGCTCCTCGCGCACGATTGTCTATAAAGGCCTGGTGCTGGCAGACGGTGTTTCCCGGTACTACAAGGATTTGCAGGACGAGCGGGTGATTTCGGCGGTGGCGTTGGTACATCAGCGCTTTTCGACCAATACCTTCCCGTCCTGGCCGCTGGCGCATCCCTATCGGATGATTTGCCACAACGGTGAAATCAACACCCTGCGTGGCAACTACAACTGGATGGCCGCACGTCAGGCCACCATGTCTTCACCGATCTACGGCGATGACATGGAGAAGCTCTGGCCCATCTCCTATGAAGGCCAGTCGGATTCCGCGTGTTTCGATAACGCGCTGGAGTTGCTGTTCCAGGGCGGCTACTCGCTGCCCCACGCCATGATGATGCTGATCCCGGAGGCTTGGGCCGGCAATCCGCTGATGGATGACGATCTGCGGGCCTTCTATGAATATAACGCCGCGCTGATGGAGCCCTGGGACGGCCCGGCGGCCATCGCGTTTACCGACGGCCGGGTGGTGGGTGCCACGCTGGACCGCAACGGCCTGCGTCCGGCACGCTATCTCGAGACAAAGGACGGGTTTGTTCTTCTCGCCTCGGAGATGGGGGTGCTCGATATTCCCGAAGAGAACATTGCGCGCAAATGGCGGTTGCAGCCGGGCAAGATGCTTCTGATCGATCTGGAAAAGGGCAAGACCGTTTCCGATGAAGATCTCAAGTCCGAATTGGCGAACAGCCATCCTTACAAGGAATGGCTTGCCAACACGCAAATTCGCGTTCGCGATCTGCCCGATGTGGGGCGGCGCCCGGCGGCTTCGGACGCGCCGCTGCTGGATTTGCAGCAGGCATTTGGCTACTCCCAGGAAGACCTGAAGTTCCTGATGGCACCCATGGCGCAGACCGGACAGGAAGCGACCGGTGCCATGGGCACGGACACGCCGCTTTCGGCGCTGTCGTCCAGATCGAAGCCTCTGGCATCCTATTTCAAGCAGTTGTTCGCCCAGGTGACCAACCCGCCGATCGATCCGATCCGCGAGGAAATCGTGATGTCGCTGGTGTCCTTCATCGGACCGCGCCCCAATCTGCTGGATCTCGAGGGAACATCATCGCTCAAGCGCCTCGAGGTGCGGCAGCCGATCATCTCGAATGCCGGGCTTGAGAAGGTCCGCGCCATCGGCGATATCGCCGACAACCAGTTCCGGACTCAGACACTCGATATCACCTACGCGGTGGAACGCGGCGTCGAGTATATGGAACAGGCGATCGAGGACCTTTGCACCCGCGCCGAGGACGCGGTCGGCCAAGGCTACAACATCATTATCTTGTCAGACCGGCTGATCGGACAGGAACGAGTTGCAATCCCGTCTCTTCTGGCAACGTCGGCTGTCCATCATCACCTTATTCGCAAGGGCTTGCGGACATCTGTCGGGCTGGTCGTGGAAACCGGTGAAGCCCGCGAAGTGCACCATTTCGCGACCCTGGCCGGTTACGGCGCAGAGGCGATCAATCCCTGGCTTGCCTTTGAAACCCTTGAAGATTTGCGCGATCAGCTGGATGAAGACATCACCACCGATCACCTGATCCGGCGCTATATCAAGGCGATCAACAAGGGCCTGCTGAAGGTCATGTCCAAGATGGGCATCTCGACCTATCAGTCCTATTGCGGTGCGCAGATATTCGATGCGGTCGGCCTGCAATCGTCGTTCGTTGAGAAGTATTTCACGGGCACGCACACCGCGATCGAGGGTGTGGGGCTGGGAGAGATCGCTGAAGAGACGATGCGCCGTCACGCTGACGCCTTTGGCAACAACCCGATCTATCAGACCGCGCTCGATGTGGGCGGTGAGTACGCCTTCCGCATTCGTGGTGAGAAGCATACCTGGTCGCCAGATTCCGTGGCCGACCTGCAGCACGCCGTACGCGGAAATTTGCCGGACAAGTATCGCTCCTATGCGGAACTCATCAACAAGCAGGACGAGGAGTTGATGACCCTGCGCGGACTGTTCCGTCTGAAGGACGCTACGGAACTCGGCCGTGAGCCCGTGCCGCTGGATGCGGTTGAACCGGCCTCGGAAATTGTGAAGCGGTTTGCGACCGGCGCCATGTCATTCGGCTCGATCTCGCGCGAGGCACACACCACGCTTGCGATCGCGATGAACCGGATCGGAGGCAAATCCAATACCGGTGAGGGTGGCGAGGAAGTCGATCGCTTTACTCCGATGGAGAACGGCGATTCCATGCGCTCGGCGATCAAGCAGGTTGCCTCGGGCCGGTTCGGCGTGACCACGGAGTATCTTGTCAACTCCGACATGATCCAGATCAAGATGGCCCAGGGCGCCAAGCCCGGTGAGGGCGGTCAGTTGCCAGGCCACAAGGTGGATGCCGTGATTGCCAAGGTGCGCCATTCCACGCCGGGCGTGGGTCTGATCTCGCCGCCGCCCCATCACGATATCTACTCCATCGAAGATCTCGCGCAGTTGATCTACGACTTGAAGAACGTCAACTCGTCAGCCGATATCAGCGTGAAACTGGTCTCCGAGATCGGCGTGGGTACGGTCGCCGCAGGCGTGTCCAAGGCGCGGGCGGACCATTTAACGATTTCCGGATTTGAAGGCGGGACAGGAGCATCGCCCCTGACCTCCATCAAGCATGCCGGTTCACCCTGGGAAATTGGACTCGCAGAGACCCAGCAAACCCTTGTCATGAACGATTTGCGTGGCCGGATCGCCGTTCAGGTGGATGGCGGCCTGCGGACCGGGCGCGATGTCGTGGTGGGTGCCTTGCTGGGCGCCGATGAATTTGGCTTCGCCACCGCACCGCTGATCGCGACGGGTTGTATCATGATGCGCAAGTGTCATCTCAACACCTGCCCGGTTGGCATTGCGACCCAGGACCCACAGCTTCGCAAGAAATTCACCGGCGCGCCCGAACACGTGGTGAACTACTTCTTCTTTGTGGCCGAGGAAGTGCGCGAGATGATGGCCGAGATGGGATTCCGGACGTTTGACGACATGATCGGCCAGACCGAAGTGCTGGATACCCGCGCGGCGGTCGATCACTGGAAGGCCAAGGGTCTGGATTTTGGCAATCTGTTCCACAAGCCCGCCGAGGCCGACCGTGTCGATGTCCATCACACGGGCGAACAGAACCATCCGATCTACGACATTCTGGATCGCCGGTTCATCGAGGCCGCCAAGCCCGCCATCGAGGACGGGACACCGGTGCAGGCCGAGTTCCCGATCGGCAATACGGACCGCACGGCAGGTGCCATGTTGTCGGGCGAGGTCGCGAAGAAGCACGGCCATGCGGGCCTACCGGAGGACAGTATCTGGTTCACGCTGAAAGGTGTGGCCGGGCAGAGCTTCGGCGCCTGGGTGGCGAATGGCGTCACGCTCGATCTGATCGGCGAAGCCAATGACTATGTCGGGAAGGGTTTGTCCGGCGGCAAGCTAATCGTGCGGCCCGACCCCGAGAGCGGAATCAATCCGGATGAGAGCATGATCGTCGGTAACACGGTTCTCTATGGAGCTGTCACGGGCGAGTGCTATTTCCGTGGCGTGGCAGGGGAACGTTTTGCCGTCCGCAACTCCGGTGCCATTGCGGTTGTCGAAGGCGCCGGTGACCACGGCTGCGAGTACATGACAGGCGGTATCGTGGTGGTGCTCGGCGAAACGGGTCGGAATTTTGCGGCCGGTATGTCGGGCGGGATCGCCTATGTGCTGGATGAGGCCGGCGGTTTTGAAAACCGTTGCAACCTGGCGATGGTTGATCTGGAGCCTGTTGAGGGCGAGGTCGAGGAGATGGACAAGCTTCATCTGTCCGACAATGAATCCCACGGCATGGTCGATGTGCGCGCGGATATGACCCGGTTCGATGCAGAACGTCTGCGTCAGCTAATCCAGAACCACGCGCGCTATACGGCCTCGACCCGGGCGCAGCACATTCTGGACAACTGGGATGAGTATCTGCCGAAATTTGTGAAGGTGATGCCGGTGGAATACCGCCGCGCATTGCAGGAAATGCAGGTCGAGCAGACCGGTGAAATGAACATCGGAATGCGGAGGGGCTAATGGGCAAGGTTACTGGATTTATTGAGATTGAACGTTACGACCGGACCTACAAGCCCGCGAGTGACCGAATTCGCAACTTCAACGAGTTCGTGATTCCGCTCGAAGAGCGCGATCTCGAGCGGCAGGCAGCGCGCTGCATGGATTGCGGGATTCCGTTCTGTCACAACGGCTGTCCGGTGAACAATCAGATCCCGGACTGGAACGATCTCGTTTACAACTCCGACTGGGAAGAGGCGTCGCGCAACTTGCACTCGACGAACAATTTCCCGGAGTTCACCGGACGCATCTGCCCGGCGCCCTGCGAAGCGGCGTGTACGCTGAATATTGACGACAACCCGGTGACCATCAAGACCATCGAATGCGCGATTGTGGACCGCGCCTGGGAAGAGGGCTGGATCAAGCCTGAAATTCCCGAAACCAGAACCGGCAAGAAGATCGCGATCGTCGGTTCCGGTCCGGCGGGACTTGCCGCGGCACAGCAGCTTGCGCGGGTTGGCCACGAGGTTCATCTCTATGAGAAGAACGGAACGCCCGGAGGACTTCTGCGGTTCGGAATTCCCGATTTCAAGATGGAAAAGCACCATATTGACCGGCGCATGGAGCAGATGATCGCCGAAGGTGTGGTTCTCCATTGCGGGGTTCATGTCGGCGTTGATGTCAGCGCAAGCGAACTGGAAGACAACCACGACGCGGTTCTTTTGTGCGGCGGCTCTGAGCAGCCACGCGATTTGCCGGTTCCGGGCCGTGACCTGGACGGTATCCATTTCGCCATGAACTTCCTGCCACAGCAGAACCGGCGCGTCGCTGGCAGCAATCTGGGCGAGGTCGAGGAAATTCTGGCCGCGGGCAAGCATGTCGTTGTGATTGGCGGGGGCGATACGGGGTCTGACTGCATCGGGACCTCGATCCGCCAGGGCGCGCTGTCCGTTACCCAGCTCGAAATCATGCCGCAGCCGCCCGAGAAAGAACACAAAGGGCTGACATGGCCCCATTGGCCGCTGAAGATGCGGACTTCATCGAGCCAGGCCGAAGGCGCGGAGCGTGATTTTTCCGTCACCACCAACAGCTTTGGCGGTGAAGACGGTCACGTGACCCATCTCAACTGCCAGCGGGTCGATGAAAAGTTTCAGCAGATTGCGGGAACCGAGTTCGAACTGAAGGCAGACCTGGTTCTGCTGGCCATGGGATTCGTCCATCCGATTGCCGAGGGGATGCTCGAAGAGCTTGGTGTCGAGAAGGACGAGCGGGGCAATGTGAAAGCCGATACGCACGAATACCGGGCGTCCCGCGAGAAGGTCTTCACGGCCGGGGATATGCGCCGGGGGCAGTCACTCGTCGTCTGGGCCATACGTGAAGGCCGTCAGGCTGCACATGCCATCGATAAATTCCTGATGGGAAAGACCGAACTCCCACGTTAGGTTGTATCGATTCGGGTGCCGGTCGATGCCGGATGCCCGCGCAGTTCCCTAGGGTTTCCCGAACACAGATCAGACTTTCGGCTGATATCCAAGTCTCTGTGATTCTGAGACAATTCGCGCATTCGATTTCATGTTCGGAAGGTCTTATTCGCGCGCGAAATCGCCTTATCTAAATTGTCGTCCAGAGAAGCGCCGTAGAAGCGGCACCTATCATGATCGCCCAGTGGTCGCAGGGGTCTATCATTCTGGCGATTGCGCTGATTGCGCTCGCGTCCCTGATCCTGGGCATGGGGCTGCCTGTCACGGCGGCGTATATCGTTCTGGCGAGCCTGACCGCGCCTGCGCTGGCAGATATCCTGGCCGATACGATCATTGTCGATCAGCTCGTGCAGGGAATCTCCGATCCGGCCAAGATGGCTTTCTTTGCTCTTGTGGAAAGCCCCCATGTGGCCAAGATAGCCGAGGGCATGACGCGGGCCGAGGCGATGGAACTGATCGGCGTAATGCCGTTTGAACTTGCCCTTGTGATGCGTCCGGCCCTGGTCGATCCCAGCGTACTCGCCACTTTCCTGCTGACCGCCCATTTGATCGTGTTCTGGCTGAGTCAGAACAGCAACGTGACGCCGCCGGTCTGTCTGGCCGCCTTTACCGCGGCAGGGATCGCCGGGTCGAAACCCATGGCGACGGGCTTCCAGTCCTGGAAGATTGCCAAGGGTCTCTACATCGTGCCCCTGATGTTTGCCTATACACCGCTGATATCCGGTGAGTGGTACGAGGTGATATAGGTGGGTTTCTTTGCCTTGTTCGGCATTTACGCCACCAACGCCCTGATCCAGTTTTATTCCGAAGGGCCGCTCAACCTGCTGACAGTTCCTTTGCTGATCATTGGGGCCGCCGGTGCCTACTGGCCGCTGAACCTGCTGGCCAATATCGGTGGGGCTACGCTGATCGTCCTTGTGATTCTACTTTCCTCCCGCGCCCTCAAGCGACAACACGGGGGCGGAGGGATCGTCCGGGAATCCTGACTATGTCAGGTACTTGTTGAACCAGGCGATGGTGTGATCCCAGGAAAGCTCGGCCATCTTCTCGTCGTAGCGCGGTGTCGAATCATTGTGGAAGCCGTGGTTCGCACCGTCATAGATATGCGCTTCATAGACCTTGTCGTTGGCCTTGAGCGCCGCCTCGTAGGCGGGCCAGCCCGCGTTGATGCGCTTGTCGAGCTCGCCATAGTGGAGCAGCAGGGGCGCCTGGATGTGCGGCACATCCTCGGCAGTGGCCTGACGGCCGTAATAGGGGACCGAGGCGTTCAGTTCGGGGTAGGCGACGGCCAGGGCGTTGCAGACGCCGCCGCCGTAACAGAAACCGACAGCACCAACCTTTCCAGTCGAATCGTCCCGTGCGGCGAGGTGTTCATAGCCGGCGAAGAAGTCGTTCATCAGCTTAGTGCGATCGACGGTGCGCTGGAGTTCCCGGCCTTCGGCGTCGTTGCCGGGATAGCCGCCAACCTAGGTCAGGCCGTCCGGTGCGGGGGCCATGAATCCGGCCTTGGCAACACGTCGCGCGACATCTTCGATATAGGGATTCAGCCCCCGATTTTCGTGGATCACCAGTACGGCGGGAAGCTTACCTTCAACCTTGGCCGGCCTGACCAGATATCCCCGGACCACGCCGTGTCCGTTGGGTGATTCATAGGTTTCATAGCTGGGGGTGATGTTAGGGTTGTTGAAGGACACCTGCTCGGCCATGGCATAGTCAGGCTTGAGCATGTTGAACAGGCCGACAGCCGTCACGCCGCCAATGGCGTACTTGCTGGCGCGATCCAGAAACTCGCGCTTGGTGATTTTACCGTGGACATAATAATCGTAGAGGTCGAGCAGATCCTAATCGAAGTCTTTCGCGGTCAGACGTTTCATGGTGCAAGCCTTTCGGTCGGGCGGGTGGCGATAGCGTCATGGTTGCCGAAAGAAATGATACAACTCATATGTCTTATCAACGCATGACTGTGTTAAGAGTCCATCGGGTTGGCGGATCAACTCTTTGTAAGCATCATCCAAGGGACGCACTGGGAGTATCGATATGGGCGACAAAACCGAAAAGGCAATTCTTGCCGGCGGCTGTTTCTGGGGTATGCAGGATCTGATCCGAAAAATGCCCGGCGTCATTTCCACGCGTGTCGGGTACACCGGCGGTGATGTCCCCAACGCGACCTATCGCAACCATGGCACCCATGCCGAGGGGATCGAGATCATCTTCGAACCGGAGCGTTTGTCCTACCGGGACCTTCTGGAGTTCTTTTTCCAGATTCATGACCCGTCCACGCCCAACCGACAGGGCAACGACATTGGCATGTCCTATCGGTCCGGGATTTATTACCTGTCAGAAGAGCAGAAGGCCGAGGCGGAGAACACCATCGCCGATGTGGATGCAACGGGCCTGTGGCCGGGCAAGGTGGTCACCGAGGTGGCTCCGGCCGGTGACTTCTGGGAAGCCGAGCCCGAGCATCAGGATTATCTCGAGCGGTTCCCGGGCGGCTATACCTGTCATTTCGTGCGCCCGAACTGGAAACTGCCACGGCGTGAAAACGCAGCCTGAGCGGGCCCATCAGTCAGTTTGAAAAGATCGGGTTCGGTGGCGGATGCCACTGGTGCACCGAGGCCGTTTTCCAGGCGCTTGCCGGTGTCACGGATGTGGCCCAGGGATTTGTGTCGTCCACACCGCCCGACGAAGCCTTTTCCGAAGCCGTCATCGTAACCTTCGATCCAGCCGTGATCGATCTGGAAACACTTGTCGAGGTTCACCTCCGCACCCATGCCAGCACCTCCCGGCACAAGCTGCGCGGCAAGTACCGCAGTACGGTTTATGTTTTCGATGAGGGGGGTGCAGCAGCAGAAGTTCTCGAACGCCTGCAGGCTGATTTTGATAAACCGCTGGTGACCCGGGTCTTGCCTCATCGGGCCTTCAAACCATCAGATGCGCGGTTCCGAAATTACTATGCGAAGGATCCGGCACGCCCGTTCTGCCGCACCTATATCGATCCCAAGCTGGATTTGCTGCGCGCGCGCTTTGCCGCTTTGGTTCAGGTGCCGCAGAAGGTCTGATAAGGCATGGCGGCTTCCGGGCCGGGCTCGGCGAAGCTCTGCTGACCGTCCACTTCCGCGAAGGGGTGCGTGACTACGTTCAGCAGCTTGGTGAAGCCGGACAGGTCGTCGTCCTCCACAGCAGCCGTGAGTGCTTCTTCCACCTTATGATTGCGCGGGATGTAGATCGGGTTCACCCGGTCCATGGCCGCCGCGCGGGACTCCGGATCTATCGCTTCCTCCGCCAGGCGTGCCCGCCAGCGTTCCAGCCAAGCATTGATCCCCTCCAGACCGACAAACTGGCTTTGCACCGGTATCGCATTGCCGCGTACGGCATCGGACAGGCGGCGGAAGGTGAGGGTGAAATCCGCGCCGCCCGTGTGCATGGCGGCCAGCAGATCGTTGACCAGTACGATATCGCCGTCCGCTTCGGTTGTCAGACCCAGCTTGCCGCGCATCCGGGACATCCAGTGCGCTTCATAGGTCGCCGGTGTGCCATTGATAGTTTTGGTCAGAATTTCGATCGCACGATCCTTGTCGTCATCAACCAGTGGGATCAGGGTTTCAGCCAGCCGGGCCAGATTCCAGGACATGATGGCGGGCTGATTGCCATAGGCGTATCGCCCCTGCAGGTCGATGGAACTGAACACGGTCTCCGGCGCATAACTGTCCATAAAGGCGCAGGGGCCGTAGTCGATGGTCTCGCCTGAGATCGTCATGTTGTCGGTGTTCATCACGCCATGGATAAAACCTATGCTCATCCAGTGGGCGATCAGCGCCGCCTGTGCTTCGGCGACCGCTTCGAGGAACGCCAGATACGGGTTGTCCGCCTCGCCCGCGCCCGGGTGGTGCCGCGCAATGGCGTAGTCGGCCAGCTGGCGTACCTTGTCGTGGTCGCCGCGTGCGGCAAAAAACTGGAACGTGCCGACCCGAAGATGGCTGGCGGAGACGCGGGTCAGGACTGCGCCGGGCAGGGGGGTCTCGCGATAAACCGTCTCACCGGTTGCAACCGCGGCAAGCGCCCGGGTCGTGGGCGCGCCGAGCGCATGCATTGCTTCGCCGATCAGGTATTCGCGCAGCACCGGCCCCAGTGCGGCCTTGCCGTCGCCACTACGCGAAAAAGGTGTCCGGCCTGAACCCTTGAGCTGGATATCCCGGCGGTGCCCGTTCACATCGATCACTTCGCCGAGTAGCAGCGCGCGGCCATCGCCGAGTTGTGGCGTGAACCCGCCGAATTGATGCCCGGCATAGACCTGCGCCAGAGGCGCGGCGCCGTCAGGCGCCTGATTGCCTGCAAAGATCTCGGTTCCGGCATCCGTATTCAGGGCTGCGGGGTCGAGGCCGAGTTCTTCGGCGAGGGCCTCATTGAGCATCAGGAGTTTTGGAGCCTTGGCCGGAGCCGCGCTCCATTCCACGAAACAACCGTCAAGGCTGCGCGAAAAACTGTTGTCGAACACAAAGTTTGGAAGCGTCTGGCTCTGAGTTTCCATAATGCGTGTTCCCGGTTTCCTGACCTCCCATTACATGGGGCAGGGCCGGGAAATGTCCAGCTAGTCCGCGGCGCTTCCCGACACGGGCAGTTCGCCGGGTAGGCGAATATAGTCACGGGTAATCGACGGTATATCGTTGACGCCGATCACGGCCATGGTGCGCAGAATTTCGGCTTCCAGAATTTCTAGCGCACGTGTTGCGCCGGCCTCGCCAGCCGCGCCGACCCCATAGAGTGTTGCACGACCGATGGCGACGGCATCGGCCCCCAGGGCGAGGGCCTTCAGCACGTCACTGCCGCGCCGCACGCCACTGTCGGCGATAACCGTCATGGTGTCGCCAACGGCATCCACGATCGCGGGCAGGGCATCCCAGGGCGTGATCGCGGTATCGTTTGTGTTACCGGCATGGTTGGAGACGAAAATACCGTCTGCCCCGGCATCCGCGATCATCACCGCATCTTCGGGGTGCAAGACGCCCTTGACCAGCAGCTTGTGGGGCCAGAGATCGCGGATACGGCGCAGGTAGTCGTAATCCATCGTGTCATCACGATTCAGGAAGCTTGTGGATTTGGCGGAGACGTAACCGGTCGCCTCGGCTTTGGCTTCCTCGGGAATGTAGATGTTGGTGAAGGCCGGAAGCTTCTTTTCGGCCAGGTAGTAACGCCCGGCCGTACCGAACAGCCAGCGCGGATGCCGGATGCTGTCGATGGCTGTCTTCATGTTGACCTTGGGCGGGAAGACCAGCCCGTTGCGCACGTCGATCTCGCGGTTGTTGTAAACCGGTGAATCGACGGTGACGACGAGTGCTTCGAACCCGGCGTCCAAAGCCCGCTGGATGGTGACGAAGGCCGCTTCCGGATCACGCCAGACATAGAGCTGAAACCACTGGGTTCCGTCGCCATTGGCATGGACCTTTTCCATGTCCGTATTGGAGGTGCTGGCCAGGGTGAAGGGTATGTTGGCCTTGGCTGCCGCGCGGGCAAGTTGGGTTTCGCCCCGATACCAGACGAAACCGGCCGGGCCGGTAGGGCCGATCAGCAGCGGCAGATCATGTTGCTTGCCCAGAAGCTCAATACCGGCGTGACGCTTTGACGTGTTGCGCAGCACCCGTGGCATCAGCTTAATCCGGTCGAGTGCGGCACGATTGGCCCGCATCGCCACCTGATCCTCGCTGCCCTTGTCGCAGAAGTCGAACAGGGCCTTGGTCAGTCGGCGCTTCGCCAGAATGCGAAGGTCTTCGATGTTCAGTGCTTTGCGCGCAAGGTCTGTCACGCGTCTTCTCCGGGTCTGGGGTGGGGCTGGAACCAATCCGTCACGCTGATGCGGTTGGACAAATTCCCGAGGCCAGATATTCGATTGTCGCATGTCCTAAAGGGATCAGTCGTCTGCGTCTATGGGGTGTTGGATGAAACACACGTTTCGCGATGTCTTTGCTCGGCGGCGGGCCCACAAAAGTGGGGCGAGCGTTGACGCGGGGCTAGTTCTGTTCCGGCGGCATTGCCGCTGCCAGCGCGCTACGAAACGCTTCGGACAAGGGTACAGAGCGAGCGGTCGCGGGATCGATCTGTACGGTCACGATCTCGGAGGTTGCCACGCAGGTGTCGTTCTGGAAAATCGCCTGTCTCAGTCCATAGGATGAACCGCCGATGCGGGTCACGACGGTCCCGATTTCAACTTCTCCCGGATAGTGCGCGGGCGCGAGATAGTTCGCAGAGTATCTGACGACGGCAAAGCCCGAGAGAGTGTCGCCTGCCACCTCGGTCAGGCGCTGCAGTCGGAAGCCGACCCGGCCATCCTCGAAATACTGATTGATCGCTCCGTTGTTCACATGATGGTTCGGGTCGAGGTCGCTGTACCGGACGCTGACTGTGGTCCAGGTCTGATAAAGGTCTCGCGATGTAAGGTCGGGTGAGTCGCTGTTGGACAATTTGCGTATCCTTCGGCCCGGGAGTGCGGGTGTTTGGTTTTTGTGCCCCAGCATATAACCTGTCCGTATCAACCGGTCGAACTGTTGCCTAGGGGGAACGTACATGCCGATCGCCAATATTCGGGGTGTCAGCCTTCGCTACACGATCATCGGGGACGACGGGCCTTTTGTCACGCTGATCACGGGCGGGCGCCGCGGTTTCGATGAGTTTGTGCCGCTCGCCGAGAAGGTCGCCGCTTACGGTTATAGGGTGCTGCTTCATGACCGGCGTAATACTGGTGCGTCAGACATCAAAATGGCGGCCGAGGATGTGGAAGAAGCGGTCTGGGCGGATGACCTAAACGAGTTGCTTGTCCATCTCGACGCTGCGCCTGCATTTATCGGAGGCTCATCTTCGGGCGCGCGCACGGCGCTCATGTTTGGGTTGCGGCATCCGCAATTGGCGCATGGCCTGCTGCTCTTGCGGGTGTCGGGCGGGGCCTTTGCCGCCGAGCGGCTGCCGGAGAATTACTATAACCAGTTCATCCGGATCGCGGAATCCGGTGGTATGGAGGCGATTTGCGCGACACCGGAATATGGCGAACGGATCGCCGCCAATCCGGCCAACCGGGACCGTCTGATGGCCATGTCGGCAGAGGAATTCATCGATATCCAGACACGCCTGCGGGATTTGTTTGTCGCCGGAGCGGATTTGCCGGTCTTCGGTGTGACCGAGGCGGAACTGAATTCCATCCGCATCCCCACAATCGTGATCCCGGGAAACGACAAGGTGCACGATTCCCGCAGCGGGTGTGCCGTGCATGCCATGATTCCCGGCAGCGAGATGCATCTGCTGCCAATGGAAGATCAGGACGTTCCGGTTGTACCGTTCGAGGACTGGGTCGCGCACGAGCCTGAGGTCGCGCAAACACTTGCCGATTTCATGGCGCGTCACGCGGCCTGACGGCGCAGAAAACTGCCCGTCCGGGGCTGCAGCCGATCTCGTTACTTCAAGCCCATGCAATTGGCGTAAAAGGTAACTGTGGCGGGCCAGTCCGAGAAGATACCCTCAATTCCCACGTCCTGTGCGAGCACATGGAGCAGTTCGAAGGTGGTCACGTCGCTTTCGGCGGCGCGGCGCGATCGACTAGGCTGATTGAAATCGACTGGAAGTTTTGGAGGGAACCATGGGTGTCGTCACCGATATCATCCTGCCTCTGGCACTGGCGTTCATCATATTCGTTCTGGGGCTCGGCCTTACATTTGATGACTTTGCGCGGGTGGCCCGGGAACCGAGGGATTTTTTCATCGGCGCGACGACACAGATCGTGCTGCTGCCGGTTGTTGCCTTTGTCCTGATCAGTATTTGGTCCTTGCCGCCCGAGCTTGCCCTGGGCGTCATGATCATCGCCGCAGCACCTGGCGGGGTGACGTCGAATATCCTGACGGCCTTTGGGCGCGGCGATGTGGCCCTGTCGATCTCTTTGACAGCGGTGATCAGCCTGCTCAGTGTGATCACCATCCCAGCGGTCGTGGTGTTCTCCTCTGCGCATCTGATCGGTGGGCAGGCGGGCGATGTCTCCGTGGCCGGAACGGCCGTCAGCGTGTTCGTCATTGTCACGGTGCCCGTGCTGATCGGTTTGGCTGTCCGGCGCTACGCCGAAAACATTGCGATCCGGATCGAACCTGTGGCGCGGCAGATTTCCGCGGGCCTCTTCATTCTGGTACTCGCAGGCGCGATTTTCCAGGAACGCGCCAACATTGCCACCTATTTTGCCCAGGCCGGACTGATCACACTGGTGCTGAACCTTGTGATGATGGCGCTTGCCTACGCGATTGCTCGGATGTTTGCATCCGGACCGAAGCAGCGTGTCACGATCGCCCTCGAATGCGGACTTCAGAACGGGACCCTGGCAATTGCGGTGGCGGTGCTGCTCTTTGATGGTGGCCTGGCCACCGTGCCGGCGGCGACCTATAGCCTGATCATGTTTGCAACGGCGCTGCTGTTCATTTTCTTCCTGCGGCGCACGCATCCGAACGGCTAGGCCTGCCGCATAGGCGGTTCAGGCGGTGATCCGTTTTCGAACGGCAGTTGTGCAACGCCGGAGATTGGGCATCCGCGGTTGTAGGTGCTATATAGCCAACCTCATTTCATGGAGGAGGAATTCCTGTGGCTGCCAACAAACCCAGCATGACACGCCCGACCGTGTATTCGTTCAATCACGGCGATTTCGTTGTGACCAATATTCTCGAAGGCTTTTTGCTTCGCGAAGACCTGCACCCCGTGACAGGCACCAATGCGAGTGCCGAAGATGTGGAAGCGGTCGCAACCCGGCACCACCTGCCGTTCCCGAACTTCGAGCATCAGTTTGTGCCGACTTTGGTTGATACCGGTGAAAAGCTCATCGCTTTCGACCCGGGGTTTGGCGACAAGTCACCTCAGCCCAATGCAGGGCATTACAATGATCGTCTGGCCGATGCCGGGTATGAGCGTTCCGACGTTGATATCGTGGTGGTCACCCATTGCCACCCGGATCATATCGCTAACCTGACCCATGGTGATGAACTGACCTTCCCGAATGCGGAAATCGTCTTTGGCGAAACGGAATTCGACTTCTGGAAAAAAGGCGAAAACATTCCGGCCCATCGTCCGCCGACGCTGGAGATGTTCCGCAAGATCTGCGAACCACTGGCCGATCAGGCGCGTTTCGTGAAACCGGGAGATGACATTGTGACCGGCGTGACGGCTGTCGATGCCTTCGGTCACTCCGCGGGGCATATGGCCTATCACATCCAGAGCGGCAGCAACGAGCTGATGATCATGTCCGACACCGTGGCGCATTTTGCCGTGTCACTGGCTCATCCGGAATGGAAATTCGGAATGGATGACGACCCGGATGCCGCGATTGTCTCGCGCAAACGGGTTCTGGCCCAGATCGCCGATGCGAAAATGCCCGCCATCGGTTTCCACATGCCGTTCCCGTCCGTGGGTTACATCGATACCCATGCAGACGGCTATGTCTGGGTGCCGCATTCCTATCAGTACAATCTGTAGTGAAATCGGGCGGCTGCGGGGCCGCCCTTTTTTGTTGGGCGTCAGGTACCCGGGCCGCCGATGATCCACCGCGCCACGAGGTAACCCGAAAGCGCAACGGTTGCCGTCAGAACCGCGCCCCAAATCATGTCCACAATCGAGACCATGACGGGCCAATCTGCGAGAGTGGCCAGGTTTGTCAGGTCGTAGGTCCCGTAGGCGATGAAGCCGAACAGGGCGCCGAGCAGCAGGGCGGTTATCCAGGATTGCTGGGACAGGGCGGGCAGCACGGCAAAGATCACCACACCGAAGACGTAGAGCACGTAAAACATGCCGGCGACGCCAAAATTCGGTTTGGGCCGCAGCAGGTACCCGAGCTGGTCCACATAAAAGGACCGCGCCACAACACCGAGCCAGATGCCATCAATGACCAGAAACGTGACCAGCGCCGCCAGATAGACGACGAAGTATTTTACAGTCATATCCATCTCCACTCGTTCCTGAGATTCTAATACGCGATGGGTTTTCCGTCCCAGGCAAAGAAGCCGCCCGTATCTTGCGGGGACAGACCGTCGAGGACCGACAGCATCTGTGTTGCGGCGTAGCGGGGCGTAAACAGCTTTTCGTCCGGTACGTTCTTTTGAAACGGCTTTGACAAGCCGGTATCGACCGTCCCGGGATGAAGCGCCACGCAGATGGCGCAGGGATTCTTGTAAGCGAGCTCTACGGAAAGGGTGCGCAGGATCATGTTGAGCGCCGCCTTCGAGGCGCGATAGCTGTGCCACCCACCCAGCCGGTTGTCGGAAATGCTGCCCACACGTGCCGATAGGGCAGCAAACACCGACCGTTCCTCACGATCGAGCAGGGGCAACATGTGTTTGGCAACCATCGTGGGTCCGATGGTGTTGAGATGGAAGAGGTGCGCGAGTGATTTGCTGTCCAGATCGAGGGCACGCTTTTCGGGCTGTGCTTCGTCGTCGTGTAGCACGCCGGTGGCCACCAGGACCGTGTGCAGCGGGCCATCGCACCCGATCGCATGGGCTGCATCCCGAATAGAGCCTTCGTCGGACATGTCGAAGGAAAGTCCGGTGGACTTTTCACCGGTCGAGGTGTTTCCCGCACGTGAGAGCTCATATATTTCACTCACCTGCGGGTCGTCCTGCAGAATATTGCAGAAGGCCCGACCCAGGCCGCCGCTGGCGCCGAAAACGGCCACGCGGTGACCGGTTTGTGTATCTCCGCTCATGGACATAAGCGCGAAGTCGCGCGTAAAGGCCTATGCGCCTGCATCACCGGTCGAGTTGTCCAGCCCCAGTTCCGAAGGCGTGAACGCCCGGCGTGCCGAACACGGGCACATCGCCCGCCCGTTGCTCTGGAGCCAGAATTTCGTTTCCGAGGTGCAGACGGGGCAGGTGGCCGGTCCGATATGACCCACTTCGATTTCGGTTTCTGTCGTCATCTTCATTTTCCCTGTTCTGACAAGAGTGCGTCGGGTGAGGCTGTGCTCACCCGACGCTTGCTTGGGTCCTCACGGGAGGGGTGAGAGGAGCCCGGCAATCCTTTTAGTTCGGCAGGATGACCGTGTCGATCACGTGAATCACGCCGTTCGAGGTCTCGATATCTGCCGTGGTTACAGTTGCACCATCGATCTTCACGCCGCTCTTGGCGTCGATATCGACCATGCTGCCCTGGACGGTCATGGGGCTCAGTTCCTTGCCGGCAATATCGGCAGACATGACTTTGCCGGGAAGCACGTGGTAGGTGAGGACGGCGACCAGCTGGTCCTTGTTTTCCGGCTTAAGGAGGTTGTCGACAGTGCCTTCAGGCAGCTTGGCGAATGCCGCGTTGGTCGGCGCGAAGACTGTGAACGGACCGTCGCCTTTCAGGGTCTCGACTAGACCGGCAGCCTGCACGGCAGCCACGAGAGTGGAGAAGTCGTCATTGGCTGCAGCCATATCGACGATATCCTTGGCACTATGACCACCGGCCACAGCAACAGTCGAGGACAGGGCCAAAGCACCGACCAAGAATACAGACGAAACGAACTTTTTGATCGATGACATTCGGAACTCCATGGTGTGAGTGGGTTTGTGACCATGGGTACGAGAGGCGTTCTCGTTCGGATCAGTTCCGGAAACCGAATTCGCGAATGAGCATAACCCATGGGAATCCGGCTTGGCATGCGGCCAAAGCGCGCCTTGCAATCGAACTGGTTCAAAATCTTGCGAGACGCCGGTCTGACAGGTAGCTTTGGTAAAATTTATTCATCGCGATATCGTGTGCTGAAATTTTCGGGGGAGAAGGAACGTGGCAGAGTTGTTTGTCGCGAAAGTGGGTGACATGGACGATCGAGGCCGCCGCATTGTTGTGGATGGTGGTCTGGAGATCGGTGTGTTCCGGCTGGGGGATGATTATTTCGCCTGGGAGAGCGATTGCCCGCATATGGGCGGTCCGGTTTGTCAGGGGAAAGTCATGAACCGGGTCAACGAAGTTCTCGATGATGGCAAACGCAGCCACGGCTTCGAGTTCGTCGAGGAAGACGTACACATTGTCTGCCCCTGGCATGGGTTTGAATTCAATCTGCGCACCGGCACGCATCCGGGGGATGCAAAGACACAGCTTCGGGGATTCGAGGTGGTCATCCGCGATGGAGACATCTATGTCCGAACCTGATCTGGCCGCGCTCGCCGAAGCGGCGCTGGCCCAGTCCCTGAAGCGGCTGGAGAATAACGAAACGGCGGATGTCTCCGACGAAACCGTGCAGGCATTGCTGACCGCCGGTGCGCGTCTCTATGCGCGCAAGGTCGATGTCGAAGGGCGGCGATTTTCGCCCGTACGTGAACCCGGCGTTATGAACGCGACTGATGTGGCCGTAACGGTGACGGCATTGCTGCAGGCGGCCGATCTGAATCTGTTCGATCTGGCCATGTGGACGAACCGCGCGTGAGCGGGCGAGGAGGAACGCAATATGAGTGATGATTTCAAACGCACATTCGCCCAGATCGACGACTGGACGGACAGCCGTGAATTGCTGGCCCGGGCGCGGCAGCAGGCCGATCAGCGCCGCTTCGACGACGTTTTCATCGTCGATATCGATTCCCATGTCAGTGATGACCGGAACTGGCCCGAAATCATGGATTACATCGAAGATCCGGTGATCCACGACGCGGCTTCGGCCTTCGGTGACGGCTCCAAGCGGGGTGCGTTTCTGAACAACACACCCGGCCTGCAATGGCAGAATGTCTGGGGCCGGATTCCCCACGGTCAGGGCCTGAAGGAGCCGATCGAGGACGATGGCTTGCCGCGCGAGGTGGTGCTGGCGCGCAAGTGTATCGATCAGATGGGCCTCGACTACCAGATCGTCTTTCCCAACGCGCTGCTGTTCCTGGGCATGCATCCCGTCCCGGAGATGGAGGTTCATCTCGCGACAGCCTACAACCGCTGGCTGGTCGAACGGGTGCTGCCGGAAGATCCGCGCATCCGCGCCATGCTCTATCTGCCCTTCAACAATCCCGAAGCGGCGGAAGAGACGGTCAAACGGTTCCTTGGCAAGCCCGGCGTGGCCGGCTTCCTGGTGACATCGTCACGCCACAAGCCGGTCCATGCGAACGAGTATATGCGTCTCTATGCCATGCTGGAGGAGGCGGGGCAGGTTCTCGGCTTCCACACCCATCTGAACTGGCAGGACGAGTACACCTCTCAGCTCAACCGATTCATTTCCATGCACGCCATATCCTTCGTGCTGTGTAATCTGGTGCATCTGACCAACTGGGTGATCAACGGTCTGCCGGAACGCTTCCCCAAGCTCAATGTGATGTGGATCGAGAGCGGCGTGGCCTGGCTGTCCTTTGCCATGCAGCGGCTGGACCACGAATACATGATGCGCACCTCGGAAGCGCCGCTGCTCAAGAAGCTGCCGAGCGAGTATATGCGGGACATGTTCTATACGACCCAGCCCATGGAGCGGAGCAACGAGGCCATGCTGGCGGCGACCATGGAGGGCATCAAGGCCGATACCCAGATGCTCTATGCCTCGGACTGGCCCCACTGGGACTTCGACTTGCCTTCGGTGATCTGGGATCTGCCATTCCTCGATGAAACCGCAAAGCGCAACATCCTCGGCTATAACGCCGCGCGTATTTTCAATCTCGATATTCCCGAGCGCTACAGCGCGCTTGCTGCCGAATAGGTAAGTAGCGCTTGCTGCCGAATAGGTAAGTACATGTCCTACTCCATCGAATGTGTACTGATGTGCGACAACCACCTTGGCGAAAGCCCAATCTGGGACGTTGAGGAAGGGCGGCTTTATTGGGTCGATGGAACGGGTCAGCGGGTTGGTAAGCCGGCCATCTGGCGCATGGACCCGAAATCCGGGAAGGTCGAGAACCGGACACTTGATCACGATGTTGGGGCACTGGCGCTGCGTAAGGATGGCGGATTGGTCCTGGCCAATGACGACGGGTTTTATTTCTACGATTTCGAGACCGAAAAACTCGACCTGATCACCTTGGTTGATGAGAACGAACCTCGTTCGCGGCTGAATGACGGCAAGGTGGACCGGCGTGGACGCCTTTTTGCGGGCGGCATGGACGATCTGGAAGAGAAGGGGCTTTGCGGCCTCTATCGGCTCGATCCGGATTTAAGCGTCAGCAAGGTCGATGACGGCATTATCTGTTCCAACGGTCCCTGCTGGAGCCCGGACGACAAGACCTTCTACTTCGCAGATACCTTCCAGGAGGAGTTCTGGGCCTACGATTACGACATCGAAACCGGAACCGTGTCCAACAAGCGTATCTTCGCGACAACGAAGGACGATCCCGGCGTGGCCGATGGTTCAACGGTCGATGCGGAAGGCCATATGTGGAATGCCCAGGTCACCGGCGGCGATCTGGTGCGTTATGCGCCGGACGGGACGGTCGAGCGCCGGATCGGCATGCCGGTCAAGAACATCACCAGCGTCATCTTCGGCGGGGATAATCTCGACGAAATTTACGTGACGTCGATGGCGCGTGTGGCCCATCCGGGGGCCGATGCGCATGGCAATTTCGCGGTCGAGAACAAACCCCAATTCGGCGCCGGCGGTCTGTTCCGGATCACCGGGCTGGGAATCCAAGGTGTCCCGGAAACGCGCTTCGGCGGGTAACAAAAGTTTCACCGAAAAGGGCACTTTTTTCGCTTGTCGGCGACGCGGAAACGGATGTTAGGCTTTTTGCGTTCTTCAACAATCGAAAGGAGGTGATCCAATGTCGAGTGAGATTCTAGGCAAGATGTTCAACCCTGTGTCTCGGGTGCGGACGGAGGAGCAGCCTTCTCTGGCCAGCTAGAGACAACGGTCTTTCATGACCACGGGTTAGGCATTTCGCCTGCTCACGGGGCCGCTCTTCGGAGCGGCCCTTTTCCGTTTTAGGAGCCCTGGAGGCTCGCTGCCACCTCTTCGAAAATCCCGATCACCTCGTCGGCAGCCGTGATCATGGCGTCGTGGCTGGTGTCCAACTCGACACCGCGCCATTCCGGGTGTGCCATATACTTCTTCACGGTCGCATCGAAGGTGCTGTTGGGGTAGCCCGTGGCCCGGATAAAAGTGCGGTTGGTGATCTGATCGACCGCTCCGGTGATTGTTGCGCGATCCGCCATGGTCTTGGCGGGCTGAATTGTCATCTTGTCGGTGATCCAGGCGGCAACCTCCGGGTCCTTCACCCCGATCAGCTCCGCGGAGGGCGGGGGCATTCGCCAGGCATCCGGGTCGCGGCTGAGTTCTTCCTCGATCATTTCGCGCCGCCAGTCGGGCAGCATGTCATTCTGGGACACACCATCAGCCGCGATGAAGGCATTGATATAGACCAGCGCAGCGATGCGATCCGGCAGCCGGTCGGCCACGCTGGTGGTGACCATGCCGGCATAGCTTTGGGCCACGAGTATGACATCGCTCAGATCTTCCCAGAGAATTACGTTCATGATGTCGGTGACATTGGTTTCCAGGCCGATATCGGCGCTCAAAAGATGGCTGCGTTCGCCGAACCCGGTCATGGTCGGGGTGTAAACGTCGTGGCCGGATGAGCGCAGCTTCGGTGTGATGCGTGACCAGCACCAACCGCCATGCCACGCGCCATGAACCAGAACAAAAGTTGCCATCGTATTCTCTCTTTCTTTCGGGGGCTCCGGGACCGGTCAATCGCCGGAAGTGGTTTTTACGTCTTTGAAATCTGCCGCGTAGAGGTTTTCGGCGAGTTTTTTGGTCGGGCCGGCCCCCAGCGGAGGTGTCGGCGTGTAGTGATCGGGCGGTAAGCCACCGGCGGCCACCCGCGCTTTCGCTTCCTCCGGGGTCTCGAGGAGGGCCCCCGCGGCCATCGCTGCCTTCCGGTCCACGGGTACCGGTACGGGCGTGTCGGGCGGAGGCATCATGTTGGCAGGGTAGTAAGCAATGCGCTGCTTGGCCGGATCGACCTTTCGTGACGGATCGATCTCCCGGCGGTTGACGCCCTTGGGTTCGACGACCTTGTCGCCGACCACCTCGTGATCGAACCACCACTTCTTGGCCGGGTTGCGCCGCCCGTTGCCCAGCGCGTCATCGGCCCGGCCGATCCGATCATGCAGATCGTACCGTCACGCGAGCGCCTGCTCATCGAGGCGCGTCTCGACCCGCGCGATGTGGGTCATGTAGAGGTGGGGCAACGTGCTGTGGCAAAGATCAGCACCTATGATTTTGTGCGATATGGCGGGCTGGAGGGAACCGTGGTGAATATCGCTGCGGATGCTGATACCGATGAACGGGGCCGTCACTACTTTTGGGTCGTGGTCGAGACCGGTGACAGTGCGCTGGGTGAAGAAGAGAACATGCCGATCATTCCGGGCATGGTCGCCACGGTTGATATCCACACCGGGGAAAAGCGGGTGATCGACTTGATCCAGCCGGTGCTCAAAACCCGTTCCGAAGCCTTTCGCCAACGCTGAACGTTCTCGTTAGCTCTGTGGGAAAACGACCGTCCGGTCGCCGTGGAGAATGACCCGCTGTTCGATGTGGAAGCGCACAGCCCGGGCCAGGACCAGGTTTTCAAGGTCGCTCCCGATCCGCTCCAGGTCTTCGGGTGTATTGGCATGGTCCACCCGACTTGTTTCCTGCTCGATGATCGGGCCTTCATCAAGATCGGGTGTCACATAGTGTGCCGTCGCGCCGATCAGCTTCACCCCGCGCGTGTGCGCTTGATGATAGGGTTTGGCGCCCTTGAACCCCGGCAGGAAGGAATGGTGGATGTTGATGCACCGTCCGGCTAGCGCTTCGCACATTTCCGGCGTCAGAATCTGCATGTAGCGAGCCAGCACCAGCAGTTCGGCACCGCTGCAATCGACGAGATCAAGGATCTGCTGTTCCTGCTCGCGCTTGGTCTCCGGTGTGATCGGCAGATGGTGATAGGGCAGATTGTAGAAATCGGCCATCGGCTTCTGATCGGGATGGTTCGACACGACACCGACCACATCCATGGGCAACGCACCGGTGCTGGTGCGGTAGAGCAGGTCGTTGAGGCAATGCCCCGGCTTGGAGACCGCCAGCAGGACCTTGGGCTTGCTTGCCTGATCGGTGACCGTTGCGTGCATCTTGAAGCGTTTGCTGATCGGCTCGAATGCGGCGGTCAGGTTGTCGGGTTTCGGTGTGGTCGGTCCGGCCCCGAACACCGTGCGCATGAAGAAGAAGCCGGTGGTTTCGTCATGAAACTGGGCCGATTCCAGAATGTTGCAGTCCTGCTGTGTGAGAAAGCTTGAGACTTCAGCCACAATCCCCATCTGGTCTGGGCAGGACAGCTTTAGAATGTAGCGTTGCGCGTAGTGCTGGGGCGGCTCTGGCAGGGGCGTGGTGTCGTTCATGGTGGAAACCGGGGTCGTGTTGAATCAGGTGGCGTGGGTTTTAGGCTTGCCACGCCCCGTAACGCAAGGCGTACCGGAGCCTATCTGTCCTGGGGCGGTGCGATAGACGGTTCCGCGTTGCTAGCGATGATCGGTATAGGCATTGGCGCGAACCTGGTTCGGGCGCAACTTGACCGTGACCAGCACATCGGCCGTTCGGGTTTCTCATTCATTGCAAGTCCACAGCTGATCCGGTTGGAGCAGCTTCCACCGCCAATCTTCTTTGCCGCGCCAAGTGCGATCCGCCAAGGCCCACCGGCATGCGCAGTCCGGTGACGATCAATATCGTCGTGTCTAAGAACACCAACCCGAAGGCTGTGTTCACCTGTGCTAGGCCGCGTCGTTGATTGCCCGCCAGACCCGTTGGGGCGTGACCGGGGTATCGATCTGACGAACGCCCAGCGGTGCCAGGGCATCAAGCACGGCGTTCACGATTGTCGGCGTACCGGCCACAGTGCCGCCTTCGCCCACGCCCTTGGCACCGAGCGGATTGGATTTACTGGGCACCGGGCTGAAATCGACCTTGATCTCCGGCATCAGATCAGCGCGCGGCATGCCGTAATCCATGAAGGAGCCGGCGAGTAGCTGACCGCTCTCACGGTCATAGGTCACATCCTCCAGCAGGGCCTGTCCGACACCCTGCACGACGCCGCCATGGATCTGGGCCTGGGCGAGCAGGGGGTTGATGACGGTGCCGATATCATCGACCACATTGTAGCGGTCGATCCGCACTTCGCCGGTATCGGGATCTATCTCGACTTCGGCGATGTGACAGCCGTTCGGGAAACTCGGCACATCGGCCGAGAAGGCACCCACACCCTGAAGCCCGACACCGAGCTCGGCGCTCGGCAGATGGACCGGCATGAAGGACATCTGCGCCACCTGGGTCAGGGGCATTTCCTTGTCCGTTCCTGCCACGACGAACTTGCCTTCGGCGAATTCGATGTCGGCGGCATCAGCCTCCATGAAATGGGCGGCAAACTTCTTGCCCTTTTCGATGACCTCGTTTGCGGCTGCCTGTAGCGCGCTGCCGCCCACCATCATCGAGCGCGAGGCATAGGTGCCACGTCCCATGGCCGTTTCGTCGGTGTCGCCCTGGGACAGGCGGATACTTTCGAACGGGATGCCCAGCCATTCGGAGACCATCTGTGAAAACGTCGTCTCATGGCCCTGGCCGTGAGAGAACACGCCCGAGATCACGTTGACCGTTCCACTGGGGTCGAAGCGGATTTCCATCCGGTCGTTGAAGATACCGGTGTTATCCACGTAATAGACGAGGCCACGCCCGCGCTTGAGGCCCCTGGCTTCGGTCTCGGCCTTTCGAGCCTCATAACCGTCCCAATCCGCCATTGACTGGCACTTTTCGAGCGCGGTCTTGTAGTCGCCCGTGTCATAGACCCAGCCGGTCTTTGTGGCGTGTGGCATGTCCTCGGGCACGATGAAGTTGATCCGGCGTAACTCGGCCCGGTCGATCCCGGTCTCCTGGGCAGCCAGATCGATCAGCCGCTCCATGATGTAAACCGCTTCCGGACGGCCGGCGCCGCGATAGGGGACGGTCGGCGCGGTGTTGGTGAAGACCGCCTTGTTGATCACGTCGACATTGGGAATGTTGTAAACGGTGGGCGCTAGCTTGGCGGCGAACATCACCGGGACCGCACCTGCGCCTTCGACATAGGCGCCGACATTGTGCAGGCCGACCCAACGCAGGCCGATGAACTTGCCACTCTCGTCAAGTGCCAGTTCGGCATCGACAGTCTGGTCGCGACCGTGGTCGTCGCCCATCAGGGATTCGCTGCGTGTTGCGATCCACTTGACCGGGCGCTCAATGCGCTTGCAGGCCCAGGCGACAACGGCCTCCTCGGGATAGACGTGGCCTTTCATGCCGAAGCCGCCGCCGACATCCTTGGCCACAACACGGATCATGCCTTCGGGCACCTTCAGGTTCTGGGCCGCAAGGCCCTGACGGATGCCGTGGGCATTCTGGGTGCTGGTATAGAATGTCAGGCGGTTGGTGCTCGTATCGAAGTCGCCCAGACAGCCGCGCGGTTCCATGGTGACCGCGTCGAGGCGGTTGTTGTGCAGGTGCAGCTTCGTCACATGATGCGCGCGCGCGAAGGCTGTCTCTACCTCGTCACCATTGCCCATGCGCAGGGTAAAGCTGACATTGTTGGCCGCTTCGTCATAGACGAGGGGCGCGCCGTCTTTCACGGCGTCTTCCGACATGATGACGGCGGGCAATTCGGCGTATTCGACGGAGATCAGATCCGCTGCGTCGCGGGCCTGGGCCTCGGTTTCGGCGATCACAACCGCAACTCGTTCGCCTACAAAACGAACGCGATCGACAGCCAGAGGCATGTGCATGGTGCGGTGTCCCGGCGGACCGCCCATGTCTTCGGGCATGACACCGCCGGTGGGGCCCATACCGTCCGCGACGTAGTCCGCGCCGGTGAGCACCGCAAAAACACCCGGTGCGTTCTCAGCCTCGGAGGTGTCGATCCCCGTGAGATCGGCATGCGCGTGGGACGAATAGACGAAAACCGCATAGGTCTGACGAGGCAGGACCATGTCCGAGACATAGCGTCCGCGCCCCCTGAGAAACTTGGGGTCTTCCTTGCGGTGTACCGATTGTCCGATGCCGAACTGCATGATTCTGATCCTCCCAAAAACGAAACACTCCCTAGACTATCCTCGCCCGGTCATTAGGGCGAGTCTGCTCCTTCGAGCCACGCCTGACCGCGTGCGTAGAGCGCGTCGACCTCCGGCCCGGTCAAGCCGGGCATTGTCTTCAGAACGTCGTAGCCGATGAGTGTCTGCAGATAGGCCAGGTGCCGGTAGCCATAGGGAAATTGTTCCAGCAACGCGTTGTCGAGATCGACCGTCTGGTTGGGATCGACCACGGTCATCCGGTCGATCTCGTAGATGGGCTGGCGCAGCACAATCCCCCAGCGTCCGGATCGACGCTCGATGAAGTCGTAAAACCGCCCTGTGCAGGCCACATCGACTTCCACGTCATGGACTATCGCACGCTGATTGATCGTCATCTTAGTCTGACCGATGGCCCGATCACCTGATATTTCCGACGCATGGCCGCCGAGAAAGTGATGGATGCGAACGCCCTTGTTGAATCCGGCAACGCTCATCTCGATGAACTCATCCACCGTTCCCTGGGTCCAGGTTGCCTGCATGACACCGTCCTCGTGCCAGACCGTGCGGAACTTGTCCCACAGGCCGGCATCGCGCCACACCACCCAATTCTCGACCAGTTCGCGGATGGCCAGGCTGTCTTCGGCGGATGTGTTCATGTTTTGCTTCTCCGGTTCGGGCCGGTCATTCGGTTTTTGCCCCAGCAGCTTCAAGGATCGCTGTGATTTCCCTGTATCCGCGTCGCCGGGACAGGGACAGCGGACGGACACCATTGCCATCGGCAAGATTGACGTCTGCACCGGTAGAAACCAGAGCTCTTACCGTTTCTGTGTGACGGGCGCCGCCATCGCCCAGCACGATGGCCTCGATCAAGGCTGTCCAGTTCAGGTTGTTGACATGGTCGCGCGGTGCGACGGCCTCGATCAGCGTCTTTACAACTTCGTCATGGCCGAGATGCGCGGCTGCGATGAGTGCCGTTCCGTCATAGCGACTGGTCACCATTTTCGGATCGCCGCCGCCTTCAATGGCCATCGCGACCATCTTGGGGTCGTCGGCAACAGCCGGAATGGTGATGACGTCGTAGCGGTCCTTGTCGAGGAGATTGATGTCAGCACCGGCCGCCAGCAATGCCCGAACCGCATCGTAATTGCGCAGATGTGCAGCCACTATCAGTGGTGTGCGGCCATGCGGGTCGCGCTGATCGAGGTCGGCACCGTCAGCGGCCAGCTTCTCGATGCGCGCGGTGTCTCCGTTGGCGGCGGCTTTCAGCAGCCCCTGATAACTTGCCTGTGTCACTTCGCTCGGGGGGGCCTGGGCGGAGACGCCGCCCTGATCGAACATCAGCGCAACTGCCAGCACAGAAACGATCATCCATGATTTTGTCATGTTGCCTGCTTTCGGCTGAGAAACATGGGGACATTGTACACCAGGAAGCCGCCCAGACCGGCGGCCGCGATCAGCAGTGCAACGGGCATCGGGTTGCTGTGGGGCAGCATGCCGGCGGCCTGACCAAATGCGGCACCGATGCTCATCTGAAGAAACATCATCAGGCCCGAGGCGGAACCCGCGACCTGCGGATTGACACTCACGCCGCCGGCCTGCGCGTTCGGCATGGCCAGTCCGTGGGACAGGCCCATGACCAGACCCGGCGCGAAGATCGCCCAGGGCGAGGTGGCGCCGGCCAGAAAGAGTAGGGGAATGACGATGGCCGACAGCGCGGCGCCGGTGCTGCCAATCCGGATCATGCGATCAAGGCCAAGCCGTTCGGTCACGCGCGATGTTGCGAAGGTGCCGACCAGAAAGCTTGTGGTCAGGCACATGAAAAAGAGGCCGAAGGCCGAGGGTGACCGGTCGAAAACCTCCACCATCAGGAACGGCACGCCGCCGGCGACGACCATGAAGATTCCCATGCCGCAACCGGCATATCCGGCATAGGCGATGAAGGCCGGGCTGCGGAGCAGGACCGGATAGGCCCGCAGCATCTGGCCGAACAGGTTGCCGCCCTCTCTCGGAGTATGGGTTTCGCGCAGGGCGGGGAGCGCCACAACAACCGCCAGCAGGCCCATACCGCCGGCCAGCACGAAAACGGTGCGCCAGCCGGTGAACTCAGCAAGAAAACCGCCGATCACGGGGGCGAGCACAGGGGCCAGGACCACGATGGACATCACCTGACCCAGCACGCGTGCGGTTTCCTCGCGGCTGAACATATCGCGGATGATCGCCCGGCTGACCACGATCCCTGCGGCACCGCCGATGGCCTGCACAACGCGTCCGAAGATCAAGGCCTCGATATTCGGTGACCAGAGGCACAGCCCGCTGCCGATGACGAACAGGAACAGGCCGACAACTGTCACCGGCTTACGCCCGTAGCGATCGGCAGCCGGCCCGAAGCCGATAGTGGCCAGCGCCATGGTGACCACGCCCAGGGTCAGGGTCAGCTGGGTCACCGCATTCGAAGCCTCGAACGCCACCTTGATGGAGGGCAGGACCGGAACAATGACGTGGATCGAGATCGGACCGAGTCCCGAGATCAGCGCGAGGACAAGCACAAGTTTGAGATTGCTGGGTGCGGCCATGATCGGGATATCGGTGTTGCGGAAATTGCGGGGCAGCCAGCTTTTCTGCCCGCCCGCCACTCTGTATAGAGGTGTAAAGACCGCTGCCATGCAAGGCCAGCGGTCGGGACCGATTAACGAGTTCATTAAAGGTGGAAATTATGTCGAAACAAACCGAACGCCGTCGTGACAATCAGCAATGGATGCTCGACTGGATCGTCAAGACCACGGGCCGCGTCCAGAACTTTGCTTATGACAACCGGGTGGTGCCGCCCGAGGTCAAATCCTACGCTCAGATCCACCGCGTGGTGGACAAGCATGCCCGCCATGTCGTGTCGATTGCCGAGGCTGCCGAAAAGGCCGGCCATACCGAGACGGCGGCCGAACTTTTCTGGGTCGCCAGCGAGCACTATCGCGAAGCCCAGCACACGATTTTCGAAGACGACAATCCCGAGAAAATCTATCTGCATGACATGCTTCTGAAATGTTTCGACAAGGTGATGCAATACGCCGATCACCCCATCGAACGTGTCGAGATTCCGTTCGAAGGCAACTACATACAGGGTGTCCTGCACATGGTGCCGGGTGCCGAAAAGGCCCCGACCGTTGTGTTCTGTCCGGGCATGGATATGACCAAGGAGGCCTTTATCGATGCGCTGCATCACCCCTTCGTCAATCGCGGTCTGAACTGCCTGCATCTCGACGGTCCGGGGCAGGGCACGTCGAACATCCGGAAGATCCGGGTCACCCTCGACAATTACGAGCGCGCCGGGTCCGCCGCAATCGACTATCTCAGCGACCGACCCGAAGTCGATCCGGACCGGATCGCCGTCTCGGGATTCTCGATGGGGTCCTATTGGGGCATGCGCCTGGCCGCCCTCGACAAGCGGGTGAAAGCCGTGGCCACGGCAGCCGCCTGTTACGGGCCCAAGACCGCGATTTTCGAGCAGGCCTCACCGCGCTTCAAACAGGTCTTCATGTATATGGCCGGCATCCATGACGAGGACGAGTTCGATGAGTTCGCCTCTCAGATGGTGCTGGACGATGTGGCGGGCGAAGTGGAATGCCCGGTCCTGCAGGTGACCGGCGAATACGACCCGTTGGCACCGCTGGATGACGTGCTGCGCATCTACGAGATGGTCACCGCGCCGAAAGAACTGTGGGTGGTGGAGAACGATTTCCACAATCCGCGCAACCGGCCCAATTTTGGCGGGATCGACTTCTACGGATATCTGGCCGACTGGATCAACGATGCGTTCGCCGGAAAAATCCCGTCGGATCACAAGCGCGAAATCCTGGTGCCCGAGCGGGGCGCGCCCGGGCCGTATGTGCCCCAGTCGGAGGGTGGCTTCCTGTTGCCGGAGCGCGTGGGCAAACCGTCCGGCTTGTCCGAAGCCCAGTTGGGACCGGCCGGAATTCGCGACGACTGACCGCCGTGTCGGGCCAAGAAGACCTGATCGCGTTATCGGCCTGCGAGGCCGTCACCCGTCTGCGGGCGGGTGACATCTCGCCGGTCGATCTTGTGGATGCCGCGGCCGCCCGGATCGAAGCGGTCAATCCGGCGGTCAACGCCATTCCCACGCTCTGTCTGGATCAGGCGCGTGAGGCCGCGCAGTCCATCACCCAGCCGGAGAATCCGGAGCCGGGCTGGCTCGCAGGCCTGCCGGTGGTGGTCAAGGACCTGAACGAGGTTGCGGGCGTGCGCACCACCTACGGCTCTCCGATCTTTGCCGAGAATGTGCCCGACCGAGACGAGGTGATTGTCGAAACCCTCAAGCGGCGCGGCGCTATCGTCATCGGAAAGGCGAACACGCCGGAATTCGGCTCCGGGGCGAACACTTTCAATGAGGTCTTCGGCAAGACCCGCAATCCCTGGAACACGGACCTGACCTGTGGTGGCTCCTCGGGTGGGTCTGCCGTGTCGGTGGCCACCGGCATGTCCTGGCTGGCGACCGGCAATGATCTGGGCGGCTCGCTGAGAACGCCGGCAAGTTTCTGTTCCATCGTCGGGCTTCGCCCCTCGGTGGGCCGGGTCGCCCATGGCGCTGGACTGATGTGGCAGGACATCCATCAGGCGCTGGTTGCCGAGGGGCCGCTGGGCCGCAGTGTTGCCGATGTGGCACTCATGCTCGATGCACAGTCCGGGCATGACCCGCGTGATCCGAAATCCCTGGAAGCTCCCGCAATGCCGTTCCTGCAGGCCGCGCAGGAGCCTCGCGCACCGAAGCGGGTCGGCTACACGCCCGATCTGGGGATCGGTCCGGTTGATCCGGAGGTGGCGGCGATTTGCGCGGCTGCTGCCGCGCGGTTTTCCGAAGCCGGCGCAGAGGTGTCGGAAGCGGCACCGGATTTCACCGGTGCCATGGAAGTCTTTCAGACCCTGCGGGCGGCTTTATTCGCCACCATCGCGGCCCCTTTGCTCGACAATCACCGGGACCAGCTCAAGCCCGAGATGGTCTGGCAGGTCGAAAAGGGCATGGCATTGAGCGCGGGTGATGTGGGGCGCGCCGCCATTGCGCGGACCAAACTTTATGAACGCGTGCTGAAATGGTTCGGGGACTACGATGTACTGGCACTTCCCGCCGCCATCGTTCCACCCTTCGACGTGGATGTCCGCTATATCGAGCAGGTCGGCGAGCACGTATTTGATAATTACGTGGACTGGATCTACATCACCTACGCGATCACTCTGACCGGTTGCCCGGCGATTTCGATTCCGGCCGGGTTTACGGCCTCCGGATTGCCGGTCGGCATTCAGTTGGTCGGGCGGCCTTTTGGTGAGGCCGAGTTGCTGTCCTATGCGGCGCTGCTCGAGAGTATTTTGGAACTGGTAGAGATGACGCCGCTGGTGCCGCAATCTCCCGCGTAGCTGGAAAACACATGAAGAAAATCGGGTTTTTGAATTTCGGTCACTGGTCCGCGGGCCATGGCTCCCAGGTGCAGACCGCATCGGACGCGTTGCTTCAATCCATCGAGCTGGCTGTCGCCGCCGAGGAACTGGGCGCGGACGGGGCCTATTACCGGGTGCATCATTTCGCGCGGCAGCTGGCCTCGCCGTTTCCGCTGCTCGCAGCGGTGGGGTCGAAGACCAGCAGCATCGAGATCGGCACCGGCGTGATCGACATGCGCTATGAAAATCCGCTCTATATGGCCGAGGATGCCGGTGCGGCGGATCTGATTGCCGGAGGTCGCCTGCAGCTGGGCATCAGCCGCGGTTCGGGCGAACAGGTCACCGAGGGCTGGCGCTATTTCGGCTATGCCCCGGCCGAGGACGAGGACCATGCCGATATGGCCCGCCGTCACACCCAGGTGTTCCTCAACGTGTTGCAGGGGAAGGGCTTTGCCGAGCCGGACCCGCAGCCGATGTTTCCCAATCCGCCGGGTCTGCTGCGCATTGAGCCCCATTCGGAAGGCCTGAAGGATCGTATCTGGTGGGGTGCGGCCTCCAACGCCACGGCGATCTGGGCCGCCAAGCTGGGTATGAACCTGCAGAGCTCCACCCTGAAAACCGACGAGACCGGTGAGCCGTTCCACATCCAGCAGGCCGAGCAGATCCGTGCCTATCGCGCGGCCTGGAAAGAGGCCGGACACACCCGCGAACCGCGCGTTTCGGTCAGCCGCAGCATCTTCGCGCTGGTCAACGACATGGATCGCGCCTATTTCGGGCAGCGGAACGAGAGTCAGGACCAGATCGGCATGCTCCACGGTAATGTCCGCTCGATCTTCGGCCGCAGCTACGCCGCCGAGCCGGACCTCCTGATCGAGGAGCTGAAGCAGGACGAAGCCATCGCCGAAGCCGACACGCTGATGCTGACAGTCCCGAACCAGCTGGGTGTTGAATACAACGCCCATGTGATCGAAGCGATCCTCACCCAGGTCGCCCCGGGGCTGGGGTGGCGTTAGGGCGTTAGCCCCGCGACGCCGCCAGCCGCCGTCCGTATTCGATCGCGGCGAGCATGTTCGTGTGATCGGCCTTGCCGGTCCAGGCGATGTCGAAGGCGGTGCCGTGATCGACCGAACAGCGATCAAACGGCAGGCCCACCGTCACGTTCACCGCCGTGTCGAAGGCGATCAGCTTGACCGTGGCATGGCCCTGATCGTGATACTGGGCCACCACCAGATCGAACTCTCCGTGATGGGCGCGGGCAAAGACCGTATCGCCCGAGAGCGGGCCCACCACGTCGATGCCCTCGGCCTGCGCGGCGGCCACGGCGGGGGCCACCTGGGTGTCGTCTTCGGTGCCGAACATGCCGCCTTCGCCGCAATGGGGGTTCAAGCCCGCGACGGCGATGCGCGGTGCGGCGATGCCGAGGCGCTTGAAGTGGCCGTCCCCGGCGCGGATGACTTCGAGCACCCGCTCGGTGGTGCAGCGGCGGATCGCGTCGGCAAGCGAGACGTGGGCCGAGACGTGGATCGTCGAAAGTGTCGGGGATGTGAGCAGCATGTTCGGCTTGATACCGCCCGCCAGATGACTCAGCAGGCCGGTGTGCCCGTCATAGATATGTCCAGCCTCGTGGAGCGCAGCCTTGTTGATCGGCGCGGTCACGATACAGCCGGTCTCGTCCGCCTGTGCCATTTCAGCCGCTTTCAAAATGTAGCGATAGGCCGCTTCCCCGGCTGCGGCGGAGACTTCTCCGGCCGGTGCGCCGGCGACGCCGGTGGTCGGCAGATCGAGGACTTCGATGCTGGTGCCGCCGAAGGTCAGGCCAGTGCTGCAGAGCGTGTTGGCGCGTTCCAGCACAGCCAGTGAGCCGATCACCGTGATACCCGCGCATGCGTCGTCACCAAGCGCGGCGAGCGCCTTGCAGATGACCTCCGGGCCGACCCCTGCGGGGTCTCCCATGGTGATGGCGATGGGGGCATCCATGTCGGCTCAGCTTTCGGGCAGGGGAATGAACTCGTCATCGCCCGCGATCATATCAAAACGGCCTGCCTGCCAGTCCTCCTTGGCCTGCTCGATACGTTCCTTGGAGCTGGAGACGAAGTTCCACCAGATATGCCGTTCGCCATCGATGGGGGCGCCGCCCAGCAGCATCACCCGCGCGCTGTTTTGTGAGGTGAGCGTGACATCGGCATCTTCGGCGAGCACGAGCATGTCGTTCGGGCCGTAGGTCTCGCCTGCGACGGAAATGTCGCCCGAGACGACATAGACAGCGCGCTCCTGATGGGCATCCGTGACCGCAAGGGACCCTCCGGCGTGAATCTGGACATCCAGATAGAACATCGGCGACGCGGTCTTGACCGGAGATTCCATCCCGTAGGCGGAACCCGCGATCAGCCGGAGCTCCACACCATCGATCTCGGTTTCCGGCAGGGTATCTCCGGGGTGATGATGGAATGACGGTTCGCTTTCCTCGGCGTCTTTCGGTAAGGCCACCCAGGACTGGATGCCGAACATGCTGTTCTCGGAGTTGCGGATTTCTTCACGGGTGCGTTCGGAATGAACAATACCGCGTCCGGCGATCATCCAGTTCACATCGCCGGGCCGGATGGGCTGCTCGTAGCCCAGGCTGTCCCGGTGCATGATCTCGCCTTCGAACAGATAGGTGACCGTGGCGAGACCGATATGAGGGTGAGGGCGCACATCGATGCCTTCGCCGACACCGAATGTGTTCGGGCCCATGTGATCGAAGAAGATGAAGGGGCCGATGGTGCGCCGCTTGGCATAGGGCAGCACCCGCGCGACCTGGAACCCGCCGAGGTCGCGGGTCCGGGGCTTGATCACCAGTTCAACAAGGTTGCTCATATCGGTCATTCCGCTGGTTTGTCATATCTGTCTGTATCGAAAACTCACCCGATAGATATGACAAACATGTTGCCGATCAATGATACGCGTGCGGCGCGCACACGACCTCAGGCACGTTTCGATTTGGGCTTTTTGTTCTGGAGTACCCGCCAGGCCGACAACAAGGCAAAGTCGCGCCCGCCCCACACACTCGCCGCGGCCTTGCGATAGGCCAGCCGCGTGGCGTTGATCGCCGGGGCATCGACGCCGAAATGCTTGGCGAGCGCACACATCAGGGTCGCGTCCTTGGCGGCACCGGCCACGTCGAAGGCGACATTCTTGTGCATTTTGCCGTTGATGGCATCGGTGATCCAGGGAATGCGGGCCGGACCGACCTTCGCGGCACCGCTGGAATCGGCCAGGATATCGGCCGCCAGCGCGCTCTTGATGCCGGCTTTCTCGGTCAGGGACATGGCCTCGCCCAGCGCCTCCCAGTAGGTCAGCAGGGGCAGGTTGATGGCGAGTTTCATGGCCGCGCCCGCACCGACATTGCCGACCCGGTCCACCCGGCGGCAGATCTGCTCGAGGACCGGTTTGGCACGTTTGTATGCGGCCGGCGTGCCACCGGCCATGCCGAGGAGGTTGCCCGAACGTGCGGGCGCCACCGATCCGCCGACCGGACATTCCAGAAAGGCGCCGCCCTTGGCCTTGATATTCTTTTCCAGGGCCTGAGTGGTTTCGGGCAGCAATGTACTCATTTCCACGACCAGCTTGCCCTTGAGGTTGGCCGAGAGGATTCCGTCGCGGCCCTCATAGACGGCTTTGGCGGCCTTGTCGTCGATCACGATGTTGATGATCAGGTCGGCGCTCTCGACGAGTGCGGCGGGGCTGTCCTGCGCGGTCGCCCCCGCATCGGTGAGTTCCTTCGTCTTCTTTCGGGTCCGATTCCAGATATTGAGCCTGTGCTTCTGCTCCATGAGGTGGAGCCCCATCGCGGTGCCCATGCGTCCTGTGCCGCTTAATCCGATATCCATGATCGTTCCTCCGTCTTTGGCGCAACTGTCCTGTTTGGCGATATGCCTGTCACGCTACATGTTCAGACATTGAGAAGAAACATGGGGTGGGCTCAAAACACAGCCGCGAAGCATGCTAAAACTGGTCCCCGTTGGACCGACAGCCGGTCCGGATTTCATCGTTTGGGAACTTTTCGCATGAGCAAACTTCGCGCTTCTTTCGTTTTCACGCCCTGGGAGGGCCGCAGGATCATCGGGAAAGCGGTGGCCGCGCTGCCCGTCGTGCAGAACGCCTACAAGAACACCGAAATGATCATTGCCCATGGTTCGACCAACGTCTTCGTGGCCGAGGAAATCATGGGGGAGGTTCCGAACAAGGAGTTCTATCTGTCCGGTCAGGTCATCAACAATGTGTTGTGCCAGACCCAGCCCGAGGAGAAGCCGCCGATCATCCGCCTCGTGAAGGGCCAGTTGCGTCCGCCGACGGGCATGATGGACGAGATGCTGCGCAACTTCGACGACAAGTGTGTCTTCATCAAAGGGGGAAATGCGGTCGATCCCGACTTCAATGCCGGTGTTTTCTGTGCCCATCCGGGCTGCGGTACCATCGGCTTTGCGATGGGTATCATGATGGCCCGCGGTGCCAAGCTGATCATTCCGCTGGGGCTGGAAAAGCTGGTGCCTTCGGTGACGGAATCCGCCCGCCATATGGGGCAGGACACCTTCTACTATCACTCCGGCCAGCGGGTCGGAATGATGCCGGTCACCAATGCCATCGTGATCACCGAAGTGCAGGCCTTCAAGATCCTGTTCGGCATCGACGACGTCACTCATGTGGGGGGCGGCGGCGCCATGGGGTCGGAGGGATCCGTGGTACTGGTGGCCGAAGCCGAGAAGGAGAAGATCGACGCGGCTGTAGAACTCTATGAATCGATCAAGGGCGAACCGCCGCTGCGCACGCTGAAGGCCTATTGCGAGGGCTGCATCCCGACCACACCGGCCACCGATGCCAGCCCCGATGAACAATACGAGGCCCATCCGAAGAAGCATTGTCTGTATGAGGGGCTGAAGGAAAGTGAGTTGCCGGACTTTTTCGTGCCGCGCACCGAGCCGATCATCCAGAACCGCTAGCGCCGGCTAGGCGCCATCCCGCACGAAGGGATTGGTCTCGCGCTCGTGACCCAGCGTGGAGGCCGGACCGTGGCCCGGCACAAATGTGACGTCATGCCCGAGCGGCCAGAGCTGTTCGCGGATCGAGTTGAGCAGCGTTGCATGGTCGCCGCGCGGGAAATCGGTGCGGCCGATGGAGCCCTGGAAAATTACGTCCCCCACGAAGGCGATCTGGGAGACCGGTTCGAAGAAGATGATGTGTCCGGGTGTGTGGCCCGGGCAAAACCGCACCTCGAAGGTCAGGTCGCCGACCGTCACCGTATCGCCCTGCGCAAGCCAGCGTGTCGGCTTGAAGGGCTTGCCGCCCTCGACCCCAAACTGGGCGCCCTGTTCGTGAAGCTGTTCGATCAGAAAGCTGTCTTCCCGGTGCGGGCCTTCGATGGGGACGCCGAGCTTCTCCGACAAATCCGCCGCGCCGCCCGCATGGTCGATATGGCCATGGGTCAGCATGATCTTCTCGACCTCCACATCCTGTTCGGCGATGGCGGCCTCAATACGCTCGATTTCGCCGCCGGGATCGACCACGGCGGCCTTTTTGGTGTTCTCGCACCAGAGCACGGAGCAGTTCTGCTGGAAGGCGGTGACGGGGATGATGACGGCTTTCACGGGCATGTTCCTGTTTGGGGGAAGGGTCGGCTGGCATTGACGCAGCGCAATGTTTCGCGCCTGCGCGGGTTTTAGGCCAGAAAAAATACAAACCCAACCGGCTGATCATCGCTCAGAAGGAGTGTTCACATGAGCAAGCACCCGATCACGGACAAGGCCGAGATTGCGATCTCGCTGCCAAATCGCCTCTACCGCGGGACCTTCAACCGCGATTCGTCCTTCGAAGTACACGCGGATGACGATGAAGTCTTCCTGCGTTTGCTCTAAGAGGGCGAGGAAAGTCGGATCGCGAGTGTGCATCTTCACTACTTCCTGCTTGCTGATATTCTCAAGGAAGCGGCGCAGGAAATGGCCGAAAATGATCCGATCGACGATGTGCACCGGGAGCCGCTGCTCGAGGCCGCCCGCGAACTGGTTGCCGTCTTGCGCCGGAAACGGAAGCGACAGGGAAAATCATCCTAGATCCCTGCAAGCCGGCCAATCCGTCGGCTTGATGCATGTCAATGTTGGTGACCCCGGCACCATCTAGCTTGACCATACGAAACCGTATGGAAGCAGATGGAGGGAACTGTGGCGGTCACCAATCTTCAGCATGTGGGGCTTGAAGTCCCGAATATCGAAACCGGGCTCGATTTCTATGCCGATGCGGGTTTGCAGACATCCGCGCGCGACGGCATGGGCATTGTCGGGTGCCTCGGGCGTGAGCAGGATCAGCTGCGCCTGATCGGCGGCACGCGAAAGAGGCTTCACCATGTCTGCTTTGGGACCACCGAAGAAGGGCTCCAATCCGTCAAATCCAATATGGAAAACGCGGGCGTTCAACTTCTCGACGCCCCGAATGAGAGTCCCGATGAGGGGCTCTGGGTGCGTGATCCGGATGGTGTTTACGTGAATGTCAAAATCGCCGATGCCGCGCCATCCCTGGGTGGACCGGACGCGCTCGGCAATTCGGCCGAATGGCCGACCAACACACCCGGTCATTTCGAGCGTCGTGGCCCGCGCGCCGCACCGCCGCGCGATGTTGCGATCAATCCCAAGCGTCTGAGGCATATTCTTCAGTTCACCTCCGATGTGGACTGCAAGATCGATTTCTATACGCGCCTGCTCGGCATGCGTGTTGCCGACCGGGTCGGTGACATGATTGCGTTCATGTATCTCCAGGGCGGTAGTGACCATCATGTGGTTGCGCTGGCCAAATCCGACGGCCCGGGCCTGCATCACGCCAGCTTCGAAATGGAGAATGCCGACCATATCAGTCTGAACGCACAGTGTATGGTCGATAAGGGGCATCGCAGCCACTGGGGGTTCGGGCGGCATGTCGTCGTCTTCTTTGCTGGTGACCATGAATGCACTGCGGCCTCAGGGTTTCCGTAAAAAAGACGCCGAATGAACATTCTTCTAATCCTGATCCCGGTGGCGCTGATTCTTGGCGGGGTCGGCCTTGCCGCGTTCATCTGGTCGATCCGAAGCGGGCAATATGACGATCTGGATGGCGCCGCGCGGCGCATTCTGATCGATGACGATTCACCCGAAAACTAGTTGTTTCCCGCTGCCGCGTGCTTTGATCCGATTCGGGGTCGACACCTAGGCTTTGCCCGCGCTGTCCAAGGCGCAGTTTTTGGGAGGAAGTCTCATGGGAATTTTGTCCTGGATCGTTCTGGGTCTGATCGCCGGGTTTATCGCGAAGCTTATTTTGCCGGGAAAAGATCCGGGCGGATTCATCGTCACCGGAATTATCGGTGTGATCGGCGGCGTGATTGGCGGTTTTCTTGGAAACCAGCTGGGTTTCGGCTCGGTAGACGGTTTGAATTTCGTCAGCATCGTGCTCGCCGTGGTCGGGGCCATGATTCTGCTCGTGGTCTATCGGATGGTGAAAAAGAACGGCTGAACAACCCAACTGCGAAAGCCCGCTGCAGTCTCTGCGGCGGGTTTTTTATGCGCTGATCGGAGGGCGCTGCCCTGCTATAAGGCACCTGGGAGGAGTTGCGTGAACACTGAACAAGTCGCCCCCATACAGGATCCGGTTGGCCTCGACACGGCGGGGGCCGGGGAAATCGGGTTCTCCGTTCCCGAGCGCTACAATGCCAGCGCGGTTCTGTTCGACAACCTGGAGGCCGGACGCGGCGCACGCACGGCCGTGCTGTCCGGCGACGTTCGCCTGACCTATGCCGGGCTTTGTGCGCTGGCCTCCCAGGCCGGTCATGCACTGATCGCTGCCGGTGTTTCGCGATCGGATCGGGTGGTCATGCTGTTGGACGATACACCGGTGTATCCGGCGGCATTTTTCGGGGCAGTGCGCGCCGGGTTCGTGCCGGTGCTTCTCAACACGCTCTCGCCGGCGGACCTTGTGCGTTACTACATCGAGGACAGCTCCGCGGGCATCGTCATTGCGGAAGCCAATCTGTTGCCGGTGCTGGCCGAGGCCCTGGAGGAGGGGGCGAAGGTCAAACTGGTGGTGGTCGCCAACGGCGACGTCCCCGACAACTTCCCGGTGGACACGGCGTCATGGGAAGGCTTTATCGCAGCCCAGCCAGCGGAACTGGAGCCGGCCGATACCCATCGCGATGACATGGCGTTCTGGATGTACAGTTCGGGCAGCACCGGGCGCCCCAAGGGCATCGTGCATTTGCAACACGATATGCCCTACACCCATCTCAGCTACGGCGAATATGTCCTGTCGCTGACCGAAGAGGACATCGTTTACTCGGTGCCGAAAATTTTCTTCGCCTACGGGTTCGGGAATGCTCTGACGTTTCCGTTTTCGGTCGGCGCGGCGGTGATACTTCAGCCGGGCCGTCCCGAGCCGGCCCCGATCTATGATGTGATCGAACGCCACCGGCCGACGGTCTTTTTCGGATTGCCCACGCTGTACAATGCTCTGGTGGCCCATGAAGGCTCGGCGGCGCGCGATCTGTCCAGCCTGCGCTTGTGTCTTTCGGCTGCCGAGCCGCTGCCCGAGGAAACCTTCAACGAATGGGAGCGGCGCTACGGGCTTGCGATCCTGGAAGGTCTGGGATCGACCGAGGTGCTGCACATCTATGTGAGCAATTTCGCCGATGATCTTTGCAAGGGCGCCAGCGGTAAACGGGTGCCGGGCTATGAGGTCGAATTGCGCGATATGGACGGTGAACCTGTCGCGCCGGGCGAAGCGGGCACCATGTGGGTGCGCGGTGATTCCCAGGCGCCGTTCTACTGGAACCAGCCCGAAAAGACCGCCGAGACCATGCGTGGTGACTGGATATACACGGGCGACCGGTTCACCTGTGATGAACAGGGTTTCTACCATTTCGATGGCCGCGCGGATGATCTCATCAAGGTCAGCGGGCAGTGGATTTATCCGCTTGAGATCGAGCGGTGCCTGAATGAACACCCGGATGTGCAGGAGAGTTGCGTGCTGGGGATCAGTCAGGCCGATGGCCTGATGACAACCAAGGCGTGGATCGTTCTGAAAGCGGGCCTGACAGGGTCCGACGAGGTTACGCGGAACCTGCGCGAACATGTTAAATCCGCCCTGCTGCCATACAAGTATCCGCGGCTTGTCGAATATCGAGACGATCTGCCAAAGACGGGTACCGGTAAGATCGACCGCCAGAAATTACGATCCGACGGTTAGTCGCGACGCAAAGAAGGGGAGTGAGCATGGAACAGAACGTCACATTTCAATCGGATGGCCTGACCTTGTCCGGTGTGGTGCACACACCGGCCGATTTGGCACCGGGCAAAGAACGACCGGCGTTTCTGGTGCTGCACGGCTTCGGGACTGGCAAGGACGGATCCACGCCCGAGATTATCGCCAATATGCTGGCCGACTGGGGCTATGTCGCCATGCGGTTCGACTTCCGCGGCTGCGGTGACAGCGAGGGTGAGCCCGCGCGTGTGCTCTGTGAGGACCAGGTTGAGGATGTCAAAAATGCGGTCACCTGGTTCGCCAAACAACCCTATGTCGATGGGGCGAAGATCGGTGTGATCGGTCACAGTTTCGGTGCGGCTGTTGCGGTTTATGCCGGTGGGGTCGATGAGCGTATCGCGGCCGTGGTCTCTTCCTGTGGCTGGGGCGATGGTGAGAGCAAGTTCCGCCTGCAGCACAAGTCGGACGCCGCGTGGGCGCGCTTTACCAAGATGTTGGAAGACGGCAAGGCCCATCGCGAGAAGACCGGGGAATCCCTGATGGTGGACCGGTGGGATATTGTGCCCATCCCCGAGCATCTGCGTGGGCATATGGGTAAGAACGTGCATCTGAAGTTTCCGGCCGAGGTGGCCCAGAGCATGTACGACTTCCGGGCCAATGATGTGGTGGGAAATATCGCTCCGCGGCCGTGCCTGCTGTTTCATGCCGCAGATGATTCAGTGACGCCGACGGACCAGTCGCTGCAGTTGTTTGCGCATGCCAAACAGCCCACGGACCTGATGCTGCTCTCCGATGTGGATCACTTTCCGTTCTCGGTGGACAGCCATCGTGCTCGTGATGCGGTCAAGGGTTGGCTGGACCGCTATTTTCCGGCCCGTCCGGCCTAGCTGTCGCGGCGTTTCAGGCTGGCGCGGGCGGCGAAGAAGAGGGCGCCCACGACGGTCACAATTCCGAGAATCTGCCAGGGCGAGAGCACCTGATCGAGCAGCACAAAGGCTGCGCCTATGGCGATCAGGGGCTCGATGTTGGAATACAGGGTCGTTTTGCCGGGGCCGATCATGGAAATCGCCACAAAGAAGCCGATCATCGCGGCGGCATAGACGAGATTGGTGCCGATCAGACCCCACCACCCCGTTGGTGTGGTGGGCAGCCGGAACTCGCCGAACAGCAGGGTGATCAGAACGAAGGTCACGGCGGCGGTCGCCGCCATGTAGAACGTGGCCTGTCGCGGGTCGCCGGCACGGATCACCCGGCTGCTGACAGCCGAAACGATAGCCAGTCCCAGCGCCGACATGGCCGCCAGCGCGACCCCGGTAAGGTTGAGCCCTTTCCCGCTGACACCCAGCGCCAGGGCCAGACCCGCAAAGGCCACAAATGCCGCGATGACGTTGATCCGATGTAGTTTTTCCCATCCCATTGCCGCGACAATGAAGGTGGTGAAAATCGGAAAGAGATAGAAAACCAGCACCGCCAGAGGGACGGGCAGTACCTCGATCGCCGACAGCAGGCCCCACGTGTAGCCGACGGTAATCAGGCCCAGCACTGCCGCGATCAGACCGTCGCGTTTTGGCATCAACAGGGGCTGACCCGTCGCGAGCAGGATGACGGCAATGATCAGCGCCGGCAGAAAGAACCGGGATGTCGAGACGGTCAGGGCATCGGTGCCCCCGGTATAGGCAACGCCGGCGAGCGTGTTCGCCATCGCAAACCCGACCCCGATGGCCAATACCAGCGCAATACCTATGATCTCCTTGCGCGAGTCCATTCCTGCCCCCGATTGTAAATGCGATATCTTAGAGCATCGTCGGCCGTGGTTCTCCAGTACCAAATGTGGTTCCGTGTGGTGCGGCAAAGGCGCGGATGAATAAAAGGCAGGTTGTGATGACGCAGGATCTACTGGTCTATCTGAATGGTGAGATCGTTGAAGCTTCCGAAGCACGAATATCGCCCTTCGAGCGCGGTTTCATGTGGGGTGACGGAATTTATGAGGTAACGCCCTGTTTCCGAGGCGTGCCCTATCGCCTTTCCGACCATATCGAGCGGATGTATCGTTCGCTGCGCTATGTGCGGATCGAGCCGCCCTTCGGTCCGGAAAAAATGCAGGCAGAGTCCGAACGCCTGATGGAGGCCAACAGGGATCGTCTGTCCGAGAACGGGCAGTATCGCCTCGGACATTGGGTCACCCGTGGGGGTGATGCCTTTGCTCCCGCGCATCTCGCCGAAGGGCCTGCAACCCTGTTCATGTTCTTGCAGTATGCCGATCCGGCGGCGACCGCGCAGACGATGCGGAGCGGCGTGAAGTTGTCGGTGACCACAACCCGGCGAAATCCTCCGGCCTGTATTGAAACCCGGGCCAAGGTGACCAGCAAGATGAACCAGCTCCTGGCCGAGCTTGACGCCGGTTCGCGCGATGCGCTCTCCCTGATGCTGGACCTGGACGGAAATGTTGCAGAAAACTCGGTCGCCAACTTTTTTATTGCCCGCGACGGTGTTCTGTGGACCGCCCCGGAGCGCAACATTCTGGAAGGGGTGACGCGTAAGGTTGTTTTTGAACTTTGTGAGCGCCTGGCCATCCCGCTCGAGGAGCGCCTGTTCACGATGTACGATGTGGCGCAGGCGGATGAATACTTCATCACCTCCAGCGGGATTTGTGCGATGCCGGTCTCGGCTGTGGATGATCATACGCCCCGGAACCCGGCACCGGGGCCGATTACCCAGCGGTTGATTGATGCCTTTGCGGCAGATACCGGTTTTGATTTCCGCGACACCAACAACGCAGCCTGAGGATCATCTTATGTCACAGATAAATGCGTTCAATTTTCAGAAATGGATCGACGAGCACCGGCATCTTCTCAAG
>JAYQBG010000017.1:51187-65015 GCA_038137215.1 Alphaproteobacteria bacterium
CCGGTTGGAAACGCGGTGGTCTGGAAAGACACGGACTTAATCGTCATGGTGATCGGCGGACCCAACGCGCATACCGACTACCACGATGATCCGTTTGAAGAGTTCTTCTATCAGTTGGAAGGCAACATCTCCTTGCGGATTATCGAAGACGGCCGTCCCCGCGACGTGCCCATCCGGGAAGGCGAAGTGCTGCTTTTGCCGCCCCATGTCCGGCATTCCCCGCAACGCCCCGAGCCGGGCAGTATCGGACTGGTTGTGGAGCGCCGCCGGCCGGAAGGCCTGATGGACGGTTTTGACGGGCTCCCGTCTTTGCGCAGATAGCGTTTTTCCAATGTGTAGCTATCGATTTCGCCGCTGCGCAGGTGGGTGTTCTGCTCGAAGTTTTCCGGCAGATCCTCCTTCACCGTAATATCCGAAAATTGCATGTCGAGAAGCTCGTCACGGGTGTATCCCGTGATATCGAGCATCTTGTCGTTCAGGCGAAGCCAGCGCCCTTCAATAGCGACATGGACGATGCCGACCGATGCCGCATCGAAGGTTCGCTTCATGGGGGTGGCACGGCGCAGATGCGTGATCAGCGCAATGGCCAGTGCAATTGCCAGTGCAGATGATGCCGCCAGGGCGACCAGAAAGACTGTTGTCGTCCCGTCCATCGTGAGGAAACGGTCCGGATCATGCCATCGACACAACTATCTTATCCTTGACGAGGAAAGACGGTCAGTCCATTAGGAAAACCACTGGATACGTTAGCACATGCACTTTTAGCGAGTGTATGTACTACTATTTGCAACAATGGGTGGTGTTTTGTGGGCTGTGACCTCGGGCAGCGGCCCTTCATGCAGTGCGATGTCAACGAGGGCGCTGTGCGCAATCGGGCCTTGTCCCAGTTGTGAGGTTCCCTGATCAATCGTCAGTACGTTGGGATTGCCATGCTTGTCGAGGCTGTTTTCGACAGAGGGGTCTTCCGGGTCATACCAGGCGCCGGTCGCAAGCTGGATAACACCCTGGCGAACATCGGATGTGACCTTCACGCCCGCAAGCAATGCACCACGTTGATTGAACACACGCACCACATCGCCATCGACAAGCCCGCGTTCGGCGGCATCGAAGGGGTGGATCCAGACCGGCTCTCGACCGTTGATCTTATTGTCCCGGCTGACCGTTCCATTGTCGAGCTGGCCGTGAAGCCGCGTGCGGGGCTGGTTGGAAATCATGTGCAGCGGGTAAGTCCCGGCGGCCGGGCTGCCAAGCCATTCGATCGGTTCCAGCCAGGCCGGATGTCCCGGACAGTCTGCGTATCCGAAACCGCTCACCACCTCCGAGAAAATTTCGATCCTGCCCGACGGTGACGGAAGCGGATGTATTTCCGGATCGGCGCGAAATTCCTCGAGCATCACGGTCGGCTTGTCCGGGCGTGGAATCTCGATATGGCCGTCCTCCCAGAACTCATCATAGGAGGGAAGGGTGACGTCCTGTGCGGCAGCGCTCTGGCGCGCCCGGTCGTATATATGACGCAACCATTCCTCGGCATCGCGCCCCTCGGAAAACGCGTCAAAGGTCCCGGTGCGGCGTGCGAGTCCGCGAAAGATATCGAAATCGTTCCGGGCTTCGCCGACGGGTTCGATGGCCTGATCCATGGCGAGGATAAAGCGGTCGCGCGATGTGGCGCCGATATCCTTGCGTTCGAGCGTCGTGGTTGAAGGCAGGACGATATCGGAAAACTTTGCCGTGGCAGTCCACCAGGGTTCATTGACGATAATGGTTTCGGGGCGCCGCCAGGCGCGTACAAGGCGGTTCAGGTCCTGATGATGATGGAACGGATTTCCGCCACACCAGTAGATAAGCTTGATGTCCGGATAGGTTCGGGTTTCGCCGTCGAATTCGTAGTTCTCTCCGGGGTGCAGAAGCATATCGGCAATACGCGCCACGGGAATCCAGCTCTCACAGGGATTCTTGCCAATCGACAGTGCGGGCGAGGGGACGGCCTGGCGCGGATTGCCGATATTGCCCATGCTGCCATAGCCGAAACCGAATCCCTGGCCTGGCAGGCCGATCCCGCCCAGCATCGCTGCAAGCGTGACTGTCATCCAGAAACTCTGTTCCCCGTGGTCACCGCGCTGCAATGACCAGTTGGTGTTGATCAGGGTCCGTGCGCCCGCCATACGCCAGGCCAGCGCGCGGATGGTGTCGGCGGGAAGCTCACAGATTGGCGCGGCCCAATCGGCATCCTTCGGGGTGCTGTCGCTCTCACCGAGCAGGTAGGCGCGGAATTTCTGATAGCCGACACAATAGCGTTCAAGGAAATCCCGATCGGCGAGACCCTCGGTTTCCAGCGTGTGTGCAATGGCCAGCATCATGGCCACGTCGGTGTTGGGGCGTATGGCGAACCATTCGGCGTTCAGGTGGTCCGCAATGTCGTCGCGGATCGGGGAAATGTTGACGAATTTTACGCCGGCGGCGTGAGCTTCCTTGAGGTAGGGCCCGGTCATATGCTGACCCGGACCACCTGCGGCCACATGCGCATTCTTCAGCGGAACGCCACCGAAGGCGACCACGAGTTCGGTGTTTGAGATGATCGAATCCCAACTTGTTGCGTCTGTCATCGCGGCGCGCGCCGAGCCCAGGATATGCGGCAGGATCGCGTATCCCGCAGCGATCGAGTAGGTGTGCACCTGATCGGTGAATCCGCCAATTGTATTAAGGAACCGCTGCAACTGGCTCTTGGCGTGATGAAAGCGCCCCGCGCTCGACCAGCCATAGGACCCACCGAAAATCGCGGCGTTTCCATAGGTCTCGCGCACCCGAAGAATTTCCGCGCCCGCCATGTCGAGAGCTTCGTCCCAGGGGACCGCCACGAACGGATCGATGCCCCTGTTTTCCGGGGAGCCATTCTGTGCGCGGTCGAGCCAGCCCTTGCGGAACATGGGCCGAGCAACCCTGCTCTCGTCATGAACGGCTTCCGGCAGGGACTGAATGATCGGGGAGGGATCGGGGTCGAGCGGGAAAGGTTGAACACCCGTCAGCCGCCCATTTTCGGCTTCTGCGGTGAATGTACCCCAGTGCGAAGTATGTCGGTGCTCGGTTTTGGTCATGGATCCTCCCCCGAAAATCGAATTTGCGCTGGCGCGCGGACCCTGTCAAAGCATGCTGCAAGTCGTAATATCAGGAAGTCATCGAACCGGGGAGGACAAACATGGAAGTCCGTCTAGACGGTCGCACCGCTGTCATAACGGGTGCTAGCGAGGGTCTGGGCCTCGCCATGGCAAAGCAATTTGCGCAATCGGGGGCGAATGTCGCGATGATCGCCCGTTCCGCAGATACGCTGGAAGCTGCGCGTCAGGACGTCGCCTCTGCGACGGGCGGAAACAGTGTTCGCGTGGAAGCACATCCCTGCGACGTCACCGATATGATGCAGATCGAATCCACCTGGTCGCAAATCATCGAGAACTTCGGTGCCGTCGATATCATGGTGAACAACGCCGGCGCGCATGCAATCGGCCCGTTCCTCGAATGTTCGGACGAGCGCTGGCAGGCCGACCTCGATCTGAAGCTGTTCGCAGCCATACGGTTCTGTCGCCTGGCAATGCCGGGTATGGCCGAACGCAAATGGGGGCGGATCATCAACGTGCTGGCGGGCAGTGCGAAAGCGCCGGCCGGTGGCAGTGCGCCGACATCGGTGTCCCGTGCGGCGGGCATGGCGCTGACCAAGGTGCTCGCCGGTGAGGGCGGGCCGGACAATATCTGCGTCAACGCATTGCTGGTCGGTCTGATTCGCTCGGGCCAGCACGAACGCCGGCACGCCAACCACGCACCCGACAAATCCTTCGACGAATTCATTGCGCCGAAAGAGGCGGACATCCCGCTTGGCCGGATCGGTGAAGCCGAGGAATTCGCGAATATGGCCTGTTTCCTGGCCTCCGATGCGGGATCCTATGTGACCGGCTGTGCAATCAATGTGGATGGCGGCCGCACGCCGGTCGTGTGAGCAGCCGCGCAGCCTTGATGCCGTTGGAAGAAGAGGAAAACATGTCAGGTGATGTAACAGTTCAGGCCGAAGCGTTGAAGGCGCTGATTCACGAGATCGTGCGGTTGACCGGCAGCGATGAAAACGAATGCCGGGTTGTGTCGGAACATCTCGTCGGCGCCAATCTGTCTGGCCATGACAGCCATGGCGTCCAGATGATCCCGACCTATCTGCGCAATTTCGAGCGCGGCTTGCTGGTCGCGAATGCGCCGGTTGATTGTGTCCGCGATGACGGCCCTTTCCTGCAGTTCGACGGCAACAAGGGATACGGGCAGCGTTTGGCGGCAGATGTGACCGAACTAGCCATCGAACGAGCGCGCCAAACGGGCGTTTGTGTGGCCACGCTGAAGAATTCCCACCATATCGGTCGCGTGGGAACCTATGCCGAGATGGTGACAGCCGCTGGGATGGTGTCCGTTCACTTCACCAACGTGACCGATCATCACGAGATGGTGGCGCCGTTCCGCGGCGCGGAAGCCCGCTTTGGTACCAACCCGGTGACCATGGGCATGCCCACGGCGGAACCTGACGCGCCGATCATTCTCGATATGGCGACCAGCGTGGTGGCGATGGGGAAAGTGCGGGTCGCGCACAATTCGGGAAAGACCGTGCCCGAAACGTGGCTGATCGATTCGAACGGTCAGCCGACCAGCGATCCCGGAGTCATGTTCAATGAACCACTTGGCGCGCTGCGGCCCTTCGCCGATCACAAGGGCTACGCATTGTGTCTGATGGCGGAACTGATGTCGGGCGCCTTATCGGGTGGCGGGACGATCCAGCCCGAACATGAGCGTCTGGACGGTGTCATCAACACCATGACCATGGTGGTGATTGACCCGGCGCGGCTCGGCGATCCGGACTGGATCAAGGGAGAGGTCACGGCCATGGCGAATTATACGAAAAGCGCCGAACCGGCGAACCCGGACGAACCGGTGCTGGTACCCGGTGACCCCGAACGTATCGCCCGCGCCCGGCGTGGTGCCGATGGTATCGTGATCCCGGGGGGCACCTGGACGTTGTTGACCGAAGCAGCCCAGACCGTCGGGCTGGACCCGTCACGCGCGGCGGAAATTTCAGGCTTGGCCTAGAATTTCCGACAAGGCGATCGAGCGTCCTTCCTTCGGGGATTGCACAGCACCGAGCACAACGGCCAGCGGGTTCAGCGCGTCGGTTCCGTCGATTTCCGGCTTCCGACCTTCGGCGGCGGCGTCCGCGAAGTCTTCCAGTTCGGCCAGCAAATGGTCGGCGGCGGGGTAGTCTACCGGTGACGGCTTGCTCTCACCGGTTTTCTGGACGCGCAGCCCGTCATTGGCCGTGTCGAAGAAGGCATTTCCCCTGGTGCCGTGGACCGTCAGCATGAAGCGGCGTGGGGAGATGTAGTTCGACGCGATATAACCGATGGCCCCCGACTCGAACCGCATTAGCAGCGTTGTGACGTCTTCGATGTCCGGCTCGGTTTCCAACCGGTCCACATAGGCGGTCAGTTCTTTCGCATCCCCGAGGAGGTAAAGAAGGTTGTCGATCTGGTGGATGCCAATCTGCATCAGGCAGCCGCCGGGAATCTCCGCCGGATCGGTGCGCCAGGCCCCGGGTTTCGGCTTCAGCCCGTTGTCGTTGGAAAACACGCCCTCGACATGGCTGACACGCCCGAGTTCCCCGTCATCGATCATCTTCTTCAGATGGCGCAGCGCCCCGTGCCGTCGATAGGAATGGCCGACAGCCAGCAGCACGTTTGCTGCCTCACAGGCCGCGATCATGGCGCGCCCGTCGGCGATGGTGTTGGAGACCGGCTTTTCGACAAAGACATGCTTGCCGGCTGCCGCTGCCGCTTCCGTGCCCGGCCGGTGCGCCGAGTTCGGGGTGGTCAGGATGACCCCGTCAAGATCGTCGAGCGCGAGCATCTCCTCTTAAGAGGAGATGGCTTCGCACCCGAAGGTCTCGGCGAATTTGGCGGTCTTGTCGGCGCTGCGAGAATAACCGGCGCGGAGTTCAAGCTTGTCGGTTCTTGCGATGACCCCGGCCAGGACGTCCGACCACCAGCCAATACCGACGATGCCGACCCGCATCAGACCTTGTCTTCCCACTTCGCAAGGAAGGGCCCCACGATACCGGCCCGCTCCTCCGGATGGCGGCGATACGAATAGTGTCCGCCTTCCTCGACGATCACCAGTTCCGAGCCCTCAATGGCCTCGTGGAGATCTTCTGAGAAGTAGTAGAGCACGGTCGCGTCGTCGCGCGTTCCGACCACCAGCGACGGGTTCTTGATCTGGGTGATCGCGTCCAGCCGGTCATGATTCAGCGTCATGTCGATGCGCGCGGCGAGAACCCCGGGCTCTGCGATGGTTTCCAGCGAGCGTTTCTCGAGTTCCATCACCTTGTCGAGGTTGTAGCGGAACTGGTTGCAGCCGTTGGTGAAGAGCGAGCTGACGAGCACATAGGCTTCCTTGCCTTCGTTCAGCGCGATCACGTCATCGGCGATATGCTGGGTCGAATACCCGTCGGGGCCGGGCCGGTCGCTGTCGCCGGCACCGCGATGATCGAAGGAGATGCAGCGGTAGCGGTCCCAAAAGATTTACCGCTGGTAATCCCAGGAGTTCATGACTCCGACAAGGCCGGGAATGAAGATGAAGGGGGGCGTCACCCTTTTCGTCAACATTGAGGGTAATGCGTCCGACATCAATTCGTTTCGCCATTGCGATTCAACCTTTCCGGGGTTTTTGATTCGCGGGCTTTTTCTCACACACGCGCGCACCGGCCCACCCGTCCGGGCGAACGTCACTTGCGACGAAACGGAACGATTTAGATCGCGCCGCTCTCGCGCAGACGGGCGATGTCGTCGGCCGATTTGCCGATTTCGCGGAGCACCTCCTCGGTGTGCTCGCCCAGTGTGGGCGGCGCACGCCGTACGGCGGCTGCCGTGTCGGAGAAGCGGAACGGGATGCCCGGCAAATCGATTTCGCCTTCAGCCGAATGGATCGCCTTGGTCACCAGTCCGCGCGCGATGGTGTGCTCGGCCGTGAGCGCCTGATCCACGGTGTTGATCGGGGCGCAGGACACCCCGGCGGACTGCAGCTTGTCCAGCCAGGCTGCGGTGTCGTCGGTCTTGAGCAGGTCCGAGATCATAGCATCGCAGGCCGCGCGGTTTTCAACCCGGTCGCGGTTGCGTGCAAAGCGCGCGTCGTCGGCCCAGGTGTCCTGGCCAACAGCATTGCAGAAGGTCTGGAACTGGCCGTCATTGCCCACCGAGAGGGCGATCATTCCGTCACGCGTCGGATAGGCGTTGTAGGGCACGATATTGGGATGGCCGTTGCCATAGCGGCCGGCGGGCTTGCCGGAAGCCAGGTAGTTGGCCGCGACATTGGCCAGCAGCGAGACGCCTGTGTCGTAGAGCGACACTTCGACATACTGTCCCTTGCCGGTCCGGTGGCGGGCCTGGAGTGCGGCCAGGATCGACGAGAGTGCGTACATGCCGGTGCACAGATCGACGATCGCAACACCCAGCTTCATCGGGTCGCCATCGGCTTCCCCGGTGATGCTCATCAGGCCGCTCTCGGCCTGCAGCAGGAAGTCATAGCCGGGAAGTCCGGCACGCGGACCGGTCGAGCCGTAACCGAGGATCGAGGCGCGCACGATCTGGGGTGCATGCTCCTCATACCAGGCAACATCGAATCCATGGCGCGCCATGGTACCCAGCTTGAAGTTGTCGATCACCACATCGGCGCTTTTCAGAAGTTCCTTGAGGACCTCGCGGGCCTCCGGATCCTTGAGGTTGAGGGTCATGCCGCGCTTGTTGCGGTTTGCCCCCAGGTAGTAGGCAGATTCCTCACCCACAAAGGGCGGGCCCCAGGCGCGGGTGTCATCGCCGCGGCCGGGCTGTTCAACCTTGATCACGTCGGCGCCCATATCGCCGAGCATCATCGCGCAGAAAGGCCCTGCGAGCACCCGCGTGAGATCAATCACGCGGATGCCGTCCAGGGCGCCGGGTGTCTCGGTGCCGGTCATTGTGGCCAACTCAGCCTTTCTTGAGCTGGTTGCGGTCGTTGGCCAGATCGTCGAGATACTGGTCCACAACTTCCTTGTTCTTCATGCGGAACTTCATGAAGTCCGGCTTGCGCTTGTCGAGGAAGGCCTGCATGCCCTCCATGGATTCCTCGCTGCCCCAGACATGCGCCAGCAGTTCCATGCCGTGCTGCCAGGAGGCATAGAGCTCGTCGGATTCGTGGTTCAGGGACTTCTTGGTCATGCGGATAGTCTGACCGCTGTGGCCCTTGATGGTCTCGCACCACTTCTTGGTTTCTTCCAGAAGATCGTCATGGGGCACAACCTTGTTGATCAGGCCGATATCCACGGCCTCCTGTGCGTTGAAGGTGCGGGCCAGGAAAATCATCTCGCGGGCGAGACGTTCGCCGATGATGCGCGGAATGTACTGGGTGGCGCCGACGGTCGGGCAGGCACCGACCTTCGCACCGGACTGACCGAAATGGGCGCGGTCCGAAGCGATCACCATGTCGCACCACAGGGCGAGCTCATGTCCGCCGCCCATGCACCAGCCGTTGACCATGGCGATGACGGGAATGGGCAGGCCGCGGATGGTCATGGCCGTGCCAAGCATCCGGTCATTCCAGTGATAGGCATTGGTCCAGTTCAGCTTCATCATCGCGCCGAAATCGCCACCGGCCGAGAAGGACTGGTCACCCGCGCCGGTAACGACCGCACAGGCGATCGAGGCATCGTTGCGCGTGGACTTGAACGCGTGGATCAGCTCATCAAGGGTCTGTTCGCGGAATGCATTGCGCGAATTCGGACGGTTGATCGTGATCCAGGCGACGTTGTCTTTGACCTCGAACAGGATATCTTCGAAATCTTCGGATGTGGGCAGGTTCGACATCTTGGTAGGTTCCCCTCGATTGGTATGTGTCGGGGTCCAGAGCCACGCAAAAGAGAATGACCTCTGGACTGTTGATTTTGTCCGGACATATATACAGTCCGCGCGAGCACAGAACAGTGCTTTTCCGATACAATAATCGCGTTTTTACCCGGGGAAACTCATGACTGCCAACAATCCGATCCAGACCGTTCTCATCTATGGCTACGGGGTCATGGGCAAGGGCGTGTCCGCCACCTTTGCCGATGCGGGCTTTGAAACCATTGTCAAAAGCAGTCGTGCCAATACACTCGATGATCTTCCCGAGGGTGTGACGGCGACCGCCGATTTTCCCGAGAAGGCGCCCGATCTGGTGATCGAGTTCGTACCCGAAGACGTGGCCGTTAAGAAAAAGGTCTTTGCGGAGATCGAGGCCGCCTATCCGAATGACGATGTGATCATTGCCACTGGCACGTCGGGAATGTCGCTCGAGGAACTGGGTGACGATCTCAAGCGGCCGCATTTGTTCACAGGCATCCACTATTTCATGCCGGCAGATACGACGGCCGTGGCCGAAGTCATGGCGGGCCCGGGTGCGCCGGTTGAGGTAGTTGATGTGGTCGCGGATGCCGTGCAGCGCACCGGCAAGGAGATCGTGACGCTCTACAAGCCGATCGTGGGTTTCCTGATCAATCGCCTGCAGCACATCATCCTGCACGAAGCCTATTATCTGGTGGAGGAAGGGGTTGCCACGCCGGCCGATATCGATATGGCGGCCCGCAAGATGCTGGCGCCGCGCATGTGCCTCAACGGCCTGATCGAGCAGAAGGACACGTCGGGGCTGGAGATCCATGCGCTGGCACAGATGTCGATTGTGCCGGAACTGCACTCGACCGACACCCCGAACCCGCTGATTCAGGATATGGTGGCACGCGGAGAAGTGGGACTGTCGGCCGGGAAGGGGTTTTACGACTGGGACGGGTGTGACGTGGACATGGTTCGCAAGCAGTCTTCCGAACGTCTGCGCAAGCTCAGCAAGTTCCTGGACGAGGAAGTCTCGGACTATGCGCCGGGAACCAAGCCGAAATCACGTGAACTGAAGCGAGGGCGCTAAGCCACCCTCACGTTTCGTCAGGCATAACACGAGGGCCCCATCCTGAATTTGATGAAGGATGTGGCCCGGCAAGGAGAGGAAACAAAAATGAAGATCACGAAAATCGAAGCCATGGCAGCCGATTTGCCCCTTGAACGTCCGATCAAGATGTCCGGGGTTGAGATCGCAGTCTCCGAAAATGTGTTTGCCCGGATCGAGACCGATGACGGGCTCGTCGGCTGGGGGGAGGCGTCTTCGTCGCCTTCCATGACCGGTGAAACCGTTGAGAGCATGGTCGCCGCGATCGACTTCCTGGCGCCTTTCATGGAAGGCCGCGATCCGTCGGATTTTGCTGAAAATCTCGCGGAAATGGACTGGCGCATGTACGGCAATGCCAGTGCTAAGACCATCATTGAAATGGCGCTGTATGACATCGCCGGCAAGGCACAGCAGAAGAGCGTGGCCGAACTGCTCGGCGGCGTAAAGCGCACGGAACTACCGATCCTCTACATGCTAGCAACCGGAAACATCGACGTCGATGTGGCCGAGGCCGCCGAAAAGGCCCAGGCCGGGGTCACCAATATGAAGATCAAGGTCGGTGGCAAGCCTGTTGAGCAGGATATCGAGCGCACGGTCGCCATTCGCAAAGCGGTGAATGGCGGGGTGCAGCTGTCAGCCGACTGTAACCAGGGCTGGAGCCGTGAAGAAGCGCTGACCTATGTCCGCGGGGCGAGCGAATCGCTCGATTTTCTCGAGCAGCCGGTGATGGGCCACGACGTCGAAGGCATGGCAATGATCGCGTCCGAATCTGCCTGCCCCATCGGCGCTGATGAGGGCCTGCACAGCGTGAGTGACATTCACAAGCACAAGGAAATGGGTGCGGCCCAGGGCGGCAGCCTCAAGATGATCAAGCTTGGTGGTGTAACCAAGGCTTATCAGGCGACCGAACTGTTCGACGAGCTGGGCCTTCATGTGAACCTGGCAGGAAAAGTCGCGGAATCGAGCGTTTCGAGCTCTGCCGTGCTCCAGATTGCAGCCGCCGCACCGTCGATCGAGTGGGGTGTCAGCATTACCTCTCAGTATCTCAAGAAGGATATCGTCAAGGACGGTCTTGAGGTCGTGGACGGGCGCGTGACCCTGCCGGCCGGGGCGGGTCTGGGTGTTGAGGTGGATCAGGACGCCCTGCGCGAATACATGCGCAAGGTCTGAGGTCTAACCGGCCGTCCAGTCGCGGGTCAGTTCCATCGAATAGACAAAGCGGCCTTCCGGGTGGACGCTGACCGTCGTCTCGAACACTCGGTCATCCTGCCCGGTGTAGCAGCGGGTAATTGTCATCGCGGCACTGCCGGGTTCGACATCGAGCTTTGCTGCCAGTTCCCTAGAAAGCTGGCAGGCGCTCATGGAAAGCCGGGCATGCGCGATCACCTCCCGGTGAGCACTCTCGATGATACGGTGGACGGGGCCGTGCTCTGTGAGCAGGCGGCGCGCAGTCTCTTCGTATTCGGGCAAGACGAAAATTTCCTGCCAGCAGATCGGCTGTCCGTTTTCTATCAATCGCCGGACGCCCGAAATCCGGAACCAGCTGGAGCCGGCCGGGAGCGAAAGCCGTTCCGCGTTGGAGGGCGCCAGTGTCACGATTCCCGTATCACCCAATTCGAATGTCGTGTCGGGATATTGCAGAAGTTCCGAGAGGGAATTGACCGACTGAGTGTAGGCGCCTTTCGGTGCGTTCGCCGCGACCCGTGTCCCCGAACCGCGTCGCATGTTGACCAGGCCTTCTTCGCGCAACTGACGCAGCGCGGCGCGCACGGTGTAGCGGCTCACATCGTAGCGTTCACATAACTCCATCTCGGTGGGCAGCATGGCCCCGATATCCAGACTCCCGGAGAGGATCTCCGATCGAAGATCGTTTGCGATCCGTTGATAGCGCGGACGATTTTGATCCTGGGCGAGCGACATGCAGGGACCAATCCTGTGGAAGGCGTTGCGTGAATTATAGGCAGAGTTGCACGAAGAGCGAATCCCGATCAGTGGATAGTTCGGTTCACCGCTTTACAGCTTCGGTGTTGCGAACCTAGTCTTGGGCCTTCAGATACAGCCAGTCCGGGGGGAGAAAATGGCATTTCCGCAGGGCAAAACCTTTGCCAAGAATGTGACTGCGATCGGATATACCGACTGCGACCGGAAACCCGCGTTCAAGCTGGCCCTGCACAGGGATGGCGACCGCTGGTTTCTCTACACCGGTCTGTTCTGGCATTCGGGCTTTTCGATTATCGAGGTCACTGATCCCGAAAACCCGCGTTTCGTGAAGACCGTGGAGGGGCCGGCGAACACCTGGACATTGCAGGTTCAGGTGGCTGACGGGCTGCTGGTGACCTCTCAGGAGAAAATCATGGAGGGCTGGGGCCATGTCGAAGGCCAGCCCTGGGGAGAGGGGGCGCTGATCTGGAGTCTCGAAGATCCGGAAAACCCTGAACTTCTCAGTCACTGGAAAACCGGCGGAGATGGGACCCATCGCAACTACTACGATGGCGGGCGCTACATCTACATGACCGGGCTGCCGGAAGGATATCAGGGCAATATCCTGCAGATCGTCGATATCGAGGATCCCCGCAACCCCAAGGAGGTTGGGCGCTGGTGGATGGAAGGACAGCACCTGGCTGGCGGCGATCCGCCCGCTCCGCGCGGTGTGATGTTGCATGGCGGGGCATATGTGAAAGGTGATCGTGCCTATTTGCCCTACAGTTCAGGTGGTTTCGTGGTCCTGGATATCTCGGACAAGACCAATCCCACGAAAATCAGCGATTTGCCGTTCTGTCCGCCATTTCAGACGTTTATCGCAGTGCATACCGCCGTCCCGTTGCAGGAGCGCGATGTCGTGATCGTCAATTCGGAGGCGATCAAGGAGAACTGCGAGGAGCCCCTCGGCTATGCCGGGATCGTGGATGTCGCGGATGAAGAGAATCCGCGCCTGATGTCGCTGTTTCCCCTGCCGATACCGCCGGAAGATGCACCCTATCGGACGTTTTGTGAGCGTGGCGGCCGGTTCGGACCGCACAACCAGCATCAGCCCCAGTATCAGGACATCCTCTATCAGGGCGAGGATCTGTGTTTCCTGACTTATTTCAATGCCGGTCTGCGCATTTACGACATTTCGGAAGCGACTCAGCCCCGAGAGGTCGGGTATTTCCTGCCGCCCGACCCGACCGAGCGGTTGGGCTTGCTGCCAGCCTCGAAACTGGTGGCCCAGACCGAGGATGTGATCGTGGATGCGAGAGGTAACATCTTCATTTCAGACAAGAATTTGGGGATTTATGTGCTTCGCTATGACGGTCTGAACCCCTGATCCGGACCGGTCTCACAGTTTGATCGGATTTCGCTGCCGACGGGACAAATAGGTTCCTGATTGGTAAAGTCCTTTTGAGTTTGTGAACCAATCACCGGCGTTCCGGAATGGAGCGTCAGAAAAGGCAGAAACAATGAAATTTGGACTGTTTGGCGGTGCGCAGGCTGTTCCCGGTGAAGTCGTCACCGAGGCCGCGCTCGGTTATCATGAATATGGCGACTATATCTGTCTGGCTGAGAAACTCGGCTACTCGAGCGCCTGGCTGGTGGAGCATCACTTTACCGGGTTTTCGCAGTTGTCGGCGACTCTCAACTACATCTCCTATCTGTCTGGTATCACATCGAAAATAAGACTTGGCAGCGCCGTTATCGTGGTGCCTTGGCACAATCCGATCCTGCTGGCCGAACAGATCGCCACGATCGATCAGCTCTCGAAAGGCCGGTATGATTTCGGCATCGGACGCGGCTACCGGGCCAATGAATTCCATGGCTTTGGCATGGA
>JAYQBG010000018.1:0-63977 GCA_038137215.1 Alphaproteobacteria bacterium
CCTCCGGTCACTAAAATACACGGTGGACCAATTCAATGGGGGTGGATCAGAGTCCTTCGGCCCGCTCGGCACGGAAGAGTATGTGGAATACACCGGGGTGATCCACGACAGCGGCCATCATCTGCTCTCCATCATCAACGATATTCTCGACATTTCCCGGATCGAGACGGATACATTCGAACTGAACGAAGAGCCGTTTGACCTCAGCAGTGCCATTGCGGCATGCGTTCGCATCTCGTAGGGCTGGCAATCCAAACAGCCCCGCAAACTGGGCGTGGATGTTCAAACGGACCTGCCATGGTTTGTGGGTGACGAACGGCTGGCGCGGCAAATCACGCTTAATCTGCTGTCGAACGCTTTCAAGTTCACCGATGACGAAAATGGCGCTATCGATTTGCGTGAGGCGCTTTCGGAGACGGGTGACCTGACCATAGAGGTCTCGGATAACGGGATCGGGATTCCGGAAGCCGATATTCCGCGGTTGACCGAAGCGTTCTACCAAGTCGATGGATCACTCGCGCGCACTCATGACGGAACCGGACTGGGCCTGTCGCTAGTGAAAACCTTCGTCGAAGCGCATGACGGTGACTTTGCGATCTTCAGCGAACTGGGAGAGGGAACTCGTGTAGAGGTTCGGCTCCCTGCAAGCCGGGTCTGTGCGGCCTAGCCGGATGTTGCCGAGCCGCAAAGCGCGGTACTGTTCACTTCCTAGACTTTTCAACTGCCAGTACATGGGGAGGTGGACTTGCTCTTCACGCTCGTTCGCACAGACAAACCCGGCCAGGCCGCCCTGCGCGCGCGGCTTCAGCCCGAACACGCCGCCTATCAGGCGCCGTTTCTGCCGATGATCACTTTCGGCGGTGGCCTTGTCGGGGATGGTGTGGACACCTCGGGTGATGTCGATATCCGGGATGTGATCGGTAATGTTCTAGTCTTCGATACGCCGGACCGGGAAACCGTCGAGGCCTTTCATGCCAATGACCCGTACACACGCGAGGGGCTTTTCGAAACGGTGATTATCGAGGCGCTCTGGCAGCGGGTACCCGACCCGAACGCCTAAAGGGGTTTTTCGCCCTCTTCGCACTGGCAACAACGCGGTGCCTTCGTGATATACTGCGTAATTTATGACGGTAAACGGCACAAAAGGTGTTCCGATTAACGATTCACGACCCTTCGACGAAGCCGAACGCAAGCGCTTCCACAACCTTCTCCTGCTCGCGAATGAAAGCCCCTATGAGGGTGAACGCGAGGCAGCGCTGGCGGCCGCCAAGCGCATGGCCAAGGCGCGCGGCATGACTCTCGAGGAAGCGGCGAGCGGCGGACCGCCGCCGCCGCGCCCGAAACAGACGCGTAAGAAGCGCAAGGCATCCGGTCAGCAGGCGCGCGACATGGACAAGGCTGCGCGGATGATGGATGGCTGGGTGGATGCGGACAAGGCGCGCCGTGACGCTGCGCTGGAAGAAGCTCGCCAGCGTGGTCTCGATGCCGAAGAACGCCGACGGGCGGCTGCGGCGGCCAACCGGGTGCCGCGCCGGAACAATCGCAAACGCGATCCCAAAAGCCATGCCCGGGTTCTGTTGGAGGAAACCTCCCTGCCGCTGGAGGAAATTTCCTCCATGACCGGTCTGAGCATGTACGAACTGGTCGGCATGAAGCTCAAAATGCGCGCGGCGAGCTGATTTCACATTTGCGAAAATGAGGCGAGCGAACCGCTGCTATTGACGTGGCCGCGTCCGCGCCGTTGACTCCTTGCCAAGTACGGGTGCCAAGCCCGAGAGTTATCTTGAGGGGGAATGCGTTGAACTACGACAGTTACGAAGCCATCAAGGTTGCGCGAAACGGGCGCATCCTGACGCTGACCATGTCGCGGCCGGGAACACTGAACGCCGTTGACGCGGTGTTGCACGAAGAGCTCTCGCGTATCTTTTACGATGTGAACGCCGATCACGATGCGGACGTGGTGATTCTGACGGGCGAAGGAAATGCCTTCTGCGCCGGCGGCGATCTGCAATGGCTCAACGACATGCACGGCGATCCGGCGGCCTTTGCCCTGACGGTGTGGGAAGGCAAGCGGCTGGTGAACGGCCTTCTCGATCTTGAGAAACCGATCATCGCACGCCTGCCGGGCCACGCCATCGGCCTGGGCTGTACCATCGCGCTCTATTGCGACATCATCTATGCCGCCGAAGAAGCCAAGCTCGGCGATCCGCATGTGGCGGTAGGATTGGTGGCCGGTGACGGGGGCGCGGTGATCTGGCCACAACTGATCGGCTATGCGCGGGCCAAGGAATACCTGATGACCGGGGACACGCTGAGCGCTGCGAAAGCAGCCGAGATCGGTCTGATCAACCACGCCGTACCCGCCGACCAGCTCGACGATGCGGTCAACGCCATGGCCGACCGTCTGGCGCGCGGCGCGATCAATGCCATCAAGTGGACCAAGGCGTCGGTCAATGCCGGGCTGAAGCAGACCGCGAACGCGGTTCTCGACACCGCGTTCAATTTCGAGGCGATGTCCCAGATGACCCAGGACCACAAAATCGCCACCGAAGCCTTTCTCAACAAGGACAAGCCGAAATTCACGGGTAAATAGGCGCGCGCCATGGAGCATTTTCAGGAAGCCGAGCACGTCACGATGCTGCGCGATACCGTGCGGCGGTTCGTGGAGAACGAAATGCTGCGCGATCTGGCCCAGAAATGGGACCGGGAGAACGACTTCCCGCGGGAGATTTTCGATCAGCTGTCAGCCCTGGGGGTGAATGCTCTGACGGTTCCCGAGGAATTTGGCGGAGCCGGGCGCGATATCACGGCCACCATGGTGGTGATCGAGGAGCTCGCGCGCCGGTCCATGGCGGTCGCGGTGCCCTACATCATGTGTGCCTGCTACGGCGCGATGAATATCGAAGAGGTGGGCAGCGAGGAACAGAAAGCCGAACTTCTACCCAAGCTCGCCGAAGGAAAGCTGCTCTTCGCCTATGGCATCTCCGAACCCGACGTGGGCGCGGATGTGGCTAGCGTGCGGACTACCGCCGTGCGGAAAGGCAATGGCGCGACCGTCACGATCAACGGGTCCAAACGGTTCTGCTCCGGGGCGAATATCGCCGACTATATCTACACCGTGGTGAAGAGCGATCCGGAGGCCGGGCGCTACAAGAACCTGTCGATCGTGCTGATCCCGCCCGATGCGCCGGGCGTGACCATCGAGTTGCAGAATTCCATGGGCATGAAGGGCGCCTCCACCTGCGATGTCACCTTCGAGGATGTGGAAATCCCCGCCGAAAACATCGTCGGCGGCGAGGCCGGCTGGAACGATGGCTGGAGCCGCATTGTAGGCCCGGGGCTGGATGTGGAGAAGATCGAGGTGGCCGCGCTTGCGCTGGGCAATGCGGCGGCCGCGGTGGACGATGCCTGGGACTACGCCCAGGAGCGCAAGCAGTTCGGCAAACCGGTCTCGGCCTATCAGTCCGTGCGGCACATGCTGGTTGATGCCAGGACGAAGCTGCATGCGTGCCGTCTGATGACCTATCACGCGGCCTGGCTGCTCGATGAAAAGAAGCCCGCATCGGTCGAGACGTCTATGGCCAAGCTCTATGTCAGCGATACGGCCAAGGACATTGTACTCGCCTGCCAGCAGGTGATGGGCGCCTATGGCTACATCAAGGAGTTCGATATGGAGCGCTATGTGCGCGAGGCCCTGCTGATGCCAATCATCGGCGGCTCGTCGGCGATCCAGAAGAACAACATCGCCAACCGGCTGCGGCTGGCGCGCGAATAGGGGGACGCCATGCGCCAGGATGTGAGCGGCTGGACCACGCGGCTGACCGACGACCTGATTGCCGAGAATACAAAAAGCGGCATCTGGCGAAATCTCACACTGGCCGATCAGCTCAACGATTTGCGGGCGCGCAACGCGGACCGGGCTCTGTGCGTGGAGGGTGACCGGCGTCTGACGGTTGCCGAGATTGACCGATAGGCCCGGTCGCTCGGCACTCGCGGCCAAGACACTTGTGGATATGGGCTTTTCCGATGTGTGCCATATCGCTGGCGGAATGGCGGCCTGGGCCGAAGCAGGTGGGCCGACATCACAGGGCGACTAGCCCAGAAGCGTCCAGGTCGTCTGGATCAGGGCAACGGGTTCACCCGTGTCCGCGGTTTCGAGATCCATGCGGGCATAGATCATGCGTTTGCCTTTTCGGATCACTTCGCCACGCGCAAGCACATCGGTGTTGTAAGCGGGTTTCAGAAAGCTTGTGGTCATGTCGATGGTAGCCATTTTCTGAAACCGGCCCAGCGCTGAGGAAATCACTACGACCATCGCAGCATCCGCGAACGATATTAGCGCCTGACCTGTGATCAGGCCGCCATCTCTGGCGATGCGGGCGTCCCACGGGAGCCGGATAACCGCGCCATTTTCGGTCAGGTCTTCGACCGTCATTTGGAGTTCATCGACCCACGGGGTCATGACCGTGTCGAGAACCGCCTGTGCGTCTTCGCGGGTAAACTCACTCATCCGGAATGGCCTGCCTATGAGCCCTTGAAGTCTGGTTTCCGCTTCTCGACGAAGGCGGCAACGCCTTCGGCAAAGTCCGCCGTGCCCGCTGAACTCAGAAAAGCATCCCGTTCGGCCAGGAGCTGGTCTGCAATGCTTTCGGCCTCGAAGCTCCGATTGATCAGCGCTTTGGTCTGGGCGAAGGCTTTGGTCGGCCCGGCCGCGAGCTTTTCGGCAAGTTTCTGCGCTTCGGATTCGAGATCTGCGGCTGGCACAACCCGATTGGCGAGACCGAGATCCAGTGCCTGTTCGGCGTCCAGTGTATCGCTGAGCATGGCCAGTTCGAGCGCCTTTCGGCGTCCGACGATACGCGGCAACAGATATGTCGAGCCGCCATCCGGGTTCGTGCCCAGCCAGATATAGGCCATGGTGAACTTCGTGTCGTCGGCCGCGATCACGTAGTCGGCGTTAAGGGACATGCTGACCCCCGCGCCGGCTACCGGTCCGTGGACGGCGGCGATGACAGGCTTGGGCATGGCCGCGATCCCCTCGACGCTCTTGTGAAAAATGCCGATCAAATCGCGAATGGTGTCGTCAATCGTGTCGATGTTCTTGTGGAAGGTCGCCACGTCACCACCGGCCATGAAACCCCGTCCGGCACCCTTTAGAACGACCGCGCGCACGTTGTCGTCATCAGTCAGATCCGCAACGGCTTCCCCGAGCTCCAGCGCCATTTGCCGGTCCAGCGCGTTTAGTACATCCGGGCGATTGAGCGTGAGAGTGGCGACGCCGCCCTGCTTGTCGAGTATGATGGTGTCCATCGGATGTGGCTCCGGTTCGGGTCGTTTGTTAGCGCAGCTTAGTCAGCCACCCGGACGGCGGCAATCGCACGAACCGTGATCATTTGGGGGAAGTATGAATAGTTTGTTCGATCTGACCGGACAGGTCGCTTTTGTCACCGGCGCGTCCAGTGGCCTGGGCGCGCATTTTGGCCAGACACTTGCCAGTGCCGGGGCCAAGGTCGCCATCGGCGCACGGCGGGCCGACCGCCTGTCGGAACTGGCGGAAAAAATCGAAGCGGATGATGGACGTGCCCTGCCGGTGGAACTCGACGTGACCGATGTGAATTCCGTGACGCGTGCGGTGACCATTGCCGAAGAGGAACTCGGGCCGGTGTCGATTCTGGTCAACAATGCCGGAATTCCGCCGAAGGACCTGTCTCTGGAGATGGAAGAATCGGAATGGGATCGGGTGATGGACACCAATCTCAAAGGTGCCTGGCTGATGGCGCGCGAGGTGGGCAAGCACATGGTCCGGCATGGCCAGGGCGGGCGGATTGTCAATATTGCCTCGGTGCTGGGCTGGCGCACCGTCGCCAAGCGGGTCCAGTCCTATGCCGTGTCCAAGGCCGGCATGATCAGTCTGACCGAGACCCTGGCGCTGGAACTGGGTCGTGACGGGATCCTCGTGAACGCCATCGGGCCGGGCTATATCAAGACCGAGCTCAACACGAAATTTCTGGAGAGCGAACCCGGCGCGCGCATCCAGAAACGTGTGGCGACGGGCCGTTTTGGGGAACCGGAAGACCTGGATGGCGCGCTGCTGCTGCTCGCCGGTCCGGCCGGTGCCTATATCACCGGGGCGGTGATCGCCGTAGATGGCGGCCTCTCGCTTTCCACACTTTAAGAAGAAGAAACGAGGGAATACCGATGGTGGATTTTGCACTCTCTGCCGAACTGGAAGACCTGCGCCTGCGGGTGAAAGTGTTCGTGAATGACGAAATTATGCCGCTGGAGGCCGATCCGTCCAATTTCGACGACCATGAAATGATCGCAGAGCCGGTTCTGGCCAAGGTGCGGGAGAAGGCAAAATCAGCCGGTCTCTGGGCGCCCCAGATGCCGGTGGAGCGCGGTGGACTGGGCCTGAACACTGTCGGAATGGCCGTGTTCTACGAAGAGGCGGCGCGCTCCCGGTTCGGACCGCTGGTGTTCAACTGTTCGGCGCCGGATGACGGCAACATGATCCTGCTCGACCGGGTGGGCCGCGAGGATCAGAAGGACCAGTGGCTGCAGCCGATCATCGACGGGAAAATCCGCTCCTCCATTGTGATGACCGAGCCCGCGCCGGGTTCCGGCTCCGACCCGACCATGATGCTGACCCGGGCCGAGCCTCAGGGGAACGACAAATGGGTGATCAGTGGCCGCAAATGGTTCATCACTGGAGCCGAGGGTGCCGAGCACTTCATCCTGCTGGCGCGCACCTCTGACGAAAAGCGCCGCAGTCTGACGACCTTTCTGTTCCACAAGGATCAGCCCGGCTGGCGGATCATTCGCCGCATTCCGATCATGGGACCGGAAGAACATGGCGGCCATTGCGAGATCGAGTTCGACGGGCTGGAGATCGACGATTCCAACCGCCTCATGGAGGTGGGCGAGGGTATGAAAGCCGTCCAGATTCGTCTCGGGACCGCGCGGCTGACCCACTGCATGCGCTGGCTTGGCATGTCGAAACGGGCGCTGGAAGAATGCCTCGATTATGTGAAGACCCGCGAAAACTTTGGTTCGACTCTGGCCGATCACGAGGGCGTCCAATGGATGATCGGCGATGCGGCCATGGATATCGAGATTGGACGTCTGCTTACCATGAAGGCGGCGGCCAAGCTCGACACCGGCGACCGGGCCCAGAAAGAGGTTTCCATGGCCAAGATCTGGGTATCGGAAATTCTCCACAAGACGATTGCGACGGCGATCCAGTTGAACGGCGCGCGCGGCTATTCGAAGGACCTGCCGCTGGAATGGATGTACCGCTATGCCCCCCAGGCGAAGCTGGTGGACGGGGCTTCGGAGGTGCACAAGATGGTTGTCGCCCGCAACCTTCTGTCGGATGGGGTGGACTTCTGGCAGTGGGGCTAGGGGGCGATGCCCGATGGACCCGTCCTGCGCGGTGAACCCGATCTGTCACCGCATCGCGCGGCGCTCGCGGCATGGTTGTGCGAACAAATGGGTTCGCCGGACCTGACAATCGGGCAGGTGAAACTGTTGTCGGGTGGGGCGGTGCAACGAAACTGGCGGCTCGAACTTCTTGCCGACGGGCAGGTGAAATCCGCGGTGCTCCGGGCTGGACCGGATGTTCCGCTCCCCGAAAGTCGCCCGAAGTCACATGAGTATTCGGTGCTTCAGGCTGTTTATAAACATGGCCTGCCGGTCGCCGAACCGCTCTGGCTGGAGCCGTCCGGTGCTGTGATCGGACAGCCGTTCATGGTTTCGGGGCACCGGCCCGGCGATGCCGACCGGAGGTTGTTGTTGGCAAATCCGGCGCGTGCCGAGATCCTCGAACATCTCGCCGCGGCGCTGGCCGGGCTTCATATGCTGCCGATCCCGGAGCCGCATGTTGCCGAAATGCCCTCGGAACGCGTGGCGACCTTGCGCGGCTGGGCCGGTGATCTGGCCGATATTCCCGGCGGCCTGATTGCCGGCCTCAACTGGCTGGACCGCAACGCGCCGGACCCGCAAACACCCGGCATCGTGCATCGGGACTTCCGCACCGGAAACTTCCTGATCGCCGGCGACACCCTCTCGGCCATCCTCGACTGGGAATTCGCCGGGGCCGGAGATGTCCACGAAGATATCGGCTGGTTTTGCGCCTGCTGCTGGCGCGGCGAGAACACGCAGCGTGAAGCCGGCGGCCTGGGATCACGCGATGCGTTTTATCAGGCTTACATGACCGCCGGTGGCCCTGCGCCTGATCCCGCCCGCGTGCACTTCTGGGAAGTCTTTGCCCATACCCGCTGGGCGCTGATCGCCATGCAACAGGGCGCGCGCGCCGCGGCGGGCGAATACCCGCTCTGGGAACTGGAAGAGGCTGCCGCACGCGTGCCGAGCCTGGCCCGCGATATCGTGGAGATGATCGGGTAGAGCGGCTGTCTTGCTCTTGTCGCCATGGCCGGACTTGTTCCGGCCATCCACGTCTACGCCTCACATGACCCGCTAACGTGGATACCCGCAACAAGTGCGGGCATGACGGAATATAAAGCCCCCTAGACCCCCTCGGGCACCACCACGACGCGGCCGATGATCTTGCCGTCTTCCAGGTCCTTGAGGGTTTCGGTGACCTCGGACATGGGGCGCGAGGCGACGGGGATGGGATCGACCTTGCCCGCCTTCACCAGCTCCATCAGCTCGTGCATCTCTCCCAGATTGCCCACATAGGAGCCGCGCAGGCCGATATCGCGGGTCGGCAGCGCCAGTGTAGGGATGTCGATCCGACCACCGTAGAGCCCGACAAGGATGTAGGTCCCGCCACGCCGCAGCACCTCCATGCCGAAGGTCGCGGTCTCCGTGGAGCCGACGAAATCCACCACAGCGCCCGCGCCGGCGGTAGTCAGCCTGGCAACCTCGGCCACGGCATCCTCGCGTTTCGGGTTGATCGTGTGATCGGCACCCGCTTCGCGGGCGGCGGCCAGCTTCTCTTCGTCGATATCGACGATGATCTTCTCGTTTGAGATGTATTCGCGCGCGATACCCACCCCGGTCAGCCCGACGCCACCGGAGCCGATGATCAACAGCTTGTCGTCTTGTGCGAGCGCCCTAGCTTTCTTGATGGCACTGAAGGCGGTGACACCCGCGCAGGCCAGGGTGCAGGCGTAATGCGGATCCACACCCTCGATGTCCACCAGATAGCGCGGATGGGGCACGATGATGTGGTCGGCATAACCGCCGGGGCGGCGCACCCCGAGTGGCGCGACATTGGCGCAGTCCTGCTCGTTGCCTTCATCGCAGCGCGTACAGTCGCCGCAGCCGGTCCAGGGGAAGACCAGGCGCGTCTCGCCGATCTTCACGTCCGTGTCCACATCCGGGCCGAAGGCCACCACTTCACCCACGGGTTCGTGCCCCATGGTGAACGGCAGCGAGATATTCCGGTCCGCCAGGGTCATCTTGGTGCCGTCGCCCATGTCGTAGAAGCCGTGCCAGAAATGAAGGTCCGAGTGGCAGACACCGCAGGCGGTGACCTTCACCAGGACTTCGGTGCCCTGCGGTTCCGGGGTGTCGGTCTCGACCAGTTCGAGCGGCGCATTGGCTTCGACGAGTTGATAGCTTTTCATGGTGTTTGTTTCCTCTGCTGACGTCAGGCCAGTGTAATCGATACCGCGCCTAGACCGGGAATTTCGTGATCGATACGATCACCTTCTGATACCCAATGAGTGGGGATCACCGAACCGAGTGTGACGAATTCACCGGCCTTCAGATACCGGGTGCGTTCGCCCAGTCGGTTAGCGAGCCAGGCCAGCGCCTCGAAGGGATGTTCCATGATGAGCGAGCCGTTTCCGCGCCCGAGTTCTTCGCCATTCAGGCGCACCGTCGCCTCGCATCCGGCGAGATCGAAATTCTGCCAGTCGGTGACCGGATCGCCGAGGACCACGGCGGCATTGAAGAAATTGTCGGCGGCCATGGTGGGCGTGTCGAGGTCGCGGTAGTCGCGATAGCGGGCATCGACCAACTCGATGGAAATCATCACGGCCTCCACCGCCTCGCGCACGCTCTCGCGGGTGTAGGGGGTGGTGGAGACCGGCAGGTCTGCCCCGAGTGTCACCGCGATCTCGGCCTCAACCCCCGGTTCCACGAAATTTGCGTGAGGCAGCTCGGCGTGATTTCGGAAGGTCAGGGACCCGAAAACCTCGCCGAAAGCGGGTTCGTGGATGTTCATATACTCCTGCATCACCGGGGTAGTGCAGCCGATCTTGTAGCCGGAGAGTTCACCCAGCCCCCGGCCGGACAGGATCGTGTTGTATTCCTCCTGCACGGCATAGGCATCGCGCAGATCGGCGGGGCGGATATCCGCATCAAGCGTGTCCAGCCGTTTTCCGTGCAGGCGGTTCTCGGCGATGATGGTCGCGGCGCGTTCAATCTGCTCGGGGGTCATACTCATGGTCAGTCCTGTTGGGCGAAGGCACGTTTGAGTGCGTCAATGTTGAGGCTCAGAGCTTCACTGGCGGCATTGATCAGTTTTCCGTAATGCCAGTAGCCGTGGATCATCCCCGGCATGCAGGCATATTCGACCGGCACACCGGCCGCAGCAAGCCGTTCTCCGTAGTGCTTGCCGTCGTCGCGCAGGGGGTCAAACTCGGCCGTCACGATCTGGGTCGGTGGCAGGTCAGACAGGTCGTCGGCCTTGCAGGGTGACAGCAGCATGTCGTCGGTCTGCGACACACCCGGCGCATAGCAGTCATAGTACCATTCCATCTGCTCGCGGGTCAGGAAGTAGTCTTCGTCAAGCAGGTCATAGGACGGAAGGTCCTGCTCGAAGAGCATATCGGTGACCGGATAGACCAGAATTTGTACGCATAACCCCGGAGCTCCCGCCTCTCGCGCCCGTAGCGCAAGCCCGGTAGCCAGGTTGCCGCCTGCGCTTTCACCGCCCGCGGCGATTCGAGCGGGATCACCGCCCAGTCCGGCGGCATTTTGGTCCAGCCATTGCAGTCCGGACCAGCAATCTTCGGGGGGCGCAGGAAACGGGTGTTCGGGCGCCAGCCGGTAATCCAGAGACACAACGATGCAGTTGGCATCCCGGCAGATCAGGCGGCACTGGGGGTCCCGGCTCTCGATGCTTCCGATCACAAATCCGCCGCCATGAATAAACAGAAACACGGGCAGGGATGTCTGATCTCCGTCGGGCCGGTAGTCGGGCCAATAGATGCGGGCACGTTGTTCGCCATTCCCGCCCGGGACCATCCGGTCTTCGACCTTGCCGACCGGTGCCGGGTCGAAATTCCGCGGCACGATGAAGCGGTCATAGGCTGCGCGGGCTTCGGCCGGCGGCAAATCCTTCAGCGGTGTGGGTGCGGCGTTCAGCAGGTCGAGGACGGCCTGCGCCTGGCGATGGAGTGTCATGGGCAATCCGGGCTGTGTCATCAGAGCATCCTTTGCGGAGTGAGGAGGGTCAACCGGATTCAGGGCGCGACATTGCGCATGGCAAAGCTGGTTTCGACACGCGCCACTCCCGGCAGGCGCGAGAGCTGCTCTTTATGGAAGGTCTCGTAGTCGGCCATGTCGCGCATGGCCACACGCATCATGTAGTCGTAGCGGCCCGAAAGCAGATAGCACTCAGCAATCGTGCCGTCGCGCATGCCCGGACTGTTGCGCACCGCGCGCTCAAAGGCTTCGAGAAACTCCTCGCTCTGCTGGTTCAGCGTGATGAAAATCAGCACCGCCATGCCGCGTCCCAGGGCAGCCTCGTCGATGGTCGCGCCATAGCCGGAAATCACACCGTCCTTCTGGAGGCGCTGAATACGGCGCGAGCAGGCGGAAGGGGAGAGCCCCACCTTTGCGGCCAGTTCCTGATTGGTAATACGGGCATCGCGCCGGAGCACGTTGAGAATGCCGATGTCGGCGTCGTCGAGGGGCATAGTGCAAGAAACGATAGGAAATTCCAGATTTCTGCACGATACGTGCACTCACTTGCCGATATCGAGGTGTTTTTGCAAACCTCCTGTACAGTTTCGGGTTCATACTGAACTTCTTTGGGAAAGGATCCAGCATGCGTATCGGTGTCCCGACAGAAGTCAAACCACAGGAACTGCGGGTCGGACTGACGCCCGCCAGCGTGCGCGAGTTCGTGTCCCACGGTCATTTGGTTCTGGTGCAGAGCAACGCCGGGGCCGGGATTGGGGCGGATGACGCCGTCTATGAAGCGGCGGACGCGAAGATCGCGCCGGATGCGGCCAGCGTCTTCGGTGAGAGTGAGATGATCGTCAAGGTCAAGGAGCCACAGGCCGCCGAGCGCGCGATGCTGCGTGAGGGACAGATCCTCTACACCTATCTGCATCTGGCGCCGGACCCGGAGCAAACCGACGACCTGCTGCACGCCGGTGTTTACGGGCTGGCCTACGAAACCGTGACCGATGACGAGGGTGGGCTGTAGTTACTGGCTCCCATGAGCGAGTTTGCCGGACGGCTGGCCATACAGTCGGCGGCGCAGTCTCTTACAGCCATGTCCGGCGGACGCAGAATTCTGCTTGGCGGGGTGCCGGGTGTCCTGCCTGCGCGTGTGGTGGTGATCGGCGGCGGTATGGTCGGTCTGAACGCAGCCCGCATGGCCATGGGGCTGGGCGCGGATGTCACGGTCCTCGACACCTCACTGCCACGCCTGCGCGAAATCGATGAGGTGTTCGACGGGCGTATCCGGACCCTCTATTCCATGGGCGAAGCGCTCGAGGCCGCCGTGATCGGAGCTGATATGGTGATCTGGGCGGTTCTAATTGCCGGAGCCCGGACCCCGAAGCTGGTCACGCGCGAGATGCTCCGGGAAATGAAAACCGGCGCGGTTGTGGTTGATGTGGCCATCGATCAGGGCGGCTGTTTCGAAACCAGCCGGCCGATCACCCATGAAGATCCGACCTTCATTGTCGATGGCGTGGTCCATTACTGTGTGGCCAATATGCCCGGGGCCGTACCTTTGACATCGTCCATGGCACTCAACCATGCGACCCTGCGGCCGGGACTGCGGATTGCCGATCTGGGAGTCGCCGAAGCGCTGCGCAGCGATGCCCATCTGCATAATGGGCTGAACGTCGCCCGCGGTCACATCACCCATCCGGCCGTAGCCGAAGCCCTGGGGCGTGACTATCGCGCTCCGGAGGAAATTTTGGCGGGCTGAGCCTTGTTGCGCGGGCATCGAAGCTTCAAAATCGTGTTGGCCGACGCGCAAACGATCCGTGTTCGAGTGTGTGAAACTGGGAGGAAGTGCCGATGCGTTTTGCCTGTGACACCGGGGGAACCTTCACTGATCTGATCGTGGAGGACGATGACGGCGCGCTGACCATGTACAAGGCTTCGACCACCCCGTCGGATCCGGTCAAAGGCGTGCTGGATGCGCTGGAACTCGCGGCGCAAGACCGGGATCTGGCGCTGGCGGAGATGTTGGGGGGGGGGGGAATGCTGATCCACGGCACCACCCATGCCATCAATGCGATCATCACCGGCAACACGGCCCGCACGGCCTTCCTCACCACGGCGGGACATCCCGATATTCTGGTGCTGCGCGAGGGCGGGCGGATTGAACCCTTCAACTTTGTTGCGCCCTATCCCGATCCCTATGTGCCCCGCGCACTGACTTTCGAAGTGCCCGAGCGCACCAACAGCGCAGGTGAAGCGCATACGCCGCTCGATGAAGCGGCCACCGTGGAGATCATCGGTGAACTGAAAGCCGCCGGGGTCGAGGCGGTCGCCGTCTGCTTCCTCTGGTCGATCTACAATCCGTCCCATGAACTGCGGGTGGGTGAGCTGCTTGAAGAACACCTGCCGGGTGTGCCCTACACCCTGTCACATCAGTTAAACCCGGCCTTGCGTGAGTATCGCCGCGCATCTGCCACGGCGATTGATGCCTCTTTGAAACCATTGATGGGCAAATACCTCGGCGGACTGACCGAACGCCTGACCGCCGCCGGGTTCGACGGGCGGACGCTGGTCCTGACCTCACAGGGCGGCATGCTCGATGCCGGCGACCTGGCACAAAAACCCATTCATGCTATCAATTCCGGACCGTCAATGGCGCCCATCGCCGGACGCAACTATGCCGATATGGATTCCGGGGTCTCCAATGTGATCATCGCGGATACAGGCGGGACCACCTACGATGTCAGTCTGGTGCGCGACGGGCGTATTCCGCTGACCAAGGAAACCTGGATTGGTCAGCCCTTCCGCGGCCATATGACCGGCTTTCCCTCCATCGATATCAAGAGCGTCGGCGCGGGTGGCGGGTCCATCGCCTGGGTCGATGCCGGAGGACTTTTGCATGTCGGTCCGCAAAGCTCGGGCGCGGTCCCGGGGCCGGTTTGCTACGGCGCGGGCGGTGAGCAGCCGACGGTGACCGATGCTTGTGTGGCGCTGGGATATCTCGATCCGGACTATTTCCTAGGAGGGTCCATGGAGCTCGACGCGGATGGTGCGCGAAAGGCAGTCGAAGACCAAGTCGCCAAACCGCTGGGGCTTTCGGTTGAGGACGCGGCCGCGTCGATCCTGAGTGTGGCCACCGAGAACATGGTCCAGGCGATCTCTGACATCACGGTCGATCAGGGGATTGATCCCGCCGAAGCGGTGCTCATCGGGGGCGGTGGTGCGGCCGGGCTGAACTCCATTTATATCGCCCGCCGATTGGGGTGTCCGACCCTGCTGATCCCGGAAACCGGCGCGGGTCTGAGTGCGGCGGGCGCGCTGATGTCCGATCTGACCAACGAGTACCGGGCGACCTTCTTTACGACCTCCGATGCCTTTGACCGGGATGGGGTGAACCAGACCCTCAATGGGTTGCGCGCCGAAGCACAGGCCTTCATCGACGGTCCCGGGTCGAGCGCTGTTTCGTCCCGGATCGAGTTTGCAGTGGAGGCGCGCTATGCCTCGCAGGTCTGGGAGATCGAGGTGCCGTTGCCGATGGAACAGATCAGCAACGACGAGCAGCTGGCCGCGCTCGATGAAGCGTTCCATGCCATGCACGAACGGATTTTTGCGGTCCGCGATCCCGGATCAGCCATTGAGTATGTCGGGTGGACCGCCACGGCGCGCTGCGGGCTTCGCGAGGGCGGACCGGGGCGTCTGAAGGCTGGCCAGGGGCACGAAGTATCGGGCACCCGGAAGGTATTTTTCGCCGGTGATGGCGCGGTCGAGGCAACGCTTCATGATTTCGAGACGATGGAGGCGGGCCGGGTGTTTCAGGGTCCGGCGATCATCGAATCGCCCTTCACCACGGTGATTGCCGACAGCACCACCAGCTTTGAGCGGACGGCCTCAGGCAGCCTGCTGATGCGGCCCTAGGGAGAGTGAGAGAGATGACCGAAAAACAGCTCGACGGCGCGCAGCTCGCCATTCTCGCCAACCGGTTCGAGGGAATTTCCTCCAAGATGGGCAACACGCTGCTCCGCACCGGGCGGTCTGGGGTTCTCAACCGGGCCAAGGACTTTTCCTGCTGCATCCTGACCGCCGATTGCGACCTGCTGGCCGTGGCCGAGAGTCTGCCAATTCATGTGCTGTCTGGTCCGGACATCATGGCGCGGTCGATGAAGGAGTTTCATCCCGATCTGAAAAAGGGTGATGCCTTCCTCCACAACTCGCCCTATCACGGCTGCTCGCACCCGGCCGATCACACGATCATCATGCCGGTGATCGACGATGACGGAACCCATCACTTCACGGTGCTGGCGAAAGCCCATCAGGCCGATATCGGCAACTCGATCCCGACGACCTATCACGGCACAGCACGGGATGTTTACGAAGAGGGCGCGCTGATCTTCCCGGCAGTGCAGGTTCTGAAAAACTACGAAACCGTCGAGGACATCGTCCGCATGTGCCAGTTGCGCATCCGGGTGCCTGAGCAGTGGCATGGTGATTTTCTCGCCATGCTCGGCTCGGCGCTGATCGGCGAGCGGGAACTTCTGGCGCTGGGCAAGGAGGTCGGCTGGGACACCCTGCACGCCTTTACCGGCCAGTGGTTTGAATATTCCGAAAAACGCATGGCGGACGCCATCGGCGACATCCCGAAAGGCGCGGCCTCGGCCCAATCTACGCATGATGCGATCCCCGGTACACCGGATGAAGGCATTCAGGTGACCTCGAAGGTCTCGGTGGATCCCGACGCGGGACGGATCGAGGTCGATCTGCTCGACAATGCCGACCAGATGAATTGTGGTCTGAACGTCTCGGAATCCTGCACCCGGACAGCCGCCTATATCGGTGTGTTCAACTCCATTGACCACACGGTGCCCAAGAACGCGGGTTCCCTGCGGCGGATCGAACTGAAACTGAAAGACGCCGGGGTCGTCGGCATTCCGCGCCATCCGATCAGCTGTTCGGCCTCCACCACCAATCTCGCCGACCGGATCACCTCGGCCACCCAGCGCGCCATGGCGGAACTGGGCGACGGCTTCGGGATGGGCGAGGTTGGCTGTTTCTGTCCGCCTTCTACAGCCGTGGTCTCCGGCAATGATCCGCGCAACGACAAGCCCTATGTGAACCAGCTGTTTCTGGGTCACACGGCAGGGGCGGGCGCACCCCATCAGGATGCTTGGATGACCATGCTTCATGTGGGCAATGGCGGGATGTGCTTCATCGATTCGGTGGAACTGGATGAGGTCTATACGCCCATTCATGTCCACACCCGCCGCCTGATCCCCGACAGTGAGGGCGCGGGACGTTATCGCGGTGCGCCGGGCATCGAGGTCGAGTTCGGCCCGGTGGATTGCCAGATGGAAGCCGGGTTCGTCCATGACGGCAACATCCACGTTCCCCAGGGTGCGCGGGGTGGTCTGGCCTCGGCCCGGTCGAACCAGTTCAAGCGCACCCGCAATAAGGAACTCGAGACCCTCGACCAGTGCACGATTGCCTGGATCGAGGATGGCGAGACGCTGGTTTCGGTCGCGCAAGGCGGCGGCGGCTATGGCGATCCACGGACGCGGGACCCGGAGCGGGTCCGCAAGGATGTGCTTGAAGGTCTGATCACCCGTGCGCGGGCCGAAGAGATTTATGCGGTGGCTTTTGGCGACGATCTGAGTGTCGATGAAGCGCGCACTGCAGAATTACGCAGCTAGAAAAACAGGAGAGAGATTATGAGGCTCGAAGGAAAGAACGCGATTGTCACCGGCTCATCGGTCGGGATCGGTGCCGCGATTGCCAAGCGCTATGCCAGCGAAGGCGCGCAGGTGGCGATCAACTACAAGAGCAATGATGAGGGTGCGGCCGGTATTATCAAGGAGATCACCGATGCAGGCGGCAAGGCCAAGGCCTTCAAGGGCGACGTTTCGACGGTTCCCGGGATCGAGAAGCTGATCGGAGAGGTGATCGACGATTTCGGGCGGGTCGATATTCTGGTCAACAATGCCGGCGTCTTCCGCACCGTGCCGGTGATGGAAACCACTGAGGAAATCTGGGACGAGCAGCTCGACCTGAACCTGAAGGGCTATTTCTTCATGGTCAAGACACTGGTGCCGCATTTTCGCGAGAATGGCGGCGGCAAGGTCGTCAACATTTCCTCCATCGCGGGCACCGGCGCCTTCCCGAACTGCCCGGGCTACTGCGCGTCCAAGGGCGGCGTGGTCAACATGACCCGCGCACTGGCCGCCGAACTCGGCAAGGAGAAGATCAACGTCAATTCCATCGCCCCGGGCAATGTGGCCACACCTCTGAACGCCCATCTGCGCGGACCGGGCAATGAGGAGTACATGGAGCTGATGCGAACCTTCACACCGACCGGGATCGATTTCATCGACCCGGACGACATGACCGGCACGGCGGTGTTCCTCGCCACCGAGGACTCCCGCATGATCCACGGAGAGACGATCATCGTCGATGCCGGCTGGAGCGTCTGGTAGGGGGAAGTTTCATCCACGTCATTGCGAGGGCCGAAGGCCCGCGGCAATCCAGAGCGGGCCTGTCTGGTCCCTGGATTGCTTCCTTGCTGCGCGACTCACAATGACGTGGTGCCGTAACTAGTCCAGCTTGAAGCCCTTGTTGCGGATGTAGGCGCCGAAATCGGTGCGTTGCGGTTCGGCGTATTGGCGGGCCTTGTCTTCGGACCAGGTGTAGGGGTCGCGGGTGCCGAAGCGGTCCGGGTCGCGTTGTGAGCCGTAGGGCCGCAGTTCGGCACGCCGCAGATCGTAGGCCTCGATAGCCTCTTCCTGTGCGGCCTCGTTGTAGGTGTCGGTGTGAACCGTGGCGGCCAGCGGCAGGCGCAGATTGACCCGGTTGGACCGGCCCGGCCAGCCGAGCGTCATGCCCGCCACGGGAAACACCCAGTCGGGCAGCTCGAGCAGTTCGTTCACCGTCTCGAGATGATCACGGATCGTGCTGATCGGGCAGGTGCCCAGCCCGGCGGCTTCGGCGGCAAGCGCGAAGGCCGAGAGTGCGATCCCGGCATCAACGCCGGCGTTGAAGAATGCGTCCAGATGGTCGTTTTCGAAGGTGATCCCCGCCCGGTCGTGAATCTGGCGGAGCCGCCGGTTGTTACCGCAGAACACTAGAAAGACCGGGGCGTCCGCGATCCAGGCGCTGCCGGGGAAGAGCGCGTTGATGGTGGCGCGCTTGTCCGGATCGTCGATGATGATGACGTCGCGCTGCTGCAGGTCGCTCTTGGTGGGCGAGGCCAGTGCCAGTGCACAGAGCTGCCGGACCAGATCGGTGTCGACAGGCTTGTCTTCATAGAGACGGCACGACTGGCGGTTTGCAATCGTGTGCCAGAGGCCGTTTTTCGGCTTGCCCGGAACGTTCTGCGGCGCATCGTCGAAGCGCAGCTGCAGCAGGTCGTCGATTGTGGGGGTGTCGGTCATGGAGTACGGCTTTCAGGGTTTGAATTACGAACAGCCTGTTTTGTCATAGCCGGACTTGTTCCGGCCATCCACGTCGTCGTGTCGCGTGACCTCTGGACGTGGATGCCCGCAACAAGTGCGGGCATGACGATACGTGAGATTAAGTGGTCGGCAATTGACGATCTCCGAATTGCGCGCGGAGTTCGGTCTTCAAGACCTTGCCGGTTGCGCCGAGGGGAAGCTCATCGATCATCACCGTGTCGTCGGGCAGCCACCACTTGGCGATCTTGTCTTCCAGAAACGCGGTCATTTCCGCATGGGTCGGTGCCTTGCCGGGTTTCGGGACGAGAATCAGCAGCGGGCGTTCGTCCCATTTCGGGTGGGGCAGCCCGATCACGGCGGCCTGGGCCACATCCGGGTGGTTCATGGCGAGGTTCTCGATCTCGATGGTGCTGATCCACTCGCCTCCGGACTTGATCACGTCCTTGGCGCGGTCGGTGACTTCCATATAGCCGTCTGCATCCATGGTGGAGACGTCACCGGTGGCGAACCAGCCATCATCACCATGGGCATCGGACTGATCGTGTTTGAAGTAGCCGCTGGTGATCCAGGGGCCGCGGACCTGCAGCTCGCCGAAGGCCTTGCCGTCATGGGGCAGTTCCGCGCGGTTGTCGTTCACAATCCGCATCTGCACGCCATAGACCGCGCGCCCCTGTTTGACCTGCTGTCGCAGGCGCTGGCCGGGGTCCTCCATGGAGGGTTTGGGGATCGAGACGGTGCCCAGCGGGCTCATCTCGGTCATGCCCCAGGCGTGGCGGACCTCGGCGCCGAACTCGTCCTGGAAGGCGCGGATCATGGATTCGGGGCAGGCCGAGCCGCCGATGATCACCCGCTTGAGGCTCGGCACGCGGGTTTCCGTCTCGCGCCAGTGGTTGAGCAGGTTGAGCCAGACGGTGGGGACACCGGCCGTCATGGTGACGCCTTCGTCATGCAGCAGTTCGTGGACGCTCGCGCCGTCGAGCGCGGCGCCCGGGAAGACCAGCTTGGCGCCGACCATGGTCGCACCGTAGGGAATGCCCCAGGCGTTGACGTGGAACATGGGCACCACCGGCAGGATCACCTCGGATTCGCCCATGTGCAACACATCCGGCAGGGCCGACGCGTAGGCGTGGAGGATCGTCGAGCGGTGTGAGTAGAGCGCGCCCTTGGGGTTGCCGGTCGTGCCCGAGGTGTAGCAAAGCGAGGAGGCCGTGTTCTCGTCGAATGTCGGCCAGTCCAGGTCGTCCGACGCGCTGTCCACCAGCTCCTCGTAGCACAGCGCGTTGGCGAGCGTGGTCTCGGGCATGTGGGCCCGGTCGGTCATGATGACGACGCCCTTGAGCGCGGTGAGGTCCTGCTCGACCGCCTCGATCTGGGGGACCAGGTTCAGATCGACGAAGATCCAGGAATCCTCGGCGTGGTTGACGATATAGGTCAGCTGGGAGGGGTGCAGGCGCGGGTTCAGCGTGTGGGTGATCGCACCAATGCCCGAGACGGCGAAGTACACCTCGAAGTGTCGGGCGGTGTTCCAGGCGAGCGTCGCGATCCGGTCGCCGAGCCTCACATCGAGCGCGCTTAGGGCGTTGGCGAGCTGGCGGGCGCGTGTGTGGGCGTCGGTATAGGTGTAGCGGTGGATCGGGCCCTCGACCGTGCGGGTCACGATCTCCCGGTCGCCGGAATTGGCGTCGGCGTGGCGCAACAGGTCCGAGATCAGCAACGGCCGATCCATGATGAGTCCGCGCATGAACAAGTCCTCCCCGTGACATCGGGCTTGTGCCCGTTATCAGAGGATTATCCGTGCCCCGGCGCGCTTCCTCAAGGGGCAGGTAAAGAGGGACTGGTCAGCCGGTCACCCGGTCGAGGAACTCCAGGCAGACCTCGGCAAACATCTCCGGGGCTTCCATCAGCGCGACATGGCCCGTGCCCTTGAGAATACGCAACTCCGAGCCGGGAATCTGCGCGTGAATCTCGTCAGAGAGATGCGGCGACGCGATCAGGTCCAGATCGGAACAGGTAATCAGGGTCGGCACCGAAATATTTGGGATTCTGTCATAAGTATCCCCCACGATGCAGGCCTCGAGCTGACCGACCCAGCCGGCATTGACCGGCGAATTTTCCAGTAGAAAGGCACGATGGGCATCCATTTCCTCGACATGCTGGTCGTAATAGGCGCTGGCGTGGAGGGCGAGCATGCTGATTTCGGCGAGTGCGACCCGCTGGTCGTGGGCGGCGAGATAGCGCCGGGTCTCCTGAAACTTTTTCAGGCGCGGGCCGTTCCGGGTCCAGCTGTGGTGGATGCCCAGCGAGCGCACCCGGTCCGAATGGTTCAGGGTGAGTTCCTGGGCGATGTGCCCGCCCATGGAAAACCCCATGACATGGGCCTGGTCGATGCCGGCATCGTCTAGAACATGGGCCGCGTCATCGGCCATGTCGGCCAGGCTGTAGCCCGGTTCGGGAACGCTGGATTTCCCCACGCCACGATTATCGAACACGATGGTGCGAAAGTGCTTTGAGAAGAAGGGAACCTGGCCGGCCCAGAATCCGAGATCGTGGCCTGTGCCGCTGACCAGAATCAGTGGCGGGCCGTCGCCATGGACCTCGTAGTTGATGGCGACACCGTCGCGCGGTGGGGTCATGGGCATGTCATTACTCCGCTTATTGGTGAACCGAACAATGCCGCGCCGTTTCCGCAACGACAACCGGCCGGGGTTTGCCTTTTGTGCACGAGTACTAATCCGCAGCAACGGTTGCATTTGTCGGTGCGAGAACGCTAAATCATGGCTTCCGTTAAGCCCGCAGATTCTGTCACGGGCCGCCGAAATGAGGTCAAGCACATGCCCGATTCACCCTTCGATACCCGCGAATTCCGTAACGCCCTCGGCAACTTCGCAACCGGAGTCACGATTATCACGGCCAAGGGCCCGAATGGTGAACTGGTCGGCGTGACCGCGAACTCCTTCAACTCGGTCTCACTGGAGCCGCCCCTGGTGCTCTGGAGCATCGACAAAGCCTCTCCGAGCCTACCGATTCTCGAAAATTCGAGCCATTTCTGCGTGCATATTCTGAATGAGAACCAGGGCGAAGAATGCATGGCCTTTGCCAAATCGGGCACCGACAAGTTCGGAAATGTGGACTACAGCGAAGGTCTGGGCGGCGCGCCGCTGCTGGATGGCTGCCTTGCGCGCTTTGAGTGCAAGAATGTGGTTCATCACGAAGGTGGCGACCACATGATCATCGTTGGCGAAGTCGAACGCTACGAGACGAATGAGGGCGAACCGCTGACCTTCTTCCGGGGCCAACTGGGCAAGTTGGCGGAACCTGAGGCCAAGTAGCAGTCGCCCACCGGAGCCCAGCGGACCCGATTTCGCACCGGCGCTCTTCTTTTGGTGCCTCGGCCCCTTCCAACCGCCTCCCCTAGACAGGTATAGTCCGGCCAAATTAGGCCCGCGCACACGCATGCGGGCGATTGGAATCTGGAGGAGACCCACGACATGAGCACCCTGAATCACATCATCAACGGTGCGGCGACAGCCGGCAACTCCGGCCGGTCAGGCCCCGTGTTCAATCCGGCCACGGGGGAACAGTCCGCCGATGTCGCCCTGGCAAACAGCGCCGATGTCGATGCGGCCGTGGCCACGGCACAGGCCGCACTTCCGGGCTGGTCGGCCATGCCGCCGCTGCGCCGGGCCCGGGTCATGTTCCGCCTCAATGAACTGATCCTCCAGCACACCGATGAGTTGGCGGAAATGATCACCAGCGAACACGGCAAGACCATCGAGGATGCCAAGGGCGATATTCTGCGCGGTCGCGAAGTCGTTGAATTTGCCTGCGGAATTCCCCATCTCCTGCGCGGTGATTTTACCGAGGACGTGGGCACCGGCGTGGATGCCTATACGATCCGCCAGCCGGTCGGCGTCTGCGCGGGGATCACCCCCTTCAACTTCCCGGCGATGATCCCGCTCTGGATGTTCCCGCTGTCGATTGCCTGCGGCAACACCTTCATCCTGAAGCCGTCCGAGCGCGCGCCGTCCTGCCCGACCCGCTTGGTCGAGCTGGCCCACGAAGCCGGTGTGCCGGAGGGCGTGGTCAACCTGGTCAATGGTGACAAGGAGGCCGTGGATGCAATTCTGACCCATGACGGGATTGATGCCGTGTCTTTCGTCGGTTCGACCCCGGTGGCCCAGTACATTTACGCCACCGCCGCGGCCCACGGAAAACGTGTGCAGGCGCTGGGTGGCGCCAAGAACCACATGGTCGTGATGCCCGATGCCGACATGGAGCAGGCGGCCGATGCGCTGATCAGCGCTGGTTACGGCTCTGCCGGACAGCGCTGCATGGCGGTTTCCGTGGCGGTTGCCGTCGGGGATGAAACCGCCGATGCGCTGGTCGAGAAGCTGACTCCGAAAATTCATGAACTCAAGATCGGACCCGGCAACGGTGAGGGGATCGAGATGGGCCCCGTGGTGACCAAGCAGGCCCATGAGCGCATTCTCGACCTGATCGACCAGGGCGAAAAGGAAGGCGCTACGGTCGTCGTCGATGGCCGCGGCTTCAAGATGCAGGGCTATGAGAACGGCTATTTCATGGGCGGCACGTTGTTCGACCACGTCACAGAGGATATGGCGATTTACAAGCAGGAGATCTTCGGACCGGTACTTTCGCTAGTGCGCTCGAACGACTACGAAAGCGCGGTCGATCTGGTGAACCGGAACGAATACGGCAACGGGACCGCGATCTTCACCCGCGATGGCGATGCGGCGCGCGACTTTGCCGAGCGCGTGCAGATCGGGATGGTCGGTGTGAACGTTCCCATTCCCGTCCCGGTGGCCTATCACAGCTTCGGCGGCTGGAAGCGCTCGCTGTTCGGTGACATGCACATGCATGGCATGGAAGGCGTGCGGTTCTACACCCGTCAGAAGGCGATCACCTCGCGCTGGCCGAAATCCGGCGTGCGCGAAGGTCACAGCCTGAACATGCCGACCATGCAGTAGCCGACGGGTCGTGACCGACGGTGCGACACAGCCAAAAATCCGGCTCTCCGGGGTCACCCGGACGTTCGGTGACGTCCGGGCACTGGACAGCGTCGATCTTGAGCTCGTGCCGCGCCAGTCGCTGGTGCTGATCGGTGGTTCGGGCAGCGGAAAATCCCTGCTGCTCAAATGTGTCCTGGGCCTGGTCACACCGGATTCCGGGGTGATCGAAGTGGATGGTGAAGACACCACCGGGATGCCCGAAAACCAGCGCATGGAATGGATGAAGCGCTTCGGCGTGCTGTTCCAGCGCCAGGGTCTTTTTGACAGCCAGACCATCTGGGAAAACGTGGCGTTTCGCCTGCTGCAGGAGCCCGGTATGAGTCGCGATGCAGCCCGGGAGCGGGCCATTGAAAAGCTGGGTCAGGTCGGACTGTTGCCCGAGACGGCGGACCTGTTCCCCTCCGAAGTGTCCGGCGGCATGCAAAAGCGCGTTGGTCTGGCCCGGGCAATTGCGACGGACCCGGAGATCCTGTTTCTGGATGAGCCGACCGCCGGTCTTGATCCCATCCTGAGCACGATCATCAGTGAGTTGATCAACGAACGTGTCGATGAACTCGGCGCGACGGTGATATCCATCGTGAGCGATCTGGCGATGGTGCGGAACATCGCCGACAGCGTGGTGATGCTCCATGAAGGCCGGGTGGTCTGGAGCGGCCCGGTCGGAGAGCTGGACGAGACGGACAATCCCTATGTCCGTCAGTTCGTCACCCAGTCGATCGAAGGCCCCATCGAGATGCCGAAGCTGGCGGTCTAGTCCTCCAGGACGGTGTCGAACCCTTCGAACCGGGGTGGTCCCAGATAGAGCCCGGCATTGCTGCGTGCATTGGCATGGGCCTTTCTGAAATGTTCCGATTTGGTCCACGCTTCGAAGGCATCCCGGTCCTGCCAGATGGTGTGTGAAGCGAACAGCGTGTGGTCGTCCTGTTCGGGGCCGCGCTGCATGCGGAATTCGACGAAGCCCGGCACCTCTTTGAGCTGGGAATCCCGGTTGCGCCAGACCTCAATGAATGCGTCTTCAGAGCCTTTGACGACCTGAAACCGGTTCATCGCGATAAACATGCATGTGCTCCTACGGGGTCAGTCGGCTGCGTCAGCATCGAGCACGTCCCACACCTCCGCACGCATGGGGATCGCATCGCGGCCGCCGCTGCGGGCGCATTTCAGGCCCGCGGCAGCATTGGCAAACCGGGCTGCGTCTTCCATGGATTTCGCTTCGCCGATAGCAAGAGCAAAGGCGCCGTGAAACACGTCGCCGGCACCCAGCGTATCGACGGCTTCGACATCCAGTGCCGGAAGGTGGCGGGTTTCGCCACTTTCAAGGTCGAGCCAGTAAAATCCTCCGGAACCTGCCGTGACACCCACCGTGGCTTCAGAGGCCTCCCGCGCCTTGTGCAGACCGGCTTCGATATCGGATGTATCGGCAAACTGCGCCAGACCGGGCAGCGAGAAAATCGCGTGGCTCGCCAGTTCGACGAGTTCACGCGGTACCGGGTCCGGTCCGATATCGGCATCCAGAATGGCGGGGATATGGTTCGCGCGGGCGCGCTCCAGAACGGCCATGGCGGCTTCCGGACAACGAGCATTCACGAGGACGGCACTGGTGTCGGTAATCCGTTCGAGAGGAAGTCAGTCGGGATCGCTGTCGAGATTGCGGCCAGGAAAGACAACAGCCTGGCGCACGCCCTGTGGGCCGATCACGATGGACGAGACGGGAGACTGTGCGCCATCGATCTGCCGCAGGAACTCGGTCTGGACGCCGCGGCGTGCCAATCCGGCCCGGATGCGCTCACCGGCCTCATCATTGCCGACCCGCCCCCAGAGCGCCGATTTACCGCCGAGCCGGACTTCGGAAACGCTGGCTGTGGCCGCCATGCCACCGCCGAACTGCTGATAATTCCGAGCAAAGGTTTTGCTGTCATTCGAGGCCGGGGGCTCGACTTCGAAGACGTAGTCGAGAAAGGCAACTCCGGCGCAGATGACTTCCGCCATAACGCTTCAGACATCCGATGCGCCGTAGTAGAGCATGGATGCGTGTTCGGCCTCGGCAAAGAAGAGCCAGCGTTCCGTCAGCACCCCGATCGACACGCCAATCAGGCCAATGAGTGCGGCCACCAGTGTGATCGGTCCGATGAACAGGGCGGCGGCTGCGAAGGCGATGACGGGAACAGCACCGCCAACCAGCAACGCGATCCGGCGCAGCCGCACGGCATGCTTGCGGGCGACCCGGTATCCCATCTCACGCATGATGTAGTTCTCGCCGGTGTGCGGCGCCTCAAACAACCGGACTTTGCCGATATGACCCAACCCGGTGGCCGATTCCGCGGTCGCGACCGGTGCGGCATTGTCAATCCGGCGCCAATAAAGCAGCTTCAGCGCCCATGCGACGATGATGACCACCACGACCGGCCAGATGCCATGCGGTGGAACGGGTGTGAAGACAGAATAGATCGCCACGAGCAGGGCCCCGCCGGTGGCGAGCGCAAAGGCGAGATACACCGGGACGACCGTCGCATCGGTCCAGCGTGGAATGGCCCTGAGGCTAGCATAGATCATACCGGTGCATGCAACGGTGACGAGCGCCATGACGCCGGCTGCCAGTCCGGCATAGAGCCAGATGCCGCCTGTCGATTCGAACACGATCCAGCCGAGCGCGAAGAGCAGCGCCGGTCCGTAGGTGATCACGGCGGCGACCCCTTCACGCGACAACCAGGAGGAGCGCCACTGAGACATGGCCCGCCAGGCACGCTCCGGGTGTCCCAGATGAAAGGTCGAGGACAGCAGACCGGCCGTGATCAGTCCGAGAGCGAGAACGAAGAGCGCGATGCCGGAGACCGGGTTCGGGACCACATTTCCGGCTGCAGCCAGCAGGGCGAGCCAGATCAGCAAGCCGTAACCGGCGCCCGACGCGGTGGTGAAGAAGATGACGGAATAAGCTGGATGCATGACGGGAGATTCTGAATGGTGTTAGCGCGACAAGGTGCGATCGACCCAGTCGAGGAACCGGCTGCCGGTGCCGCCGGGTTCGGTGGCGGGCGAGGGAGCGGCCGTTTCGGAGACGGATGCGAGAGAGGCGGGTTCTGGGCGGGGCGGCAGGTACTTGTTCACCGGCTTCATGCCCATTTCCGGCATCAGGTCGTAGCCGTCGCGCGCGGCGACCAGCTGGCTGACCTCGGAATTCGGGTCGCCCAGATCGCCGAAATGCCGGGCCGAGGCCGGGCAGGTCGAGACGCAGGCGGGGACACGCTGTTCTTCCGGGATGTTCTGGTTCTCGATCCGGTCGATGCAGAGCGTGCACTTCTTCATGACTCCATCGGTGTAGTCATATTCGCGCGCACCGTAAGGGCATGCCCAGGAGCACAGCTTGCAGCCGATACAGGTATCGGCGTTCACCAGGACGATCCCGTCGGCTTCGCGTTTGTAGCTCGCACCGGTCGGGCACACGGTCACACAGGCCGGTTCCTCGCAATGGAGACAACTGCGCGGGAAATGAACCGTGCGGCCTTCTACGCCTTGGCCGGCCTCGTAGGTGTGAATCCGGTTGAACCAGACGCCGAGAGGGTCTGCGCCATAGGGGTCTTCGTCGGTCAGTGGCGCGGAGTGGCCACCAGTGTTCCATTCCTTGCAATTGACCGCGCAGGCATGGCATCCGACGCAGATATCGAGGTCGATCACCAGCCCCAGTTGTGGCTTGCCGGTTTGTTGGGGGAGCGAGGTCATGAGCTGTCTCCTCCGCGTTTGCGGCGCCAATCGCCTTCGGGCAGGAACTGTGCGCCGTATCGCGAGCGCTTTTTGGCCGGTTCCACGCCGGGGGCACGGGGCATGGCAGATTTGCTGCCGTCACCCAGTTCCACGGAATCATCCTTGATCACCCGGACGCGCAGGTCGAACCACGCGGCCTGGCCCGTGATCGGATCGGTGTTGGCAAAGCGATAGCCGTCTTTGGGGGGCAACAGGTCCGTAATCAGATGATTCAGCAGGAAACCCTTGTTGGATTCCGGCGCATCCTTCGAAAGGTTCCAGGCGCCCTTCTTCTTGCCGATGGCGTTCCAGGTCCAGACCGTGTCCGTGTTGCACCCTTCCATGAGCGAGATCACAGCACCAATGGATCCGTAAGGGCTTTCAACGCGGACCTTGTCACCGTCGGTCAGGCCGTGACCTTCGGCAGTCTTGCGGTTCATATAGAGCTTGTTCCAGCCATGGATTTGCCGCAGCCACGTATTTTGCGAACCCCAGGAGTGATAAATCGCCATCGGGCGCTGGGTCAGCGCGTGGATCGGATAGGCATTGGGGTCGGTGTAAGAATCCTCAAACGGTGCATACCAGACCGGCAGCGGGTCGAAGGTCTCGGCGATCCGGTCGCGATAGTGCTCGGGCGGCTGCACCGCACCGAAGCCCTGTGCGGCGAGTTTGAACCGCTGCATCGGTTCGCTGTAGAGCTGCAGAACGATCTGATCGGCCGAGCCGATCCATCCCATCTCGGCCGCATGATTGAGATAGTCCCTGTTGGCATGCTTGTAGTAGCGCTGCCCCGGTGTGAACTCATCTTTCCAGAAGCAGCCGTTCTCGACATACCGTTCGAGCTGGTTCGGATTGGCCGCGCCGCGTCCATGGGAATCCTGGTTTTCGCCGCGCCACCCGGCAAGCGGACCGATCCCGGGCGTACGTTCGTGATTGGCCAGGTAGTCCGGATATCCGCCGGGAAATTTCGCCGTCCCGTCATCCTTCGTAAATGCGGGCAGACCGAGCCGCACACCCAGTTCGATCAGTACTTCCTGGAACGGCCGGACATCGCGGTCGGGTGTGACCACAGGCTGCCGGATTGCATCTGCCGGACCATCGGCATCACAGATGGGCCGGTCGAGCAGGCTGATACAGTCCCAGCGTTCCAGATAGGTGGTATCGGGCAGGATCAGATCGGCATAGGCGACCATTTCCGACTGAAAGGCGTCGGAATAGATGATCTTGGGAATCTTGTACTCACCGGTCTCCGGATCGGTGTCGGTGAGCATGTCGATGGTTTCGGTCGTGTTCATCGACGAGTTCCAGCTCATATTCGCCATGAACATGAACAGCACATCAATGGGGTAGGGGTCCCCGGCCCAGGCATTCCGTATGACCGTGTGCATCATGCCGTGGGCGGCAATCGGCGCGTCCCAGGAATAGGCCTTGTCGATCCGAAGCGCTTTGCCGTCATCGTCCACCAGTAGGTCTTCCGGGGCCGTCACAAAGCCCAGCGGCGGACCGGCCATGGGTTTGCCCGGCGATACCTGATCGGCCTTGCCCGCGGGTTTGGGGCCTGGCGGCGCTGGACGCGGGAAGGGCGGCTTGTAACGGAACCCGCCCGGACAATCGATGCTCCCGAGCAGCATCTGCAGGATATGAATGGCACGGCAGGTCTGAAACCCGTTCGAGTGTGCCGAGATGCCCCGCATCGCATGCATGGAGACCGGGCGGCCGACCATCTTGTCGTGTTTGCGCCCGGCCCAGTCCGTCCAGGGGATATCCAGCGTGATTTCCTGTTCGAAGGCCGCGTGTGCCAGTTCGCCGGCAATGCGGCGAATGGTCTCGGCGTCGATACCTGTTTGGGGGGCGACGGTGTCGGGGCTGTATCGGGAGTCGAGATAGCGTTCGAGCAGGAGTTCGAACGCAGGGACGGCATCGCCGCCTGAGGAGTTGTCAGCGGATACCGGCGCCGTGAAGCGCCCGCGCATCGCCGGGTCGATATCCGTGCGTGAGGCATCTACCACTTCGCCCGATTTGCGGTCGAAGGCCAGCGGCTGATCGTCGTCGCCGCGCACAAACAGCCCATGCTCGGCCGTGCCGGGCGCATGACGTACCAGCCAGTGCGCATTTGTGTAGCGGACAAGAAATTCCAGATCGACCTTACCGCTCCTCAGCAATTCATGGATCAGGGCCATGACGAACAGACCATCGCTACCCGGGCGTATTCCGACCCATTCGTCTGCGATCGCCGAATAGCCGGTGCGAACAGGGTTGACCGAAACGAACTTGGCCTGGCCTTTGGTCTTCAGTTTTCCGAGCCCCATCTTGATGGGGTTGGAATCGTGATCTTCGGCTACGCCGAACATCATGAAATATCGGGTGTTTTCCCAGTCCGGCTCACCAAATTCCCAGAATGATCCGCCGATGGTGTAAATCCCGGCCGCGGCCATATTGACCGAGCAGAACCCCCCATGGGCTGCGTGCCCAGAACCCGGTGAGGGACTGGCTCTGATCGCGGCCGGTGAAGAAGGCGAGCTTGCGCGGGTCGGTTTTGCGGATCTCGGACAGCCAGTCACCAGCTGTGGAAAGTGCCTCTTCCCAGGAAATCGCCTCGAATTCGCCCGAGCCGCGCGGTCCGACACGGCGCAGGGGCTGTGTCAGGCGCGCCGGGGAATAATGCTGCATGATTCCCGCAGACCCCTTGGCGCAAAGCACACCTTTATTCACGGGGTGGTCGCGGTTACCCTCAATGTACCGGATGGCCCCGTCTTTGAGATGCACATTGATGCCACAGCGGCAGGCGCACATGTAGCAGGTGGTTTTCTTGATCTCGTCCGACACGTCGGGAGAAAGGTCCACCTTCTCGAAGCGGTCGTCGGGAGTTCCAGCAGAACGGATATCGTCAGGCATTACGTCCTCATCACACCAGACGGTCGATCTGGTCGTCGGTCAGTCCACCCGGCACAATGGTCACCGGGATACGCAGCAGGCCAATGGCCTTCTTGGTCAGATAGGTGATCAGCGGGCCGGGGCCGCGGCGCCCCGTTGAGGCGGCGAGCACCAGAATACGGATGTCGTTGTCTTCATCGATCAGGTCGATCACGGCCGACTTGGCGTCGCCTTCACGCAGATAGAGTACCGGCATGCCGCCATAGAGGCGGAAGACTTCAGCGGCGTGTTCCTGCAGGAGCTGTTCGGCTTCCTCGCGGGCCTCCGCGCTCATCAGGTTGCCCACCGCCGCCCAGTGCTGAAAGTCGGCGGGACGGATGACCCGGACCAGACCAACCCGTCCACCGGTCCGCCGTGCGCGCAGGCTGGCCCAGCGCAACGCGACGCGCATTTCCGGTGTATTGTCCACGACGACCAGAAAGACGGCCGGACGGTCACCAGCAGCTTCGCTGTGGCCAAGAGTGGAATCTGGAGCAGCCGAATCAGACATCGTTCTCAAACCTTACGGAAGACGAAGCCGGCGAACCACCCGGCAATCAGGGCGATCAGGATGGCGATAACGCCGTAAAGCGGGGCTTGTTCAAAGGCGAACTCCGTCAGCTTTGCTTCAAGCCCGACCTTGTCGACCGAAAGCTGGGCGGTGGACCAGTCAACAATCGTGCCGTCTTCGACGAGAAAGACGGACACTTCGTACTGACCGGTTGGCACATTGGCGGGCAGTTCCAGCCGGGTGCGGAACAGCCGGTCACCACGAAACGAGATCTCGCCGATTTGTTCCGAATACAGCCCGGCGCGTTGTTTGTTGCGCACAAGCGCAGAGCGGAATGCCTGTTCTTCGCCAGCCGACAGAAAATCATGCGGATTGAAGCCAATATTCTCGACACCGATTTCATTGGCTTCCAGGATCGCTTTTGGCAGCAAGTCGTCGAGCGGCGCTGATGCGGCGACATGGTAAAACCCGGGCGCGTCGTCGAAGGTCAGCTCGTCGGAGTTCACCCAGACGCCTGCGATCGGTGCCTTGCGCCGGACAACGACGCTGCTGTCGGGCGACCGCACGAGGACGACCACACCACCCTGGCCCTCTGTCGCGCCGAACAAAAGCACGTTGGCGCCGGTGAAACCCGTGCTGATACCGATCGTATCCTCGCTCAGGTCAACAACGAGCGCGTTATCGCGTGCGGCATCGGCCGGCAGCAGGAGCAGCGCGCAAATCGACAGCAGGACGAGTGGGGTTCGCAGCGAAAATCTTACCCAGGTGCGTATGCTCATAGCCCGAAGCCCTCGATTTCCTCGATCGAGTAGAGATCATCCGGTTTGGCAACCAGCTCGATTCCAATTTTGGCGCAGACACCGAGCACCATTAGCGCCAGTAACCCGCGAAGCTCTTCTCCGCGCAATTTTCCACTGACCTTGGTGCCGATCTGAGCACCAATCACAGCGCCGGTCAGAAGCAACAGCGCCAGAACCACATCCACGGTCTGGTTGTTGACGGCCTGCAGGAAGGTCACGTTGGCGGTCACGAAGATGATCTGGAACAGCGAGGTTCCGACGACCACGGAGGTCGGCATGCCCAGCAGATAGATCATCGCAGGCACCATCAGAAACCCGCCGCCGACGCCCATGATCGCCGCGAGAATACCGACGAAGAATCCGATCGCGAGCGGCAACAACGCGCTGATATAGAGACGTGAGCGGCGAAAGCGCATCTTGAACGGCAGACCATGAAGCCATGTGTGCTGGTGCAGCTTGCCGCGTGTGGCCGTTCCGGACTGACGGCGGAAGATGGCACGGCCGCTCTCGAACAGCATCAGCGAGCCGACGATACCCAGAAACACGACGTAACAAAGCTTGACCAGCAGGTCGACCTGGCCGATTTCGCGCAAGGCGGTGAAGATAACCACACCGACACTCGATCCGGCGAAGCCGCCGACCGTCAGCACGGTCCCCATTTTGAAGTCCACATTCTTGCGCCGCATATGGGCGAGAACGCCCGAAACGGAGGCCGCCACGATCTGATTGGCTTCGGTCGCCACTGCCACGGCGGGGGAAATGCCGATGAAAATCAGCAGGGGTGTCATGAGAAATCCACCACCGACCCCGAACAGGCCCGAGAGAAAACCCACGCCGCCGCCCATCAGCAGGATTAGGAAGACGTCAACTGACATCTCGGCGATGGGAAGGTAAATGCTCATACTTCTCCGGTGCGTCAGGGGCGGAGGTCGGACGGGATGAAGGTGCTTATACGCTCAATCTGTCGGGCCTGTCTCGATTGGCAGTCCATCGGCTTGCCAGGTGATCATACCGCCCGCCATACGGTGAATTTGCGGACCAAATCCGGTGGTAATCAGATGTTCCGCCGCGATGCCGCAACGGCGCGCGCTGCGGCAGTACAAGATCAGTTCCTTGCCTTCGGGTATTTGAACCTGTGCGGCATCGAATGTGGACAGCGGGTTCAGGCTTGATCCTGAAATGCGCGCGTCTTCGTGTTCATGGGCTTCGCGGACATCGACAACATAGGCGGTCCCGTTTTCGATACGCGACTGTACCTCCTGCGGGGTGAGCATGATTACTTCCACGCCGTTCTGATCGATTGATTCCATGATTTGTCCTTGTTGCGCGTCCGTTCGCCTAGGCCGGGCTTGTCTCGTCGGCACAATAGAGTTCGTAGAGGGTGGCGAGCACCGCTTGAGCATTGCTGCTTGTCAGGGAGTAGAAGATTGTCTGGGCTTCGCGCCGCGTCGTGACCAGAGCTTCCTTGCGCAGACGTGCGAGGTGCTGTGAGAGCGCCGACTGACTCAGCCCGACCAGTTGTTCGAGCTCGCCAACGGACTTCTCACCCTTGATCAGGTGACAAATGATGAGCAGGCGGCGCTCATTTGCGAGAGACTTGAGCAGGCGGCTGGCTTGCTCAGCCTTGTCTTCGAGGGCTGACGGATCCATGTCAATTAGTGTATTCGTATATTAGAAAACTGGTCAATGAGAACCGATGAACGACGCCTCCGATATTCACCCCGATGCCGAACTCGATGCGAGCGGACTGAAATGCCCGCTGCCGGTCCTGAAGGCCAAGAAAGCACTCAAGACCATGGAAGCGGGTTCGACCCTGCGGGTGGTCGCCACGGATCCCGGCGCCCTGCGTGACTTCGGCCATTTCTGCGAGGCGACAGGAGACGAATTGTTGTCAGCGGAAGAGGCCGAAGGCGTTCTGACCTTTGTGATCCGGAAAGCGGCTGCAGCATGAATATCGACGGGACACCCTATCGAACCATTTGGCTTTCCGATGACGGATGGACCGTGGAGATCATCGATCAGACGCGCCTGCCGCATCGGTTCGAGATAGTCTCGCTGACGTCGCTTGAGGAAGCCGCCCACGCGATCCGGGCCATGCTTGTCCGGGGAGCACCCCTGATCGGCGCGACGGCTGCCTACGGCATGGCGTTGGCGATGCGGGAAGAGCCGTCCGATGCGGGCCTTGAGGAGGCGTCCCGGGTGCTCATGGCCACACGGCCCACGGCAGTGAACCTGCGTTGGGCGATCGATGACATGATGGCACGCCTGCGCAATCAACCATCCGATGTCCGCGCGGATATTGCCTATGCTCGTGCGGCGGAGGTCTGCGATGAGGACGAGGCCATTTGCAGTGCCATCGGAGACCACGGTCTGGCGTTGATCCAGGAGGCATTCGACAACGCGTCCGGTGGTGGACCGGTGAACATTCTCACCCATTGCAATGCCGGCTGGCTGGCAACGGTGGACTGGGGCACTGCGCTGGCGCCGATCTACAAGGCCCATGATTTGGGGATTCCGGTGCATGTCTGGGCCGACGAAACTCGTCCCCGCAACCAGGGGGCGGCCCTCACCGCGTGGGAATTGGGCCGCCACGGCGTGTCTCACGCGGTTATCGCAGACAATGCCGGGGGACACCTGATGCAGCACAATCTGGTCGATTTGTGTATCACCGGCACCGATCGGACCACGGCTGCCGGCGACGTCGCCAACAAGATTGGCACCTATCTGAAGGCGCTTGCCGCCCGTGACAACGAAGTCCCGTTTTACGTGGCGCTGCCGTCTCCGACCATCGACTGGACGATATCGGATGGTGTTCGCGATATTCCGATCGAAGAGCGCGATGGCACCGAAGTGACGCACATATCGGGGAAATCTTCCACGGGCGAGGTGATTTCGGTGCAACTGACACCGGATGGTTCGAGCGCGGGAAATTATGCCTTCGATGTCACGCCGTCGCGTCTGGTGAGCGGCCTGATTACCGAGCGGGGCGTGTGCCCGGCAAGCCCGAAAGGGCTCGCCGGTTTGTTCCCCGAGCTCGCGTAACAGGCGAGGCGGACCTAGCGCGGCGTGGCGTCGCCGCCTTCCACGATCACCAATTCGTTCTGTGCGACGCCTTCGACACGTCGGTAACCGGCAGCTGCAACATATTCGGGAGAGTTGAAGCAGGCTTCGGCATCGGCCATGGAATCGAACTCCACCACGACGAAACGCTCATAGGGCGAATCACCCTCCAGAACCTTGAACTCACCCCCGCGGGCAAGCGGGCGACCGTTGAACTTTGCCAGAATGCCCGGCACCTCATCGGTGTATTTCTTGTAGGCAACGGGGTCGGTGATTTTTGAACGGGCGAGCCAGTATGCGGGCATTTGAAGTCTTCCAGGTTGGGTTGGCGAATGAGCGCGGGAGTGCGCGGGTTCATATGGCGTTGCTAGCGATTGCTGGCAGCGAGGTCAAATAGGTTGCTATCGCCTGCAGGTCTTTCGGTGTCAGCTTGCTGGTGTTGTCTTCGATCACGTCTGTCATGGCCCCGCCGATGAAGTCGCCATCGGGAAGAAAGCCGATTTCGAGGGCAGAGATGATGTGTTCTTCGCTCCAGTCGCCAATACCGCCTTCACCGGGCGTGATATTCGGGACCGCATCGCCCTCGGGGCCATTCTTGTTGCCAGACAGGGCCTGGCTGGTATCGATCCCGCCCAGCAAATTGCGTGGGCTGTGACATTCGCCGCAATGGCCCGGACCCGTAACCAGATAGGCCCCGCGGTTCCAGGCATCGGATTTGGCCGGGTCGGGTTCAAACGGTGAATCATCGAAGAAGAGCAGTTTCCAGCCAAACATGCTCATGCGGATATTGAATGGGAAGGGGAGGTCGTGGTCGCGGACCTCGTTCCGGACAGCCGGTACCGTGTCCAGATAGGCCTTGATATCGATGACATCCTGCCGGGTCATCTTGGCATAGGAGGTATAGGGAAAAGAGGGATAGTAGTGTTCACCCTCCGGGGAGATGCCTTCGCGCACCGCACGCACGAAGTCTGCTTCGCTCCAGTTCCCGATTCCGGTTTCCGGGTCCGGGGTGATGTTGGGAGTGTAGAAAGATCCGAAGTCGGTCTCGAGTTCGCGCCCGCCGGCCAGATAGGCGCCGCCATCCTTGGCCGTGTGGCAGGTGGCGCATCCGCCAGCCGCGAACATGTACTCGCCCCGCACCGGATCGCCCGACTGTGCCTGCGCGAGACCGGCGCCGAGGAATGCCGTGGCGGTGAATATCAGGCCTGTAACTCTCTTCATCGTGACCTCAAACGAAACGTGATCTCCAACGAAAAATCGCCCGGCAGATCCGGGCGATTTTGGCATTGATATTCCGTCTTAATCTAGACCTTGGGGCCGCGATAGACCTTGTGGCAAGCACCGCAGGTGGCACCCAGCCCGCTTATGGCGGCCTTGGGATCGCTTCCGAGGGTTCCTGCCGCGGCGCTGGCTGCGACCTTGTCGGCTTCGGTTCCCATCGCGGCGGCCTTGGCGTTGAAGTCTGCCAGGTTCTCCCAGATTTCCGGCTTGGAGCGGGATTCAGCCGGGATCGACTTGTCCTTGAACAGCTCGGGAACCTTGGCTGCAATGGCGCTGATGGCCTTTGCGGCGGCCTCCGCGTCGGCTGCGTTTCCACCGGCGATGGCGCCGCCGAGCTTCTTCATGTTGCCGCCAACCGATTTCATCGCGGCATTGCGTTCCTTGTAGAGGTGGCCGTCTGCCGATGCGACATCGCTGCCGAAGTTGCCGAATGCCGCTGCGACCGCAAAGGTTGTCGCTGCGAGCAGACCGATTCTGAGGCTTTTACGAACCGAAAACATGGTGATCTCCCTGTTACCCAACAACACGCGGATCTGTGACCGGATACCGCACACCTGCGTAATGGACCGCATAGTGCCGTTGCGAGGCCATTGAAAATGCAACTTGCTCACGCGAACGTGAACCTGCGGATCGCTTCCGTTCAAACGCGCGTGAAGCAGGGAATATTCGACCGGACAGACTGTTTACGTGGGCGTATCCTTGTTCTGGAACTCTGCGGAGATACGTCATGAAACCGTTTCGCGTTGCTCTTGCCGGCCTTGCACTGGCCGGATTCTGGTCCGGTCAGACTCTGGCCGAAACCTCCGGCAAACCGGTTACCGTCGTGGAGTTGTTCACATCCCAAAGCTGCTTCTCCTGTCCGCTCGCCGAAGCGTTTCTCGGCGAGTTGTCCGACGAAAACGACATCGTCGCGCTGGAATATCACGTCGATTACTGGAACCGGATCGTCTATGGCCGCCATGGCCGCTGGGCCGCTGAGTTCTCGACGCCGGAAATGGCCCAGCGCCAGCGCGCCTACAACGTCGCCCTGCGCGATACGAGCAGTGTCTATACACCGCAGATGGTGATCGACGGGCGCGAAGAGGCGGTCGGGTCGCGTCGCGGCGAAGTGTAGAACCTGATTCGAAAGGTGCGCAAGGATGCGCAGGCGCGTGTTCCCGTGCGCGTTTCAAGCGAGACCGGTGACGGCATCAATGTGTCGCTGCCCGCGATGGCGGACAGCAAAGCGGATGTCTGGCTGGTGACGTTTATCCGCGAAAACACGACCCAGGTCGCGCGAGGCGAGAACCACGGCAAAACCCTGACAGGCCACAATATCGTGCGCCGCGTGCAACATATCGGGGAATGGCGGGGTGATGCGGCGACCTTTGACCTTTCGGCTAGCGATCCTGCGCTGGAACCCGGCCAGAGCTGTGCAATTCTGGTTCAGACCGATCGCCCCGGTCCGGTGCTCGGCGCATCCTATTGCCCGGACAGTGTCGATCCGGCCTCGTCCTGACGGGCGTTTATGCCTAACGCGCGAAACTCTCTGCGTTGAGGGTGCGCAGGCCGTCTTCGTTCTCGAGGAACCAGGCATAGGTTCGCTCGACACCCTCGCGCAGGCTGATCTGCGATGACCAGCCAAGGCTTTTCAGGCGGCTCACATCGACCAGCTTGCGTGGCGTGCCGTCGGGCTTTGAGGTGTCGTAGGTGAAGGAGCCTTCGAAGCCGACGACGTCGGCGATCAGTTCGGCAAACTCGCGGATCGAGATATCCTCCCCGACGCCGATATTGACGAAGTCTTCCCCGGAATAATTCTGCATGAGAAAAATGCAGGCGTTGGCCATGTCATCCACATACATGATCTCGCGGCGCGGGGTGCCGGTGCCCCAGATCACGACTTCATCGGCACCGCTCGTTTTCGCGTCATGCATCTTGCGGATCAGTGCGGCGGGCATGTGTGAGGTCTCGTAGTCGAAATTGTCACCGATCCCGAACAGGTTGGTCGGCTGCACGCTGATCGCATCAAAGCCGTACTGGCGCCGATAGGCCTGACACATTTTGATTCCGGCGATCTTGGCAACCGCGTACCACTGGTTGGTTTCCTCAAGCGGACCGGTCAGCATGTACTCTTCCTTCATGGGCTGCGGTGCGTCACGCGGCATGATGCAGGTGGAGCCGAGGAACAGCAGCTTCCGGACGCCGGATCGATAGGCGGTGTCGATCAGATTGGTCTGGATCATGAGGTTCCCGGCAATGAAGTCTGCCGGATACTGGTCGTTGGCCTGGATGCCGCCCACCACAGCCGCGGCGTCAAAAACATAATCCGGTTTCTCTGCCGCGAAGAAGTCTCGTACTTCGGCCTGGTTGGTCAGGTCCAACTCGTTGCGGGTTCGGGTGACAATATTGGTGAATCCCCCCGCACCGAGCTGCCGGATCAGCGCCTGGCCAACCAGCCCCCGATGCCCTGCGATAAATATCTTTGCGTCTGTTTCCATGTCCCTGATCCGGCCGATGGCAAAACTATGATTGATACTTCCGGAACTCCGGTTTGCGGCGTTCCTGGAAGGCGCGACCGCCTTCCTTGGATTCTTCGGTGGCGTAATACAATTTCAGCGCCTCAAATCCCATGGCGCCGATGCCCTTGATATGATCAGTGTCGATGTTGAAGGAGCGTTTGGCGATAGCCAGAGCCGTGGGGCTGCGCTCCATCAGGTCGGCGCACCAACGTGCAACTTCGGCGTCCAGATCCCGGTCCGGCACGACTGCATTGGCCAGCCCCATTTCACGAGCTTCACGGGCGGTGTACTGACGGCACATGTACCAGATTTCGCGTGCTTTCTTCTCACCGACAATGCGCGCGAGATATGCCGTGCCGTAACCTGGATCGACCGAGCCCATACTGGGCCCCACCTGACCGAAGACGGCATTGTCGCTGGCAATTGTCAGGTCGCAGACCGTCGCGATGACGTTGCCCCCGCCGATGGCATAACCACGGACCTTGGCAATCACGGGCTTCGGGATGTCACGGATGAGCCCCTGAAGTTCCTCGATGGGGATGCCGATTGTACCGCGTCGGCTGCCATAGCCCCCGGTCGATTTGTTTTTGGGCGACTGGTCGCCGCCGGTGGAAAAGGCGCGGTTGCCCGCACCGGTGATGACCACGACACCGATCGATTTGTCCCAGCCGGCTTCCTGCAGCGCGTCGATCATTTCCTCGACGGTCCTGCCGCGAAACGCGTTCAGCTTCTCCGGCCGGTTGATGGTGATCGTGGCGACGCCGTTCTCGACGTCGTAAAGAATGTCTTCATAGGCCATGTCTGTCCCCCTGATCGGTCCGGTCTCGTCGTGCCCGGTTGACTTGAGTGTATTGGCTTTTAAGTCATGCTGCACACTCGATGATCGAAGGAGAAGTCGCCATGGCGAAGAAGAAAGACAAACGCCCGCCCGTTGCCGTCGGTCATGTATCGCTGCATGTGAAAGATGTGCCCGCGGCGAGTGCGTTCATGCAGACTCTTGGGCTGCGCCACATATTCGAAAACGAGAAGCAGACCTTTGCTGTGCTCGAATTGCGTGGGGGGACCCATCTGATCATTAACAAGTCCCGCAAAAAGATCAAAGCGGGCGAGGTTGCGCCCGTGGACCTGATGGTCGATGACGTGAAGGCCATGCGGGACTACTGCAAAAAGAAGAAGCTCAAGCCCTCGAAGATCACGTCCGGCTCGGTCCACAGCTCCTTCTATGTGCCGGGGCCGGATGGCTGGTTGATCAAGATCACTTCCTCCCATGCGGGCGACCGCCCCGTTTGACGGCGTGTTTCGGTCAAAACCGTCTTGACCGGAGGGCGTCTTATGGCAGATCTCGGGATGAGATGGTCTCCGGGCGGCTCTTGCCGGAGTCCGAGATCACCGAATAGAACGACTACTCGGCGGCCATCCGGAATCCGATTTCATCCATTTTGGCCAGGGTTTCCGCACCGAACTTCTCGACGATTTCCTCGCCCACGCGCGGGTGATAGACCACCTCGTCCTCTACATCGCCCTCGGGGGTCTGGATCATGACCAGCAGCCGCGCGGTCTCATCGGAAATGTTGTTAAAGTCGCGATAGACGCCGGCCGGGACTGACACAAAATCCAGCGGTTCCAACTCGATGGAGTTCTCACCGTCCGGGCCCCAGGACACGCGGAACTTTCCGTTCAGACAGAAAAAATTCTCGACCGTATTCGAATGACTATGCAGTCCGGGATTGTTGCCCGGTGGGCATTCGGCAATCGTGACCACCAAGCCGTCCTTTCCGGTGACCGGCGCAACCGCAGAGCGGCCTTTCCAGTTGGCGGGGGTCATCAGCGGATAGACCGATTTGGCGGACACCACCTCGATGGCTTCGGCAGGAATACCGGTGTTGTCCATGATCGATTGCTTGTAGGGCACCAGATTCTTGAACCGTGCGATGCGGTTTGACATCTCCTCAACACTCAAATCGACTGTTTTCATCGTTTCCTCCGGTGTTTTGATTGCGCGAAGTCTAGCGCAACCCGCAAATTTCGCGAAGGGCTATGCCTATTCGCGGAGCGGGCTGGCGGGTTTATGCGGCGCTGGCTATTGTGATGGTGTTTGCTCTGGAGATAATCCCATGCCCGATTTCTACAAGCCCGATCTGGGGCTGAACCCCGAGGATCCCTTCGCGCGGGACGAAACTGGCAAGCTGGTTCGCCGCGCTTTCTGGCTGGATATGAGCGATCGTTCCGTTGTGCAGGCGATGACCATGGGCGTGGGTGCAAATCTGACAAATGAACACAAAAGGGCGCATCTCGATGATATCGGACGCGCCCATCTTGTGGATCAGGTCTGTGTGCAGGAGATTCTCCCGCCCGAGTAAGTATCCGGCCTATTTCAGCGGCGAGAAACTCGACGGCACCAGCATTGTCGAGTGCATCTCCTCCAGGTGGCTCCGGCCCTTCTCGACAAATGCCTTCCAGGCGTCTTCCTGTGCAATTCCGGCGCGCGCCTCGGCGCGGGCCTCGAGCGTGGGATAGGCCCAGAGATGGCAGACCTCGTTCGGGTTGGGGCCTTCGGTGATCCAGGCGCCGACATTCTTCGAGTACTTCTCGCGGGTCGGCATTACGTCCAGAAACGCGTCCATCCAGGCCTTGGCCGTGCCCGGCTTCACGCGATAGTTCCGGAACTCATAGAAGTTGCCCTCGGTTTCCGGTGCTTTGATCGCCTTGGTGTTGATCAGGAAACGCGTGGATTGCTGGGTCAGCAGCGGACGCAGGCGCGGGACGTATTCCTTGGTCCAGCCTTCGACCTTTCCGAGTTCGCCACGCAGGCGGGCGCGTTCCGCGAAGCTGTCATAGCGCCAAAGATGCATAACCTGATTGAGGGGTCCTATCTCGGTGTACCAGTACCCTTCCAGCACGCCGTAATCGTCGCCGCGGACCTTGCGGCCTACCTCTTCATTGGCTTTGAGAACATCCGGAATGGCGCCGGGAAGCGCGGTATAGGTGCGAAGTTCGTGAAGCATGGATTTCCTCTGAATTCTTGATGGATTGTTGTTGCATGCAGGGTGCGTTTTTCCGGTTGCTTGCGCAAGCGGTCACCGGGACGGCGCTGATCAGGTGAGACGCGGGGGCGGTCAGTTGCCGGCGGCCTCATGCACATACTTCCCGCCACCCGCGCGCAGAATCGATTCGGCGCTGCTTTTCTGTTCGGCGCTGCTGGTGTGGACCCAACAGATGATGCCGCCGTCGCGGACAGATTGCTGAAGCTGTTCCTGCCATTCGTCGTCAATATGCTCGCTCAACAGTTCGTCAACGGAGAGCTGGGTTGCAGCCGATGCACCGGTGGCCACGCCGACCGGCCCGCCGACGGCGTAGGCGGCTGTGGCGGCACCGATTTCGGTGATCACGGCCACGGTTTCGCTGATGGCGTCGATGACATGATCGATCGTTGTGCGCGATTCCAGGGATTCCCGGGGCGTATCGGCACGGTCCGCCAATTCGTCTGCGGGCGGAACATAGCCGAAGCGGTCCGTGATGGATTCGTGGTCACCCAGCACGCTGATCTGGTCGCTCTCGATCCCGGCCTCCAGAAGACGCTCAAGTGCTGCCAGAAAGTGATCGGTGTTTCCGAATGTGGCAACGATGACCGTGGAGTCCTGCGTGCTCATGATGTGCGTCCTTTCGACGATAAAACCTAACTTTAGCTAAACGCGCGACGGCGCGCCTTGATACGTCTCAATCTACCACGTGATCCGCGGCGCGACAGCTTCGGCGAAGACCACATAGCGCAGTGGCCCGTTTGGGTCGGTTGCATCAAACGGATAGCAGGTCACCAGCGACATGACGGTCCGGTCGGGCGCCTCGGCAAACCTCGCCGTTCGGGCATCCACGATTTCGTACCCCGAAACCCGGTAGAGGACGGATTGACCGTCGGTGCGTTCAATCTCGAACAAATCCCCCGGTCTCAGGTCCTGCAGGAAGACGAAATGGGTGTCGCGGTGGCCCGACAGGATGCTGTGTCCGCGCGTGCCTGGGTCGGCGGTTCCTGACAGATGTCCCGGCCCGAAAGCGAGGGTTCGTCCGCTCGCGCCGGCCAGAACGATCTGCTCGATGTCCCGACCGGGCACCCGCAACCGGGCGACAGGAACCGTATCGGCCCAGGGCCAGGGCCGGGCCTTGTTGGGACCTGTGCCGGCGCGACTTGATTCCCAGGACCGTTCCAGCAGAAATTGCGCCACCGTTGCCTTGGCGTGGATCCATCCCGCGCCGCCGATCTGCCAGAGCGCAAACCCCAGCAGCCCGACGAGCGCGGAAAGACCGAGTCGCCGCATGTGAACTCTTGTCATGAGACCGCTTGATCAGTGCGGCGGCGCAGCCGGACGAAGAGGAACAGGGCGAGGATGAGAGCCGCGCCGCCCGAGATCGCCATCTGCGTCGCGGGTGTTGCCGTGACCGGCAATCCGATGGCCTGGCGGAATGCTGCACTTTGCGCCAGGTCCTGCCGGACCGGCGCCATGCCTGCCGGTCCGAAGGCTTTGGCGCCGAACACTTTTTCGAAGCTCATACCGTCGGGCAAATTTCGCGGAATCTCGGTTTGCGCCAGGCGCTCCTCATTGGGGCGGGCGATGACCGCATCATCGATCGCCACCAGGCTGGTGAATTGGGTCACCAGGCGGTAGGTCAACGCTGCCTCTATGATCTGCGCTCGGATCTGATCCTGCTCACCGGTGGTTTGCCCGCGTTGAGCCTGAAGATCTGCGATTTTGGTGCGGGCCCAGACGGCGCCGGCTCCCGGTGCCGGGCGCGCGCCCGACAGTGCGACATCGGTCGTCCATGTCTGATCGCCGCGCCGTCCGGTGATCCGGAGTGTTCCGGTCAGATTGTTTCGCAGAATGTCGGGCATGCGGGTCGCAAAGGTTACCGGCTCCCCGAAATACAGGTCGGGAATGCGCACCGGATAGGTCTGCGGGGTGGTCTCGCCCGAAACATCCCAGGTGACCCGAAGATCGGTGACGGCCGGGCGTTCGAGCTTGCGCAGCAGAGCCGACACGCGGTCGTCGAGTTCGCGCGGGTCGTCGATATAGGTGAAGGCCCCGCGCCCCGTTTCGGCGGCCCGGCGCATAAAGAAGCTGTTGGGTGCCGGGCCAATTCCCACCGTGAAGAGGCGGGCTTCGCCCAGCCGCCGGTCGATCAGGTCGAACAGCTCACGCTCGTTGCTGACGGATCCGTCGGTCAGAAACACGACCTGCATTAGGTGCCCATCGTCGCGCGGAGAATCGAGCGCGAGATTGAGGGCTTCACGCATCTCGGTGCCGCCCTCGGCGCTGAGCTGGTCGAGAGCCCCGAAGGCACGGGTGATGAAATTCTCGTCAGCGGGCCGCAATCCGTTGAACAATGGGTGGGCGGTGTTGTCGAAGGCGATCAGGTTGAAGCGCGCGTTCCTTGGCAGGCGAGAAATCGCGAGCCGGACCGCCTGTTTGGCCTGGGCGATGGCAGTGCCGTGCATGGACCCGGACTTGTCGAGAATGAAAACTATGTCGCGGGGGCGCTGCACGAGATCGGCGTCGCCGTGCGCCGGTGGCAGAACCGTTGTCACCAAATGGGCCGATCCATCGACCTCTTCGACGAAAAGCCCGACAGCGGGTGCGGTTCCCGAAGCAGGAGCCCAGTGCAAAACGAAGTCCTGATCGGCCGGAACCGATCCCTCGGCGAGGGCGATGATGGCGCGGGACTCCCCGTCACGTTCAACGGCTATCGCGTGATTGGGCGACGTGATGTCCGATATCGCGACCCCGGCGTCGAGCAGGACGGCCAGGGAGACAGGATTGATCACCCCGTCTTCCGGGTTTTGTACCGGGCCGAAGAGATCGCCCGCCGCGCGTTTCGGTGTCGCGTGGTTCCCCGGCACAAACCCGATCGGCTGCTGCAGCCCGGGCCATTTGCCCTCACGCGGGACCGGGGGTACGACCTCCAGATCCGGCGCGTCACCGGGGGTATAGCGGGGGTTCACCACCATGGGAAACCGGTAGCTGTAGGCACCGCCATCGAACCGGATACGGTCCTGATACTCGATCTCAATGACGATCTCTTCACCCGGGCCGATATTGGCAAGGCTGGTGGAGAACACGTTGGGGCGCGCGCTGGAGAGCAGGGAGGCGTGCCGCCCGGCATCAGCGGCGTCGCGGTATACCTTTTTGGCTTCCTGCTTTTCCAGAATCTGGCCTTCGATTTCGCGCGCGCCGATATGCATGATGAGCCGGTCCACGGCGGCGCGTTCGGGAAGGGGAAACACATAGACGCCTTCCAGCCAGGCCTTCGATGGATTCCGGAAGCGCTGGCGGATGTTGACCCGGGCGATATCTCCGGAGATATCGATCACCACATCCGAGGCGAGGGTCGGAGCCGCGAAGACGTCCGGGATCAGGTCCGACTTGAAGAACAGCCCCGCCGGAGTGGCGGGTGTGGCCGTTGCGCGTTGTGCCGTGGCAACTGTTATCAGCGTGGCCATGATGCCGATGGCGAGGGTCAGTGCGGGGATCAGTGAGGCCGGGCGCAGGCCGATCCGTGTCGTACAGCTGTCATCGGAGCTGGCCGACCGGCTTAGGACCGAGGGGCGAAAAGAAGTGTGGTTCATCATGCGTTCTCCCGTTGCGGGTTTTCATTGACCGCATAAGACAGACCAAACTGGGCGCGGGAGGTGCGTAATCAGGGCGATTTGTGGACTTTGTTCAGGCCTGCTCTTGCTGCGTCTGCTGCGCGCGCTGAGGTTATCTGGCGCAGCCTTGTCCTGTTGTCCCGGGCTGTGTACGGGCGGTATCTTTCCGTAACGAAATTTATGCAGAGGGGCAAACCGTGGCGCATTGGGTCAGGTATAAGAGTAACGGGCAGGTCGGGTTCGGCATGTTGAGCGACGGCCAGATTGCCGTGCACGGGGGCGATTTGTTTGCAGGTTCGTCCCCGACCGGTGACAGCATCGCGCTCGACTTGGTCACGCTGCTTACGCCCTGCAAACCGGGCAAGATGATCGCGCTCTGGAACAATTCGAAATCCGCAGCCGAGAAGCAGGAGTTGGAGACCCCAGAATACCCGCTGTTCTTCCTCAAGCCGTCGTCGAGCTATCTGGCACCGGGCGGTGTGATCCGGAAGCCGGCCTCCTATGACGGGCGGGTGATCTACGAAGCCGAACTTGGAATTGTGATCGGGAAAACCTGTGCAAATGCGGATCAGAACGCCGCAGCGGACGCGATCTTTGGGTACACCTGCGTCAACGATGTGACCGCCCTGCAGCTGCTCAATGTCGATCCGTCCTTTCCCCAATGGGCGCGGGCCAAGGGGTTCGACACCTTCGGGGCCTTCGGGCCTGCCATCGTGACCGATGCCGATATCTCCGGTAGCACCATCCGCGCCGAGCTGAACGGGCGGGAGCGGCAAAACTACCCGGTGAGCGATTTGATGATGCAGCCGGCTGAGATCGTGGCGCGTTTGTCGGAATCCATGACACTTCACCCCGGTGACCTGATCGCCTGCGGCACGGGCCCCGGCGCCCTGCCGATGAAACCGGGGGCGACCATCGACATCATTATCGACGGTGTCGGAACACTCTCCAACACCTATGAGGATCCGGCGTGATGCCACCGCGCTTCGAACCGTTCGATCCCGACAATCTTTCGCCCGATGCACGGGCTGTCTATGACCGCATTCTGAGCGAACGCGGCTACGTGCCCGGGCCTTATCAGTTTTGGCTGGCCTCGCCGGGGTTTTCCGACCGGATCGAACCGGTGGAAGAGTTTCTGCGCCACGGCGTGTCACTGGAGGAGCGTCTGGTCGAGGTCGTGGTGCTGGTCGTCGCCAAACACTGGCGTGCCCAGTATGTCTGGACATCTCATGGTCCGGCTGCGGAAAAAGCGGGCGTGGACCCGGCCAGCGTGGAAGCCATCAGGGTCGGCAAAACGCCCGTTTTCGAAAAAGAAGACGAAGCCGTTTGCCATGATCTGAGCGTCGCGCTGGTCTCAGGCACTGGTGTCAGCGACGAGCTCTGGGCGCGGGCCGGGGCCGCAATCGGCAAAGTCGGGATCAATGAGTTGCTCGGCCTGCTCGGCCTCTACACATCGGTCTGCCTGACCATGGTTGCCTATCGCATGCCCACCAAAAACGGTGAGCCGGACCCTCTGCCCTAGAGAGTCTCGGGGAGTTCGCTCTCCTCGATACTCGGCGGCTCGGCGCGGGTTTCTCCGTCTACGGTGAGATAGTTCTGGGTCAGGTACCAGTCGCGGTAATCCTGAAAGCGGATGGTCTTGAACTGTGGCGGGTTGTCCTTGCTCACGCAAGTCGGAAGAGGCTCTGCGACCGTATCCCAGCTCGGGTTGAAGAAGAAGGCGAGCGAGTAACGGTCGTTTTTCGGTGGCAGGACCCGGTGCGGGGTCGCCATGAAGCGGCCGTTGGTCCAGCGGTTCAGGAACTCACCGGTGTTGACGATGATCGCACCCTCGATGTTGCTGACCGGAATCCAGCCGCCATCCGCGGTTGCGATTTGAAGGCCGCCTTCCTTGGCCACCGGAAGCAGCGTCAGGAATCCGTGGTCCCGGTGCGGTGCAATGCCGAACTGGTTCTCTTCCGCATCGACAGCCGGATAGTGCTGGTTGCGTGTCGTCCAGACCGGATCGTCAAACAGACCGTCGAAATGGTCGGCCGGCATGTCCAGGGCGCGCGCATAGAGCGGCAGCAGGCGATGGCCGAGATTTTCCATCGCGTCATAGTATTCGAGCATCTCCGACTTCCAGCCGGGCAGCAGGCTGTCATCGGGCCAGTGATTGGGGCCATGAGACGACAACCCGGCCTTGATGGCCGGATGATCGGCGGGGCGCTCACGCACGATCCGCAGCATCTCGTTCAGATCGGGCTTGGTGTTTTCGTTCACCGTCGAGGACACATAGATGGTCGAGAGTGGCGGAACATAGTTCGGAAAGCTGCGCTTGGTCTCGTCCGGAAGGTCGAAGAAGCGCACCAAATTGTCATTGGTCCGTGAGATCAGGCTCTGGGGTACGCCGTGATTTACGATGAAATAGAACCCGACATTCTCCTGCGCATAACGGAGCTCAGCCGCGAGCCGTTCGAGCGCGCCGTCTTCACCGGCCAGGTAGGGGCCGAGATCGAGGATCGGAATCTCCTCGTTCGAGAGCTCGTCGGGAAGAATGACTTCTGCGTGGGACATGGCTGTGCTCGCTCCGAATGAATGGATACGCGATCCTAACCCAGAACTCACCGGGGGTAGAAGCCCTGTTGCTTCAACCGATCGCAAGATTGGGCAAAAAATAGGCAGTAAATTTAGACTGTGCAAAAAATAGGCATGTATTCTGGGCCGCGTCAGGTCCGTCTGTCCCGTGCATCGCCCAAATTTTGTTGTATGGCAGCGTGTTACGCGAAATCATCAAGCTGGCATGGGCTTTGCTCAGAATGTTTCGGGGCAATATCGCCCGCAAACGGAGTCTTTAGAATGAAGTCAGCAATCAAAACATTCGCAGCAGTCGGCGCCATCGCCGGTTCGCTTGCATTCTCAGGGGTGGCGCAGGCCGCCGATACGGTCAAGGTCGGCATTCTGCACTCGTTGTCCGGAACCATGGCCATCAGCGAAACAGCGCTGAAAGATGTCATGCTGTTTCTCATCGACGAACAGAACAAAAAAGGCGGACTGCTGGGCAAGCAGATCGAACCGATTGTCGTGGACCCGGCATCTGACTGGCCGCTTTTCGCCGAAAAGGCCCGCGAATTGATCGAGCAGGAGAAGGTCGATGTGGTCTTCGGCAACTGGACATCCGTGTCGCGCAAATCCGTGCTGCCGGTGTTCGAGGAGCTGAACGGCATGCTTTTCTATCCGGTTCAGTACGAAGGCGAAGAATCCTCGCGTAACATTTTCTACACCGGTGCCGCGCCGAACCAGCAGGCGATCCCGGCCGTCGAATACCTGATGAGCGAAGAGGGTGGATCGGTGGAGCGTTGGGTGCTTGCCGGAACGGACTATGTCTATCCGCGCACGACCAACAAAATCCTTGAGTCCTTCCTCAAGTCCAAGGGTGTGGCGGACGAAGACATCATGATCAACTACACGCCCTTCGGTCATTCCGACTGGCAGACGATCGTGTCGGACATCAAGAACTTCGCAGCCGCAGGCAAGAAAACCGCCGTGGTTTCGACCGTCAACGGTGACGCGAACGTGCCGTTCTACAAGGAGCTCGGCAACCAGGGCATCAAGGCCGAAGACATTCCCGTCGTTGCCTTCTCGGTCGGTGAAGAAGAACTTGCGGGTATCGACACGGAGCCGCTCGTCGGCCATCTGGGTGCCTGGAACTACTTCATGAGCGTCGATACGCCGGAAAACGAAGACATGATCGCCAAGTGGCATGCCTTCATCGGCGATGACACGCGCGTGTTCAACGATCCGATGGAAGCTCACTATATTGGCTTCACCATGTGGGTGCAGGCGGTTGAGCAGGCCGGGACCACCAATATCGATGCCGTGCGTCAGGCGATGTATGGCCAGACGGCGCCGAACCTGACCGGTGGCATTGCGGTGATGAACACCAACCATCACCTCTCCAAGCCGGTGCTGATCGGTGAAATTCAGGAAGATGGCCAGTTCGCCACCGTCTGGGAGACCGATGGTGTTGTGGTCGGCGATGCATGGAGCGATTTCCTGCCGGAAAGCGCCAAGCTGACCGCCGACTGGACCTATCCCTGGATCTGCGGCAACTGCGAGAAGCCGAAGTACACGAACTAGGCGTATGCGGTGATCCCCGCCGTTCCGAACCGGGACGGCGGGGATGCTCAACAAACAAGAACAACCGCAAACGAATTTCAGGACCGATACGCCATGTCAGTCACCACTCGAGACAACGTTCCGAGGCTTCGGGTCGTTCTGTTCTCGCTCATCCTTTCCCTGCTCGCGCTCACGGCGCCGCTGGGCCCAGTTCATGCACAAGCCGACGACGCCGCACTTCGCGCGGCTCTGTCCGGACTGAAAGTGCGAAGTTTCAAGGACAAGACCGCGGCCGTTGAAGCGCTTGGCGCTCTCGGCGATCCCCGGGCCGTAACCGCCCTGGAAGCCATGTCCGAAGGACGGCTCTATGGACGCAAGTCCGACGAGACCGTCGTCATCGGAGACCGGGACGGACGCGTCTATACGCTGACCGATCCCATGACAAATTCCGTTGTGGGAGAAGTCTCCGGCCGCGAGATCAAGAAGATCATCGCCAACAACAAGCTGCGCGGCATCATCCGTGGTGTCCTCGGACAGCTGGCCCTCTCCAGCCCGGACCCGGATCTGAGGCGTGCGGCGGTGGAGAATGTGATTTCAAGTCCCACCGAAGCTTCGCTGGCGCTGCTCAAACGCGCGCGCGACCGTGAGACGGAAGACAACATCCGGGCCCGGCTCGAAACCGGGATCGCGACCCTCGAGTTGGGCGACGAAGATCCGGGTCTACGCCGTGCCGCCGTCGAACGGTTGGCCGACAGCAACGATCCGGAAATCAAATCGCTGCTGGAGCGGCGCCTGCTGGAAGACAACGACGGCACATTCGTTGAATCCGACCCCGAGATACGCGCGGCTGTCCAGAAGGCCGTGGACGACATCAATGACCGGCTGGCTCTGTTCGGTCTGGCCGAAGATCTGATCTTTGGTATCAGCTTGGGCTCGGTCCTGCTGCTGGCCGCAATTGGTCTGGCGATCACCTTCGGCGTCATGGGGGTCATCAACATGGCCCATGGCGAGATGATCATGCTTGGGGCCTATACCACCTTCGTGATGCAGGAAATCTTCCGGGCAATCATGCCGGCCGAAGCCTTCGGGTTTTATCTTCTGGCGTCGATCCCTGCCGCGTTTTTGGTTGCGGCGGCCTTCGGGGTTTTGATCGAACGCGGCTGTATCCGCTTTCTCTACGGACGTCCGCTGGAAACGCTTCTGGCGACATGGGGTGTCAGTCTGATCCTGCAACAGCTGGTCCGGTCGATTTTCGGCGCAAACAATCAGGAAGTGGCCAATCCGGACTGGATCTCGGGCGCGATCTCCATTGGCGGGGGCGTCTCAGTCACGGTGAACCGAGTCTATATCGTGGTTTTCTGTCTGATCGTGGTGGCGGCACTGGCCGCGTTTATCCGCTACAGCCGCTTCGGTCTGCAGATGCGCGCTGTGACCCAGAACCGGGGCATGGCCTCCGCCATGGGCATTCGCACGGGACAGGTCGATGCCCTGACCTTCGCGCTGGGTTCGGGCATTGCAGGTGTGGCGGGCGTGGCGCTCAGCCAGGTTTCCAATGTCAGCCCAAATCTGGGGCAGGCCTTCATTGTCGACAGCTTCATGGTGGTGGTGTTCGGCGGTGTGGGAAGCCTCTGGGGGACCATCGTCGGCGCCTTTGGACTCGGCATCGTCAACAAGTTCCTTGAACCCTATGCCGGGGCTATCCTCGGGAAGGTCGTGGTGCTCGTCATCATCATCCTGTTCATCCAGAAACGCCCCCGAGGCCTGTTCGCCCTCAAAGGGCGTGCGGCTGAAGGCTGAGGGAGGGAACGGATATGGGACCGATTTCACGCCGTCTCTTCGCACTCGAATCCCGCACCGGATGGGCTGCCATTGCGATCCTTCTGGCGATCGGACTGTTTGTCGTGCCGGCGCTCAATTTGCTGGTGCCGGAAGGGTCGTTCTTTCACATCTCGACCTTCTGGGTCGCGACCCTGGGCAAGTATCTCTGCTTTGCAATTCTGGCCCTCGCCCTAGATCTGATCTGGGGTTATGCGGGCATTCTCAGCCTGGGACACGGTGCCTTCTTCGGGCTGGGCGGTTACGCCATGGGGATGTACATGATGCGCCAGATCGGCGATCGCGGCGTTTACGGCAATCCCGATCTGCCGGATTTCATGGTGTTCCTGAACTGGGACTCGCAGCCCTGGTACTGGTGGGGCTTCGACCAGTTCTGGTTTGCGGCCCTGATGGTGCTTCTGGTGCCGGGTTTGCTTGCCTTTGTCTTTGGCTGGCTGGCCTTCCGGTCGCGGATCACGGGCGTCTATTTCTCCATCATCAGTCAGGCCATGGTCTTTGCTTTCATGCTCGCCTTTTTCCGCAATGAAACCGGATTCGGTGGCAACAACGGCCTGACCGACTTCAAGGATATTCTGGGTTTCGATCTGTCCCGGGACACAACCAAGGTCGGCCTCTATATCGCCTCAGCGGTGGCCTTGCTGCTGGTCTATCTGATCTGCCGTGCCGTGGTGTCGTCCAAGTTGGGGCGCCTGCTGATCGCGGTACGCGACGCCGAAAGCCGGGTGCGTTTTCTCGGCTACTCGGTGACAAACGCCAAACTGTTCGTCTTCACCCTTTCAGCGATGCTTGCCGGGATCGCGGGTGCGCTCTACGTGCCCCAGGTCGGTATCATCAATCCGGGCGAATTCGCACCGGCCAAATCCATCGAGATGGCGATCTGGGTCGCCGTGGGCGGGCGCGGCACACTGTTTGGGGCCATTCTGGGGGCCTTCTCGGTCAACGGGGCCCGGACCTATCTGACCGGGGTCGCACCGGAAATCTGGCTGTTCTTCCTGGGCGCGCTGTTCATTCTCGTGACCCTTGTGATGCCGCAGGGGATCGTCGGTGTTTACCGCTCAATCCGGTTCGGCGAATTGAAAGACGCCATCCGCAGGAGGCTTCGCCGTGCAGACGCCTGAGACCGTGATGCCTGAGACAATGCCGTCGACTCAGTCGGGGGCCAAGCCCGCGGATTCGATCCTCTATCTGGAAGGGGTGTCGGTCAGTTTCGACGGGTTCAAGGCCCTCAACAGCCTTAACCTGATCATTGAGCGCGGCGAGATGCGTGCGATTATCGGGCCAAACGGTGCGGGTAAGACCACCATGATGGATATCGTCACTGGGAAGACGCGTCCGGATACAGGGCGGGTGCTGTTCGGAGAGGACACGAACCTGACGCACCTGGACGAGGCCGAGATCGCGAATCTGGGCATCGGACGGAAATTTCAGAAACCGACGGTGTTTGAAAGCCTGACGGTGTTCGAAAACCTCTATCTCGCCCTGAAATCGGACCGGAGTATCCGCGAGACCCTGTTTGCACGTCTGCGGGGCGAGCAGAACAGCCGGATCGAAGAGACCCTGGAAACCATCCGTCTTGCCGAACGTCGTCACGATCTGGCGGGCGATCTCAGCCATGGTCAGAAACAATGGCTCGAGATCGGGATGCTGCTCGCCCAGGAGCCCGAATTGATGCTGCTCGACGAGCCGGTCGCGGGCATGAGTGATGCGGAAACCGAACAGACGGCGATCCTACTGGACGAAATCTCAAGGTCCCGCTCGCTGGTCGTGGTGGAGCACGATATGGAGTTCGTGCGCAATCTCGATTGCGTGGTCTCGGTGCTGCACGAAGGCAGCGTCATTGCCGAGGGTGCTATGGACACCGTCCAGTCCGACCCCCGGGTCATTGAAGTCTATCTGGGGCGCTGACAAATGCTCGAAGCCAGAGATATCAACCTCTACTACGGCGCCAGCCATATCCTGCGCGGTGCGCATGTGTCCGCTGAACGTGGCAAGATCACCTGTCTTCTCGGCCGCAACGGTGTGGGCAAGACGTCCATGCTGCGCGGGGTCACGGGCCACACGCCGATCCGCAGCGGCACGGTGACCTGGGACGGCGAAAACATCATTCGTCTCGCACCGTATTCCCGTGCGCGCCGGGGCATCGCCTATGTACCCCAGGGGCGTGACGTGTTCGGCCAACTGACCGTCGAAGAAAATCTGATGACCGGCTTTGCCTGTCTGCCCCGGCGCGAGGCGAAAATTCCCGATGAGGTGTTCGAGCTGTTCCCCGTTCTTGCCGATATGCTGGCACGGCGCGGAGGCGATCTGTCGGGCGGGCAGCAACAGCAGCTAGCCATCGGCCGGGCGCTGGTCACCCAGCCACAACTGCTGGTTCTCGACGAGCCGACCGAAGGCATCCAGCCCTCCATAATCAAGGACATCGAACGGGTGATCCGGCTGCTCGCCAGCCGGGGCGACATGGCGATCCTGCTGGTCGAGCAGTACTACGAGTTCGCCCGGGATCTGGCCGATGATGTGGCGGTGATGGACCGGGGCGAGATTGTGCTCTCTGGCCCGATCAAGGATTTGGCCGAATCCGAGATTCGGCGTCACCTTACGGTCTAGGAGAGATACGTGGTTGCAGGACGCGCGGAGATTGAGTTTGCAGATGACGGCGGCCGCACGCGGCTGGCGCATCTCGACCAGTCCGACCCCTTGCGCATCCTGTTTCCCGAGGTCGATCCGCGTGAGCCTGTCACCGGCGCGCTGGTGACCACCTCCGGCGGGCTGGTGGGGGGTGACACGCTGGGCATTTCGGTGACCGGCGCGAAAAACACGGCCTCACGTATTGTGGGTCAGGCGGCCGAAAAAGTTTATCGCTCCACCGGCGCGGATGTGACCATCGAGGTTTGCCTCGACGCCTCGGACGGCGCCTGGCTCGAATGGCTGCCCCAGGAAACAATCTTGTTCGACAACGCACGCATGCGCCGGACGACCGTGGCCGAGGTCGGCGCCGGAGCACGGCTTCTGGCTGGCGAAATGATCGTCTTCGGCCGGACCGCCATGGGCGAAAGCATGACCCGGGGGCTGGTGCGCGACGTCTGGGAAGTTCGTCGCGCGGGCCGGCTTGTCTGGTCCGATGCGCTGCATCTCGATGAGAATCTCGAAGACGCTTTGCAGACGGCTGCCGGATTCGACGGGGCCCTGGCCTATGCGAGCCTGATTTACGTCGGTGACGATGCCGAAGAGCAGCTTTCAGCCGCACGCGAACTGCTGGGCGGGGCAGCGTCTGATGTTCTGACGTCTGCGACCTGCGTGGGGGATGTTCTGATCCTGCGCTGGGTGGGCGCAAACAGCCTCACCCTGCGCAATGACTATGGCGCATTCTGGGGCGGTTTTCGCAACCGGATTGCCGGCTATCCGGCCGCCATGCCCCGTCTGTGGAATATGTAACCCGATAACGATGATGAGTCCGCGATGAACCTCACACCCCGGGAAAAGGACAAGCTGCTGGTCGCCATGGCCGCAGAGGTGGCCCGCAAGCGCCGGGAACGCGGCGTGAAGCTGAACTATCCCGAAGCGATCGCGCTGATCTCCGATTTTGTCGTCGAAGGCGCGCGCGACGGACGCAGCGTGGCCGATCTGATGCGTGACGGTGCGACGGTGCTGAGCCGGGATGACGTGATGGACGGTATCGCCGAGATGATCCATGACATACAGGTCGAAGCGACCTTTCCCGACGGGACGAAGCTCGTCACCGTTCACAACCCGATCCGTTGAGGCGCGCCATGATCCCAGGTGAAATTCTGACAGCGGATGGCGAGATCGTCCTCAACGAGGGTCGGGAGACCGTCGACCTGGTGGTTGCCAATACCGGCGACCGGCCGGTGCAGGTCGGCTCCCACTATCATTTTGCCGAAGTGAACCCGGCGCTCAATTTCGACCGGGCTGCCGCCCGCGGGTTCCGGCTGGACATTCCGGCCGGGACGGCTGTCCGGTTCGAGCCGGGCCAGAGCCGCGAAGTGAAGCTGGTGGCCTATGCCGGGGAACGGCGTGTCTTCGGCTTCAACGGTGCCGTGAACGGCGCGCTGGAGGGTTAGGCTATGGCGTATTCCATCGACCGCGCGAGCTACGCGACCATGTTCGGGCCGACCACCGGCGACAAGGTGCGCTTGGCCGACACCGACCTGTTCATCGAAGTGGAGAAGGACCACACCACCTACGGCGAAGAGGTGAAGTTTGGCGGTGGCAAGGTGATCCGGGACGGGATGGGCCAGTCCCAGTCCACCCGGGCCGAGGGGGCTGTGGATACGGTCATCACCAATGCGCTGATCGTTGATCACTGGGGAATCGTGAAGGCCGATATTGGCATCCGCGATGGCCGCATTGCCGGGATCGGCAAGGCGGGCAATCCCGACGTGCAACCCGATGTGGACATCATCGTCGGCCCGGGCACCGAGGCTATTGCCGGTGAGGGCCGGATCGTCACGGCGGGCGGGATCGACGCCCATATTCACTGGATCAGCCCGCAGCAGATCGACGAGGCGCTCTATTCAGGGGTCACGACCATGCTCGGGGGTGGAACCGGACCCGCTGAAGGGACCAATGCCACCACCTGCACGCCGGGGCCGTGGCATATCGGGCGGATGTTGCAGGCGGCCGAGGCCTTCCCGGTTAATCTGGGGTTTTTCGGCAAGGGCAATGCGACACAACCCGCCGCCCTGGTGGAGCAGGTGGAGGCCGGTGTCTGCGGCCTGAAACTGCATGAGGATTGGGGCACCACGCCTGCCGCAATCGATGCCTGTCTGTCCGTCGCGGAAGAAACCGATATCCAGGTGGCGATCCACACCGATACGCTTAACGAATCCGGGTTCGTGGAAAATACCGTGGCGGCTTTCAAAGACCGGACGATCCATGCTTTCCACACCGAAGGAGCAGGCGGCGGGCACGCCCCGGACATCATCAAGCTGTGCGGCGAAGCCAATGTCCTGCCGTCCTCGACCAACCCCACCCGGCCCTACACAATCAACACGGTCGATGAGCACCTCGATATGCTGATGGTCTGCCATCATCTGGACTCGCGAATACCCGAGGATGTGGCCTTTGCCGAAAGCCGTATCCGACGCGAGACGATCGCCGCCGAGGATATCCTTCATGATCTCGGTGCGATTTCGATGATCGCATCCGACAGTCAGGCCATGGGCCGTGTCGGCGAGGTGATCGTCCGGACATGGCAGACCGCCGACAAGATGAAGAAGCAGCGCGGCGCGCTGTCTGAAGAGACCGGCGACAACGACAACATGCGGGTCCGCCGCTATATCGCGAAGTACACGATCAATCCCGCGCTCAGCCATGGTATTGCCGAACATGTCGGCTCGGTCGAGGTCGGCAAGCTCGCTGATCTGGTCCTCTGGAAGCCCATGTTCTTCGGCGTGAAGCCCGACGTAATCCTGAAATGCGGTAGTATCGCCGCAGCGGCCATGGGCGATCCCAATGCCTCGATCCCGACCCCCCAGCCGGTCCACTACCGCCCGATGTTTGCGGGGTACGGCAAGTCCCTGACCGCCAGCTCGGTTAACTTCGTCTCCCAGGCCGGTCTAGCCAATGGACTGAATGAAGCGCTGGGCATTTCGAAAACCCTGCTGGGTGTTTCGGGCATCCGTACCGTCAAGAAGGGCGACATGATCCTGAACGGGGCCACGCCGGAGATGGAGGTCGATCCCGAAACCTATGAAGTGCGCGCTAACGGAGAACTGTTGACCTGTGAACCGGCTGAAGAGCTGTCCATTGCCCAGCGGTACTTTCTCTTCTGATGCTGGGGCGTGCGACACGCGTCCTGCGCGCGGGCGATTGGCCTGCCGATCAGGAATCCGCCAGCGTCACGCTGGACTACGAGGACCGACATCGCCGGCGTATCCGGTTGCGCACCGATGACGATCAGGTGGTCCAGCTCGATCTGGATGAGGCCACGCGTATGGCCGATGGCGACGGGCTGTCGCTCGAAAGCGGCGGGTTTGTGCGGATCGTCGCGGCCGAGGAATCCGTTGCCGATCTTCGCTGCCACGACCTGGTGGAGACCGCCCGCATCGCCTGGCATGTGGGCAATCGTCATATCCCGGTGGAGGTGTTGCCCGATGGCGCCCTGCGCATCCGGTTCGATCACGTCATCGTTGAAATGGTCGAGCGGCTGGGCGCCCATGTCACGCTCCTGAAGGCACCCTTCTCCCCGGAGCCCGGCGCCTATGCCGAGCCATCGGAGAGCGCGGGACATTCTCATGCGCATTCACACACGCAGCACGGTCATGGACATGATCACGGCCATTGAACCGGCACCGGCCGCGGAGGCTGATGAGTCCCATCTGCTGCGTCTGATGGCCTGGCTGTCGCCCTCCTTTCCCGTGGGGGCGTTCAGCTACTCCCACGGCCTGGAATATGCCGTCGAGGTGGCGCGCGTGACGGATCGCGAATCCCTGCGGGACTGGACGGCAGCCGTGCTGCTGCACGGCTCGGGGCGGGTGGATTCAGCTTTGTTCCGCGCCAGCCATGAGGCCGTCACCGACGGCGATCCGGAACTGATTGACTGGGCGCTCGAACGTGGTGACGCGATGCGTGCCACCCGAGAGTTAGGGGTCGAGTCCGAGGGGCAGGGGCGTGCCTTTGTGGATGCGGTTTCTGGTCCCTGGCCGGCGCCGGCTCTGGACTGGCTGCGTGATGCCGCAGCGTGCCTGGAGCGTCCCATCGTCTATCCGGTCGCGGTCGGCGTGGCTGCGGCAGCCCATGACATTCCGCTGTACCCGGCCCTCAGCGCATATCTGCACGCCTTCGCTGCCAATCTTGTTTCGGCGGGGCTGCGCCTGGTGCCGCTGGGGCAAAGCGACGGCCAGCAGGTGATTTCCGAACTGGAACCGATGATTCAGCAAGCAAGTGCGGCGGCGCTGACACGCAGCCGTGTTGATATCGGTTCCGCCACCGTTCTGGCCGACTGGACGTCGGCCAGCCATGAAACCCAATACACGAGGTTGTTTCGATCATGAGCAAACCCTTTCGCGTCGGTATCGGGGGCCCGGTCGGAACCGGAAAGACGGCCCTGATGGATGCCCTTTGCAAGAAGCTTCGGGACGATTACGACATCGCGGCGATCACCAATGACATCTACACCGAGGAAGATGCGCAGTTCCTGACCCGCTCGGGGGCGCTGCCGCCCGAACGCATCAAGGGTGTGGAGACCGGGGGCTGCCCGCACACGGCGATCCGGGAAGATGCTTCGATCAATCTGGCGGCGATTGCTGATATGTCGGTGAAGTTTCCCGACCTGGACATCGTGCTGGTCGAATCCGGCGGTGATAATCTGGCCGCGACCTTCTCGCCGGAACTGGCGGATATCACCATCTATGTGATCGATGTGTCGGCGGGCGACAAGATTCCGCGCAAGGGCGGGCCGGGCATCACCCGCTCTGATTTGCTGGTCATCAACAAGATCGATCTGGCGCCGCTGGTCGGCGCCGATCTGGATGTGATGGACAGGGATTCCCGCAAGATGCGCGGCACACGACCGTTCCTGTTTACCAACCTCAAGGCCGGCGTCGGGATCGATGAAGTTGTGGAGTTCATTTTGATGATGGGCGGGCTTGTCGATTCCGGCAGCGAAACTGCTACAGTGAAGGCCAACGTCGATGCTGCGGAGTGATCTGCAGGCGGGCATCAGGAGAGTATGAAATGAGTATCTTGAAAGTGACTGCACTGACGATCTGGACAGCCCTGTTGGCCGGTCCGGCCCTGGCCCATCAATCGGGCGTGCCCCATCCGCATGATGGTTCTCTCACGCACCCCGTCTTCGGGATCGACCACCTTCTGATTCTGCTGGGTCTGGTTGTTGTCGGCGCCCTGCTTGTCTGGCGCTCGCGCTAGAGCGGGAGCGACGAAACGCGCGGTGGACGAATCTGCGGCGGAACTGCGTCCACCTCACAAGATCATGCTCCAGGCGGTCGCGCGCTGCCGTTTATTCGCCGCCCGGTCACTCACTGCCGAGGCGCGCGCGCATGTGGCGGGAGAGCTTGTCGAGCGCCGTGCGCGACGTGACGAGTTCCTCCGGTGAAAGAACACTTAGAATTTCACGCTGGCGAGCTTCCGCGGCACTGATAGTTTGCCGATAGAGATCTTCGCCGGATTTGGTCAAAGCCAGAATCTGGCGGCGGCCGTCCCGTTCGTCGGGCTGTCGCACCACCAGCCGCTTTGCGTTGAGCTGGGTGACCACGCGGCTGACCTGTCCCTTGTCCATCTGGCGTGATATTTGCGCGAGGCCTCACGTCCGAACATCTGCGCCAGGACCGACACCCGATACGTCACGTAGTCGTCGAGTGTCAGATTCTCCATATCCGCTCCGACCATGCGTTCGTCGGTGGGGAGTTCATGTGCCTGATCGTCAGTCATAACGGTTGCCGCTGGAACGTTAATCTATTTCAACCATCCTGTTGTTTGTACCGAATTACAAGAGACAACTTCCGATTGTGGAAAAATAAATTACTACACGGTCTTTCGCCCCGATCTTCCAGACTTGGAATCAGGTCTTGTACGTCTGTGGGTCTGAAAAATCTTGCCAGCGGCGCAGGGATCAGTTTAGCAGAACCAGCGACAATTGCGGGAAGGCAATCAGCAGGATCGTGACGGCCAGCATGATCACCACAAACGGGAATGCGCCCCTGAAGATCTGGTTCAGGGTGATCGACGAATCCGTGATGGTCGATCTGACCACATAGACCGCAATTCCAAGGGGCGGTGTCAGCAGCCCCATTTCCACGGCGATCACGGTGACGATCCCGAACCAGATCAGGTCACCGGCGAAGGCCAGCACGATGGGCAGGACCAGTGGCAGGACGATCAGCATGATCGAAACGGCATCCAGGAACATCCCGAGGATGATCACCAGAACGATATAGAACACCATGAACCAGAAGAAGCTGAGCTCCGATCCGCCGATGGCCGAGCTGGCGAATTGCGGCAGGCCCGACAGCGCCAGCATCTTGCCGTAGATGTTTGCCGCCAGGATCAGGAAGAGGACCGAGACGGTCGTGTGCCCGGTCTCCAGCAACACATTCCAGAGCTTGGGCCATGTCAGGCGCTTCTTGACCAGTGCAATGATCAGCGCACCGGCAGCACCCACGGCACCGGCTTCAACCGGTGTGAAGAAACCGCCATATATGCCGCCCAGGACAGCGGCGACCAGAATGATGATCGGCAATACCATCTGAAAGGCATCGCGGACCTTCAGATCGACCTGCTCGCTGTCATCGGGCTGGCCCACATAGGACGGCCAGAAATACGCCATGCCAATGATCGAAAGACCCATGACCAGGGCCAGAATGATGCCCGGGATCACCGCGGCCAGGAACAGCAGCCCGACAGATTGTTCGGCCACGAAACCGTAGATGATCAGCAACAGGCTGGGCGGGATCAGCATCCCGAGCACCGAACTACCGGCGACTGTCCCGACCGCGAAGGTGGGCGTATAGCCGTGCTTGATCATGTGCGGGGCGGCGATCTTGGTGAAGACGGCTGCCGAGGCGATCGAAGAGCCGGTGATGGCGGCAAAAATTGCGTTGGCCATGACGGTGGCCACGCCCAGGCCGCCTTTGACTTTCCGGAGCGCCCAGCGGGCAACGTTGAAGGTGTCGCCGCCGACATCGGATTCGTTGATCACCAGCCCCATCAGGACAAACAGCGGGATCACGCCGAAGAAGAAACTGCGCAGAAATTCGTTGGAAGCCAGCTTGACCGTGTTGATGGCTACATTGGGATTGCCCATCATCATCCAGATGCCGGCAAAACCCAGCAGGATCAGGCCGATGCCGATATGGATGCCCATGAAGATGACGACCAGCATGCCGGCCAGCGAGAACAGGCCAATCTCGACCCGCGAGAAATCGCCGGTGGCCACGTACCAACCACCCGCGAAAAGGCCCACGAGAATCAGTAGGTAGTAGAGCCCGAGGGGTTCCTTTTCCTCCTGGGCCCGGCGCCGCTTGATCTGCTGGCGCAGCTCGATTGCGTGGTCGATGAAGAGTGAGAAATATTTGACGGCCACCATCGTGGCGCCGATGAGAATGATCAGGCGGAGGGGCCAGACGAGGATGGTGAAATCCCCCTCAACGCCGAATTTGAGGTCGGGCCAGGCTTCCTCGAATTTGGAGATCGTGCCATAGGCGATTAATCCAAAGACGAAAACGCCGCCGCCCGAGAAGACCATCTGGAACAGGGCCGCAGTGATGGGGTGCTTGCGCGCCAGCGGCTCGATGAACATCTCCGCTTTCGAGAAGCGTCCGACATGCAGCGAGTGCGCGAGCTGGAGAAAGACTGCGCCGACCAGCGAATAGCCGACGAGTTCAGTGACGCCACGAATGGGCGCGCTGAAGCCCGCGCGGGCGATGATATCCGCGCAGATCAGGAACATAAGGCCGAAGATCCAGACGGTACCGGCGCTGTTGCAGACTGAAGTTAGTTTGACAAAAAGGCTGGCGAGGCCCTGGTAAACACCCAGAGCCCCGCCATTCTTTGTCTCCGACGGGTTGTCGGACCCGGTCAACCTACTGGTCCCAGTTGCGGACAGGCGTTTCACCTGCCGCACGGACACCTTCCATATAGGCCTTGATGACCTGGTCTCCCGGCAGGCCCTTTTCCTTCATCCGTTCGGCCCATGCGCCGGCGAGATCAGGAAGACCATCGGCCCACTTCTTCTGCTCTTCGAGCGGAAGGGTGATGACCGTGGCGCCTGCTCCGGGAAGGATCTTGGTCAGGCTGGCCTTGTTGAAGCCGGCCACACGCTGGGCGACGAGATCGCCATACTCCTGGCCGAGTTCGAGGAACATCTCCTGCAGTTCCGGCGGCAGCCGGTCGAAGGTGTCCTTGTTCATGGTCAGCGCGCCGGTCATGCCGCCGCCCATGCCGACATCGACGATGTAGGGGGCGACTTCGTGCAGCTTGAACGGCACGATACCGGTCACCGGCACAACGGCGCCGTCGGTGACGCCGGTCTGGATGCCGTTGTAGTAAACCGGCAGGCCGCCGTTCACGCCAATGGCGCCGGTGCCTTCCAGCCATGCTGCGGATGCGCCCGGGGCGTAGAACTTCTTGCCCTTCATGTCGGCGACCGAATTGATCGGGGTCTTCGAGACGATCACGTAGTCATCGATCGACTGCGGGCCGAGATAGACCTGGTTGTTGTCAAAGAAGGCCTGCTTCATTTCCGGAATGTCCCGGTGCAGGGCGTTCTGGATGTCGGCGGCCAGCTTCACGTTGCCGGTCACGAACGGCATAACGAAAGTAACGTTCTGGAGCGGCAGCTTGTTCGGCTCCCAAAGGGTGCCGACCCAGCCCACATCACCGAGGCCGTCAGCAATACCTTCCAGGGTGTTCTGGAAGTTGTACAGCGCGCCTGCATAAGCTTCGGTCCACTCAATCTCGTGGCCGAGTGCCTTGGCGCGTTTGACCGATTCCGGAACCACGTGGTCCTGGATGGTCTTGACCCACGGCACCACCGGCGGGTGGCTCGAGCTCGCGGTCAGTTTGAAGTCGGCGGCCTGCACTGTCGTCGGCGACATGGCGCCCATAACGCCCACGGCCAGAGCGGCAACGCTCAGCGCGGTCGTCGTGAAAAAACGCTTCTTCATGGTTACTTCCTCCACATATTGCAAAACACACCCGTCACTCCCCGGATCGGTGAATGCGGGTTCTCCACTGCCCATCTTTTTGGGAAAGCTGACTTTCCTCTCCGCGCTGCACAATCCACTTATGGTGCGGCTTCCCTACGGTACAGCACGGAAATTCTTACACGATTTCGCCGGTGAGGAAAAGCATTTGAAACGGCAGACGGACACACTCGTGTGAGCGGCTCTGTGTGTACCGGACAGTCTGCCGTCCATGCAACGGCGCGGCCCCGGGTATGGGCGGAACGCCCGTGGACTTATGACCGCCTCGCACCATAGACTTTTGGAAAACGGGGAGGAGCTTAGATGATCACGCGGCCTGAAGATGTCATGACCCAGCAGCAGGTGGTGGCCGAACTCAACTATCTGGCCAATCTCGACGAAATCCCGGTCTTTGCCCAGTCTGAAAAGATCGGTGAGTCGATCCGCGTAAACGACAATCGTGCGCCCTGTGCGGTGCCGATCCTCAACGCCCGTCTGATATCCGACGGGTTTTCGCTCGATGTGGAGGGGTTCACCCTTGTCGCGCACGACACACAGGTCACCGACTTCAATGACGACAGCCAGATCGCCGATATCTATACGGGCGAGATTGAGGCCCTGATCGCACGGGCAGCGGGCGGCACCAGTACCGTCGTCTATGATCACACCCGTCGCTCCACCAATCTGGCGCACCGTGAAAAATACGCGTCACGCGATCCGGTCCCCGCGCCCCACAGCGACTACACCGATGCCTCGGCCTTTCAGCGCATGCGTGACAAATTTGGTGACGCTGAGGCTGAAGACCGTCTCTCGCGCCGCTTTTCCATCGTCAATGCCTGGCGTTCCATGAGCGGCACCCTGGAGCAGTGGCCGCTGACCGTGTGCGATGCCCGCACCATCGACGAGGCCGCCCTGACCCAGACCCGGCGCGAGGCACCTGTGCGCCCCGATCCTTCCTTTGAATACAACCGGCCCAGCGAGACCCGCCACGCGATCTTCGACCCGGCCCACAAATGGTACTGGTTCCCGCAGATGACGGCCGACGAGGTGCTGCTGTTCAAGAACTACGACACACGCACCGACGGCACGGCCCGCTA
>JAYQBG010000019.1:0-5446 GCA_038137215.1 Alphaproteobacteria bacterium
TGGCGGAGGGAGAGGGATTCGAACCCTCGAAACGGTCGCCCGTTTACACGCTTTCCAAGCGTGCGCCTTCAGCCACTCGGCCACCCCTCCGGCGCGCAGAGTGAATAGCCGAACCGGTACCGTGCTGCAACCGCTGGAATACGATCCAGTTTCGATCCGGTGCTTTTGAACCAAACGTGAAACGGGCAAGGCTTGTGCCGGTCACCGGCTCTGCGGTTAAGTATGCGCCACGGCCACACAAAAACATCGCAAAGACGGGGCCAGACGGACATGCGCATTGGACGACTCATAGGCTGGACTCTGGTGATCCTCGCGGTTGCCATCCTCGCACGTGACATCATGGCATCGATCGATGCTGGCAGCCTGTCGATGATTGCAGCCGGGGAACTGTGGTTCAAACTCCATCAGACCAGCCTGCAGGTCGCCGAACCGGCGATTGCCCGGCATGTGCCCGTCATCGGGCTGTGGCTCTGGCACCCGGTGATCTCGACGATCCTGACCTGGCCGGCGACCTTCGTCTTCGGGGTTCCGGGTCTGGTGTTGCTCTGGCTGTGCCGCCGGCGGCACCGCAAGGGCGGCATGTTCCGCTAGGCGGATATCGCGCCGTCAATTCTGACCACTGTCATTGCGAGGCCCGAAGGGCCGCGGCAATCCAGAGCCGACACCTCAACAGCCTTGGTTGCTTCGTCGCGATGCTCTCCGCAATGACGGCCTAGCTTCGAGGACCGTCACGTCCGCGCACGACGAAAAAACGGGTGCGCCCTACTCGTCGCCCATCCGCAGGGCCTGGATGAAGGCCGATTGCGGAATCTCCACATTGCCGTACTGGCGCATCTTCTTCTTGCCCGCCTTCTGCTTTTCCAGAAGCTTGCGCTTGCGGGTAATGTCGCCACCATAGCATTTGGACGTCACGTCCTTGCGCATGGCGCCGACCGTTTCGCGGGCGATCACCTTGCCGCCGATGGCCGCCTGCAGGGCCACCTTGAAGAGCTGGCGTGGCACCAGATCCTTTAGCCGCTCGCAGAGATGCCGGCCGCGGGATTCGGCCTGGTCGCGATGGACCACCATGGCCAGCGCATCGACCACATCGCCGTTCACCATGATATCGACCTTCACCAGATTGCCAACGCGGTAGTCGTCGATCTCGTAATCGAAGCTGGCGTAACCGCGGCTGATCGATTTCAGCCGGTCGTAGAAATCGAAGACCACCTCGTTGAGCGGCAGGCGATAGACCGCCATGGCGCGTCCGCCCACATAGGTCAGGTCGAGCTGCTCGCCGCGCCGCTCGGTGCAGAGTTGCAGCACCGCGCCGAGATATTCGTCGGGCACCATGATCGAGGCCTTGATCCAGGGCTCCTGGATTTCGGCGATCCGGGTGACCTCGGGATAATCGGTCGGGTTGTGGAGTTCGATCTCCTCCCCGTCCGTCAGCGTGATGTGATAGACGACCGACGGCGCCGTCGCGATGATCTCCAGATCGAATTCCCGCTCGAGGCGCTGCTGGATGATCTCCATATGCAGCAGGCCGAGGAAGCCGCAGCGGAACCCTATGCCCAAAGCCGCCGAACTTTCCGCCTCGAACTCGAAGCTGGCATCGTTGAGATGCAGCCGTTCCAGCGCGTCGCGCAGGTCTTCGTATTCCGAACTGTCGGCCGGGTAAAGCGAGGAAAACACCACCGGCACCGAGGGCTTGAAGCCCGGCAGGGGTTCTGCCGCCGGCTTGCGGTCATCGGTGATGGTGTCGCCCACATTGCAATCCGAGACGGTCTTGATCGAGGCGGTGATGAAGCCGATTTCGCCCGGGCCGAGTTCGCCGGTTTCGGTCCGCGCCGGGGTGAACACACCCACCCGGTCCACCGAATAGGCGTGGCCCGTGGACATCATACGAATCTTATGGCCCTTTTTCAGGGTGCCGTGCTTGACGCGTATCAGCGCGACCACGCCCAGATAAGGGTCGTACCAACTGTCCACCAGTAGCGCCTGGAGATCGGCCTCGGCATCGCCCTCGGGCGGCGGCAGTTCGGTCACCAGCGCTTCGAGCACATCGGGAATGCCCACCCCGGTCTTGGCCGAGACCATGAGGGCTTCGGATGCATCGATCCCGATCACATCCTCGATCTGCTGCTTGATCCGATCTGGCTCGGCGGCGGGCAGGTCGATCTTGTTCAGGACCGGCACCATCTCCAGATCCGCATCGATCGCCAGATAGGCATTCGCCAGCGTCTGGGCCTCGACCCCCTGGCTGGCATCGACCACCAGCAGCGCGCCCTCGCAGGCGGCCAGCGAGCGGGAGACCTCGTAGGAGAAGTCCACATGCCCGGGGGTGTCCATCAGGTTCAGGTAGTAGGTCTCGCCGTCCTTCGCCGTGTATTCCAGGCGCACGGTCTGAGCCTTGATGGTGATCCCGCGCTCGCGCTCGAGCTCCATATTGTCGAGCACCTGTTCGGTCATCTCGCGCTCGGTCAGCCCGCCGCATTCCTGGATCAGGCGGTCGGCCAGGGTCGATTTCCCGTGGTCGATATGGGCCACGATGGAGAAATTGCGGATGTGGGAAAGATCGGTCATCTAGAGGGGAACAAATCTCGAACGTTAGATGTTACAGGAACTGTCATACGGTCTGTGACAACTGGGGATAACTGTCATATTCGGATATTCCGATATTCCTGACGAGATACTATCCCACAATTAGAATTTCATTTTTACTTTTCATAATAGACACTTAATCCGTTTTTCAACGATATCCACCGCCCTGTCACAGTTTCCTCCACCGCCGTCACGCACCTGTCAACTTATCCACAGGCCATTGTGGATTTATGTCACGGCGGAGATCAACCCCGCAGCGCGCCGCCGGTCGCTTTTTCGACTGCAGCGACGATCTTGGCGGAGAAATCCTCAATCTCGGCGTCGGTGAAAGTCGCCTCGGTGGGCTGCAGGGTCGTCTGGATGGCGAGCGACTTCTTGCCCTCCTCGACGTTCTTGCCTTCATAGACATCAAACAGCGCCACATCGGTGATCACGTCCCGGTCGGCCCCGCGCGCGGCGCGCAGCAGGTCACCGGCCTGCACGTCGGAATCCACCAGGAAGGCGAAGTCGCGGCGCACCGGCTGCAGGCTTTCCAGATGCAGGGGCGGACGGGCCGCGCCGCCCTTTTTCTTTGCGTCTTTTAACGGTGGCAGGTTGTCGAGGAAGACCTCGAAGGCCACAGCCGGCCCGCGCACATCGAGCCCACGCAGCACGCCCGGATGCACCTCTCCGAAATAGGCCAGCACGTTCTTGCCCAGGCGCAACGCGCCTGAACGGCCGGGATGGTACCAGTCCGGTGCATCGCGGCTGATCTGCACATTGCCCGACGGCGCACCGGCGGCATCGAGAGCGGCCAGCGCATCGGCCTTGGCGTCCAAGGCATCGGCGGCGCGGGTCTGGCCCGACCAGTGAGGGGTCGCGGCATGGCCGTGGCGCACCCCGGCCGCGACCAGCTGCTGGCCGTCCGGTGACGCGTCCTGGTAGGCCGGGCCGAGTTCGAACAGGCCCAGATCGGCGAAACCACGGTCGACGTTGCGCCCGGCGGCCAGAAGCAGGTTCCCGAGGATCGAGGGACGCATCGCATCCAGCTCGCTGGAAATCGGATTGGCCAGCATCAGCGTCTCGGGCACCTCGCCAAACAATTCGGCGTGTTCGCGGCCCATGAAGGACCAGGTGACGGCTTCGTCCAGCCCCTGGGCCGCGAGCGCGCGGCGGACATTGCTAGTGCGGCGCTGTTCCGGGGTGATCGCCACCAACGGCAGCGCGGCGTCGCGATCCAGCGAGACCGGCGCGATCCGGTCGAAGCCGTGAATGCGCGTGATCTCCTCGACCAGATCGGCTTCGCCGCCGATATCCGGGCGCCAGGACGGCACGGCTGCGTTCATCTTGCCGTTGAGCCGCTCGGTCTCGAAGCCCAGCGCGTCGAGGATTTCGGCCTGCCGGTCGGCGGGCACATCAACGCCGCCCAGGGTGGCGACCCGGTCGTTGCGCAGCTCCACGGATTTCTGCCAGTCGGGCATGGCCCCGGCGCGCACGGGCTTGCTGGTCTCGCCACCGCAAAATTCGAGGATCAGGCGGGCCGCAACGTCTGCGCCCCATTCGGCGGATTGCGGATCGACGCCGCGCTCGAAGCGATAGCGGGCGTCGGAATCCATCTGCAGCTTGCGGCCGGTCGTCGCGACAGACACCGGATCGAACAGCGCAACTTCGAGGAACACCTCGGTGGTGTCTTCCGTGCAGCTGGATTCGAGGCCGCCCATCACGCCCGCGAGCGCCTCGGCGGTGTCGCCATCGCCGATCACGGTCATCTCGGAATCGAGCGTGTATTCCTTTTCGACCAGCGCCATGAAGTCTTCGCCGTCCCGCGCCCGGCGCATGGTCAGCGTCTGGTTTTCCAGCTTTCCCGCATCGAAGACATGAAGCGGACGCCCCAGATCCAGCGAGACATAGTTGGTGACATCGACCAGCGCCGAGATCGGGCGCAGCCCGACCGCGCGCAGGCGGTCCTGCACCCATTTCGGGGACGGGCCGTTGGTCACGCCCCGGAAGTGACGCCCGACCACATAGGAACAGGCATTACCGTCTTCGGCGATGGCCCAGCTGACCGGGCTGTCATAGCTGCCGTCGACGGTTGCCGCCGCCGCAAACGGCTTGAGGGTGCCCAGACCCGCCGCAGCCAGATCGCGCGCGATGCCGCGCACGCCGGTGCAGTCCGGACGGTTCGGGGTGAGTTCGATATCGATCACCGGATCGTCGATGCCGAGCACTTCGGCAAAGGGCACGCCGATGGGCGCGTCTTCCGGCAAGTCGATGATGCCGTCATGTTCGTCCGACAGGCCCATTTCTCGTTCCGAGACCAGCATGCCGCTGGATTCGACACCTCGAATTTTCGCGGCCTTGAGCTCGACCTCGATCCCCGGCACCCAGGTGCCGACAGGGGCGAACACCCCCTTCATGCCCGCACGCGCATTCGGTGCGCCACAGACGACCTGGATCGTTTCTTCGCCGGTATCGACCTGACAGACCCGCAGCCGGTCGGCGTCGGGATGCTGTTCGGCGGAGATCACATGGGCAACACGGAACGCCGAGAGCTCGGCCGCCGGATCATCGACTGTGTCGACCTCCAGCCCGATTTGAATCAGCGTGTCGACGATCTCGCCGATGGATGCATCAGTTTCAAGGTGGCCTTTCAGCCAACCGAGGGTGAACTTCATCGCGCTGTCTCCAGCTCACACAGAACCTCATCCTGAGCCTGACGAAGGATGAGCTGAGCCGGCCCGCATACTTCGACAAGCTCAGCATGAGGGCTTCGGGAGATGTGTTCGACACCCATCATCACAGCCCCCGCACCATCGAGGGGACGGCCAGCGGTACGAAGCCGTAATGCTTCAGCCAGCGAATGTCGGCATCGAAGAAGGTACGC
>JAYQBG010000019.1:5456-63150 GCA_038137215.1 Alphaproteobacteria bacterium
GATCGGGGATGCCGTATTTCAGCATGGCGATACGGTCGATCCCCATTCCGAAGGCAAAGCCCTGATACTTGTCCGGCTCGATGCCACCATATTCGAGCACCTTGGGGTGAACCATGCCCGAGCCCATGATCTCGAGCCAGTTGTCCGCGCCCTCACCGAAATTGCCGATGCGCAATTCGCCCCCTTCGCGCGAACAGCCGATATCGACCTCCATGGAGGGCTCGGTGAACGGGAAGTGGCTCGGCCGGAAGCGGACCGGCAGGTCGGGAATGTCGAAGAAGGCCCGGCAGAAATCGATGATGCAGCCCTTGAGGTGGCCCATATGGGTCGTCTCATCGACCACCAACGCTTCGATCTGGTGGAACATGGGCGTGTGGGTCGCATCGGAGTCGCTGCGATAGGTGCGGCCCGGCGCGATGATCCGGATCGGCGGCCTGGTCGTTTCCATGGTCCGGATCTGCACCGGCGAGGTGTGGGTACGCAAAACCGGCGCCGCGCGTCCGTCTTCCGCGTTCAGATAAAACGTGTCGTGCATCTGGCGGGCCGGATGCTCGGGCGGAATGTTGAGCGCCGTGAAGTTGTGGAAGTCGTCCTCGATGTCCGGACCTTCAGCGACGTTGAAACCCATCTCGCCGAAAATCGCGATGCATTCCTCGGTGACCTGGCTGACCGGATGCAGGTGGCCTTCTGCACGTGGGCGCGGCGGCAGGGTGACATCCACGGTCTCGTGAGCGAGCCGGGCTTCCAGTGCGGCGGCATCGAGCGCGGCCTGTCGCGCACCGATGGCAGCCTGAACGGCATCCTTGACCCGGTTCAGGGCCTGACCGGCTTCCTTGCGGGCTTCGCCATCGAGCTGGCCGAGGCCTTTCATCCGGGCCGTGATCGCGCCCTTCTTGCCGAGCGCGGACACACGTACAGCCTCAAGCGCGTCGAGGCTGTCCGCCGCCGCCACATCGGCGAGCAGGGAGTCCTGAAGCTCGGTGGTATCAGGCGCGGTCATAGTTCACCGGTGTACTCGGCACGAACAATCCGTTTCCGGAGGGTTCAGGCAGATGCGTTGAGGGCGTTCTGCGCCTGTTCGACGATTTCCTTGAAGGCTTCCGGCTCACGCACGGCGAGATCGGAGAGAACCTTGCGGTCGAGCTCAATCCCGGCCTGCTTCATCCCGTGCATGAACTGGGAGTAAGTCAGCCCATGCTCACGCACGCCGGCATTGATCCGCTGGATCCAGAGCGAACGGAAGTTGCGCTTTTTGACCCGGCGATCGCGATAGGCGTATTGCAGGCCTTTCTCGACCCGCTCTTTCGCAACGCGATAGACCTTGGAATTGCGGCCCCGGTAACCCTTGGCAGCTTTGAGAACCTTTTTGCGCCGTGCGTGGCGCTGAACTGTGCTTTTTGCGCGTGACATCGATCAGCCCTTTCTCTGATAGGGCATCATCGGCTTCAGGATCTGCTCGTCGGACTTGGCGACGAGACCGATCTTGCGCGCCTTGCGCTTCATCGACTGAGAGCGCTTGCGCATGCCGTGGCGCATGCCGGAAGGTTTCATTTTGATTTTGCCGGATGCCGTGAAGCTGAATCGCTTCTTGGCAGACGACTTGGTCTTCATCTTGGGCATTCTGACCTCGCTGGTTGCGGGTTGACGCTTGCGCGTGTGATCGATGGGGAGGCTGCCCCGGGCGTTACGACTCACCCTGCCAGTCCATCGGTATTGAGAAACGGTGCGGGTTATAGACCCGCAGACCGGCGCTGGCAAGGGTTATCCCCCGGGTTTCATTGCCTTTCGGCGGTCCGGATCGTAGCTTTTGCGCAACATCAGCGAGAGCATCTTGGGGGAACGTCATGGATCTCGAACTCAACGGTAAAACCGCCATCGTCACCGGCGCCAGCAAAGGCATTGGCAAGGCCATCGCCGAAACTCTGGCCGAGGAGGGCTGCACGCTGCATTTGGTCTCGCGCACCGAGGCCGATCTCAACGCGGTCCGCGACGATCTGAACGAGCGTTTCGGCGCTCAGGCCACGGTGCACGCGCTCGACCTCTCGAACGAAGCCGATGTCGCCAAGCTGGTGGCCGCAGCCGGCGATTGCGACATTTTGGTCAACAATGCGGGCGCGATCCCGGCGGGCGATCTGGCCCGGCTCGACAATGACACCATCCGGAAGGCCTGGGACCTCAAGGTCTTCGGCTTTGTCGGCCTGATCCGCGATATCTACGCGAAGATGTGCGAGCGCGGCTCCGGGGCCATCGTCAACGTCATCGGCATGGCCGGGGAACGCCCGCGGGCGGGCTATATCGCCGGGTCCATGGGCAACGCAGCCCTGATGCAACTGACCCGAGCGCTCGGCGCGGAATCTCTCGACCACGGCGTGCGCGTGGTTGGCATCAATCCCGGTCCCATCGAGACCGAGCGGTTCATCTCCCAGGCCAAGATCAATGCCGATATGGAGTTCGGCGACGAATCCCGCTGGCGCGAGACCCACAAGGCGCTGCCGGGCGGGCGCGCCGGACGGCCGGAGGAAATGGCCTGGCTGGCCGCCTATCTGGCCAGCGACCGGGCGTCCTGGGTCACCGGCACGATCATCATGGCCGATGGCGGCCAGCATTCCCGATCGGCGAGGGGCTGAACAGCGAACCAACTCTAATTGTCATGCCCGGACCTGATCCGGGCATCTCACTTGAAGCCATGCTCTGTCCCGGACAAGATACGCGGATCAAGTCCGCGTATGACGTTGTTTTTTGCCGAGACCGCTCCGCAACCGACTGAGCCCTCATCCTGAGCCTGTCGAAGGACGAGGGCGGCATCCTCATACTTCGACAGGCCCGCGCAGACCCCCACCTCACCCCGACCCTCTCCTCCCAGAGAGGAGAGGGAGCACTCACCGGCCAGTTCAGTTCGTCATGCCCGGACTTGATCCGGGCATCCACGTCCATCGGCCCCAAGACACGCCGGGCCCGGCACAACCACGTGGATGGCCGGATCAAGTCCGGCCATGACGTGATAGAGCAGGCACGCTAACATCACACCATAACCACCCAGCACGTGCCCGACATCGATATTGCGCCGTATCTCGCCGGAGACCGCGACGCGGTCGTCGAACAAGTGCGGGATGCCTGCGAAGGGGTCGGGTTCTTCACCATCACCGGTCACGGCGTCGAACCGGAGATCATCGATAATCTGCGGTCCAACGCCCGCGGGTTTTTGCCCGGCCGGCCGACGAAAAGAAAACCGTCCACCACACCGATCCTTCTTTGCCGCGCGGCTACCGTGCCATCGGCGATGAGGGCCTCGCCTACGGATCGGGCGAAGAAACCCCGCCGGATCTGAAAGAGGTCTTCCATATGGGACCGCCGGACTTTCCCGCGGATGCCTATCACACCTGCGAAGCCGCCGCGGGGCACTTCATCGAGAATGTCTATCCGGAGACCCCCGACACCTTCCGGGCGGCCGCAACGACCTATTACAAGCGTCTCGAAGAAGTCGGCCGGACCGTCGAGGAAATCTTTGCCCTCGCGCCCGGCCTGCCGGAGGATTTCTTCCGGCCTTATACGGACCGTCAGATCGGTGCCCTGCGGATCATCCGCTATCCGCCGACCGAGACCGCCGCCCTGCCCGGCCAGTGGCGCGCCGGGGCGCACACCGATTACGGCACCTTCACCCTGCTGCTCAGCGAGAACAGGCCCGGCGGATTACAGGTCCACACCCGCGAGGGAGACTGGATCGATGTGTCCACGCCCGCCGAAGCCTTCGTGGTCAATATCGGTGATCTGATGATGCTCTGGACCAACGACCGGTTCGTCTCCAATCCGCACCGGGTGGCGATCCCGCCCGATGATGCGGGGGATGCCGCCGACCGGCTCTCGGTGGTGTTCTTCCATCATCCGAATTACGACGCCGAAATCACCTGTATCCCGACCTGCACCGACGCGGCCCACCCGCCGAAATACGAACCGGTCTTCTCCGGCCCCTATCGGGTGGCCAAGTACACCTCCACCCGGCTCGAAACCGACCCCGGCCCCGACGCCGACAAAAAGTGAGTTCCTCATGGCGACCTTCCTTCTCATACACGGCGCCTGGCAGGGCGCCTGGGCCTGGGACATCCTGATCCCCCATCTGGAAGCTGCGGGCCACACCGGCATCGCGGTCGAGCTGCCCGGCGACGGCCATGACGACACGCCGCCGGAAACGGTCACCACCATGCTGTGTGCCGAAAAGGTCGCCGGAATGATCGATTAGATCGAAGGGCCGGTCATCGTCGTCGGGCATTCCATGGGCGGCACGGTGGCTTCGCAGGTCAGCGAGTTGCGCCCGGATCGCATTTCGGTTGCGGCCTATCTCTGCGCCTTCCTACTGGGCAACGGAGATTCCTGCATCGATTTCTGCGCGCGCGCCTGGAAAGACTGGATGACCGGAGCCCACGCACGGGTGAGCCATTCCGAAGACGGCCATGTCTCGATGATCGATCCGGAGGCCGCCGTGGAGGTATTTTTCAACACCACCGACCCGGCGACCGCTCGCGCCGCCGCCGCGCAACTCACCCCCCAGCCCGAAGCCTCGCGGCGCTCGCCCCTGCAGCTCAGCGCAGAGAAGTACGGCAGGGTGCCGCGGGTCTATATCGAGACCCTGCGCGACCAGTCGGTGTTCCCGGAATTGCAGAAGCAGATGTACACCGAGACGCCGGTCAAAAAGCTCTATTCGCTCGACACCGACCACGCCCCGCTGGTGGGCACGCCGGACAAGCTGACGGAGATTCTGGTGGAGGTTGCGGAGGCATACACTTGATCACCACCCGTCATGCCCGCGAAGGCGGGCATCCATAAACACCGGGTTCGACAAGGAAGCTCTCGTGTTAATGGGTTCCCGCCTTCGCGGGAATGACGAACCATCGTCGCGGAACCCCGGACGTATAAATACGAAAAAGCCCCGCGCGATCTCCGCACGGGGCTTTCGTTTTTGATCGGGTCCGGACGCCGCTAGCGCGGTGACATCACCATCACCATCTGACGGCCTTCCATCTTGGGCATCTGCTCGACCTTGGCGATCTCGTCGAGTTCGCCGCGCACGCGTTCGAGAACCTGCGCACCCAGATCCTGATGGGCCATTTCACGGCCGCGGAAGCGAAGCGTGACCTTAACCTTGTCACCTTCATCGATGAAGCGGCGGGCACTTTTCATCTTCACATCGTAATCATGGGTATCGATGTTCGGCCGGAGCTTGATCTCCTTGACCTCGATGGTTTTCTGCTTCTTACGCGCTTCGTTCTTTTTCTTCTGCTCCTGATACTTCAGCTTGCCGTAATCGATGATCTTACAAACCGGGGGTTCGGCATTCGGCGAAACCTCCACCAGATCAAGACCCGCATCGGCGGCGCGCTGAAGCGCCAGATCCAGCGAAACAACGCCGACCTGCTCGCCATCTTCGGCGACAAGACGGACTTCGGAAACTTCAATATCCTCATTAATCCGTGGGCCCTCACGTTTCGGGGGGCTCACATCTACCGGGCGTCTAGCGATTACCGTTCTCCTTGTGTGGTTCGTTCAGACATATTTGTATTAAGCTGCGCGTCAAGCGGCATGCGATGCAGCCGGACTTTGCGATTCGGAACTAAGTTTGCCGACCGCGTCCGCCAACGCAAGCACTTCCTGATCTTTCGACCCAAGACGCCGGACGGCAACCGTGCCCTCCTCGGCTTCGCGGCGGCCAACCACGAGGATCGCCGGCACATGCTGATGCGAATGATCGCGCACCTTGCGGTTGATCTTTTCGTTGCGCAGATCGGCTTCGACGCGCAGGCCTACCGCCCGGCAGGCAGCCACGACCTCTTCGGCATAGGCGTCGGCATCCGAGGTGATCGTCGCGACCACCGCCTGGACCGGCGCCAGCCAGAGCGGGAAGCGCCCGGCATAGTTCTCGATGAGAATACCGAGGAACCGCTCGAAGGAACCGAGTATGGCCCGGTGCAGCATGACCGGGCGGGCCTTGTCGCCGTTCTCATCGATATAGGAGGCATCCAGGCGCTCGGGCAGGACGAAATCCACCTGCAGGGTCCCGCATTGCCAGTCGCGCCCGATGGCGTCGCGCAAGACGAACTCCAGCTTCGGGCCGTAGAACGCGCCCTCGCCCGGATTGAGCGTGAAATCGAGGCCCGCCGCGTTGGTGGCTTCCATCAGCGCTTTCTCGGCCCGATCCCAGGTGGCGTCGTCGCCGGCGCGCACCTCGGGGCGGTCGGAGAACTTCACCGCCACCTCCTCGAAGCCGAAGTCGCGATAGACCGAGGTCAGCAGCTCACAAAAGGCCTGGGTCTCGGCCACGATCTGGTCCTCGCGGCAGAAGATATGCGCATCGTCCTGGGTGAAGGCGCGCACCCGCATGATGCCGTGCAGCGCCCCCGAGGGCTCATAGCGATGGCACGAGCCGAACTCGGCCATACGCAGGGGCAGGTCGCGATAGCTCTTCATACCCGAATTGGAAAAGATCTGAACGTGGCACGGGCAGTTCATGGGTTTGAGAGCCAGCATCCGGTTGGTCGGCGTGGAGGGTGCATCGTGATCGTGTTCGTGGCCGTGCGCCGACGGATCACTCTCGTCCACCTCAGCGACGAACATGTTCTCCCGGAATTTCTCCCAATGGCCCGAGCGCTCCCAGAGGACCCGGTCCACCAGTTGCGGAGTCTTCACCTCCACATAGCCCGCACCGTCCAGCCGCGCGCGCATATAGGCTTCGCAGATCTGATAGATCGTCCAGCCCTTCGGGTGCCAGAAGACCGAGCCGACGGCCTCTTCCTGAATGTGGAACAAACCCATCTCGCGGCCGATGCGGCGATGGTCGCGCTTCTCGGCCTCCTCGATCATCGTCAGATGGGCCTTGAGCTCCTTCTCGTTCCGCCAGGCGGTGCCATAGATGCGCTGAAGCTGCGGGTTCGCCGCATCGCCGCGCCAATAGGCACCCGCCAGCTTCATCAGCTTGAAGGCCTTGGGCAGCTTTCCGGTGGAAGGCAGATGCGGGCCACGGCACAGATCGATCCAGTCGCCCTGGCGGTACATGGTGATGTCTTCCTCGTCGGGAAGCTCGCCGACCCATTCCGCCTTGAAGGTCTCGCCTTCGTTCGCGAAGAACTCCCGCACCTGATCCTTGGTCCAGACCTCGCGGATGATCTCCTCGTCGCGGGAGACGATCTCCGCCATCTTTTTCTCGATGGCCTCAAAGTCTTCGCTCGAGAAAGGCTCCTCGCGGTGGAAGTCGTAATAGAAGCCGTCTTCCGTGGCCGGACCAAAGGTGATCTGGGTGCCCGGGAACAATTCCTGCACCGCTTCAGCAAGCACATGGGCCGCGTCGTGGCGGATCAGTTCAAGCGCGTCATCGTCCTTGATGGTGATGATCGCCAGCTCGGCGCCGTCCTCGATCGGACGCGCCAGATCGCGGATTTCGCCATCCACCTTGACTGCGAGTGCGGCCTTCGCCAGGCCGGGACCGATATCGGCGGCAATGTCCGCACCGGTCACGCCGCGCGCATGGGTGCGCGCGCTGCCATCGGGCAGCGTGATCGTGATCTTGTCGGCGTGTGCGGCTTCGGACATATCATCCCCATAGTGGAAGGTAAAACGTGAGAGCGGGATTTAATCCAGCTTGAGCGCGGCTTCAACCTCATCGACGGAAAGTTCCGTCAGCAGATCGCGGCGGAGGATCGTCACATCGGGGCCCTTCTGGGCGCAGAGCGCCGGGTCCGAGGCGAAAGAATAAAGCGCCACGGTCGGACAACCCGTTGTGGCGATGATGTGCATCGGCCCGGTGTCGTTGCCCACCGCCCCCGCTGCGCCGCGCGCCAGCGCGACGATTTCTGCAAAGCTGGTCTCAGCCGTCAGGTCGCGCGCTTCGGGGCAAAAGGAATCCACCGTGCCGGTGGCATGGGCGTCGGCACCCGCGCCGATCAGGACCGGCGTGACGCCTTTGGCGGCCAGCCGCTGCGCCAGTTCGGTGAAGGAACCCACCGGCCAGCGCTTCTCGGGCCGATGGGCCGAGCCGCCGGGCACCAGCAGCACATAGGGATCTTTCAGTTCGAATCGGGAGACATCCGCAATCGCCCAGTCGAGAGACGGTGCAGGCACATCTTCAATGCCTGCCATGTTCAGTTGCTCGGCCTGCCGGTCGATGGTGTGCATGTCATCCCGATTCTTGTTGGCATGCGGGTGGGAAGCAAACCGCGCAATCCCCGACCATTCCGGCCGGCGCCCCGGCAGCAGCATATAATAGTAGCCGCTCGACCGGTCGGAGGTCTGCAGATCATAGACCCGGTCAAACCGGCCGCGTTTGATCTTGTGGCGCATGCAAAACCAGCCCCACCAGTTCTTCCACCCGGGACGCTCATCGATCCAGACCTCGTCGAACCAGCCGGAGCTTTCCAGAAACGGCCCATAGGCCGTGCCTGTCAGGAGCGTGATATGGGCATCCTTGTGATGCGCCCGGATTGCCGCAAAGGGCCCCGTGGCCTGCACCACATCGCCGAGCGCACCCAGCTTGATGACCAGAATGTGCTGCGGGCCCGTACTCACGATTTGTGTCTCTCGAACACGCCCGCATAAATCCGCAGCGTCGCAGCACACATCCCGGTCTTGGCATAATGGGTCCGCGCGTGATCGGCGGCGATGACCGCAAGCTTTGCACGGGCCTCGGGATCGAGGGAGAGAGCAGTTTCCAGGGCATCGGCAAAGGCATCCGGGTTGCCGGGCTCGAAGCACCATCCGGTCACCCTGTCGATTACCTGCTCGGCCGCCCCGCCATGGTCGGCTACCACCACCGGTCGCCCCATGGCCTGGGCTTCGGCGATCACCCGCCCAAACGCCTCGGGATCGGTGGAGGCCGAGACCGCCACATCAGAGAGCATGTAGGCGGCGGGCATGTCGTCACAATGGCCGACGATCTGGACCTCGCCGCTCAGGCCTTTCTCGGCGATCTGTTCTTCGAGTTCCCGACGGTAGGCTTCGCGGCCCTGATCGGAGCCGACCAGCAAGCCGGTGATGTTGAAATTCTCCGGACCGCGCCGCGACTTCAGGCGTGCCAGCGCCTCGACGAAGAGAAGCTGGCCCTTCCAGCGGGTCAGCCGGCCCGGCAGGATCACCACCTGGCTGTCATCGGGCACATGCCAGCGGGCGGCCGTTTCGACCATCCGGTTCGGGTTGAATCCCTCGGCGTCAAACCGCGCCGTATCGACCCCGCGGGGCACCACATGCACCCGGGGGCCGGACAGACCGTAATTCTCGGCGATGTGATCGGCGATGAACCGGGAATTTGCGATCACCGCATCTGCGTCGATCATCACCGCGTTGTAGCGCTTCTTGAGATCGCCAAGGATTCCGGTCCCGAAATTGTAGGTGCCGTGAAAGGTCGTCACGAAGGGCAACCCCGCGCGCCGGGCGGCGGCGCGGGCACTCCAGGCCGGCGCGCGCGAGCGGGCGTGCACCAGCTCGATGCCTTCACGTTCGATCACATCGACCAGGCGCTGAATGTTCCGGCGCATGACCAAGGGGTTCTTGGAGGCCAGGGGCAGTTCGATATGTTTGGCGCCGCGCCGTTCCAGTTCCACCACCTGGCGGCCGCCTTCCGAGGCGACGATGGCCGGTTTACCGGCCAGCACCAGGGCTTCGGCCACGTCGATCGCGCTGCGCTCGACCCCGCCGCCGCCCACATCGAGAGACGGCAAAACCTGAAGCACCACCGGAAAGCGCGCCGCCGTCTGCTGACGCGCGGCCTCGGCCTGTCGCCCCGGGTCCGGTCCGGTGCTAGAATCTGCCACCTCGTTCATCTGGCTGGCCTTTCTGTTCCGATGGTCTCCACCGATATCTCACCAGATTTCATCACGGCCGAAGACGGCACGCGGCTGGCATTCTGTGCAACGGCGGCGACGCGTCCCGATGCAGGACCCTGCGTTGTGTTCCTTGGTGGCTTTATGTCTGACATGACGGGCCAGAAGGCAACCGTTTTGGAGGACTGGGCGCGGAAAACAGGTCGCGGTTTTCTCCGTCTGGACTATTCCGGACACGGTGCGTCGGGCGGCGCGTTCCGCGACGGCACCATCGGCCGCTGGCGCGATGACGCTCTCACCATCATCCAACACGCCGCCACGGGCTTTGACGGCCTGAGCGATGGACTGGTTCTGGTCGGTTCCTCCATGGGCGGCTGGATTGCCACACTGGTGGCCAAAGCGCTGGCCGAGACGGCGGGATCCCAACAGGTGGCCGGGCTGGTCACCATTGCCGCCGCCGCCGATTTCACCGAAGACCTTCTGCCGCATCGTCTCGGGCCCGAGGCGCTCCGTACCATCGCCGCCCAGGGCTATTTTGAGGCCCCGTCCGAATATGCGAGCGGGCCCTATGTGATCACCGGACGCCTGCTCGAAGAGGGCCGGAACCATCGGGTGCTCACCGGGCCGCTGGCCCTCGACATCCCGGTGCGCCTGATCCACGGAACGGCGGACCCCGACGTGCCATGGACCCAGTCCCAGAAACTGATGACGGCGCTGACTTCCTCCGATGTCGAACTCATCCTCGTGAAGGACGGGGACCATCGACTCTCCGAACCCCATGATCTGGAACGGCTGGTCCATGTGGTCGCTCGCTTGTGCGATCAACTGTCTGCCAGCAACGCGGCCAGCCCCGCGCAGTAATCCGGATAGGCCAGACGGACGCCCAGCTCCGCCTTGATCCGTGTGTTCGAGACCTTTTTGGACTCGGCATAGAAGCTGCGCGCCATGTCGGAGAGCTCGGCCTCTTCGAAGGGGATCTCCGGCGGCGGGTCAACGCCGAGCAGTTCACAGGCGTGCAGGATCACATCCTGGGGCGGCGCCGGATCGTCGTCACACACGTTATAGGCCGCGCCCGGATTGGGCCCGGCGATCGAAGCGGCAAGCACCGCGGTAATATCCGTGACATGGGTGCGGCTGAACACCTGCCCCGGCTTCACGATCCGCCGGGCCCTGCCCGTCCGCACGGTTTCCAGCGCGTTCCGGCCGGGACCGTATATTCCCGCCAGCCGGAACAGATGCACCGGCAGGTTCGCCGCGCGCCACAGGGCGCACCATCCGTCTTCGGCTGCGACCCGGCGTTGCCCGCGTTCGGTGGCAGGCGTGCGCGTTGCCGTCTCATCGACCCAGTCGCCACCACGGTCTCCATAGACCCCGGTCGAGGAAAGATATCCAGCCCAGGTCATGTTCTCAGCGCGGTCCGCCAGATCGTCCCCGTGATGGCGCAGGACCGGATCGCCATCCGGCCCGGGCGGCACCGAAGCCAGAAGATGGGTCACGTCCTCAAGAACAGCCGGATCGGCAAGCGGCGTCTCACCGTCAAAGATGGCGGTCTCGATACCCTGTCGGGCAAGCTCGGCCTGTTTCTCCGCGCTGCGGGTGGTGCCCCGGACGGTCCAGCCCTGCGCCATCAGATCGGCGGCCAGAGCCCGGGCGCTGTATCCGAGGCCGAAAACAAACAACACATTCCCAGACATGTGATCCTCACCCACACAGAGGCTTTTGCGCGAAGCCGGCCGCACTGCTAGACCAGCTGCGACATAATAGGAGCCTGCATGTTGCGCCGTCCATTGACCCTCGCCATGCTGATTGCCGGTTTCGTCTGGCCAGGCACGGCACTAGCCCAGACCCGGCTGTCGGAGATGCCGCCGACCGAAGCCTACCGGGCCTGCATCGTACTGACCCAGGAAGATGTCGATGCCGGCTTCGAGGCGGCCATCGCCTGGCGCGATGAAGGCGGCGGCCCCCCGGCGCTGCATTGTGTGGCGCTCGCCCTGTTCAATATGGGGCAACTGGAGGAAGCGGCCGCGCGGCTCGAAGAACTGGCCGACAGCATGCCGGAAGCATCAAACGCCGAACGCACCTCGGTCCTCGGACAAGCGGGCAATGTGATGCTTCGTCTGCGCGATCTCGAACGCGCCCACACAATTCTGAGCAAGGCCATTGCCCTCGACAATCGGGATGCCGAACTCTGGATTGATCGGGGCGAGGTCCTCGCCCGGGGCGGCGAATACTGGGATGCAATCGATGACTTTTCCGCTGCGCTCGACCGCGCACCCGGACATATCGACGCCCTAATTTTCCGCGCCGCCGCCTATCGGCTGCTCGACGTTGACGATCTGGCCCGTGACGATATCGACAGGGTGCTCAGCGTTGCCCCCGACCAGCCTGACGCGCTGGTTGAGCTGGGGGCCCTGCATGCCAAGTCCGGTGCGTTCGACGACGCCCGCGCCGTCTGGCTGCAAGTGCTGGACGTTGCGCCGGGATCGCCCGCGGCCGACGCCGCGCGGGAAGGTCTCGAACAAATGGACGTAAAGGTCGACTAGGCGCCAATCGCCCCCGGATTCAAAAATCCGGATTGGCGTAGTGCTTGGGTGGCGGAATACCCGGAATATGATCGGCTAAGATCGGTCGCAGGCTGGGACGGGATTTGACCCGCGCATACCAGCTCCGTGCCTCCGGAAAATCTTCCCAGGGCACATCGCCGACATAGTCCACACAGGACATCTGCGCCGCCGCGGCCACATCAGCCATGGAGAAGGTTTCACCCGCCAGCCAGTTCCGGCGTTCGATCAGGTATTCGATATAAGCCAGGTGGATCGCGATATTCGCGTGGCCAGCGCGGATGGCGGATGACGACGGCGCACCCAGCCCGAGAAAGCGCTTGTTGATCTTCTCGTCCACCAGATTGAGCGTCACCTCGCGCTGAAACTTCAGGTCGAACCAGGCCGTCAGGCGGCGAATTTCCGCGCGCTCGGATGCGGTGCCACCCAGAAGGGCGGGTTCCGGCGCGGTATCCTCGAGATACTCACAGATCGACACCGAATCCGCGAAGACCCGCGGTGGTTCATCGTCTTCGCCGGCCTCGATCAGCACGGGGACCTCGCCGGTCGGATTGAGCGCCAGAAACTCATCGCGCCGCTCCCAGACCTTTTCGAGCTCGAGCTCAAAGGGCAGCTTCTTCTCGGCCAGTACGATACGCACCTTGCGGGCGAAGGGGCATAGCCAGAGGTGGTAGAGGGTCCGCATATCGGCGTGACCCTAGACGAGAGGCGCGATTCAGGGAAAGCGGTCGCGTGGCAACCCGAATAATGCCGTACGTCGAATCGCCAGTCAGCGCACAAGTATCCGCACGTCCAAACACCTACCGGCCTTTTGCCAACCACCACCCCGTCCAACGGATACGCTGACATGCGTGTGATATTTATCGGATCGGTTCTGTTCAGCCGTACGGTACTGGCGGCGCTGGCAAGCCTGCCCGGCGTCGAGATCGCGGGCGTGGTCACGCGGACCCGGGCGCCCCAGAGCGGCGACTTCGCCTGTCTGTCTTCGGATGCCGAGGCGCTGGATGTGCCCTGTCTGACCGCCGATGACTGCACCGATTCAGAGCTGGAAGACTGGATTCGTCAAACCGCCCCCGACGTCATCTCCTGTATCGGCTGGAACCGTTTGCTGCGTGCCAACATCCTGGATATTCCCGAGAAAGGTGTGGTCGGTTATCACCCCACGGCGCTGCCGGAAAACCGTGGCCGTCACCCGATCATCTGGGCGCTCGCCCTGGGTCTGGACCGCACCGCATCGAGCTTTTTTCTGATGGACACCGGCGCCGATACCGGCGCGATCATCGACCAGGAAACCATCGCGATATCCCCGGACGACGACGCGGCGACTCTTTATGCACGGCTGGAAGAAATTGCGCCGGTCCAGATCAGACGCTTCGTCCCAAAACTGCTAGATGGCAGCCTGATCCCGCAACTCCAGAACCCGGAAGACGGCAACAGCTGGCGCTAGCGAACGCCCTCCGATGGCCAAATCGACTGGCGTATGTCCGCGCATACCATACAGAACCTGGTGCGCGCGCTGACTCACCCCTATCCGGGCGCGACCTGCCGCCATGCAGAGAATGACGTGATCATCTGGAAAGCCGAAGTGGTGACGGGAACGCCACAAAATCTGGAACCCGGAAAGGTTCTCGAGTCCGGTTCGAACGGCGTCCTCGTCAAATGCGGAACTGACGCCCTGCGGATTGTCACACACACATTCGACCCCCTTCCCCAACCCGGGAGTTATCTATGAGTTGCGTTTTGGTTGTCGCGCCCCATCCCGACGACGAAACCCTGGGCTGCGGGGGCGCCATTCTTCGGCATATCGCACGCGGCGACGAGGTTCATTGGTGCATCGTCACCGGAAGGCATGAAGAGGCCGGGTACAGTGCGGATCAGATCAGCGCCCGGGCCGCCGCGATCCATGATGTCGCGGCCCATTACGGTTTTGCCGAAACCCACGCGCTGGGTTTTTGCCACAGCGGAACTCGACCGGCTGCCCCGTTCAGAACTGGTTTCGGCCATGGCGGGCGTGATCTCGCAGGTGGCTCCCCAAAGGGTCTATCTGCCCCACCCCGCCGACAGTCACAGCGACCACCGGGTGACCTTTGAGGCCGCCGCCGCGCCGACGAAATGGTTTCGCCAGACTTCGGTCCGTGAAGTTCTGGCCTACGAGACCCTTTCCGGGACAGGCTTCGGGATCGACCCCAGCACCCAAGCATTCCGGCCAAACGTCTACATCGATATTTCCGACCACCTGGAAGCCAAAATGGCCGCGCTCTCGTTTTATCATGAGGAGTTTGCGCCGCACCCGTTCCCGCGGAGCGCGGACGGGGTCCGGGCACAGGCAACACTGCGCGGCGGTGAATCGGGGTGCCTTGCGGCGGAGGCCTTCATGCTGCTCCGCGCGCTGGAACGCTAATCACCGGACTTCTTTCCGCGTCCAAACCCCCAGCCCAGGACCGTCACACAGAAGGCGACGATCACCCAGATGAAGGTGAGCAGCAACGCGATCAGTCCAACGGGCGGAACGACGAAAATCAGAACAATCGAGACGAAAAAGGCGGCGAGTGCGACGGCCATGATCAGGACGTCCCGAGATGCTTACCGAGAAACGCCGCGAGATCCCCGATCATCCGCCGGGCCTCGTCAATCTCGGATGAAAACCCGAAAAAGGCGTGCATGACACCGGGATAGACCACCAGCTCATGCGGGTGTTCGGCGGCCTTGAGATTGTCGGCAAAGGTCAGGGAATCGTCCCGGATCGGATCGAGCTGGGCGGCCGAGACAAACACCGGCGGCAGGCCCGCCGGGTCGGCCTTGGCCGCAAACGCGCGCGGGTCTTCGCGGTCGGCTTCGTTGGGCAGGTAATCGTCATAGACGAGCCTGGTGTATTCGGTGGTGAGCATGAAATCGCCGCCGCCGAGCTCGTTCATGGAGTCCGACTCCAGATTGTAGTCGAGCACCCCGTAGAGCGAGGCGGCCGCCTTCAGCAGGTCACCCTTACCCTTATCCCGCAGGGTCATCGCCGTCCCCATGGCGACACTGGCACCCGCCGAGGCACCGCCGACCGCCATGCGGGAGGTGTCGAGACCCCATTCCCCGCCATGTTCGGCGAGCCACTTGACCACCGCCACGGCTTCGTTCACCGGATCGGGGAAGGTGTGTTCGGGGACATGCACATAATCGGCGCTGACAATGGCGCCGCCCCAGGCCTCGGCAATCTGGCGCAGTTGCAGATCGTTGGTCCGCGGGCTGCCGAGCTTGAATCCGCCGCCATGCAAATACACGAACACCGGCAGGTTATCCGCATCGGACGGCTTGTAGAGTGTGACAGGCACATCGCGGAACGGACCCGGAATCGTCCGGTCCTCGTCCACCGCCATGGTGGGGCCGCCCTCGTTCCAGATTTTACGAACCGCCTCAGCGCGCGCGCGCGCCTCATCGATACCCTCGCCGGGTCCCCCGCCTTCGGCCACCAGCTCGGCATTGCGCTTCAGAGCTGCGGCCTGTTGCGGATGAATCATGGCTTGCGGATTGTTGGCGGTTTCACTCGGCATGGTGTGCTCCCTGTCGTCAGTTGCCGGCTAACCTAAACGCTCCGGCGAAATCGGCAATCCCTGAACCTATGCTGTTTCAGCAGCTAAAAAGCATTTCGCCCGCATCCGGTCTTACAGGCTCCAGGTCCACAGGCCCATGACCGAAGACACGACATAGGCCGTCGGCCCCGCCACCATCAGAAGAAAGGCTGAAAACCGGATTTCATTTTCCTAGGTTCTGGGAACCGCCAGAAAGAACGCCGCAAAATTCAGAAGACATATAGCCAGCCCACCGATTTCCCAGGCCGCGCCACCGGTCGCAGCCAAATGCCCGATCACGGGCATCCCCAGGAAAATCGCACCGCAATAAAGTGTGAGAGCCAGCGTGTTGTAGTTGAAGCCGAAGGATACCGATCGCGGTGCCGGCTCCGGATCCGGCCGAACAGGCGCCTGCTCGCGCACCACGCCTCGCAAGCCGGAACCTGCCGACAGGGACGGCGCCCGCCGGCGCCACTAGGACCCCAGGCCAGCCTTCTGAACCGTCTTGTCGAGCCTTCGCGCCATGGGTTCCCGTCACACCACCAATGCTCACGACCCTAGCAGGTGTTCCGGCGATGCCCGAAGGTTAGTGTTTCGGCGACCCGCGAACGCGGTGTTATAAGCAGCGCTTCTCTCGTGTCCGGATTGGGCATCATGCCACTGTTCGAAATCTTCGTCCTCGCCGCCATTCAGGGCATCACCGAATTTCTGCCGGTGAGTTCGTCCGGCCATCTGCGGATCGCCTCGGAATTCTTCGGCGTGTCCGAGAACACGCTGGTGATGGATGTCGCCGTGCATGTGGGGACCCTGTTTGCCGTCGCGCTGTATTTCTGGCGCGATCTGTTTTCCATGGCCCGCGGCCTCTTCGATGCCGTACGCGGACGCCGCAATGACGGCGCGCGCCTAGCCGGCTTCCTGATTGCCGCCACCATCCCCATCGCGCTGGCGGGATATTTTGGAAAAGCACTCATCGAAACCGAACTGCGCACACTGGAGCTTGTCGCCTGGACCACAATCGGGTTCGGCCTTCTGCTGTTCCTGGCCGACCGGACGGCCATGCGGATATTGCGCCTCGACCATATGAACCTGTCGAATGCCATGATTATCGGGCTGGCCCAGGTGCTCGCCCTGATTCCCGGCACCAGCCGGTCGGGCATCACCATCACCGCCGCGCGGTTTCTGGGCTATGAGCGCACCGATGCCGCGCGATTTTCCATGCTGCTCTCGATACCCGCCATCGCCGGGGCGGGCCTGCTGGTGGGACTGCAACTGATTGAGAAGGGTGACCCGGTGCTGACACGCGGCGCGCTGGTCGCGGCCGGGCTGTCCTTCCTCGCCGCGCTGGCCGCCATCGCACTGTTCCTGCGGTGGCTGCGCTTCGCCGGGTTCGGCCCCTTCGTGATCTACCGGATCGCGATCGGCTGCCTTCTGCTGGCCTGGGTTTACGGAGCCTTCTAGAGAAAGCGCGCCGATCAGGACATGGGCGCCCGGCCGATACGGCCACCCTTTCGATACCGATGCACATAAGTCGGCAAGATGGTCTCGACCGCGGTGGGCTGAATCCCAAGCTCGCCGAATGAAAAAGCGTCGTCGCCGACCACATTGTCTTCACGCAGCGACTTCATGGAATCCCGGGTGACAGGCGGGTTCGGCAGACAGCCCAGAAACGTAGCCTGAATATCGCCCACGGCAAAGGGCAAGGGAATGAGAAACCGGTCGCGGCGAATTTCGCTCAGCAGCAACTCCATGAGCTCCCGGAAGGTGTATACCTGCGGTCCGCCAAGCTCATAGGTTTTGCCGGCCGCCTTGTCATCAAACAACGTGGACACCACCGCGTCGGCCACATCGGCCACATACACCGGCTGGAACCGCGTCTGTCCGCCTCCGAAGAGCGGCAGGGCCGGCAGGATGCGCGCCATGCCCCCGAACAGATTGAAGAAGCCGTCCTCCGGCCCGAAGATAACCGAGGGCCGGAGTATCACGGCACCCGGATAGGCCGCCCGCACGGCCTCCTCGCCGGCCGCCTTCGAACGCGAATATTCGGACAGCGCCGCGCGCGAGGCACCGATCGCCGATACATGCGCCAGGGATTTGCAGCCCGCCGCAGCAGCCGCCCGGGCAATGCGTTCCGGTGCTTCCACATGAACCGCCTTGAAGGTCTGGGATCCGCTTTCGGCCAGAATGCCGACCAGGCTGATTATGGCGTCGGACCCGTCCACGGCGCGTTGCACGTCGTCATCGTTCTTGATGTCGCAGGCTATCGGCGTGACCTGACTGACCTGGCCCAGGGTTCGAAGATGTTTGGCGCCTTCCGGGTCGCGTACGGCCGCACGCACCACCACGCCACGGTCGGCAAGCCGTTCGACCACGTAACGCCCGAGGAATCCCGATCCACCGAAAACCGTCACTTGCTGCAATTTCATCGCTCTGCTCCAAAGCTGCCACATCTGGGCCGAACCGCTGTATAGCCTTGGCTTGCCGGTCGTGCCAAGCGCGGCAGTTGACACAAATGAGCGCAAGGCGCTAGCAACCGGCCGTTTTGCACCCTGGGTGCGCCACCATCGACCGGAACCGCATTTTGGATATCGAACTTCACCAGCACGACCTGCCCGACGGGCTTGATCTCGGCAACGTGATCGCCGTTGACACGGAAACCATGGGCCTCAACCTGATGCGTGACCGTCTCTGCCTTGTGCAGTTGTCCGCCGGGGACGGCGTGGCGCATCTCGTCCAGTTCCCCGCCAGCCAGGGCGATTCCTATGATGCACCCAACCTGAAGGCCCTGCTGGCCGACCGGAACCGCCTCAAGCTCTATCATTTCGCCCGGTTCGATCTTGCCGCCCTCCAGCGCTATCTCGGCGTCGATGCCTCGCCGCTCTACTGCACCCGGACCGCGTCACGGCTGGTGCGGACCTTCACCGACCGACACGGACTGAAAGACCTGTGCCGGGACCTGCTGGGGGTCGAGATTTCCAAGCAACAACAGAGTTCGGACTGGGGCGCAGATACCCTGAGCCGGGAGCAGCAGGAATACGCCGCCAACGATGTCTTCTTCCTGCATGAGCTGAAATCCCGTCTCGATGTCATGCTGGAGCGCCACAACCGGATTGACCTTGCCCAGGCATGCTTCGACTTCCTGCCCGCACGCGCTGCGCTCGATCTTGCCGGCTGGCCGGATATCGATATTCTCGCCCATAGCTGACCCGTAGCGAAAACACCTTCGGCCAGGCGGTCGAAGTTTGACGATTCAAGGTATTCGCCGCATACTTCAACCAATTGATTCGCGTAGGTTTCTTGCGGATTTTGCGCGACCCGCAACCGTCTTGGCAATACGATCGGCACACCCGTGACAGGGACAGCAAAATCGAATCCGAAATCGACTGACGCCCACGCACGCGATATCGATGCCGCGCGCCGCGTGTTCCGTCTGGAAGCCGATGCGCTCGGCATGATGAGCGAGGCGCTGGACGAAAACTTCGTGCGCGCCGTGGATTTCATCGACAACGCCCAGGGCCGCACCGTCGTGACCGGGATGGGAAAAAGCGGACACATCGCCCGCAAGATTTCTTCGACGCTGTCGAGCACGGGAACGCCCTCGTTTTTCGTTCATCCCGGTGAAGCCAGTCATGGCGATCTGGGGATGATCGCCCGCGAGGATGTCGTGCTCGCACTTTCGAACTCCGGCGAGACCCAGGAACTGAGCGATGTGGTGAATTATTGCCGCCGCTTCGAAGTGCCGCTGATCTCGATTACGGCACGGCAGGAAAGCTCCCTGGCCGAGAACAGCGATTGCACCCTGCTCCTGCCGCCGGTGGCCGAAGCCTGTCCGATGGGCCTGGCGCCCACCACATCGACAACAGCGATGCTGGCACTGGGTGATGCGCTGGCCATTGCCCTGCTCGACCGGCGCGGCTTTACGGCCGAGGATTTTCAGGTGCTCCATCCCGGCGGCAAGCTGGGTCAGAACCTGCTCCGGGTCGGCGATCTGATGCATGAGGGTGACAGCCTGCCCCTGATCGCCTCGGGCGAACAGGTCTCCGAAGCCCTGTTCCTGATGTCGAACAAGGGATTCGGCTGTGCCGGCGTCATCAACGACAGCGGCGAACTGATCGGTATGATCACCGATGGCGACCTCCGGCGCCACATGTCCGACACATTGCTGCGATTAAGTTGCGGCGAGATCATGACCAGCAATCCCAAAACCATCCGCAGTCAGGCGCTGGCCTCCGAAGCTCTCGGACTGATGAATGCCAGCCAGATCACGAGCCTCTTCGTGGCCCAGGACAGGGTCCCGGTCGGGATTCTGCATATTCACGATTGCCTGCGCGCGGGGCTTGCCTGATTTCGGCATGAGCGAACCCGTCATCAACCCCACACCCGGCACCGAGAGCGACGAATCCCGGCGGTTGCGCCAGAGACGACTGAGCGATGCCCCCCGTGCAAGACGCAGCGGATTTGCGCGATCGCGGATCGTCACCACGATGAAATACGTGCTTCCGGGGCTTGCATTCGCAATGCTGATCCTGGTCGCTATCTGGCCAAAACTCTCGCCGGAAGAAGATCGCTTCCGGATCGATCTCGCCGCGGTCGGACCGGCCGGCGGGAGCAAACCGCAGGTGCTGAACCCGCGCCTTCAGGGGATCGATTCCGAGAAGCGACCGTTCAAGATCGTTGCCGATCTGGGGTCGCGGATTGAGGCCGAGGGCGGCGGCGAAATCTATGATCTGACCAATCCCAAGGCGGACATCGTCCTCAAGGACGGCTCGTGGATCGCCCTGAATGCCAATGACGGGAAGTTTCATTCCGCCTCGAACGTCCTGTTTCTGACCGGCGATGTGAACCTGTTCCACGATCAGGGATACGAGTTCCAGACCTCCGCGGCGCGGGTCAATCTCAGATACAGCACGGCGTCGGGCGATGCGCCGGTGAACGGTCAGGGACCGTTTGGAATTCTCAATGCCGAAGGTTTCCGGGTTCTCGAATCGGGCGAACGTATTGTGTTTCTCGGTCCGGCCAATCTGACGGTTTTCGAAGGAGCGCCCCCGCAATGACGCACCTGAAAATGCTGCTGATCCTGACCGGGTTCGTCTGGTCATCGATGATCAGCCCGGCCCATGCCCAGTCGCTGGGGTTCAGCCAGCAGGGCGATGGTCCGATCCAGATCGAGGCCGATGACGGCATCGAATGGCAGCGCGCCAACCAGCTATATCTCGCGCGCGGCAATGCCAAGGCCGTGCAGGGCGGCGTGACGGTGGAGGCGGACGAGCTGATCGCCTATTACCGCCCCAACGCAGCCGGCGAGAACGAGATCTTCCGCATCGACGCAAATGGCAATGTCCGCATCATCTCGGCCGAAGAGGTCGCGCAGTCCGACAACGCGGTCTATGACATTGACGGGGGCGTACTCTTCCTGACGGGCGATACCGTCCGCCTCGACACCGCCCAGGACACCATTATCGCACGCGACAGTCTCGAATATTACGAACAGCGCCAGATCGCCGTGGCACGCGGTGACGCGCTGGCCATCCGCGACAACCGGCGTCTTCGCGCCGACACACTGACCTCCCATTTCGGCGAAGGCGGTCGCAATGCGCAGATGGACCGGATCGAGGCCGACGGCAATGTTCTGGTATCGACCCCCACCGATATCGTGCGGGCCCAGAAAGGCGACTACGATCCCGATCGCGGTCTGGCAACGCTGACCGGAAATGTGAAAATCACACGGGGCGACACGCAATTGAACGGCGACCGTGCAGAGGTTAACTTGAAAACGGGTGAAAGCAGGCTGCTGTCATCGCGCTCTGGCGAGCGGGTGCGCGGCCTGTTTCTTCCCAAATCCAGATCCGGTGGCGGGTCCGGTCAACAGCCATCCACTGGCCCGAACGGGAACCAATGAACGAACCGCGACATCCGACTCTCGCCAACGATCCCGGGGCACCACGCCTGGTCGCCGACAATCCCGGTCTGGTCGCACAGAATCTGGGCAAGCGGTTTCGCAAGCGGCCGGTTCTGCGCGACGTCTCCCTGCAGGTTCGTCAGGGCGAGGCAGTCGGCCTTCTGGGTCCGAACGGGGCCGGCAAGACCACCTGTTTTTACATGATCACCGGCTTGCTGAAGCCTGATGCCGGCGCGATTTCTCTGGACGGGCACGACATCACCGAACTGCCCATGTATCGCCGGGCGCGTCTGGGCGTCGGCTACCTGCCCCAGGAAGCCTCGATCTTCCGCGGTCTGTCGGTGGAACAGAACATCCGCTCGGTCCTTGAAGTGATCGAGCCCGAGCGTGACCGGCGTGAGGCGACACTCGACGATCTGCTGGCCGAGTTCTCGATATCTCATCTGCGACGCACCCCGGCACTGGCCCTCTCGGGCGGTGAACGGCGCCGGGTCGAGATCGCCCGCGCCCTGGCAAGCCAGCCCCACTTCATGTTGCTCGACGAGCCGCTGGCGGGCATTGATCCGATCGCTGTTTCCGATATTCGTGATCTGGTCAAACACCTGAAAAACCGCGGTATCGGAGTGTTGATCACCGATCATAACGTTCGGGAAACGCTGGATATTGTTGACCGGGCCTATATCTTGCATGAAGGTTCAGTGCTAATGAGTGGTGAGCCGTCGGAAATCGTGTCCCATTCGGACGTCCGGCGTGTTTACTTGGGCGAAAGATTCAGTCTGTAGAAGTCCTTAACCATGGCTCTGACACCACGTCTCGACTTCCGCCAGACGCAGGCGCCGGTCATGACGCCGCAGCTGCAGCAGGCCATCAAGCTTTTGCAGCTGTCCAATCTTGAACTGGCAGCCTTCGTTGAAGGTGAACTTGAAGAAAACCCGCTCCTGGAGCGGGAGGACTCTCTTATTGCCCAGGACGGGACGCCGGCCGAGGCCGAAAAACCTGCCAGTGACGACGGGGATGCGGTCACCCTTGCGGACCGGGAAGAGTTGCCCTCGACCGAAGCGCCGCTGGATAGCGACTATACGAATGTCTATCCCGACGACCCCTTCCGGCCGGCTGGCGGAGCGGCCCCGGCCGCGCGCGGCGACAGCGATTCCCTGCCGGGCATCGACCAGACCATGGCCAGCGAGGTCACCCTGCGCGAGCACCTGACCGAACAGCTCGATCTGTCCATCGGTGACCCGACCCAGCGTCTGGTCGGCCGGGCGATGATCGATTCGCTCGACGACCGCGGTTATCTCAACGCTTCTCTGGAAGACATGGCCGAACAGCTCGGCTGCCAGATGGAACTGATGGAAACCGTGCTCGGCATCGTTCAGGGATTTGAACCGACCGGCATGTTCGCCCGAGACCTCATCGAGTGTTTTTCCCTGCAACTCGCCGAGCGGGACCGCCTCGACCCGGCGATGCAGACCATGCTCGCCAATCTGGACTACCTCACCCGCCACGATTTACCGGGCCTGTGTCAGGTCTGCGAGGTCGATGAGGAAGACCTGGCCGACATGCTGGCCGAACTCAGAACCCTCGACCCCAAGCCGGCCTCAGCCTTTGACGAAGGTACGGTCGAGTATGTGACCGCGGATGTGATGATGCGCGCCAAAAAGGGCGGCGGCTGGGAGATCGAACTCAACAACGACACCCTTCCGCGTGTTCTGGTGAATCGCGCCTATTACGCCGAGATCAACGATCAGGCACGCGAGAAGGACGAAAAGGCCTTCGCGCAGGAAAAGTTCCAGTCCGCGAACTGGCTGGTGCGGGCGCTCGATCAGCGGGCGCGGACCATCCTGAAGGTGGCGAGCGAGATCATCCGCCAGCAGGACGCCTTTTTCCGCCATGGGGTCAGCCACCTCAAGCCGCTGGTGCTCGCCGATATCGCCGAAGCGGTGAAACTCCACGAAAGCACGATCAGCCGCGTGACGACCAACAAGTACATGGCCACGCCGCGCGGCCTGTTCGAACTGAAATACTTCTTCACCACCGCCATCAACAGCAGCCAGGGCGGAGACATGCACTCGGCCGAGGCCGTGCGGCATAAGATCAAGCTGATGATCGACAACGAATCTCCGAAATCGATCCTCTCAGACGACAAAATTGTAAAGATCCTGCGGGATGACGGTGTGGATATCGCGCGCCGAACCGTTGCCAAGTATCGGGATTCATTGAAGATTCCGTCTTCTGTCGAGCGCCGCAGGATCAAACGCGCATCGGCCTAAACGTCGCTTAGGAACCGGTCAAACCCCTGATTTTCCGGGGTCTTTCCCCACGTCTCCGGAAGTCGTTTTCGCGTATTGACAGTGCACAGGGCGCTGACTAAATTCCGCGCCGCTTATCAAAAACGCCTGTCCAACGAGCCTGCGGGAGCGGGCCAATGAAAGACGGGCGGGCCCGGACATATCGGGTGGCGGTACGATAGGAACAAAGAGAACAATCCTAGCGACCAGGTCGATCGACCCGGCGCCGAGACCCTTTCAATAGCCAGCGTGTAACAGAACCTTGCAGATTACCGTCACAGGACAACAGATTGATGTGGGCGATGCCCTTCGCCTTCACATTGAGGACGCGATAGAGAGTACGACAGAGAAGTACTTCGCGGACGCCATCGACGCCACGATCGTGCTCTCGCGTGAGAGCTGGCGCATCCGCGCGGCCACGGCCAATGCGCCGGAATATGTTCTCGCGCCCCATAGCGATGAAGACGAAAGTACCGAGGCCGAGAGCGGCGCGGACAACCCGATCATCATCGCCGAAAACCAGACCGTGATCGAGAACCTGACCGTTTCCGAAGCCGTCATGCGGCTGGACCTGGCCGACGCCCCGGCTTTCGTATTCCGGAATTCAAAACACGGTGGGTTGGGTGTTGTGTACCGCCGCGACGACGGCAACATCGGCTGGAGCGACACCCCGGAGAACGAGGCCTGACTCGCATTATGGATATCGACCACATCCTTCAGCGCGACGCCGTGATCGCCAATTTGCGGGCCACCAGCAAGAAACAGCTTCTGCAGGAGCTGTCCAAGGCTGCGGCATCGACTTTTGACCTCGACGCGCGTCAGGTCTTCGAAACCCTGCTCGACCGCGAACGTCTAGGATCCACCGGTGTGGGGTCTGGGCTTGCCATCCCCCATGGGAAGATGGCACCGCTCGAAGGCCTGCACGGCCTGTTTGCACGGCTGGAAAAGCCGGTGGAATTCGATGCCATCGACGATCAGCCGGTCGATCTGGTATTTCTGCTCCTCGCACCGGAGGGGGCAGGTGCCGATCACCTGAAGGCGCTGGCCCGGATCTCGCGGATCCTTCGCGACCGCGCCTTCTGCGAAAAGCTGCGGGGATCAGACAACCCCGACGCGATCTATGCCCTGCTCATGGAATCGGGCAACGCCAACGCCGAGCAGTTGCGCGCCGCCAGCTAGCGCTGGCGCGTTTCGATTTTCAGATTTTTTCAGGACAGGCCCCGGTCAGTGAACGCTGACCGGTTCCATGTCGTGTTGCTTGACCGCCGCGAAGGCAACGTCGCGGCCCGCCATCATACCGATTCCACTGCCATCGGCAGCGTGAATGGCATAGACGGTTTGACCCTCAACCACGGCCGGACGCACATAGGCCAGGCGGTTGACGCCGAGTGCGGCAAACTGTTCGGGCGAAAAACCTTCGGCGGTCTTGTTCGTGAATTCCTTGTTCATGACACCTCTCCACTGGTTTCCACATCAAGTTCAGGAGATTGTGCCGCACCGGCACCAATCTCGATCTTGCGCACATTCCGCTCCGGCTGGGGCAGAACGACATCGATGTTCAACAATCCGTTGTCGAGCGTGGCCGAAGACACTTCCACGCCATCGGCGAGCACGAAACTGCGCTTGAACATGCGTGTGGCAATGCCACGATGCAGATACTCGCGATTGTCCTCGGCGGCCTGCTGGCCCGAAACCGTGAGCTGGTTGTCCTCGAGCTGAATATCGAGGTCGTCGCGGGTAAAGCCGGCCACTGCCAGCGTGATCCGCAACCGGGTCTCACCGGTTCGTTCGATGTTGTAGGGCGGATAGCCGTCCGAAGAGGCCTTGCTGATGCGCTCCAACGTCCGCTCGAATTCGTCGAATCCAAGCAGCAGCGGATTTCGCAATGGGGACAGGCGATTCATGCCGTCACTCCTCCTTGATGAGCGAGTTACGGGCCGCACAAACGCAGTGTTTACTGCGCTTCCACGGTCCTTCCGGGCCCTGGTGTGGCACCCGTATTTGCGTCCGCCGAAGCTCACAGGAGCCTCCGGCGTTGCTCTAGATTTGGTTCGAAAACCCGAAATTTCAAGGTCTGGACCGTGTCGGCGGGTTTGCGAACTCCGCAGACTGCATCAGGGTCCGGAACATCAGGGCATCACGGTTCCCACCGGCGGCAAGACGGTCAAGCCGCTCCCAGGCTGCATCGGTGCGATGACGGGTCAGGCGGAACGAATCCGGCGGCTGCCAGGTCTGCGCGGCGGATACGGGAATGGGGGACGGGATGCCGGCCTGCGCCTCCTGCACCGGTGATTCCGGTGAGAAGTCTGGCGTTACGTGCACTGCAGCTGACACCCCTGACCCTGCTGACAATCCGCGGAATGGCGACTGCAATGGCGCACCATCGCTCAGGACGACCGTTACAACGAAAGTCGCAATCGGCAATCCGCCCAAAAGCATGGCTACCACAGCAAGTCCGCGCATCGTCACTCCTCCCGATTGCAGGGTTGAAAAGACGTTGCAGGACCATCGCGGCGGTGCTGAGGCCGATTTAAGGCAATTTTGGGGGAGGTCGTGAACCTGCGCTAACCCGGGAAGGCCGCCTCGGGCAGACCGGCAATCCCGGCATCCAGCGCAAACAGTGCACCGGCCAGGGGCTCGGCCGCAAGTTCTTCGGGCGTCAGCATGATCTTCGCCAAGGTGACATACATCGTTTGCAGATCGGGGCCGCCGAACATCGGACAGGTCGGCCGGCTGACCGGCAGCGCGACCATGCGATCCTCGGAACCGTCCGGCGTAAACCTCGTGATCCGGCCGCCCCGGAACTCCGCTATCCAGACGCCGCCCTCGGCATCGACAATGGCACCATCCGGCGTGCCACGCCCGGGGGCTTCGGGAATTCGGACGAACACCCGTTCTCCGGAGATATCACCCGTCGCCGGATCGTAGTCCCATGACCGGATTGTGCGCGTGGGCGAATCCGCCGCATAGAGACGCGTTCCGTCAGGCGACCAGCACAGACCATTGGAGACGAGAATCCCGTCGATCATTCTGTGGATCCTACGGTCGGCATCGAGCCGGTAGAACGCCCCACCGGTTCGCGTTCGAAATAGCTCTCGGGCGGTCCCTCGGGATCGTGCATGGTCCCTGCCCAGAACCGTCCCTGACGGTCCGCGCGCCCGTCATTCAGGCGGCTCTCGGGGCGGTCCGGTTCCGGATTGCCGATCCAGTCCAGGGCCACCCCATCATCGCCGGGCGTCAGAAACGCAAATCCGTCGCGCAATGCAGCGCCGGGGCCTTGATGTCGATCCAGTAGAGAACCTGTTCGTCCGGCGACCAGATCGGGCTCTCCCCGAGGATTGCACCGGTCTCGACAACGTTCAGAATATTGGCGTCTTCCATGGGTCCCTGTCTTTCCTGTGTCCTTTTGCCGTGTCACGATACAGTCACACGGTCGGGTCGCACATGCCCAAAGCCGACAAAATAAAACACGGGGGACACAACGCCATGATCGTTGACGCGCGGACCTACGCCATCAAGCCGGGCCAGATGCCGGCATTCCTGAAAAATGTCGAAGAGATCGGCCAGCCGCTGCAACGCAAGCATGGTTTCGAACCGGCGGGCTACTACACGGTGGAAACCGGGGCGATCAATTCCGTCGTCCATTACTGGAAATGGGAAAACGCACAGGTGCGCCAGGACTGCCGGGAGTCCCTCTACAACGACCCGGACTGGACCGAATACCGCAATGGCAGTTCGGACAAGATCGTCTCACAGCAAAACCGGCTGCTGCAGGCTACCGATGTGGTCGAACCCTTTGCCTTCATGGGCAATGGCAGCAAACAGGGTTTTGTGGATGAACGCACCTACACGATCACCTATGCGCAAGTGCCCCAGTATGTCGCCATCACCAAGGCGCTGGCCAAGCCGATCATCGACGACGCCGGCTGGCAGCTGATCGGCTATTTCAGTTCGATCACCGGCAAAATCAACCAGGTGGTCCATCTCTGGTACTGGGACAATCACGCCCAGCGTGAGGAACGTCAGGCCAGGGCGGTCGCCGATCCCCGCTGGCAGGTCTATCAGGCCGGTAACGGCCACCGGGTGGTGGACCAGACCAACCGGTATCTGGTGCCAACTGGTTTCTCGACCGTCCAGTAGTGCCCGCCACGCCACAGAACAAGCCGGCGAAAAAGTCGCTGCGTCCCGTGGACGCCGCAACCATGGTGCTGTGGCGCCGCCGCGCCAACGGGACCATCGAGGTCCTGATGGGGCGGCGCCACCGCAACCATGTCTTCATGCCCCACGCCTATGTGTTTCCCGGCGGCCGGGTGGACAGGATCGACGCCGCGCTTGAACCGGCCAGCCCGCTGGCTGACGACGTGCACACCCGCCTGCAACGGGCCGCCAATCCGACCCGTGCCCGGGCGATCGCCGCAGCGGCCGTGCGCGAAACCTACGAGGAAACCGGCCTGTTTCTGGGTGATTCCGACCCCGACGCACCGGGCGGCTTCCGCCCCGCGCTTGAGGGGATGGACTATTTCTTCCGGGCGATCACCCCGCCGGGCCGCCCGCGCCGTTTCGATGCACGGTTTCTCGTGGCCAATGGCGAAGCCGCGACCGGCGAGATCGGCACCGGCGACGGCGAACTTCTGGATGTGGAATTCCGCTCGCTGGAGGACTCCCGCAATCTGGACATCGCCGGGATCACACGGATCGCGCTGGCCGAATTCGAACGCTGGGTCACCGACCCGAAAGCCCCGGATCCGAACCGCCCGGTCCCGCTCTCAAGGTTCCTGCGCGGCCGCTACTACATCGCACCGGAGTAAAAATAGAGTCATGCCCGGAACAAGTCCGGGCATGACGTTTTTTAGTCGGCAGCCAACCGATACACGCTCTCCACACCCGCTTCCCCATCTGCCTTCACCCGCCCCGTCTCCTCCATGTGGATCAGGTGGGCGAGCACGCTGCGGGCCGCCGCCGGGTAGAGCTTCGGGTCCACCGCCGCATACATGCGCGGAACCATCTCGGCGATGGTCGCCGGGGCGTTGGCCAGTTCGGCGAGAATCTGGTCCTCGCGTTCGTGGCGGTGGGCGAGCAGCGCCTTCACATAGGGTTCCGGGTCTTCGATGGGCGCGCCGTGGGTCGGGAAATACCGGCGCGCGCCGAAGCGGCCGACCTTTTCCAGCGAGGCCATATAGGCCGCCATGTCGCCGTCGGGCGGTGAGACGATACTGGTGGACCAGCCCATCACATGATCGCCACAGAACAGCGCATCTTCCTCGCGCAGTCGAAAACACAGATGGTTCGAGCAATGGCCCGGCGTGTGCAGCGCCTCCACCGACCAGCCATTGCCGGTGATCACGTCGCCATCGCCGATGGTGTGGTCCGGCGTGAAGTCGTAATCGGCGCCGTCCTCGGGCCGGGTGCCGTGGGGACCATAGGCATAGCTCGGCGCGCCGGTCGCCGCCTGGACCGCCTTCACCGCCGGGGAATGATCGCTGTGGGTGTGGGTCACCAAGATGTGGCTCACCGTTTCGCCCCGGATCGCGTCGAGTAGCGCATCCACATGCTCGGCCAGGTCCGGCCCGGGATCGACGATCGCCACCTGCCCGCGGCCCAGAATGTAGGTGCCGGTGCCGTGAAACGTGAAAGCGCTGGGATTGTTGGCGATCACCCGGCGGATGCGCAGACCGAGCTCATCGACCTTGCCGTATTCGAACTCCAGCTCGCGGTTGTAGGGGATTTCTGTGGCCATGGTTTCTCTCAGTTCATCCCGTCATTGCGAACCGAAGGTGAAGCAATCCAGAGCCAACTCGTCCGGACACTGGTTTGCTTCGTCGCGTTGCTCCTCGCAATGACGACGGAAGCATATCTCCAGACACAACCTCATGCTGAGCCTGTCGAAGTATGAGGTTGTGGCCCCCGCCCTTCGTCAGGCTCAGGGTGAGGGCCTTTATAAATTTCTCACCCTTCTTTCCGGCCCACCGCGCCGCTCTCCTTCAGGGCGGCTACATCGCTATCCGTGAAGCCCCAGGCGGCCAGCGCGCTCTCGGTATGCGCGCCGGGTTTCGAGGGTGCGGAGTGTATCCGCCCCGGGGTGCGCGAAAATTTCGGCGCCGGGGCCGGCTGGGTCACTCCGGCCACCTCGACGAAGTTCTCCCGGGCGATGTTGTGGGGATGGATGTGGGCCTCGCTCATCGACATCACCGGGGCGAAGCACACATCGCTGCCCTCCATGATCTCGGTCCATTCATCGCGGGTCTTGCCCTTGATCACCTCGGCAAAGCGCGCGCGCAGTTCGGGCCAGCGGGACCGGTCCATCTGGTCGGGCAGGTCTTCGTCGGCCAGACCCAGCTTTTCGAGCAGCAGCTTGTAGAACTTCTTCTCGATGGAACCAATGGAGACGAACTTGCCGTCCGCCGTCTCGAAGGCGTCGTAAAACGGCGCGCCGCCATCGAGGATGTTGCTGGCGCGTTCGTCGGAGAAGTAGCCCGAGGCGTGCAGGCCATAGACCGGGATCATCAGGCTCGCCGCGCCATCGACCATGCCCGCATCGATCACCTGGCCCTGGCCGCTGCGCTGGGCCTCGTAGATCGCGGACATGATCCCGAAAGCCAGATAGAGCGCGCCACCGCCATAATCCCCCACAAGATTGAGCGCGGGGACCGGCTTCTCCGCCGGGCCGATCGCGTGCAGCGCGCCCGACAGCGCGCAATAGTTGATGTCGTGACCGGCGGCTTTCGCCAGCGGCCCGGTGCCGCCGAACCCGGTCATCCGGGCATAGACGAGCTTCGGGTTGCGGGCCAGGCAGTCATCGGGACCGAGGCCGAGCTTCTCGGTGACGCCGGGGCGGAACGGCTCGATCAACACATCCGCGCTTTCGACCAGCTTCAAAACCGTCGCGACACCGTCGGGATGTTTCAGGTCCACCGCCACGGAGGGGCGGGACCGGCTCGCAAGATCGAATTCGTAGCCACGCGGCACCCCCAGCCCCGGATCGGCGGGCCGGTCGATCCGGACCACATCGGCCCCCAGATCGGCCAGCAGCATGGCCGCAAACGGCCCCGGCCCGATCCCGGCCAGCTCGACAACCTTCAGACCGACCAGCGGCCCGCTGCGTTCTTCGCCTGTATTCGACATGGAATTTCCCTCTTAAAAACAAGGCCGCCAGATTGCGGTTTCAGGCCGGGGAGTGCAACGCTTCATCGTGGGAAGCGGCCTCGACGGCGGCATCCATAAGCTTACGGATTCCATTGTGGGTGAGTTTGCGGGACGGTGTGGTGAGGTCGGACATGGCGTGCTCCGTGTTTCGGGTTTGGCCCGATGGTAAGCGCTGGAGCGAATCTCTGCTATGGTCTCGGCCACACAAACTCAGCGAAAGCGACAAAAATGTCCGTTAAGAAAGTCCTCGAGGTCTTCTCCGACTACGTTTGACCCTGGTGTTATCTCAGTACCGTGCGTATTGAAAAACTTCAGAAAGCCTACGATGTCGATATCCAGACTGTGCACTTCCCACTGCACCCCGACACCCCCATGGAGGGCAAGTCGCTGGAGGAGCTGTTCGCCGGGCGCGGCTACGATCCGGAAGCCATGTACTCCCGCATGAAGGGCCTGATGGACGAAGAGGGCCTGCCCTACGCCCAGCGCACCCACACCTACAACAGCCGGCTCGCCCAGGAGTTGGGCAAGTGGGCCGACACGCAGGACGACGGCGAGGCCATCCACATGAAGCTCTATCAGGCCTATTTCGTGGATCAGAAGAACATCGCCGATATCGACCTGCTGGTGAGCATCGCCGAAGGCGTCGGCCTCGACGGCGCGGCGGCACGCGAGGTGCTGGAGAACCGCAGCTTCAAGGAGGCAGTCGATGCCGACTGGGCCAAGTCACAGGGCTACGGCGTCACCGGCGTTCCCACATACGTGGCCGACGGACAGGGCGTCGTCGGCGCCCAGCCCTACGAGGTTCTGGTGCAGTTCATGGACGCTGTGGGGGCGGAGAAGGCGGGTTCATAGATGTTCGAAGGATGCCGATGAGAGCTGCGAACGCTGCAATCCTGATTGCTGTTTTCCTTGTCGCGGCCCCAACCCCGGAAATAGAGGCGCGGGCGCGATCTCATTCACCTGATTCCTACGCTGCTCTGACAGGCGATCCATACTGGCTGCAGCGGGATATTCCGGACTCGGTCAAGTTTCAGGACATGGACGCCGAGCGCGCGATTGCCCAATGCCGCAAGGAACTCACCGCCGATCCGGAGAATGTCGAGCTCAGATTCTATCTGGGCCGGGCCCTTTTGAAGAACAAGGACTACGAAGAGAGCGTGCCCTTGCTCTCGGAGGCCGCGCAAGCCGGGATCGCATCGGCCGACATGTCTCTGTGGATATATAAGCATCGCGGAGATATTCCCAGCACCTCCGAAGCGGAAACCGACAGGCATTATGAACGTGCCAGCAAAGCGGACCATAGCCTGGCCGACCACTGGTATGTCGAACGGAAGCGGAAGAACGACCGGGACGACGAAATTACGAAGGCCGAGATTAAGTCGATCCGCGCCGCGGCGAAGGCCGGTTATCCATTTTCATGGCGCTTGCTATTCAAGCTCACGTTCCGGGATCTCACCCGTGAAGAAAGCTATGCGTATCTACGAAACGGTCACGAACTCGGCGATATAAGCGCCACGACGATGCTCGCGGATATCAGGTTCCTGGAAATAACCGGCGGCGATGTCTTTGAAGACCATGATCGCGGCCTTGTCTATCTCGCAATCTTCACAAGTTCCGGCACCGTGCAGGGCGGTGAAGACACCTAGGAAGTCCCGCACAACCGGGTCTAATCGACTGCCGCCAGCGCGGCGGGCACCAGCCCGTCCTCAATCAGGGACCAGAGGGCGTCGCCGTATCCGTCCACCCGCAAACGCGTGGTCGTGTTCGACGTGACCACAACGGTCATGGCCAGCGACGGCACAACGATCACATACTGCCCGCCGCCTAGATCGCGCAGGAACCAGCCATAGCCTTAGCCATCGCCCGAAAACACAGATCGCGTGCGCGGGGTCCATGAGGTCTCGACCCAGGCTTCGGACAGGAAGCGCCGGCCGTCGAGCTCCCCACCCTGCCGGTAAAGTTCGCCGAACCGCAGCAATTCGCGCGGCGAGAGCGCCATGTTGTTGCCGCCCAGATAGACCCCCTAGGGGTCCCGGTCCCAGGGCGGAAGGCCGATGCCCAGCGGTTCGCCGAGCCAGTCGCGCGCCAGATCGAGGGTGCTGCGCCCGCTCGCGCGGGTCAGAATCGCAGACAGCAGATGAGAGCTGCCCGTCGAATACAGCATCCCGCCGCCCGGCGCATCGACGAAGGGCCGGGAGAGCGCATGGGCCACCTAGTCCGGGCTTTGCACCCAGCGCCCGTAGTTGCGTCCGGAGGTACGTTCGAGCCCGGCCTGCATGGACAAGAGATTGCCAAGGGTGATGTCCCGCACCCGCGGATCGGCCTCGTCGGGTATCCGTGTATCCAGCAACGCCCCGATCGTCTGGTCCGGCCCTTCGAGAATGCCGCGGTCGATCGCGATCCCGATCAGCGCGGCAACGATCGACTTGGACACCGACTTGACGTTGACCGGCGTTCCGAGGCCGCGCCCGCGAAAGGCTTCGGCGACGACCACCTCCCCATCGCGTGCGACGATCAGACTGTTCAGCCGTTCGAGCGAACGCGCCTGTGCGACCGCGCGGTCAAGGCAAGAATCATCAAATCCCGGACTCGCCTGTACTGCCGGACCAGCGATTAGGCATAGCACCAGGAATGCCGGCACCAAACCGCCGGCGCGGCACAGGATTCCTGTCATAAAGTGCAAGAAGGCGTGCCTACTTCATGTCCTCGGGGAAGTCCGGCTGGGCCTGGGGGCGGGCGTCGAAGAAAGCGGGGATCTTCATGCATTCATCGAAGATTGCCTTGGCCTTCGGATAGGGATCGACGGGAATCTTGAATAGCATCGCCGCGCCGATTTGAGGCACCAGGCACAGATCGGCCATGGAAACCTGATCGCCCTCGCAGAATTTGCCAGAATGACTGCCCTCGGTGAGATGTTTTTCGACCGCGGCCAGTCCCTTGGTAGTCCAGTTGGTGATCCAGGCCGCGAGCTCCTCCTCGCTGTGACCCCAGTCTTGGGTGACGTATTTCCGAATGCGTGGCACGACGAGTGGGTGCATATCGGCCACCATGATCATGCAGAGCGACCGGACCCGGGCGCGCGCCATCGGGTCGGAGGGGAGCAATGCGGGCTCAGGATAAACCTCATCGAGATATTCGAGGATCGCCATGGACTGGGTCAGCGCCTGGCCGTCATCAAGCACCAGCGCCGGCACGACACCTTGGGGGTTGATCTTCAGATATTCGGGATCGAATTGATCGCCCTTGATCAGATCGGTCGAGATCACCTCGAAGGGCTGGCCCTTGAGATTGAGTGCGATGCGGACGCGGAAGGCGGCGAGCGAACGCCAGTAGCCGAAGAGTTTCATGGTGTTTTCCTCAGGTCAGATTACGAGGCGTAGTGGGCCGATGAGAGACGGCGAAGTCAAGCGGTGACTCGCAATCCCCGGCGGTTGCGGAACAGAAAGGCCGGGATTGTGGCCGCGAGCAAAAAAGCGGCAAAGGGCAGGATCATCTGGGCCAACGCATAGACCCCGATAGCACGGCGGTCGGCGCCAGAGGCCAGCGCGACAGCTTCCGTCGTCAGCGTGTCGATCCGCCCCGCCCCGGCGAATACAGTGGGCAGATATTGTCCGACGGAGACCGCAAACCCGACTGCACTGGCGACCAGAATCGGACGCAACAGCATCGGCAGTTTCACCCGCCAGAACACCCGCAGCGGCGACGCCCCGAGACACCGCGCCGCGCGGGCATAGCGGGCATCCCAGGCCCGATAGGGATCGGCGAGCGAGAGAAAAACATAAGGCAGCACGAACACCAGATGCGCCCAGGCGACAGCGATCCACGCGCCGTCGAGACCGGTCATCACCAGCAGCACCTGGCTGCCGAACAGAAACGCGATCTGCGGCACCAGCAGAGGGATGTAGAGCAGCAGCAGAGCCCGGTTGGTTGCCTGCTTGCCGAAGCGCGTCTCGTTCTCGAGGCAGGCGACCACCAGCACCAGTCCCACCAATGCGGCGGCCAGGCCCAGCGTGGCGGTGTTCAGGCTGACCTCCCCCAGACGTGGCGCATTGTTCATCCAGGGATCGAGGGATACGCGGGACGGCAGCGCATCGGGGAAGCGCCAGCGGCCGGTAATCGACCAGATAGCCATGCTCGCCAGCCCGAGAAACGCGGTGACAAAGCCGAGGGTCAGGGCGCCCGCCGCGCCGTAGCGCAGCGACCCGTCACGCTGTCCCCGGCTACCCCGCCGCACCCAGATGCGTCCCAGCCAAGCCGCGATCCGCTCACCCATCCACCAGACGACGAATACGGCGATGACGATGCCCAGTTGCAGAACCGCCCCCGCCGAGGCCATGAAACGCATGGCCAGATCCGGATCGTTGAACCAGCGCAGCAATTGTACAGCCAGCGGCGGCGGCGTCGAAGATGCCAGCACAATCGCGACATCCACGACCGAAGCCGAGAAGGCCAGCGCGGCAAACACCGGCAGGCGAATCTGCCGATAGACCAACGGAAACACGGCCTTGAGCCAGGCTGTCATGGCGCCGTAGCCGAGCGTGCGGGCCATGGTGCGCGCGCGCGCCGCATCGACCTGCCCGATCGCGGCCAGCGTCATCAGGAACAGAAATGGAATTTCCTTGAGCGCCAGCCCGGTAATGAAGGCCAGCCCGTTTGGATCCTGCACAATCACCATGTCCGGCGGCCGGTCGTATCCCGTGAGCCAGGGCGAAGTCAGCCGGAAGATCCAGCCGGACGGGGCCAGCAGAAACGCCAGCCCGAAGGCAACGGTGACATGGGGCACCGCGAGAAGCGGCGAGAGAAACCGCTGGATGCGCGCGAACTCACGCGTGCCGTGCCAGCCGGCCACAAACAGGATAACCACAGCGAAGGACACCACCGTCACGCCCAGCCCAGTCACGAAGGACAGGCGTACGGATTCCCAGACACCCGGCGCGGCAAACAACATCCGCCAGGGTTCCAGGCTGAGCGCATCCCCGCCCAGGGCCGGCAGATACCCGAAGGCGGGCAACACCGTCCCGATCAGCCCCGCCGCCACCGGTGCCAGTAGCAACAGCAACGTCAGCGCCGGTACCCAGCGTAGGAGAGAGGTTTTTTGTGCTCTAGCCATCTTTAAGACTCGTCATGCCCGCACTTGTTCCGGGCATGAAGATGAAACGAGCGAAAACTCCAGTCTTAAAACACCTCATGCTGAGCCTGTCGAAGTATGAGGTGGCGCCCTCGCCCTTCGTCCCTCGACAAGCTCGGGATGAGGAGGCTCAGGGTGAGGACGAAGAGAAAGCGGGAAAACATACTCCCTCTCCCCCCTGAAGAGCGGGGAGGGTTTGGTTGGTTGCTACTTCCCGCTCGCATAGCGCCTGGCCCAGGCCTCTTCCAGCGCCGCGACCCAGGACGGATGCGGCTCGAGCTGGGTGGCGCCAAGCGCACTTGGCGACAAGGTCGCGATCCCCATGTCCAGCGCCGCAAAGGCCGCCTGCGCCTCGGCGGACAGCTTGTCCGTGGCCAGCACCGTAAAGTCACCCCAGACATCGGGGTCCTGCTTCCGGATCTGCGCCTCCGGCGACATCAGGAAGTTCGCCAGGACCATCGCGCCCTCCCTGGCCTTGGCATTGAAGGGGATGGCGACGAAATGCGTGTTCCCGATGGTGCCATTCTCCAGCACGAAGGTCCGTACGGTATCGGGCAGCTTGTCTTCAGCGATTAGGCCCGAGGCCTCGGCCGGATGAAACGACATGGCGATCGACACCTCCCTGTCGTCAAGCAGGCGATGCAGGGTCGGGGCGTCCTGGGGAAAGACCTCGCCACGCCGCCACAGCGCCGGGTGCAATGCATCCAGATAGTCCCAGAGCGGCGCGGTCACTGCGTCGAAGTCGGCCACCGGCTGCAACAAGGCATCCGGGTCCGGCGCCAGCTCGATCAGGACCTGCTTGAGGAATGTCGTCCCGATGAAGCTCGGCGGTTGCGGGTATGCGAAACGCCCCGGATTGGCCTTCGCCCAGTCCAGCAGCCCCGCGACGGAGGCCGGTGGTGACTTCACGTCCGCGGTGTCGTGCATGAACACGAACTGCGCCATGCCCCAAGGCGCTTCGAGATTGTCGACGGGCACGGTGAAATCGATGGTGGTGGTAATCTTGTTCTCGGTGTCCACATATCGGTAATTGGGCAGGTCGTCCGTCCAGGGCCCGAATAACAGATCGTTGCGCTTCATCGCGGCGAAGTTCTCGCCATTGATCCAGATGAGATCGACCGAACCGCCCTCGGTCCGCCCGGCCACCTTCTCCGCCACAACCCGCGCGACGGATTCCGCCGTGTCCGACACCTTCACATGCTGGACCGTGACACCGTAGCGCGCACGCACCTGATCGCCGGCCCAGTCGATATAGGCGTTGATCCGCTCGTCCCCGGCCCAGGCGTTCCAGAACACAGTCTGTCCCTTGGCTTTGGCGACGATCTCGTCCCAGTCCGCGGCCTGGGCAGGCAGCGTAAAACTCAGAAAGGCGGCCAATACGGCTATGAGAAAACGCATGGGGGTCTCCCTCTCAGGATGAAGGCGTCAGGATGAAAGCGCGGTCGCAGACGCGATGGTGGCATCCAGTTCGGACCAGTCGGTGCGGACCTGTGCAATTGTGTCGGGATCGAGATAGTCGGCAACCCGGTCGGCCACATGGGCGACCAGAGAATCTTCGCTGAGTTCGGCCGACCAGTTCTCGGTGGAGTCACTGACACCGGCCGCCTCGCGGGACTGCACCTGCCACTTGGCGCACCAGGTGACAGACCAGAGCCACATCATCTGACGCAGCGGCAACAGCCAGTCGGCGCTTGCTTCGGCAAGGTCATGGGGCACGGCATTCAGCCAGGCAGCATGGAATGCGGAAATCTCCGAGCGGGACAGAACCGCCCGGCTCTCCACATCCCAGGTGGTCGAGGTGTAGAGGCTGGCATGGGCCACATCGAAGCCCGGCGCGCCATAACGGGCTTTCTCAAGATCAACCAGAATGGCGTGCCCGTTTTTGTCCAGCAGGTAATTTCCCGGATGGGCATCGAAGGCAATGAGTGTGGTCGCCGGGCGTTCAGGCCGCGCGAGGGTCCGCCCCGCCGCCTGCAGTTCCTCGCGAATCTGGGCTTCGGCTTCCGGGTGCAGCTCGGCCCGGGCAATGAAAGCAGATTGCAGCAGGATTTCGGTGAAGGTATCGGCCAGCGTATCCGGCGGGTTTTTGAGCGGCGCGCGGCCGGTGGCTTCGGGCAATGGCAGTGCATGGATCGCCGCCAGACATTCGGCCATGGCTGTCAGGTCACCCGGCAGCATCAGTGGGCGACCGACAATATGATCCACGATCAGGGCACCCATGGGCAGGGCGTCATCCGGGGCAAGCGCCTCGTGAAGGCGTGGCGTGTGACCGCTCGCGCTGGTATGGGAAAAACACGCCGCCTGATATGCGAGATTTTCCTCGGCCCCCAGATCGAGCTGGGACTGTTTGGGGATCCGAGCCAAGATCCCGGTCTCTCCGATCACAATATGGTCGTGGGCCAGCCCCGTATCGGCCAGCGGTGTGAGATCCGCAACAGGACATGACAACCGGGCCGCCAGTGCGGCGCGGACACCGTCAATGCGTGACTTTCCGGCGCTGGTCATGCGGCAGTCCGGCGCGCCAGCCGTTCGCGGCACAATCCCTCGATCAGCGGACCCAGCACCTGCTCGTGAAAGCGATCACAGCCGATACACAGGTTGCGGTACATCTCGCCCGAGGGTGTCCTGGTTTCGCTGTGCTGCAGGAAGGTTGCTTCGTCCCAGCCGAAGGCAGCCCCCATTTTTTCGGGCGCGCCGGCGTTCAGGGCCTCGAAGGCCGGATGGCCGCGCAGGCTGTCGAGGATATCGACCAGCTTCTCCTCGGTCAGATTGCCCAGCGGCGCCTTTGTCTTCAGGCAGCAGGGATAAACGTTCCCGTTCGGCTCGATTGAAACTTCCGAACCCTCGCGGCCGTGCTCCATGAAATTGAGCCCGCCCGACCAGCGGTTACAGAAATTGTCTTCGAGTGTGGCGCTGGAGAGCTCGTTGTCCCAGGCACGCCCACGGGGCCAGATGGGACCGATCCATTCTTCCGGGTTCGCCCCCATCATGGAATAGACCGGGGTCACTGTGCCGCGCCCGTCTGTGCCGTCATGACGGCGACCGGTGGGCTGCAGGCCGGCGGCTTCGAACATGGCGGTCAGCCGTTCGATCAGCGGCAGGCGTTTCTCGCCCTCATGGCCGACATGAAAATCATCCATACCGGTGATCGAGATTTGCCAGACCCCGTGTTCGAGAAGTTCGTCGAGAATCTTTTCCGTCACCAGATCCCCGGTGGTCTGGACCACCACCCGCACGCCACCCTTGTCGGCATATTTGGTGCGCAGCATATCCATCACCGGATAGAGCACCGGCTCGCGGATCGGATCGAGCAGCACCTCACCCCCCGACAGGATCACGCGGCCCGGCAGTTCCGGTCCGTCTTCGCTTGCGCGATAGGTCATGCGCTCGGGCAGGTTGGCGATGATCGCGGCATGACTGACCAGTGCCTCGTCCACCACCGCGTCGCGTTTTTCGCGCACATAGGGGCGGAACCGCGTGTCGTAGCAATGGTCGCAGCGCCTGTGGCAGAGCCAGGACAGCACGTAATAAATGGATTCCATATAAATCCCGTTAGGTTCGCCGCGATTGTAGCGACGCTGAGGCAACAGGGAACAGCCCAGGACGGGCCGTAACGGCATTGTTATGGGTGATGTCGTAGATGATGTCGTGGGGGATATCATGGGCGCCTGCCGGCGCGCCAGGCGTGATAGGCCGGGCCATCATCGATGTCATCGAGTTCGCCGAGCCGCGCAACCCGGGCATTTTTGGGCAGGCCCGCCACCGTATCGGACAGGGCGTGTTCGGTGCTCCAGCGGACATTTTCGAACAGCCCCTGGGGCACGACACGCGACCGTTTCGCGCCCACCAACCAGTACCCGCCATCGGCCGCCGGCCCGAACACAAAGTCATGACGCCCCAGCGCGGCAAACGCATCCCGCACATGATCGGTCGCGATATCGGGAATATCGCTGCCGACGACCACCACCGGGCCCGGGGGCAAACGATAGAGCGGTCCCGCCATGCGGTCCCCCAGATCACCGTAACCCTGGGGTATGAGACGGACACCGGGCACCGGCGGCCAGAGCCCGAGTTGTCCGGCGGCGCTGTCCGGTGTCACGCACAACCATGTGGTCCAGCGCGGGTCACGCCCGAGCCGCCACAACACGTCATGGAGGGTCCTCCGGTAGAAGGCCAGCGCGGCATCCTTGCCGATATCGGCAGCCAGGCGCCGCTTCACCGCACCACACATGGGCGCACGGGCAAACAGAACCAGATGACGGGCCAGATATATCGGCAGATTCATCGGCGCGGTCATCGGTACATCCGCGCAATCGTGTTTACCGGAACCCCCAAAAAATAGAGCATCAAGCAGAACAGGTTCCGTCTGGGCCGCCGCCAGTATCCACCTGTCCGGTACCGGACTGCCGAGGTGCGCGCCGCCACGTCCAGGCCAACCAGCGCATCGCGGCCCTGCTGGCGCTTGATCCGTCTGACAAAGTTCACATCCTCCATCAACGGCAGGGGCGAATAGCCGCCAAGCCGGTTGTAGAGATCGCTGGCCAGGGCCAGCCCCTGATCGCCATAAGGCAAGGCGAGTGTGCGGCAGCGCCAGGCGACCCCGCGTTCAATTCGCCGTGCGCCCGGGTGATCGTCATCCAGCGCGAACCGGAAATAGACCGCGCACCGGTCTGCCACCGCAGATGCCATGAACCCGGACAGCGCGGCCGCCCAGCCCGCTTCGAGCACCGTATCGGCGTGGAGAAACAACAACCAATCGCCTCTCACCGCTACTGCGCCTGCTGCCATCTGAACACCGCGGCCCCGTGGGGACCCGATCACCCGCGCGCCCTGGGCTTGCGCCACCGCCTTCGTTTCATCGGTCGAGCCGCCATCGACCACAACCACATCCAGATCGAAGCACGCGCGCGCTTCCTGCAGCGCCTGCAGGGTGGCCAGAAGCCCCGCCGCCGCGTTGAGCGCGGGGATCACAACGCCGAGGCGGGGTTTGTGTTCAGGTGAAGACATCACGCGTCATTCATAGCGATCTCGGCCATCCGGGATAACCCTATCCTCCCCGGAGGAGAGGGAGATCAAACCGTGGCGGCCGCCCCAGACGGCCGCCTTTGCGCAAGCCGGAGCAGGGCCAGGAACACAATCGCCAGCGCGGAGGAAACCCCGCCGACAATCATCGGCACGGCGGCATCGCCCGATACGTCCACCAGCCAACCCGCCAGAATCGGCATGGTGGTCAGGCCGATATGATGCACGCTGTAGTAAATCCCTGTGCCGGTGTTCCGGTTCTCCGGGCGCACAACCTCCACCGTCAGCGCCATCACATTGCCGGTCGGGATGCCGATGAAGATGCCGGCCATGATGAACAGAAACAGGGGATCGGTGACAAACGGAACCAGCGCCACGGCTATGGCCCCGATCACAAAACTGCCGGTCATCACCAGATTGGGCCGGTTCCATTTCTCCGACAGCCAGGCACCCAGCGGGATTGAGATCATATAGGCGATGGTCCCGTTGCTGATCAGCAGGCCGGACACCGCGACATCGCTCCCGCGCGCCACCATCAGCGCCGGGCCGAAGGCCATCACCATCAGGAACCCCCCATTGAACAGCGTCCAGATCAGTCCGGAGAGCGTGATCAGCAGGACCTCGCGCCGTGAAATCCGGGATTTCGGCTTCGGCGTGCCGGGGTTCGACGCGGGTTCAGGCGCAGCTTCCGCTTCAGGGTGTGCGCTTCGTTTCGGCACCCGATAGACAAAGGCCACCAGCACGAAGCCCAGTACCGAGCCCAGTCCGGCGACCAGGAACACCGCGTTCCAGCCCCAGATCTCGGCAATGATTCCCTGGGTCCAAAGCCCCAGCGCAATGCCCACCGGCCAGCTGTTCATCAGGATCGCCATGGCCGTGACCACCTCGCGTCCCTCGAACAGGTCCCCGACCAGCTTGACCATGGTCACGGTGATCACCACCCCGCCGACGCCGACCATCAGCCGCCCGACACCGGCCATCCAGAAACCGTCCGCCCCAGACATCACGAACCCACCGACGGCCATCATGCCGAGCCCGATCAAAACGACGCGTTTCTCGCCGAAGCGCTTGCCCGCCAGACCTGCCGGCAGGGCCGTGGCGAAGCCCAGCGCGCTGAAGAAACCGATCAGGGTTCCGACTTCGGTGAAATTGATTCCCAGATCGGTGACCAGCAATGGCGCAACCGACGCCACCGTCTGGAACTGAAAGCCCAGGGATGTACGCGCCAGAAACAGCGCACCCAGCATCAGCCAGCGGTTGGAAGTCATGGGTGAGAGCCCGCCAAAGATCTTTTCATACCAAACATATCGTCACGCCCGCGAAGGTTTGTGAAAAACCTCATGCTGAGCCTGTCGAAGTATGAGGTTGCGCCCTCGCCCTTAGTCCCTCGACAAGCTCGGGATGAGGAGGCTCAGGGTGAGGACGACGGTAGATTCGACAAAATTATACGGTTCCTACTCCGCCGCGTCGGCAAACGCGCCGGAGGCTTCAAGAATCCGCTGACCCGAGGTTGTCAGTTCCGACAGCTTCTCGCGCAGCAGCGCCTCGGGATAGACCAGCTTGCCGTCGCGCTTCTTCACTTCGCCGGCGATCAGCACGGTATCCACGTTGAAGGGAGTGGCCATGAATACCAGCGTCTGCACCGGATCGTGCACCGGGCAGGTGTTGATGTCGGTCCCGCGGGTCAGAATGATATCGGCCTGCTTGCCCGGGGTGAGCGAGCCGATACGGTCCTCCATTCCCAGCGCGCGGGCATTTCCGATGGTCGCCCATTCCAGCGCCACACGGGTTTTCAGGTGCTCAGGCATATTCTTGGTCGGGCGCGGACGGGCGTCAGTGTACATGCCGCGCTCGAGCTGCAAGCCGAAACGGACGACGGAGAACATGTCGCCGGAGATGTTCGATTCCAGATCGATCCCGAAGGACGGCGTACCGCCCAGTTCCAGAACCCGGCCCGTCGCCGGATTGCCGTGCCCGAAATTGCACTCGCATTCCGGCGCGACCGTGATCGAGCCGCCGGTGTCGATAATCAGCTTCAGCTCATCATCGGTGAGGTTGGTAGCGTGCACGAAATCCGCTTCCGGGCCCAGCAGACCCAGATCGTGCAGCCGCTGCACGGCGTTCTCGGCGAACATGGGAATACCCTCGGCGCCGGTGTGGTTCGACCAGCGCAGACCCATATCCTTGGCGAGGCGCACATCGTGTTCGATGCACTCCCAGACCGAGAACCCCACACCCTGAATGCACATGGCCATGGTGATCAGGCCCTCGTCTGAGGACAGCCGTCCCTTGCGCAGGCGTTCCACACGCTCGCGGGAATGGGGCCGCTCGTTGAAGGGCGCTTCGCCCGGCTTGGCCTCGGTCTTGGTCTGGCCGTGGCCATAGACCGCGCGGATACCGGCTTCCTCCAGGGAATCGATTGCCGCATCGGTGTGGTCGGTCGTGGCGTTGCAATGGTGCCAGTCGAACAGCGTCGTCGTGCCCGAATGGATCTGGTTCAGTGCGCCGCAGAGATTGGCGATCCGCACATCGTCCGGCGTGAAATGGGGCACCGCGGTTGCATGCATCAGCTGGGAGTATTCGAACATGGTCCAGTTCGACACGGTCCCGCGCACGCCGGTCTGCCAGGTATGCTCGTGCATGTTGATCATGCCCGGGCTGACGATCATGTCCGTCGCGTCGATCACCGCGGCATCGCCGCCATCGATGCCGTGGCCGACCTCGACAATCTTGTCGTCTTCGATCAGGACGTCGCCGCCCCGGATGTCGCCGATCGCATCGTCCATCGACACGACCCAGCCGCCCTTGATGAGTGTGCGCGCCATCACGCCTCTCCCCGGTAAGTGTTGTGGTTGTTGGAGGTAAGACTACGCCGCGCGCCGCCGGGCCTCAATCCTCACCCGTTCGCCAGCCCCCTCATTGATGTCGAAGATCTGGCCGTCCGGGTCGCGGTATTTGACCTCGTAGAACACGCCTGCGTCCTTGGCCTCGCCCTTCAGCCAGTTGCCGCCCGCGGCCTCGATCTCCGCGCCGGCCGTATCCGGGTCATCGACCACGAAGCCGAAATGATGCACCCCGAAATCGTCCGGATCGCCGCCGGCCGCCTCCTCGGACTTGTAGCGAAGCAAAGCGCGGTTCATCAAGCCATCGGAGAGATAGACACCCGTGGCTCCGGCATGATCGTTCTCCCCGACCCGGGTCATGCCGAGCGCCTTCTCGTAGAAGGCCGCAGCTTTCTGCGGGTCGGGAACGGACAGGGCGACGTGGCGAAGTTTGGCGGTCATTTTCCGTCCTCAAACAGTTTGTTGTCGAGCCGAGCACGGCGGGTCACACCAACAAGATGTAATAGCCCGCGTGCTCCGAACAGGAGCCAAAGACCGATTACGAGTTTAATAACCGCCAAAATGAAAGAGGCCCCCGTAAAGTATAAGTCTCTCGAATCTCCGGTCACCAAAAACAGTATCCCACCCGCAAACCCGTGGGAGGTGATGGTCGTCGCAAGAATCCAGACACCAGCGGCGGAAAATAGAACCGTTTGCAGGATATCCGGTGTCCACTCAGCCCAGGTCTCAACCTCATTGGGTTTTCGGGCTTCTTTCGGCACCAACCCTCTCAGAGCAGACAGGGGCCAGAAGAAAAACCACACCGCCAGTACAAATTTGAGGGCGGTCCAGACAGCCAAACTGGGTTGCTGAAAGATCTACGCATGAGGCCAAGCAATGACATCGAGCACAGAAACGAACAGCCAAAGCGCAACAAGTCGGAGAACCACCGAGAGCATTGCGACATTCGACATGGCGCTACCCTCGCGGTTTCGCGCCGATCAGCACGAAGGCGACGGCGGCCGGTTTGTCCGAGCGGTTGGACCAGGCGTGGTTGGTGCCGCGCTGGACCAGCACGTCCCCGACGCTCATTTTGGTCTCGCCCTCATCCATCACCGCCCAGATTTCCCCCTCGATGACGATGGCGTAGTCGGTGGTCTGGGTTTCGTGCATGGCCGCCGTTTCGGCGTCGTTATCATGGGCATCTGCGCTGTGCATCTTTTCGAACGCCTCCCCAACATCGGAATCCTTCCAGGCCTCGTCGGGCGGAAAATCGACGATCCGGAACACCGTCCCCGCCGGATCGCGCGGCTCCAGCTGGAGATCGCCCATCGCCGTATCTGTATCACCGGTGTTATCGGCCGGCGCCGTGGTCTGCCAGAGCTCGTGCAAATTCAGCTGCGGCAGCACCTCCACCACATTGGGCGAGGGCCCGTCCTGCCAGAGAATGGATTTCCCGGCCGCGTTGTGGCCGGTGACGATCCTGCGAAATATGCGTGCCATACTGCGTTACCCTTTTGTGTTCGGTAACCAGCTTAACGGGAATCCGGTTGGCGTGAGAGTTCCATCGTTGACGACCGGAAGGGCGGGTTTGAAACCCGCCCCTACGAAAATTCGTGCAGTACTGTCGTTCCGTCCGGAGGGGTTGCGTCGGCGGCCCGGGGTGGTGACGATACCGGCAACAAGAACAGCACGACCTTCGAGGAGACGACCATGGCCGATCCCAACAACCCATCCGGTGCCCTGCCCGGTGACCCGCGCTACGGGCTCTCTGAAGAGGAGCTCAGGGAGTACTACCGCACCAAGAGCCCGAGCTGGGTCTGCAAGGGCTACTTCAAGAAGGAAGGCGGACTGGAACTGCGCGAAGCCGCGATGGAGGCGCACCAGGCCTATCTGCGCAAGCACCAGGATCAGATCCGGTTCACCGGGCCGCTGCTGCACGACGACGGCAAAACCCCCAGCGGGGCCATGGCCATGATCGATGCCCCGGACAAGGCCGCCGCCCAGGAATGGATAGACAACGAGGGCTATACCAAAGGCGGTGCCTTCGAGAAGATCACCATCACGCGCTGGTCGTCTTCCATGGAGCTGCGCTGGAACACCTATCCGCGCACCCCGGGCTGGGAGCAATTCGTGATCACCGCCATCGACGGCCCGGATGCCAAGGAACGCCGCGATGCGGTTGCCGATGCGCACCACAAATTCCAGGCCTCCGTGATGGACCGCTATGTGGCACGCGGCCCGATGTTCGAGGATGACGGCGTCAAGATGATCGGCTCCATCATGATCATGGAATATCCCGACCTCGCCGCCTGTGAAGAATTCTGGGCGGGCGAGCCGCTGAACTATGGCGGCGTATTCTCCGATGTCACCATCGAACGCTGGCGCTATGGCAACACGCTGGTCCCCTAGGACCGAGATTCACACCTCAATCCCCGTTGGACGCATTTCGGCTTCCGGGTCATAATAAAAAGAAAAGGCCTCAAACAAGGCAGGGAACGGGAGTAAGTGGACGTGTCCGACAACGCCATCATTGTGATTGCGGATGACCATCCGCTGGTGCGCGACGCGCTACGACAGACAATCGCGCAGGATATGGCGGGTGCGGTGTTCCATGAGGCCGCCAGTCTGGCCGAAGCCGAATCCTCGGTCCGCGAGATCGGCAATCCCGATCTGGTTCTGCTCGACCTGCACATGCCCGGGATGCGTGGCTTTACTGGCCTCGCCTATCTGCGTTCGCAGTTTCCCGAGACGCCCATTGCGATGATTTCGGCCAGCACCGATCCGAAAATCATGCGCCAGGCCATCGATTACAGCGCCTCCGGCTTCATCCCGAAATCCGCGCCGACCGACGATATCCGAACCGCCGTGCGCGACATCCTCGCGGGCAATTCATGGCTCCCGGACGGGACCGGCGACGTGCCGGAGACATCCGCCGAAGACGCTGAACTGGCTTCACGGCTGGCGACGCTGACGCCGCAGCAATTGCGGGTTTTGGGCATTCTTTCGGATGGCAAGCTGAACAAGCAGATCGCCTATGATCTGGATATTTCCGAAGCGACGGTAAAATCACACGTCTCGGCCATCCTGCAAAAACTCGACGTCAACAGCCGGACCCAGGCGGTGATTCTCGCCGGACGGCTGAATGTCGAGGACCCGGCGCGCGCCGTCCCCGACTGACACGTTCCACGCGCGTCATCCGTTTTTATGAGGCCTGCTGGCGTGCCGCTGCGCGCTGGGCAAGCATGCGGGTCATCAGGGCGCGCAGACCGGCCGGCTTGACCGGTTTGGACAGCACGATATGTCCGCGCCGGGCAGCATCTTCGCGCAGACTTTCCGACGGGTCAGCGGTGATGATGATCGCGGGGATCACCCGCTCATAGACGCCGCAGATTTCGGTGACCACATCCGGTCCGTGTTCGCTCTCGCGGAGATGATAGTCGGCAACGATGAGATCCGGCGCATCCCCATCCAGCGCGCGGCGCCATTCATCGCCCGAGCCCGCCGTCCGCACATCGCAATTCCAACCGCCCAGAAGCGCGCGCATCCCGTCGCGAATATCGGCATTGTCGTCGATACACAGAATGACGGCACCGGCCAGCCCGCCGTCCGAAAGCGCGGGCACCGGCCTGGGTGGCTCCTTTGTTTCGGCGGCCACGCCACGCGGCACCGCCACGGCAAAAACCGAGCCCCGCCCTTCCGCACTGCGCAGTTCGATCACGTGACCCAGCATGCGCGCGATCCGCTCCACGATGGCCAGCCCGAGGCCCAGGCCCTGTTCCTGAGCTTCCCCGGACGGCAGGCGATGAAACTCCTGAAACACAGCCTCGCGCATGCCGTCAGGAATTCCCGGCCCGGTATCGCGGACCTCGATCTTCAGCCGCTCGCCACCGCCACGGCAGCCGATCAGAACCCGGCCTCCCGCCGGCGTGTACCGGATCGCGTTCGACAGAAGGTTCTGGAGAATGCGCCGGAGCAGGCGGCGATCGGACCGCACCAGACAGTCCGACGCGACCACCCGGAGTTCGATGCCCCGGTCCTCGGCCACCGCGGCGAACTCTGTCCCGAGCGCCTGTAGCAATTCGTCGATCGGGAAATCCTCGACCTGCGGCTCGACACCACCAGCATCCAGTTTGGAAATATCCAGCAGCCCCGACAGCAGTTCCTCGACCGCGCGCAGAGAGGTATCGATCCGCTCCACGAGCTCTGCGTCCTGGTTCTTGAGATCGCGCTCGCCCAGCGTGGACAGGAAGAGCCGTGCCGCATTCAGGGGCTGCAGCAGATCATGGCTCGCCGCGGCGAGAAATCGTGTCTTGCCCAGATTGGCCTGCTGGGCAGCGTCAGAAGCACGGCGCAGCTGTTCATTCAGACCCATCAGGTCGCGCGTCCGCTCGTCAACGCGTAGTTCCAGATCACGTTTGGATTCCTCGAGCTCCCGCGCGGCCGTCACGCGCTCGGTCACATCCGTCAGCGAGACCGCGATACCGCCGGCGGGCATCGGGCTGGTCCGCACTTCGAGGACGGTGCCATCCTTCAACTGACGTTCGTAGATGGCCGGTTCGCGCAACCGGTACCGGCCCAGCAGGTCGTTGACGATGACCTCCACCTCGCCCGGCCCGTACTCCCCGTGTTCGGCGCTGTGACGGATGATGTCCTCAACCGGCACCCCAACCCGGCCGTTCATGTCCGGCAGACCGAGATAGTTCCGGAAGCGTTCGTTCAGCCAGGCCAGCCGCAGGTCTTCATCGAAGATCGCGATGCCCTGGCGCATGTTCTCCATGGTCGTCTGGAGAAGTTCGCGGTTGTACTGGATGGCCGCGCTGGCATCGTCGAGAAGCGACATGGCGCTTTGCATGTCGATGTCTTCTCGCTCCATGGACAGCGCAATCACAAGACGCGCCGAGGAGGCGCCGATCGCACTGGACAGCAGCCGCTCGGCAAAGCGCAGCACACCGGCATCCACGGGATCGTCCAGCCGCAGCATCGGTTCGCGTTCGCTCCGGTAGACCGTGAACGCCCGCTCGGCCGCCGCCGAGCCCAGATACCGTCCGACGAGTTCTTCGAGGTCGCGCACCGACAGGGAACCGGACAGGGTGCGGGGCCGCGCCGTCTGATCGGCGGCCATGACATCCACAAAGGCGCGCGCCTGGCTGCGCTCCAGGATGCTCGGCCGGCTGGCCAGAGAGAGAACGACCAGCAAAGTGATGTTCGCCGCCAGGCTCCAGAACACGCCATGCGTCAGCGGATCGCCCAGCCCCAGCCCGAACAAGGCCTGAGGGTGCAGAAACCCCAGCCCGAGCGGACCTACCAAGAGCAGGCTGTCCGGGAACCACGAACTCGCCGCAAATGTCGGGAGCAACAGGGTGTAGGCCCAGACCACACCACCCGCGAGAATGCCGCCCAGCGCGCCGGCCCGTGAGGCACGCGCCCAGAAGATGCCGCCGAAAATCGCCGGGGCAAATTGCGCGACCCCGGCGAAGGACACCAGACCGATCGAGGCCAGCGCCTGCCCCTCTCCGGCCGAGCGGTAATAGACGAACGCCAGAAGCAGGGTTACCGTCATGGCAAACCGCCGGATGTTCAGCAGCCGCGCACCGACATCACCATCGCGGTGGCCCTCCCGGCGAGCGAAGCGCAGGAGCAGGGGCATCACCACATCATTCGACACCATGGTCGCCAAGGCCACCGTGGCGATGATGACCATTCCCGTGGCGGCGGACAGCCCGCCAAGGAAGACCAGCAGGGTCAGGGTTTCCTGCTGGGCAAGCATCGGCAGCGCGAGCACGAAGGTGTCGGCATCCACCCCCCGGCCCGTGAAAAGTAACAGGCCGGCCACGGCGATGGGAATCACGAAAACATTGATCGCGACCAGATAACCCGGGAACATCCAGGTGGCACGTTTGAGTTCCTTCTCGTCGGCATTCTCGACCACCGCCACATGAAACTGACGCGGCAGACAGATCATGGCCGTGAACGAGAGCAGCGTGATGGTGACCCAGGTCGAAGCATCGATGTTGAGCGCGAACCGGTCCGCAATCTCGGGCACGGCAGCGGCCCGGGCGACCAGCGCGCCGAACCCGTCGAACATGAAGAAGGTGACGAAAAAACCCGCCACCAGAAATGTCAGCAGCTTGACGACGGATTCGAAGGCAATCGCCAGCATCATGCCTTCATGATGCCCCGTCGCATCCACGTTGCGGGTGCCGAACATGATCGAGAAGGTCGCCATCAGCAGCGCCACCACCAGCGCCGTATCGGCCCACCAGGGCGTGCCTGCGGCACCAGCCGGCATGACGATTTCAGGATAGCTGATCAGCAGGTTGAAGCTGGTCGAGACCGCTTTCAGCTGCAAGGCGATATAGGGCAGGATTCCGACCACCACGAAGAGCGTGACCACCGCGGCCAGCGCCTGGCTCTTCCCGAACCGCGCCGCGATAAAGTCGGCAATCGTGGTGATGTTCTCGGCCTTGCCAATCCGCACTATCTTCCGGAGCACCAAATAGCCGGCCGTGAAGAGCAGAATCGGGCCGAGATAGACCGGGATGAAATCGTAGCCGGAGGATGAAGCCAGCCCGACGCTGCCGTAGAATGTCCAGGACGTGCAGTACACCGCCAGCGAGAGGGCATAGACCACAGGCTTGGCGCGCGGGCGCGCGCCCTGACGCTCGGCGCGGCGATCGCCCCAGGAGGCAATCGCAAACAGAATACCGATATAGCCCAGCGAGGCGGCCAGGATGGTCCAGTCATTCAGCACGTCGGAACGGGCTCCGGGATTTGTGGCCAGGACGCCGAAAGACTAGCACGATCCGTGAAAAAAAATGTGCAGGGCCGTAAAGCCCTGCACATGAATAACCCTTCGAAAGGGTCGGGGGAACGGAGGAACGCATCGCTGTACAGGTCGCCCTGCACCGCATCCTCCAGCCCGTAATCAACCTGAATGCACACCCCGCCGTCCATTAGACGTTGGTCGGACAGCCACAATCGGAACACAAAGCCGCGACATTCGTTTTCTCATTGCGATAGTGATATCCTGACAACCGGAGCCGGCCATGAACCTTCAACAAACCAGAGCGCTTCTTGCAGCCTTTGTCATGGGGTTGGGCCTTGCGCTGTCGACAGGGCCCTCCACGGCCGACGAGCCCGTGTTCACCAAAACCGAGCAACAGATCATTCGCGAAGTGCTTCAGTAGACCGGTGTCATTCCCGATGAACGGGACGGTGTCCGCGTCGAGCGCGACGATTCCGGTGCCGAAGGCAAGGCAAAAGGCGGTCTGCCGCCGGGACTAGCGAAGAAGAGCAGCCTGCCGCCCGGACTCGCCAGGCGCGCTGCACTTCCCCCGGGTTTGGCCAAACGCGATCTCCCTGACGATCTCGAAAGCCGCCTGCCCCGTCGAACGTCAACAGAACGCGTGATCATCGACGACGATGTCATTCTGATCGAAAAGGGCACGGAAATCGTTCTCGGTATCATCCGTGATGTGGTGAAGGACTAGCCCGAAAGCGGCTACTCCGCTGCCATGGTACCACCGGCCTGCGCGATAAACGCTTCGAAGGCTGCCAGGGTTTCCGCACTGGCATGATGCTCCATGCCTTCGGAATCGTGCCGGGCAGTTTCCGGACTGACGCCGAGCGCCAGCAGAAAGCTTTCGACGATCTGGTGCCGCTTCTTGCAGGCTTCGGCGAGGGTGCGTCCTTCTTCTGTCAGGAACACCGCCCGATAGGGCCGCTGGGTGACAAGGCCTTCCTCGGCCAGGCGTTTGAGCATCTTGTTGACCGTCGGCTTGGCGACTCCCAGCCGGGCGGCGATATCCACCGGGCGGGCTTCCCCCGTCGCGTCGATCAGATCGGCAATCAGCTCGGTATAATCCTCCACCAATTCGGTGCGCCGGGCTTCGCGGACATGGCGAAAGCTGTTCGCCTGGTCTTCAACGGTGGTGATTTCCGGAGACTTGGAAGATTCGGACATGGCGTGTGTCGTTCTCTCGTTGCCAATTCAGGGGATCAGAACAATTTTTCACGTGGCGACCAAAAGTTAGCAAAAACTATCTTCATTTTCCCGGATTCGCAAAAGTTTATACAAAGAAACGAAGTGTCTGCGCTTGTATTGAGCCATTCCGCATAGTTTCAGCAATTGCATTAAAAGTTAGCCATTGCGCCACCTTGTGGGTTCCGGTAGAAATAAATGTCTGAAACCCGGCCCTTACCGGTCGGGGCACAGAACTTGGCGAGAACTCGAGACCGGAATGACTGACGGAATCCGCAGATGGCTGACGCGCAGGGGGCTCTTCACCCTCCTGTTATCGGCCTGTGTGTGGACCGCCGTCAGCATCGCGCCACACGCCGCCAAAGCGGAGGCCCCGCTCTCGGTGGTGACGACGACCGGCATGCTCGCCGACGCCGTGCGCGAGGTCGGCGGGCCGCTGGTCACCGTCAAGGCCCTGATGGGCCCGGGTGTGGACCCGCATGCCTACCGACAGACCCGTACGGATATCGTCGCTCTGGCCAAGGCCGATCTTGTGATCTGGCACGGCCTCTATCTGGAAGCGCAGATGGAAGACTTCCTGCGTGCACTCAGCAAGCGCCAGCGGGTTGTGGCCGCGGCCGAGGCATTGCCCCGCGACCTGCTGATCGGGCATGACGATTACGATGACAAGTTCGACCCCCATGTGTGGATGGATGCGACCCTGTGGACACGTGTGGTGCAGACCGTTCGTGACGCCCTGATCGCCGCACGTCCGGAAAGCGCCGACACCTTCCGGGCCAATGCCAAAGCCCATATGGCCGAACTGGCCGACCTCGCCGACTACACGGCACGCATACTCGCTTCCGTCCCGGCCGAAAGCCGGGTCCTGCTGACCGCCCACGACGCCTTCAACTATTTCGGCGCGGCCTACGGCTTCGAGGTCCTCGGCATTCAGGGCATCTCCACCGAAGGCGAAGCCGGCCTGCAGCGCATGGCCAAACTTGTCGATCTGCTGGTGGACCGCAATATCGCGGCCGTGTTCGTCGAAAGTTCCGTCTCGGACCGTAACATCCGCGCCCTGATCGAGGGTGCGGCCGCCAAAGGTCACACCGTTCAGATCGGCGGCGAACTCTTCTCCGACGCCATGGGCACCCCCGGCAGCTACGAGGGCACCTATCTGGGCATGACCGATCACAACACCACGACCATTGCCCGGGCCCTGGGCGGCACCGCACCCGAGAAAGGCATGTCCGGCGACCTGCCTTACTGACCGGCGGGGACATGACCAACCGATGACCCAACAGCACACCGCGATACAACGCACGACCCCTGAACTGGCCGCCCGAAACGGCCGGACCATCCAGGCCGAACCGGACGCCGATCACGCGCTCACGGTTTCGGGCCTGACCGCATCCTATGGCGAAAGCCCGGCCGTCTTCTCCGTCGATGCCCGGTTCCCCGCCCGGGCCATGTCCGCGATTGTCGGCCCCAACGGGGCGGGCAAATCGACCTTCCTGAAAGCCGTGCTGGGGATCATTCCGCGTTTGTCGGGGGAGGTCTCGGTCTTCGCAGACAGCTTCGACAACGCCCGGGACCGCATCGCCTATGTGCCCCAGCGCGCCAGCGTTGACTGGGACTTCCCGACCACCGTGATCGATGTGGTCCTGATGGGCCTCTACCGCGAACTCGGCTTGCTGCGCCGCGTGACCAAAGCCAGCGGCAACCGGGCGCTCGCCTGCCTCGATCGGGTCGGCATAGCGGATTTCGCCGACCGGCAGATCGGACAACTCTCCGGCGGCCAGCAACAGCGCGTGTTCCTCGCCCGGGCCCTTGCCCAGGACGCCGATCTCTATCTGCTCGACGAGCCCTTCGCCGGCGTCGATGCCGCCACTGAACGCGCCATCGTCGATGTCTTCCAGGCCCTGAAGGCAGAGCAGAAAGCCGTGATCTGTGTGCATCACGATCTGGCCACCGTGGACGACTATTTCGACCATGTCTTCATGATCAATGTCCGCAAGATCGCCGAAGGGCCGGTATACCGGATTTTCACGGCCGAGAACCTACAGCAGACCTATGGCGGCCGACTGGCTACGATGCATATGGACCAGCTGAACCTGGCCGCGGGCGACGCCCGGGCGTGAGCGCCTTTCTTGACGCCCTGTTTTTGAATGCCGGGTACAACGCTGCGCTGGTTGCGATCGGCGCGACTTTTCTTGGCTTCTCCGCCGGCGCGGCGGGCACCTTCCTGTTCCTGCGAAAGCGCGCGCTGATGTCCGATGCGGTGGCCCATGCCACCCTGCCGGGGATCGGGCTCGCCTTCATCGTCATGGTGGCGCTGGGCAGCGATGGCCGGAACCTGTTCGGCCTGATGGCCGGCGCGGCGATGACCGCCGGGATCGGACTGTTCATCGTTGAGTGGATGACCCGTCACACGCGCCTGTCGCAAGACAGCGCCATCGGCGCGGTACTCTCGGTCTTCTTCGGCCTCGGCATCGTGCTGTTGACGGTCATCCAGTCCATGTCGTCGGGACGGCAAGCCGGGCTGGAATCCTTTCTGCTGGGCTCGACGGCAGGGATGCTGTTTCGCGATGGTGTGATCATCGCCGTCGGCGGCGGCCTGACCGTGCTGGCAACCTACGCGTTGCGCCGTCCCATGACCCTGGTGGCCTTCGATCCGGGACACGCTGCCGCCATGGGCATCAATGTGGGGCGGATCGATATCGCGATCATGGCGCTGGTCATGGCCGTCACGGTTGTCGGCCTGAAGATCGTCGGGCTGATTCTTGTCGTCGCGCTGCTGATCATCCCGCCGGTGGCCGCCCGCTTCTGGACCGACCGGGCCGAGCGCGTCCTCTGGATCGCCGCCGGCATCGGCGCCGTATCCGGATTCCTGGGCGCCGCGATCTCCGCCTCGGCGCCCGCCCTGCCCACGGGCCCGATCATCGTGATCGTCTCCGCCGTGATCTTCGCCGCTTCGCTGCTGTTCTCACCCCGACGGGGCATCGCCGCCAGCCTGCTCCGGCGCCGCCAGTTCCAGCACCGGGTGCATCTCCGCCAGGGCCTGCTTGCGCTAGCCCGTTCCGAACCGATTCTGGACCGGCTGACCCTGACCACGCTGCGCCGTGCCGGCTGCATCCGCCCCGACGGGGTTGCCACCCGGACCGGGCGCGCGCTCGCCGCAAAAGCCGCCCGGGACGAACACCGCTGGGAGGTCGCCCGCCGTATCCATCAGGACAGTGCAGCAACGGGACGCTATGACGGGCTGACCCCCATCGAAGCCGTCTTCACCGCCGACGAAATCCGCGCCTTCGACGAACGGATCGACGGACCGCGCATTGTGGATGATGCGCCCGCTACGCCTGAGGGTACGCCTGAGGGCAACCCGGCATGAGCGGCGCGGAATTCGTTCAGTTCAGCCTGACACCGATCCTGATCGGTGTCCTGTCGGCGATTGCCTGCGCCCTGCCGGGGAATTTTCTGGTGCTGCGCCGCCAGGCCCTGATCGGCGACGCCATCAGCCATGTGGTCCTGCCGGGAATCGTGGTGGCCTTTCTGCTGACCGGCGTGGTCGCCGCCATCCCCATGCTGCTGGGCGCGGCCGGCGCGGCCCTGGTTGCCGTGATTCTCATTGAAGCAATCAAACGCCTCGGCCGTATCGAGCCGGGTGCGGCCATGGGCGTGGCGTTCACCTCGCTGTTTGCCATCGGCGTGCTGGTGCTCGAACAGAGCGACACCTCCGCTGTACATCTGGATGTGGAGCACGCCCTGATGGGCAGTCTGGAGAGCCTGATCTGGCTCCCCGCGACGGGCTGGGGCTCACTGCTCGACGCCGCGGCGCTGGCGCAGATCCCCGATGAGCTGGTGCGCATCGCCGTGGTCTGCGCCGTGATGATCGCGCTCACACTCGTCTTCTGGCGGCCGCTCAAGATCTCGACCTTCGATGAAGGCTTTGCGAGCGCCATCGGCCTGCCGGTGCGCAGCATTGGTCTCGGCCTGGTGATCCTCTCGGCCATCGCCGCGGTCGCGGCCTTCGATGCGGTGGGGTCGATTATCGTGATCGCCATGTTCATCTGCCCGCCGGCGGCGGCCCGGCTGATGACCAACCGGTTGCACATCCAGGTCTGGTGGTCGGTCGGGTTCGCGGTGATTTCCGCCATGCTCGGCTATGTGCTCGCCGGCTGGGGACCGCTCTGGCTCGGCGGCGACAACGCCGTCAGCGCGGCGGGCATGATCGCCACGGTGTCGGGGCTTATTCTGGCCCTCTGCTGCGCCGTTGGCCCCTACCGCCGCCGGATCGATGTCGGCCGCGAAGCCGAAGCGTGACTCCTCTTGATCCACCCCCATTGAATTGGTCCACCGTGTATTTTAGTGACCGGAGGGTCAAGTATGGCAACGAAGCGACACAAACCCGAAGAGATTGTCTCCAAGTTACGGCAGGTTGATGTGCTTGTCGGGCAAGGGCAGGCTCGCATTGACGCGATCCGTCAGGTGCAGATTACCGAGCAGACGTATTACCGCTGGCGCAAGCAGTATGGTGGTATGGGGACGGATCAACTCAAAGAGTTGAAGCGGTTGCAGAAGGAGAACGAACGTCTTCGCAGGGCTGTTTCCGATCTCACCCTGGACAAGCTCATACTGTCCGAGGCTGCCAAGGGAAACTTCTAAGCCCCGCACGGCGGCGCAACTGCATTGAGCTGTTGCGGGGCAAGTTCGCCGTATCGGAACGCCGCGCCTGTCGTGTCCTGAGGTAGCATCGTTCGACACAGCGTTATGTTCCAAAGACCCGGGATGACGAGGACCTCCTGGTCCGGGACATGATCGAACTGGCCCGGCAGTACGGTCGTTACGGGTATCGACGGATCGCGGCGATGCTGAGAGAGGCAGGCTGGCAACCCAACGACAAGCGGGTCGAACGCTTGTGGCGTCGTGAGGGGCTGAAGGTTCCCATGAAGCAGCCGAGGAAAGGCCGGCTCTGGCTCAATGACGGATCGTGCATCCGTCTCAGGCCCCGGCATATTGCCCATGTCTGGTCGTACGACTTCGTGCATCACCGAACAGAAGACGGGCGTGCCTACAGAACGCTGAACATCATCGATGAGTTCAGCCGCGAATGCCTGGCGATCAGGGTGAAGCGGAAGCTCAACTCGACGGATGTGATCGATGCCCTGACCGACCTGTTCATCATCCGGGGTGTTCCGGCCTATATCCGATCGGATAACGGACCGGAGTTCATCGCGGAAGCGGTCAGGCAATGGATCAAGGCTGTCGGTGCCCAAACCGCCTACATCGAACCGGGATCACCCTGGGAAAACGGGTACTGCGAGAGCTTCAATGCCCGGTTCCGCGACGAGCTCCTGAACGGAGAGATCTTCTACAGCCTCAATGAAGCCCGGATCGTCATTGAGCAGTGGCGACGGCACTACAACACGAAGCGGCCACACTCGGCCCTTGGATACAAACCACCAGCACCCGAAAGCATCACCCCCATGGAGGAAAAGCGGATGATGCACTAAC
>JAYQBG010000020.1:0-33371 GCA_038137215.1 Alphaproteobacteria bacterium
TGTCTTCGGCGGTCGAGAAGACCTGGCTCTTCTTGGTCGGGATCGTCGTGTTGCGATCGATCAATCGGGTGAAGACACCGCCGAGCGTTTCGATGCCCAGCGAGAGCGGGGTCACGTCGAGCAGCAGTACGTCCTTCACGTCACCGGCGAGAACGCCGGCCTGAATGGCTGCACCGATGGCCACGACTTCATCCGGGTTCACGCCGCGATGCGGATCACGCCCGAAAAAGGTCTTCACCGTTTCCTGAATCTTCGGCATGCGGGTCATGCCGCCCACCAGAATGACTTCGTCGATCTCGTTCGGCTTCAGGCCTGCATCTTTGAGCGCCGCCTCGCACGGCTTGACCGTGCGCTGGACCAGGTCCTCAACCAGTGCTTCCAGCTTGGCGCGGGTCAGCTTCACGTTGAGATGCTTGGGGCCGGATGCATCGGCGGTGATGAACGGCAGGTTAACCTCCGTCTGGGTCGAGGAGGACAGTTCCACCTTGGCCTTTTCCGCCGCCTCTTTCAGGCGCTGCAGGGCCAGCTTGTCCTCGCGCAGATCGATGCTCTGGTCCCTTTTGAACTCGTCGGCCAGATACTCGATGATGCGGGCATCGAAGTCTTCACCGCCCAGGAAGGTGTCGCCATTGGTGGACTTCACCTCAAAGACGCCATCGCCGATTTCGAGGATCGAGACATCGAAGGTGCCGCCGCCGAGGTCATAGACCGCGATGGTGCCGGTTTCCTTCTTATCGAGACCATAGGCGAGTGCGGCCGCCGTCGGCTCGTTGATGATGCGCAGCACTTCAAGGCCGGCAATCTTGCCCGCATCCTTGGTCGCCTGGCGCTGGGAGTCGTTGAAATAGGCCGGAACGGTGATCACCGCCTGGGTGACCGTCTCGCCGAGGAAACCTTCGGCGGTTTCCTTCATCTTCTGCAGGATGATGGCGCTGATTTCCGACGGGCTGTACTCCTTGTCGTTCGCCTCAACCCAGGCATCGCCGTTCTCGCCGGCGACGATGTTGAAGGACACCAGATCGCGGTCCTTCTCGGTCAGCGGATCGTCGAACCGTCGGCCGATCAGACGCTTGACGGCAGAAATCGTGTTTTCCGGGTTGGTGACGGCCTGCCGTTTGGCCGCCTGGCCCACCAGCCGTTCGTCATTGTCGGAAAATGCCACCATCGAGGGGGTTGTGCGCGCACCCTCGGAATTCTCGATCACCTTGCCCTGACCGCCGTCCATGACCGCGACGCAGGAGTTTGTGGTGCCGAGATCGATACCAATTACTTTCGCCATAATATCCTCGCTTTTTCAGCAGAATTGCCCGGCCCAAACGGCACCGCGGCAAATCCCTGTTATTGCGTTTGGTTGGTCCTATTTTCGGACCAGTCGTGTTCGACGGACATATAGGGACCGCCAAACGCCTTCGCAACCACCGGGGTTCCGGGGACGCGGGCACAAGTTTTGGCATGCGGGGGGCATGTCGCGGGGTTACTCTTGCAAAATGATCATTTCCGCGAGCTACAAGACTGATATGCCAGCATTTTATGGAGACTGGTTCCGTGCCCGGCGTCTGGCGGGATACTGCCACGTGAAAAACGCATGGAACGGCCGAAATCTCAAAGTTCCGCTGCGCGACGCGGATTGCAGCGTGTTTGTGTTCTGGACCCGCAATGCGCGCCCGTTTCGTGACGAACTGGCCCGGACGGCGCAAACGCACCCCTTTGTCGTGCAATACACGCTCACCGGCCTGCCGCGCTGGCTCGAGCGGTCCGTCCCGTCCACCGCGCGGGCCTGCCCCGATATCGCTGCGCTCACAGGGCTCTACGGCCCGGACGCCGTGGTCTGGCGCTATGACCCCATCCTGTTCACCGTGCAAACGCCGGCCGACTGGCATATGAAGAACTTCGCGCGCCTCGCCGGTTCCTTGTCGGGCCGGGTGAGCGAAGTGGTGGTCAGCTTTGCGTAGACTTACCGGAAAACCCGGCGCAACCTCGATCAGGCGGCGAACGCCGCGCGCGCAACCTGGCGCGACCCGGATACTCCGGAAAAGGCCGAACTGCTGGCGCAGCTGAAAGACATCGCATCTTGTCACGGGATGGTTCTGACGGCCTGTACCCAGCCCGAACTCAGCCCCGAGGCCGCACCGGCTGCACGCTGCATCGACGCGGCCCGGCTCAACCGTGTGGCCGCCCGTCTGGGTCATGCCCCGCTCACCGCCCGCACGAAGGGCCCCCGTCCGGGCTGTCTGTGCGCCGAGTCCCGCGACATCGACGCCTACCACACCTGCCCTCATGGCTGTGTTTACTGCTATGCCGTGGACGACCCCGTTGCGGCCCGGCGCAACCACCGGGCGCATGTCACGGGCGCCGACAATCTGGCCCCGGCCCCGGCGGACAGAACGGCCTGAGGGCAGCAAGTTTGGTGATCGGCGGTCGGGCGCGGGACCGGCTCAGGACATGGTACTCAGGCCGTGGTATCGACCTTCGGCGCTTCAGCGTCACCGCCGCCAGCCGACTTGGCCACCCCCACCCGTGCCGGGCGCAGCAGCCGGTCATGCAACTTGTAGCCGGGCTCGACCACCTGCGCGACGGTCCCGTTCGGCATGTCGGTGCCCGGGACTTCGAACATGGCCTCGTGGAGATTGGGGTCGAAGGCTTCACCCAGGGGCTCGATCCGCTCGATCTTGTGGGCCGCCATGGTCTGGACGAACCCGGCCTGCACGGCTTTCACGCCTTCGAGCAGGGTGCCGAGCAGTTCATGCTCCTCGCGGCGTTCCTCGGGCACGGCGGCGAGCGCCCGGTCGAGATTGTCGGCGATGGAAAGAATGTCGCGCGCAAACCCCGTGACTGCATATTTGTGCGCGTCCTCGAGCTGGCGCTCGCCGCGCTTGCGAATGTTCTCGGTCTCGGCCATGGCCCGCAACAGGCCGTCACGCAGTTCGGCCACCTGGGCCTCGAGCTCCTCGACCTTGGCGCTGTCACCCGCCGTACCGGCAAGATCTTCGCCATCATCGCCCGCAGTCTCGGCCGCCATGGCCGCCGAGAGGGCATCCAGGCGTGCGGCATCGGCCGCGGCTGCAGCTTCGGCCGCCGCGTCTTCGGCGGCATCCTTGGCGGCATCGTTCGCAGCAGCATTCTTGAGGGCCTCGTCGTCCTGCGAAGGCTTGTTGTTGTCGTTTTCAGTCATTCTTCTTTTCCTGCTGCCCCGGAATTCGGGGCGGTCATGGGGGCTAACTCATCAGGCGGCTCATCACCTGCGCCGTGTAGTCCACGACCGGAATGATCCGCGCATAATTGATTCGGGTCGGACCGATCACGCCGACCGCTCCGACAATTTCCTGCTCACCGTTGCGATAGGGTGCAACCACCAGCGAGCATCCGGCCACTGAGAACAACTCGTTCTCGGAACCGATAAAGATCTGGACGCCCTCCCCGCCGCGCGCGGCAGCGAGCAGTTTTGTCCATGATTCCTTCATATCGAGCGCGTCATAGAGTGTGCGGACGCGCTCCAGGTCCTCAACCGCCTGCACATCGTCGAGCAGGCGCTCGGTGCCACTCACGATCAGGGCCGCCTCCGCGCCTTCGCCGGTGGCGGTCGCCATGCCGGCTTCCACCAGCTTCTGGGTCAGTTCATCCAGATCCCGGCGATGGGCCTCGAGCTCGTCGGCAAGCTGGCGCTGGGCATCCTCGATCGTCTTGCCGACCATCCGGGCCGACAGAAAATTCGAAGCCTCCACCATGGCCGAAGACGGCATGCCATGCGGCACTTCCACGATCCGATTCTCGACCGTTCCGTCTTCGGTCACCAGCACAACCAGAGCACGGCCGGGAGCGAGCAAGACAAACTCGATATGGCGCAAACGCGAATCGCTCTTCGGCGCCACCACCAGGCCCGCACAGTTGCTCAGACCGGAAAGCACCCGCGAGGCTTCCGACATGGTTTGCTGCAAGCTCCGGCCATGGGTCGCGCATTGCGCCTCGATCGAGACACGCTCGTCTTCGGTCGGGTTCCCGACCTCCAGCAGACCGTCAACGAAGAGCCGCAGGCCCGCATCGGTCGGGATGCGACCGGCCGAGGTGTGGGGCGAAAACAGCAGGCCGGCATCCTGCAGATCCGCCATCACATTGCGGATCGTGGCCGGGGACAAATCGATATCCAGATTGCGCGACAGGGTCCGCGAACCGACGGGTTCCCCGGTCTGCAGATAGCCGTCGATAATCTGCCGAAGTATTTCGGTGCTCCGGGCGTTCAGTTCTGGAATCGTTTGGCTCATGGGCCGCATCGTCCGTTTGCTGGGCATCGGAAATTGATCGTTCCGACGCCCGGTGAACTTAGGCACGCCCTGCCCCGCGATCAAGGCGGGCGGCCCTGCAGCAAATCTGGACGACCAGCCGGCGAGCGACTAGGTTGCGCTCCTCCCAGCTCGCTCCCGACAGGACAATACCGACATGGCCAAGAAATCAATCCGCCCCTCGCGCCGCGCAATCAACGAAATGCGGAAGGTGCGCCTGAAGACCGGCGCGGCCAAATACGCCGAGGGATCGTGTCTTGCGATGTTCGGCAACACCCATGTGCTCTGCGCGGCCAGTGTCGAAGAGCGCGTGCCCCCCTGGATGCGCGGCACCGGAACCGGCTGGGTGACAGCGGAATACGGCATGCTGCCGCGCTCCACCCATGAACGCACCGGGCGCGAGGCCGCCCGCGGCAAGCAATCGGGCCGGACCCAGGAAATCCAGCGTCTGATCGGCCGCTCCCTGCGCGCGGTCACCGATATGGAAGCCCTGGGCGAGCGGCAGATCCGCATCGACTGCGACGTTCTGCAGGCCGATGGCGGAACCCGGACCGCTTCGATCACCGGGGCCTGTGTTGCGCTGCATATCGCCTGCCAGGGCCTGGTGAAGTCGGGAGCCATCGACACCAACCCGGTCACCGAACTGATCGCCGCGATTTCCTGCGGCATCTATAAGGACGAACTCGTTCTCGATCTCGACTATCCCGAAGATTCCAACGCACAGGCCGATGCCAATTTCGTGCTGACAGAGGGCGGCGGCATCGTCGAGATCCAGGGCACCGCCGAAGACAAGCCCTTCTCGCGCGCCCAGTTCACGCGCCTGCTCGACCTGGCACGAGCCGGAACGCAGGAGCTTGTGGTGCATCAGCGCAAGGCGCTGAAACTCAAATAGGGATTGCGCGAAACCATGGCACGAAGGTTTGAAGACCCCGAACTGGTCATCGCCAGCCACAATGCCGGCAAGGTGCGTGAAATCGGTGAGTTGCTGGAGCCCTTCGCGGTTTCCGTGACCAGCGCCGGCGCGCTGGGCCTGCCCGAACCAGAAGAGACCGGCATCACCTTTGCCGAGAATGCCGCACTCAAGGCCCATGCTTCGGTCGCGGGCAGCGGACTGCCGGCGCTGGCCGACGATTCGGGGTTTTCGGTGGCCGCCCTCGATGGCGCACCGGGCATCCACGCCGCGCGGTTTGCCCAGCGTGACGGCGGCGAACGGGACTACGCCTGGGCGATGGCCCAGCTGCACGAAGCCACCGCCGATGCCGAGAACGATCTGGCCTGGTTTACCTGCGCGCTTGCCCTGGCCTGGCCCGACGGGCACGCGGAAGTTTTCGAAGGCCGCATCGCGGGCCGTCTGGTCTGGCCGCCGCGCGGTGACGTCGGTTTCGGCTATGATCCGTGTTTTGTCGCGGAGGGCCACAGCCTGACCTTCGGGGAAATGGAACCGGCAGACAAACATGCGATTTCCCACCGGGCCGTTGCCTTCGAGAAGATGATCGCGGCCTGTTTCACAAATAGCGATGGCTGACCACGACACCGATGTCGGAAAGGACATTGCGCTTTATGTGCATTGGCCGTTCTGCCTATCGCTGTGCCCCTATTGCGATTTCAACAGCCATGTCCGCGAAACCGTGGACCACGGTGCCTGGCGCGACGCGCTGCTGCGCGAGCTTGAGCACTACGCCGCGCTGATCCCCGGGCGCCGGCTGACGAGTATCTTCTTCGGTGGCGGCACCCCCTCCCTGATGGCCCCCGACACGGCCGGCGCCATCATCGGGCGCGCACGTGAATTGTTTGCGCCTGACCGCGATCTGGAAATCACGCTGGAGGCCAATCCCACCTCCACCGAAACAGACACCCTGGCCGGGTTCGCGCGGGCCGGGGTGAACCGCCTGAGCCTGGGTATTCAGGCTCTGGACGATGCCGCGCTCGCCGCGCTGGGGCGGACCCACAGCGCCGGAGAGGCCGAGGCTGCGATTGCCATGGCCCGCGACCTGTTCGACCGGTTTTCCTTCGACCTGATCTATGCCCGGCCGGGCCAGACGGCACAGGCCTGGGAATCCGAGCTCGACCGCGCCATCGCACTGACACACGGACATGTATCGGCCTATCAGCTGACCATCGAACCGGGCACGCCGTTCTTTCTGGCACAGGCGCGCGGTGCCCTCGAACTGCCGCCCGAAGACGACGGCGCGGCCATGTTCGAAATCACCCAGAACGTGCTCGAACGCGCCGGGCTACCGGCCTACGAAATCTCGAACCACGCCGCCCCCGGCCTGGAATCGCGTCACAACCTGACCTATTGGCAGCACCGCGATTATCTGGGGATCGGGCCCGGTGCCCATGGACGAATCACGCTCGACGGCTCGGTGCACGAGACCCGCCAGCATCGCGCACCGGAAATCTGGCTGGCGCGCACGGCCGAACATGGTCATGCCACCCAGACAAGCGCACCCCTCGACCAGGCCACCCTGATCGAAGAGGTCACCATGGTGGGGCTTCGTCTGGTGACGGGGATCCAGCGCGATGATTTTGCCCGGCGGACCGGTTTGTCGATCGAGTCCGCGTTTCCGGCGGAAACACTTTCGCGCCTCGAACAGGCCGGGTTCCTGGTTTCGGGCCCGACCCATGTCACGGCGACGGCAGCCGGACGGCAACGCCTGAACGCCGTGATTACAGCCCTGCTGAATTCGTAGCGGATCAGTTCGTCAGGGACCTGTCGAAGCTGGCCGGCGCGGCATCGATTTCGCGCGGACCTTCCCGCGTGACCTCGAGCACCGAAAGACCCCGCTCGACTTCACCGCTCGAATGCATCCGGAAAATCCCGTCCACCCCAGCATAGCCCTCAGGATTTTCGAGGCGCTCGGTTGTGAAGGGCGGTGTGTCCGGCGTTGCCGTCTGCGCCAGAACCGCGGCCAGAGCCACACTGTCGTAAGCCAGCGTGGCCAGGCGGTCGGGGGCCCGGACATAAGTGGCGCGGAACCGCTCGACAAACCGCTGTCGCGACGCGCGCGGCGGAGCCGCAAACCAGGCACCGAGCATCGACGGCTCCTTGCCCAGGCTCGGATCGTCCCAGATCCAGGTCCCGAGAAGTTTCACCTCCACCGGATCGATATCGTAAAAGGCGAGCAGCGGGGCGAGCTGAAGAATCTGTTCGCCGCCCTCGGGCAGCATCAGCGCTTCGAACCCGACATCACCCAGCGAATCGAGAGTTTCGAGCCGTTCCAGCGCGCGCTTCGAAATCGGGTCGTCATTGGCCGACAGGCGCTCCTTCTCCCGGGCCAGTTCGGCCGCGCGTTCGTCGTACCGGGCCAGAGACCGAACGGTCTGCTGCATCTCTTCGGGCGATGGCGCGTAAAAACGGCTGGCCGTGATTTCGCCCCCCGCATCGAGGACGGCATCGCTGAAAGCTGTGTGCATGCGGTTGCCATAGGCATCCTGGGGCACCAGCGAGGCAAACCGGAACATGCCGCGCCGGGCGGCGAAGTCCACTGTCCGCGCGATCTGTGCTTCCGGGAAGAAGCCCGCCACATAGACCCCGTTCCCGCCGACAAGCCGGTCACTCGAAAACGCATAGATCGGCACCGCGTCCGCGCGCAGAACATTGGCCGCCGACGTCACCGCCCCGGAGAACAGCGGACCCAGCAAGAGTTGCACGCCATCCTGTTGCGCACGGGCCGCCGCTGAACCGGCGATCACGGGGTTGCTGCCGGAATCGTAAATCCGCAACTCGAACATCTCGGGCTTGAAATCGAACAGCGCCAGTTGTGCCGCATCGAGGAGATCGCGGCCGAGCGCAGCGGCACTGCCCGACAACGGCACCATCAATCCGACACGGGTGACATCGGGCAACACCGGTTTGGCGGGTTCGGGCGGCGGGGCCTCGACGACGGGCGCGGGGGCCGGCTCGGCTTGCGCTTCAGACGGGGGCGCCGCTACGTTAATCTGGGCGCAGGCTGTGACGGCAAAAATCGTCGCGACCAGCAACGCGCGCGGGGCAAACGGGAAAACCGGACGTGGCACGAAAAGACCCCTCTCAAACATCTGACAACAACTCCAGCGCGCGTGACCCTAGCGGCGCAGCGGCCCCTGAACAAGCACGGGTCACCTCGCTGTCTGCGGGATTGTATGTGGTGGCCACGCCCATCGGAAACCTGCGCGATATCAGCCTGCGCGCCCTTGATGTTCTCGCCAGCGCCGACCTGATCGTCTGCGAGGACACCCGAGTGACACGCCGATTGCTCAGCCGGTACGCCATCACCACCAAAACCCTCTCCTATAACGACCACAACGCCCCGCGGGTCCTTCCGTTGCTGATGGAACGCCTCAATCATGGCGAATCTCTGGCGCTGGTCAGCGATGCCGGGACCCCGCTGATTTCCGACCCGGGATACCGCCTGGTCGAAGCCGCCGCCGCCGGGGACATCGCGGTCTTCCCGATTCCCGGCGCCAACGCCGCTCTCGCCGGGCTCGTGGCCTCGGGCCTGCCAACGGATGCGTTCTTCTTTGCGGGCTTCCTACCGCCACGCCAGGCCGCGCGGCGCAAGCGGCTAGCAGAACTGGCGATGATTCCCGGCAGCCTGGTCTTCTATGAATCCCCCGGCCGTCTGGCCGCGACCCTTGCCGATCTGCGCGAGGTGCTGGGCGAACGCCACGGCGCAGTGGCCCGTGAGATCACGAAACTTTACGAGGAGGTGATTCGCGGCTCAATCGTCTATCTCGCAGATCACTTCGGCGCGCAGGATGCCCCGCGTGGCGAAATCGTTGTGGTCGTCGGCCCGCCGGGCGCGCAAGTCACCAGCGACGAAGACGTGGACGATGCCATCCGGGATGCCCTCCAATCCATGAGTCTTCGTGATGCAGCCAGCGACGTCGCCGCACAGACCGGACGCCCGCGCCGTGAGATCTACAACCGCGCCCTGTCCTTGTCAGCGGGCGATGACGAGCGTTGACGAAGACGCCCACGCCCCGGCTCGGCGCCGCGCGGCGCCGCGCGGCCGAACAACGTGGCCATCGTACCGAACGCCATGCCGCCATCCTGTTGCGCCTGAAAGGGTTTCGTATTCTCGCCACGCGCTACCGTGCGCCGGTCGGCGAGATCGATCTGGTGGCCTGCCGCGGGCGGCTGCTGCTGGCCGTCGAGGTGAAATCCCGCGCCAGCCTTGCCGAAGCCGGGGCCGCCATCGACCCGCGCCAGCAGGCCCGCATCGCAAAGGCCACCGAACATTTTCTCGCTGCAAATCCGCGCTACGCCAACCACCGGATTCGCTTTGACGCCATTCTCGACACACCCGGTCGCCTGCCACGGCATATCCCCGATGCATGGCGAATCACCTAGTCTTAGAGCGTTTATCAGGAGCACCGACATGCTGAAAAAGACACGCACACCCTTTCCGACCGTTCGTTTCGCAGGCGCTCTGGTGGCCGGGGCGCTGCTGCTGGCCGGGTGTACCGCAACCGGTGCGGTGATCGGCGCGGGCGCGACCGCCGGCGTGGCCGCTTCGGAAGAACGCGGCATCAAGGGAGCCGGCAACGATGCCCTGATCCGCGTTGCCATCAACGAAGCCTGGCTGAAGGAGGATTTCGACACCTTCAACCGCCTCAACCTGCAGATCTACGAGGGCCGGGTGCTGCTCTCCGGGCGGGTGCCGGATCAGGCCCGGGCCGACAAGGCCGTGGCGCTGGCCTGGCAGGCCGAAGATGTGCGCGAGGTGATCAACGAAATCGAGATCGCCGAATCCGGCGGGCTAGAAGATTTCGCCAATGATTCCCTGATCAACGCGCGGCTGGATTCAGCCCTGCTGTTCGACAGCGAGGTCAGTTCGATCGATTATTCGACCCGCTCGGTGGCCGGAACGGTCTATCTCCTCGGCGTGGCCGAGGACCGCGAAGAGCTCGACCGTGTGTTCCGGATCGCACGCGACATTCCCAACGTGAAGCGGGTCATCAGTCATGTCATCATGAAGGACGATCCGCGCCGCCTGGCCAAGCCAGCCAACCCGCCCGCCGCGACACAACGCTGACCGGGCGCTGAACAGGCGATGCTCGACAGCGAGGCCACCCATGTCTTGCGCCAGTATGCCGGCTGTACGGATTCAGAGATCGATCTCGCCGAAGCCGCGCTCGTCCTAGCCAGCCGGGCACGGCCGGGCGTGTCGCTGAACCGCTATCGCAACCACCTCGCAGAACTCGTCCAGTCGGTCGGAAGCGCCTTTGAGTCCCTGCCCGAAGGACCCTCCCGCCACCAGGATGCGCTAGCCAGCGTGATCCATGACAATTTTGGATACGAAGGGGACCGGCAGACTTATGATGATCTCCAGAACGCAAACCTGATGCGGGTGATCGACCGCCGCAAGGGGTTACCCATCGCGCTGGGTATCCTCTATCTCCATTGCGGGCGCGCCCTGGGTTGGGACATCTGTGGCCTGAACTTCCCGGGGCATTTCCTGATTCGTCTCGACACCCGGTTCGGCGAGGACGCCCGCCGCACCCTTATCGATCCGTTCACTGGCGGGGGCGAGGTGACCGTCGCCGAACTGCGCGACCTGCTGAAGGCCACCCATGGTGAAGAGGCCGAATTGTCGCCCGGCCACTATACGGAAGCGGACAATCGGGACATCCTGATCCGGCTGCAGAACAACCGAAAAATCCGCCTCCTGAAAGCCGACAAGATCGCCGAGGGGCTGGCCGCCGTGGAAGACATGCTGCTCTTTGCCCCGGGCGAGGCCGGGCTGTGGCACGAGGCCGGCTTACTGAACGCGCATCAGGGGAATTTGCGCGCGGCCCTGATCGCGTTCGATCATTGCTATGACCTGACCACCAATCCGGCCGAGCGCGCACAGATCGCCGACCTGATCAGCGAGATTCGCGGACGCCTGAACTGAAACGCTGCGCCCGGCCCCGGCGTTTGCCAAAACGGTGAAAAGCCTTAGATTGACCGCCGCCTGTCATCCTGCCGGAGTCACCCTTCCATGAGCCTTGCCGTCGCGATCCAGATGGACCCGATCGATGCCATCGACATCAATGGCGATTCGACCTTTGCCCTCGCGCTGGAAGCCAAGGCGCGCGGTCACGGACTGTTTCACTATCTGCCCCAGGACCTGTCCCTGCGCGACGGGCGGGTGATCGCCAGGGCGCGCGCGCTGGATGTGCGCCGCGAGGAAGGCAATCACTTCACCCTGGGTGAGGCCGAAACAATCGACCTGGCCGGGGTGGATGTGGTGCTGATGCGTCAGGACCCGCCCTTCGACATGGCCTACATCACGGCCACCCATATTCTCGAACACGTCCACCCGGAAACACTGGTGGTCAACGACCCGGTGTCGGTCCGCAACGCGCCGGAAAAGCTGTTCGTCACCCATTTCGACGGCGTCATGCCGCCGACCCTGATCAGCTCCTCCGACGAGGAGATCAAGGCCTTCCGCGATGAGCACAAGGATATCATCGTCAAGCCGCTCTACGGCAATGGCGGCGCCGGGGTATTCCACATCAAGCCGGGCGACGAGAATCTGAACTCCCTGCTGGAGATGTTCACCCAGGTGTTCCGCGAGCCGCTGATCGTGCAGCGCTACCTACCCGAGGTGCGCCAGGGCGACAAGCGGATCATCCTCGTCGATGGCGAGCCGGTCGGCGCCATCAACCGCGTCCCCGCCGAGGGCGAGGCCCGCTCCAACATGCATGTGGGCGGGCGCGCCGAACGCAGCGACCTGACCAAGCGTGAGCAGGAAATCTGCGCGGCCATCGGCCCGGCCCTGCGCGAGCAGGGACTGATCTTCGTGGGCATCGACGTGATCGGCGACTACATGACCGAGATCAACGTCACCTCCCCCACCGGCATCCAGGAGATCGACCGCTATGACGGCGTGAACCTGTCGGCACTGGTCTGGGACGCCATCGAAAAACGCCGCGTGGACGTGGCGGATTAGGGGATACCGGCGAAGCCGCACCCGTCAGATTTACACCACGTCGTTCCCGTGCAGGCGGGAACCCATGAACACAGAGGTTTGACTGATTGGCCTCGGTGTTAATGGATGCCCGCCTGCGCGGGCATGACGAGTACTACAAACTTTCAGTTCACCGGAAACTCGCTCAGGTCCGGCGGGGTGCCGTCCGGGCGTTTGAGCAGAGACCCTTCGGATTCACCGGCGGCCAGCCGCGCGGTCATCTCGTCCGGGTCGAACTTGATGCCGATGGGGTTCTCCGTGAACTCGCCGTTATCGACGTTCTCCTTGACCAGTTCGGGCCTTAGGAAGCCACCGCTGTTACCAATCTGCGCCTGGAAGGTCGCCGACCGCTCTTCAGGTAGGGTGCGCTCGCGTTCGATGAACGTGGCAATTTCTCGCCGGAACCGGTCGAAGAAGATCTTCAGAGGTGCCAGGTCGTGTAGCCCATGATGGGCAGGGTGACAAGCAACCCGATAAATCCGGACAGCAGTGAAATGCCCGTGACCACGACGATGGTGAGACACCAGATTGCCATAACCCGCGGGTTCTGCTTCACGACACGAACACTGGTGATCATCGCCGTTACGCAATCGATGTCGCGGTCAAACAGCATCGGCATGGAAATCACCGAATATGAAAACACCGCGAAGGCGATCACGGCTCCGACCGCATGCCCGGTCACCAGAAACGCCCATCCCAGCGGCGCGGTGAATATCATCTCCAGCAATTCTGCAAAGCTGAAGAGCTGCGCGCCCATGAAGCCAAAGGAGAGCAGGGCTGCAATATCCAGCCAGATAAATAGGGAGAACCCGGTGACCAGCGCCATCCAGCCCAGATCCCGGCCGAACATCGAGCGGACCGTGGCAAAGACGATGCCCCAGGAAAGCGGTTCGGACTTTTCCAGCTGACTGCTGACCGCATAAAAACCGGCCGCAATAAAAGGCGCGATCAGCGCAAAACCTGCCGCCAGCGGATAGACGAGAAACGGCAGATCAAATTCGATCAACAGCAGAACCAGCAGCCAGCCGCCCAGAGTATAAATGCCCGCAAAAAACAGGCCGTAGAACGGCGCCGCCTTGAAGTCCCGCAGGCCTTGGCCGATGGCCTCCAGCAGGTCGTCGAAGGTCACCGTTTGAATTTCGATCTGACTTTGTTGCGCTCCTGTCAAAACAAATCCCCCTCAAGATTTCCACTAGCCTATGCGACCCGCGACGCAAGATACCTTGATTTAGCGCAATCGAAAGGGAAGGCTCTCACCGCTTGCATATTGTGCGCTGCACAATTAGCGTTCCGGCCCAGAACCGGCATTTCAGCCGGACAGGGGAACATCACGATGAGTACATCGTCGCAAATCCGGCGCATCGGCGTGCCGGAACTTCGCGCCCGCAAGGGTGAGGAACCGATTGTCAGCCTGACGGCCTATACCGCGCCGATGGCGCGGATGCTGGATCCGCATGTGGATTTCCTGCTGGTCGGGGATTCCCTCGGCATGGTGGTGTACGGCTTTGAGTCCACCCTGCCCGTAACCCTCGACATGATGATCGCCCATGGCGCGGCTGTGGTGCGCGGCAGCGAACGGGCCTGCATCGTGGTGGATATGCCCTTCGGGACCTATGAGGCTTCGCCCGAAATCGCCTATGCGAACTGTGCGCGGGTGCTGGCCGAAACCGGCTGTGCGGCGGTGAAGCTTGAGGGCGGGGTGGCGATGGCGGAAACGATTGCCTTTCTCACCGCCCGCGGCATTCCGGTACTGGCCCATATCGGCCTGACGCCCCAATCGATGAACGCCTTTGGCGGCTTCAAGGTGCAGGGCCGCGGGGAAGACCGCGCCGCCGAGGTTCTTGCCGATGCCCGCGCAGTCGAGGCCGCTGGAGCCTTCGGCATCGTCATTGAGGGGGTGCCCGAACCGCTCGCACGGACCATCACCCAGGCGACCAAAATCCCCACCATCGGCATCGGTGCGTCACCCGCCTGTGACGGACAGGTGCTGGTGACCGAGGACATGGTCGGCATGTTCGGCACCTTCACACCGAAATTCGCCAAGCGGTACGCTGAGCTGGGCAAACAGCTCGGCGAAGTGGCCGCGACCTATGCCGAGGAGGTTCGCGCACGGAGCTTCCCGGGACCGGAACACTGCTTTGATGCCGCACCGGCCGCCGCTGCCCTGAAAAAGAACGGCTGACGGACAGGGCGGCCATGTCGAACCTCCAGATCGTTCGGACAATCCCCGAATTGCGGGCAACCCTTCGCGTCTGGCGGGCGGCCGGGCAGCGCATCGCGCTCGTCCCGACCATGGGGGCGCTGCACGATGCCCACATGGCCCTGATGCGGGCGGGGCGCGCCCGCGCGGACCGGGTTGTCGCGACGATCTTCGTGAACCCGACCCAATTCGCCGCCCATGAGGATCTGGACACCTATCCCCGCCGCGAAGCCCAGGATATCGAAAAGCTGCGCGCCGACGGGATAGATCTGCTCTTCGCACCCGAAGCCGGCGAAGTCTATCCCGACGGGTTTGCAACGACCGTCACCGTTGCGGGGGTCAGCGAAGGCCTGTGTGGCGAGTACCGGCCCGGCCATTTCGAGGGTGTCGCCACGGTGGTCACCAAACTGCTGCTGCAGGCGCTGCCCGATATCGCCTTGTTCGGCGAAAAGGACTACCAGCAACTTCAGGTGATCCGGCGCCTGACCTTGGACCTCGATATCCCTGTCGAGATTGCCGGTGTGCCGACCGTGCGGGAGGCCGACGGCCTGGCCATGTCATCACGAAATCTGCATCTGAGCGAGGCCGAACGCGCGATCGCCCCCAGGCTGCACGAAACCCTCGCCGGGGTGGCCGAACAAATCATCGCGGGCACATCTCCGGAGGCGGCCTGTGCTGCGGGCCGCGCGCAACTTGTCGAAAGCGGATTCGAGCCGGTGGAGTATCTCGAACTGCGCCACGCCGAGACCCTGAATGTCCCCACACAGCCGCTGGACGCAAGCACCCCGTGCCGGCTGCTCGCCGCGGTCTGGCTGGGTGACACCCGCCTGATCGACAACATCGCCGTTGGCTGACCTGGCGCGCAGCAGAAATGCTGCGGCCATGTTGCGCAACATAAGCTGCAGCATAAATGCGCGGGAAGCATTTGTGCATTGCACAAAACACAGGCGTTAAGTCAGCAAAAATGCACTATATATTCATTGTGCGCTGCAGCAAAGAACGGCGCACGAAGGTGATGCCGTCACCCTTACGACGAAGTCATTCATGCAGAAAACAGAAATCCAGACCCCCGCCCCCATCGACGCAATCGCGCCCGGTCCGGGCATCACGAACGAAGAGCTTCGCGCGGCGATCCGTGCCGGAGAACAGCTTCGCGCCGAAACAATGCATCGGGCGATCGTGTCGGGGTTCCGCTTCCTGTGGCAGGTTCCCTCCCGCCTGTTCACAGCTGGAACCCACCGCCACGCCTGAGCGTGTGCAGCCGGCATTGACTGGCGCACCGACAAGAACGGAGCCGGCCCCCCACCGGCTCCGTTTTTCGTTCGGGCCCGAGGGCCCTTACGCGTGGGGCACGTCCCCCTGGATAACGATGCGATGCATCAGGCGATGTTCGGTGTAATCGAACAACGCGTAGTGCAGGGACAACCGGTTGTCCCAGATCGCCAGGTCGTTGGTCTGCCATTTGTGGCGGTAGGCGAATTCGGGCGTCCGCAGATAATCGAACAGATAGCGCAGCAGGAAATCGCTTTCCTTGCGATCCATGCCCTTGATGAAGGTTGTCATGGATTCGTTGACGAAGAGGCCGCGCTTGCCGGTCACGGGATGTTTGCGGATCACCGGATGCAGGGCCGGTCGGTACTGGGCGCGCTTGTCGCGGAGATACTCGGTGCCCTTGTCGCCCTCATACATTTCCGGGCGTACTTCCTCACCATAGGGCAGATAGGAATCGTGATACGCCTCCAGCCCCTCCAGGTGGGCCTTCATCCGGTCCGAAAGCGCCTCATAGGCCGCGATCATGTTGACCCAGAGCGTATCCCCGCCACGCGGGGGAATGTCCTTGGCATAGAGCACCGTGCCCATGGTCGGCTTTTCGGTGCCTGCGAAATCGGTGTGCCAGAGATCGCGGGTCACATGGGGCGGGTTGTCGGAATCGTATTCCAGAATGTCGATCTCGGGGTTTTCCTTGCTTTTGACAAAGCCCGAGACGCCGGACGGCTGCGGTTCCCCGAAGCGGCGCGCGAAGGCGACCTGCTGTTCCGGGGTCAGGTCCTGGTCCCGGAACACGATGACCGTACGGTCGAGCAGGGCCTCGTGAATTTCGTCGAATTGCCGGTTGGTCAGGTCCTGGGAGAGATCGACACCCTCAATGATCGCACCACAGGCCGGTGACATCTCCCGCAGATCAATAGCTTCGTAGCTCATAATTTCCTCCTCGAACTGCAAGTGTCCCCGATCCGGATAATCTGAGCAAGATGTGCGATCAATCGGGGTGCGCGATCATCCGGCCGAGCAGCCGTCCGGCACAGATATGCACATGAAAATGCGGCACCTCCTGTCCGCCATGAGTACCGGTGTTGGCAATCAGCCGGTAGCCGGGTTCGGCCACGCCCAGCTCACGGGCCACGTGACCGACCGCGCGAAAAAACCCTGCAATCTCGGCCTCGCTGGCATTCGCGGTGAAATCGTCATTCGAGACATAGGCGCCTTTGGGAATCACCAGCACATGAACCGGCACCTGGGGATTGATGTCCTCGAAGGCCAGCGCATGATCGTTTTCAAAAACCTTGTTGCAGGGAATGTCGCCGCGCAGAATTTTCGCGAAGATATTTTCGTCGTCATAGATCGCCGTCGTCATGGTCAATTCTCCCGATTGGCTTTCTCGGTCAGGCCCGACACCCCTTCCCGCGCGGCGAGCTTGGCCCAGATATCCTCTGGCTTCAGTCCGGCATCCGCCCACAGCACGCAGAGGTGATAGAGCAGATCGGCGCTCTCCGAGGCCAGTGCATCGGGGCCTTCTTTCAGGGCGGCAATCACCGTTTCCACGGCTTCTTCGCCGACCTTCTCGGCGATCTTGCCGGTTCCCTTCGAAAACAGGCTGGCGGTGTAGGAACTCTCGGGGTCGGCGCCGCGCCGGGATTCGATGACGGCGTAAAGCGCATCGAGGATGTCGCCGCGTGGTGTCTCACTCATGTCGTGCCCTCTGTATTTTCATCCTCTGCGGTCTCCAACAACCGCACCGGCACACCCGCTTCGGCCATGTGGTGCTTGGCCTCGCCGATCGAATGCTCACCGAAGTGAAAGATCGAGGCGGCCAGCACCGCCGAGGCGTGCCCGTCCCGCGCCCCCGCCACCAGGTGATCGAGCGTGCCGACACCGCCGGACGCGATCACCGGGATGTTCACCGCATCCGAGATGGCGCGGGTGAGCGCCACGTCGAAACCGGATTTGGTGCCGTCCTTGTCCATGGAGGTCAGCAGGATCTCGCCGGCGCCGAAAGCTTCCATTTGCCGCGCCCATTCGACGGCATCGATCCCGGTTGGGTTGCGTCCGCCATGGGTAAAGACCTCCCAGCGGTCCGGACCGGTGGATTTCGCGTCGATGGCCACAACGATGCACTGGCTGCCGAACTTCTCCGCGGCCTCGCGGACAAACGCTGGGTTGTGAACCGCAGCGGTGTTGATCGAAACCTTGTCGGCCCCGGCCAGCAACAGCTTGCGGATATCCTCGACCGTGCGAACCCCGCCCCCGACAGTCAGCGGCATGAAACAAGCCTCTGCCGTCCGGGTCACAACATCGAAAATGATGTCCCGGTCCTCATGACTGGCGGTGATGTCGAGAAAGCACAGCTCGTCCGCCCCAGCCCGGCCGTAAACCTGGGCCTGTTCCACGGGATCGCCCGCATCGCGCAGATCGACGAAGTTGACGCCCTTGACGACCCGGCCATCCTTCACATCCAGACAGGGTATGACCCGCACCTTCAGCATCCGTCGGCCTCCTGCAGGCGTTTGAGCGCCACGACCAGATCGATCCGGCCGTCATAAATGGCGCGTCCGGAAATCACCCCGGCGATCCCGGCACCGGCATGGGGCAGGAAAACCTCCACATCCGCCAGGGACGACACACCGCCCGAGGCGATGACCGGAATGTCGATGGCTTCCGCCAGAGCCACAGTGGCGGCAACATTCGGACCCTCCATGGCGCCGTCCCGGTCAATATCGGTGTAGATCACCGCCGCGACGCCCACATCGGCAAAACGCGCGGCCAGCTCATCGGCCGCCAGATCGGAGGTCTCCGCCCAGCCCTCAACCGCGACGCGGCCACCCCGGGCATCGATCCCGACCGCGACCTGTCCCGGATGGCCACGACAGGATGCGATCACCAGATCCGGGTTCTTCACGGCGGCCGTACCGAGTATGACCCGGTCGATCCCGTCGGCGAGCCAGCCGGAGACGTGTTCGGGCGTGCGGATGCCGCCGCCAAGCTGAACCCGTACCCCTGCGGCACGGGTGACATCGAGGATCGCGCGCACCGCGTCACCGTTCACCGATTCACCGTCAAAAGCACCGTTCAGATCAACGATATGCAGCCATTGCGCCCCCGCCTCGACAAAGGCGCGGGCCTGGTCGGCCGGGCTGTCGTTGAACACCGTCGCAGCCTCCATGTCGCCGCGCAGGAGGCGCACACAGGCACCGTCTTTCAGGTCGATGGCCGGGAAAAGAATCATCGCAAAACCTGCCTAGAGGTCCTTGGTGTAATAGTAACCGGCAATATACTCACCGCCGGCGCGTTCGTATTTCGGGTGGGTGCCCCAGTGGACATACCCGCTTTCGGAAAAAATCTGAATGGCCCTTTCCTGGGTCTCGCGAACGCTGAGGTTGAGCACCGTAAACCCTTCCCGCCGTGCCTCATCCTCGCACGCATCGAGTATGGCCGGAGCCAGGCCGTGTCCGCGTGCCCAGGGGGCCAGAAAGAAGGTGGAGACCTGCACGGCAAAGGATTGCGCTTCGGCGTTGGGGCGCGGGCGGATCAGCTGGGCGCCGCCGGCGATCACACCGTCCAGGCGCCCGACAAACACCGTCCGTCCCGGCACCAGCAGTGTTCCGCGCCAATAGGCCTCCATGACGTCGCGCCGGGGCGGCTGCAACCAGCCGAAACCGCCGCCGGCCACGATCGCGGCTTCCGCGGCATCGCACAGATCGGCCAGATCGTTACCGCGGAATTCCCCCAGGCGCTCGGTCAGGGTCTCGGTCATGGCGACCACTGCAGAAAGCCGGAAATCAGCGCCAGGCCTGTCGCCTGGCTTTTTTCCGGATGAAACTGCGTCCCGATCATGTTGGCGTGCCCCACCGCGGCTGTGATCGTGCCGCCATACTCCACGCTGGCCAGAACGTCGTCGGGATTTTCCGCGGCCAGGTGATAGCTGTGCACGAAATAGGCGTGCGGCCGGGCCGTCGCCAGGCGGTCCAGTCCGGACAACAGGGTATGGCCGGTTTCATGAATATCGAGCTCGTTCCAGCCCATATGCGGGATCTTGAGTCCCGGTTTTTCGGGCTTTATCGCCACAACTTCCCCGGCAATCCAACCGAAGCCATAGGTCATACCGTGCTCAAGGCCGCGGGTGGCCATAAGTTGCATACCGACACAAATCCCAAGAAACGGCCGTATTTTGACCCGGACAACCTCCTCGAGTGCTTCGATCATTCCCGGCTGGGCCTCAAGTCCTTCGCGGCAATCGCGAAACGCCCCCACGCCGGGCAATACCACGCGATCGGCATGGGCGACCACGTTCGGGTCATTCGTCACCTTGATCACCTGATTGAGACCAGCTTCGCGTGACGCCCGTTCAAATGCTTTTTCCGCCGAACGCAGATTGCCCGAGCCGTAATCGATAATGGCGATCGTTTCCATCGGGTCAGGCCCTTCCGGCAAAGTAGTGGTGTTCGGCATCCGGGAGATCCCGCCCCCCGGCAACCCCGCGCACGGCGTAGTCCTGGCGGGCCAGGACATACCGCCGCCAGTCATTGCCCCAAAGCCCTACCATTGCCTGCAAACCCAAGGTGACTGTGAACTCCGCGCCATCCGTCATACCTGACACTACCGCCAATCCCGAGATTGCCAGAGACAACAGGAAAAGCACTACCGCGGTCTTCCAGAGGCCGAACCACAACGCCCAGAACGGGCCGAACAGGAAGGCCGGCCAGCTGAACCCTTCCCTGACGAAAACAGCGTCACCGTCTCCGGCGGCCGACCAGGATCTGGCATGTACGGTATAGATCTTTCGCGCCATCGCTTCGCCGCCCTAGTACCAGTCTTCGCGGGCCATCCGAAGCCGCAGCTCGGTGGTCCCAAACAGCCGTACATCCGGGAGAAACGACTCCTTTTTGAGGAATCGCACATCGTCACGGGTCACCGGCCCCACAAACATCAGCTTGCGACTGACACTGTAGCGCGCCAGGTCCGTCCCGAACACCTTCTGCAGGATGTAAAAAGTCAGGTAGTGGTTGTCCACAACCGCCCGAACCGGCTGCTCAGCGCGGCGCACAACGTTTATCAGGCCGAGGTTGAACAGCTTGTCCCCATTCACGGGGGAGTGCCGGTCGGGCCCGTCGGAGAACACGAAGTCATAATCCCGTTCGGGAACGCTCTCGTAACAGACTCCGCGAAAGCATTTATAGAAACCATCAACCTTCGGGCTTTGCACCATATCGACCACGCAGGCCACATCCTCCGGCAGGCGCGACCGGGCCACTTCGAACCAGTCCAGGTCGTCTTCCATCGATGTGACCCGCCCGACCGGCCCGCCACCCTCTTTGGCATTCTCAATCAGCGCCTGCGCCAACACTACTGTGGTAATACCTGTGCCTCACTCCAATACATCCTTTGGTTTGAACAACTTAACCTACTCGTAGAGCGTCAGATAATCAGAGCATAACGCGCCGGTCACGGTAGTGCCTGCCGCTGCGCGGGTCATCAGGTCCCATAATGCGGTGTTTTTCTGAAGTATGGCCTTGGCCCGTTCCGACCGTTTCGCAACCATCCGGTCCACCATCCACTTACGGGCGCGCACCAGATTTCCGTGATGCGAGGTTGCCAGGATCGTCGGAACAGCCCCCGGCGTCGCATCGTCGCGCCGCGGCAGGGGCCCGCCCGGTGCCTTTGGGTCATCATTCATTAACCGCTACTCCGCAAATATCCCGGAAACCCGGGCCACAGAGACCACCACTACTCGGTCATAGAGCCGCCCAGAACGCCTTTGGTGGACGGCACATCGTCCCGGCGGCGCGGATCGATCTCCACCGCCGTCCGCAGAGCACGCGCCAGCGCCTTGTAGCAGGACTCCACCATGTGGTGGTTGTTTTCGCCGTACAGGGTCTCGACATGCAGTGTCAGCCCCGCCGACTGGGCAAAGGCGCGATACCATTCCTGGAACAGTTCGGTGTCCATCTCACCCAGTTTCGGACGGGTAAAGGGCACCTTCCACACCAGATACGGCCGATTGGACGCATCCAGCGCCACCCGGGTGAGAGTCTCGTCCATGGGGATCAGGGCATCGCCATACCGGCGAATGCCGCGCCGGTCGCCCATGGCCAGGCTGATTGCCTCGCCCACCGCGTAGCCGGAATCCTCGGTCGTGTGGTGAAAATCGATGTGCAGATCGCCCTTCGCGCGCACCGTCAGATCGATCAGGCTGTGGCGCGAGAGCTGCTCGAGCATGTGATCGAGAAATCCGATGCCCGTCTCGATGTCATAGGCACCGGTTCCGTCGAGGTTCACCGCGACAGAGATATCGGTTTCCTTGGTCGTCCGCACGACCTCGGCCCGGCGTCCGGGCTGATCTTCTACACTCATGATTTTCTCCTGCAGATCGGCATGGGGCCGAGCGCGGCGCCTAGATAGCAGGCAAGGGCGGCGCGCGCCATCCCGGAAGACGATTGGCGGATGGTGCTTTTTTGGTCATCATACGGTTCCAGCCATCCCGTTTTCCTGTTCCTCCCGATCCTCATGACGACCCTGCCCGCCCGCACCCGCTGTTTTTCCCACGGCGATAACCTGCTTCAGGCCGGTTCCGATCATGAAGAAGGCTTTGTCATTCTGTCGGGCCATGTGAAGCTGCGCCCCGAGCTGGGCGCCATGGTCGAACGGGCCGGGCAGGGGGCCGTGATCGGTGCTGTGAGCCTGTTGTTCGGGGGCGCGCAGGAGTACACGGCCGTGGCTCGCGGAGATGTCGAGGCGGCCATCGTGGACCGGGCGACCGTATCCGCCCAGCTCTCGCGCAATCCCGAGCTCGTGCGCGAGGCGGCCAGCGGAATCCCTTCACGCCTCGACCTGGTGCCGCGGGCGGAGCGCGACGCCGTTCCGACCGCCCATGACGGTCCCATTGCCGCACCAGGCAATTGGTCCGATATCCGCCTGAAGCCGGCCAGCCAGGAGACCCGCGCCGGTTTGCCGCGACGCGGCCTGCAGATCGACCAGATGCCGTTCGGGATTGGCCGTAAGCCGCTCCGCGGCGAGCAGTCCCCCCCGGGTGGAGATCGAGCTGATGTTCTCCGACAGCAAGCCTTACAATCTGTCCCGCAGCCATTTCGCGATTGAACGCGGCCACAATGCCCTAATGCTGCGCGATGTGGACAGCCAGCTGGGCACGGTCGTCAACGGGCTGCGTATCGGCATCGACGAGCCCATGAACGCAGTGCCGCTGCATATCGGCGAAAACGAGATCATCGCCGGGGCCGCGGATTCTCCGTTTCGTTTCGTGCTGGAAATCACATCCTGAGGCGCAACCCGGGCTCCGGGGCCAAACACGCCCGCCACTTGATCGGCGATCCCGCCACCCCAAATGGAGACTCCGGCCCGCCGCGCCCATTGCGCGTCCTGCCCGGATACGGCAGGACTCCCTGATCCCAGAACCGACACGCAAGCACCGGACAGATTCATGAACGTTTCTCAGCACGACGACCGCATCCCGTCCTGGCACGGCACCACCATCCTTTCCGTCCGCAAGGGCGACAGCGTGGTGATCGCCGGGGACGGCCAGGTCTCCCTGGGCCAGACCGTCATCAAGTCGAGCGCCCGCAAGGTACGCCCGCTGGGCGATGGCAAAGTGATCGCCGGGTTTGCCGGGGCGACAGCCGATGCCATGACCCTCTTCGAGCGGCTCGAGGCCAAGCTGGAAACTCATCCGGGACAGCTCGTACGCGCCTGTGTCGAACTCGCCAAGGACTGGCGGACCGACCGCTATCTGCGCCGCCTGGAAGCCATGATGGCCGTTGCCAGCAAGGACGCTTCGCTGGTGCTCACCGGCACCGGCGATGTGCTCGAACCCGATGACGGGATCATCGCCATCGGTTCGGGCGGCAATTACGCGCTCGCCGCGGCCCGCGCGCTGGCGGACCGGGACGATCTCGACGCCCGCCAGATCGCCGAGAAGGCGATGGGGATCGCGGCCGATATCTGCGTCTATACCAACACCAACCTCACCATTGAATCGCTCTAGTGACACACACCAAAGCGACCCTCATCCGACGGGACTGCTCATGACCATCTTTTCCCCGCGCGAGATCGTTTCCGAACTCGACCGTTTCATCGTCGGCCAGAACGACGCCAAACGTGCCGTGGCCATCGCGCTGCGCAACCGCTGGCGGCGCCAGCAGCTGCCCGAGGATCTGCGCGAAGAGGTGCTGCCCAAGAATATCCTGATGATCGGGCCGACCGGTGTCGGCAAGACCGAAATCTCGCGCCGCCTAGCCAAGCTAGCCAACGCGCCGTTCATCAAGATTGAGGCGACCAAGTTCACCGAGGTCGGCTATGTGGGCCGTGATGTGGAATCCATAGTCCGCGACCTGGTGGAGCAGGCGATCCTGATCACCAAGGAAAACCGGCGCAGCGAGGTGAAGGCCCAGGCGGAGCTGAATGCCGAGCGCCGGGTGCTCGACGCGCTGGTCGGGGAAAATGCCAGTGAGGCCACCCGCAATTCCTTTCAGGCCAAACTGCGGACCGGCGAGCTCGACGACAAGGAGATCGAGGTCCAGGTCGCCGACAATGCCGGCATGCAGATGCCGACCATGGACATTCCGGGCATGCCCGGCGGTCAGATGGGCATGATCAATCTCAACGATATGCTCGGAAAGGCCTTCGGGCAGCAGACCAAGCCACGCCGGATGACCGTCGCCGAGAGCTATCACGTGCTGCTCGCCGACGAAGCCGACAAGCTGCTCGACGAGGACAAGATCGTCGAGGAGGCCCTGAAATCCGTCGAGAATGACGGCATCGTGTTCCTCGACGAGATCGACAAGATCACCGCGCGCAGCGACCGCCAGGGCGGCGATGTCAGCCGGGAAGGAGTGCAGCGCGACCTGCTGCCGCTGATCGAGGGCACGACCGTGGCGACCAAGTACGGCGCGGTGAAAACCGATCATATTCTGTTTATCGCCTCGGGCGCATTCCATCTCGCCAAGCCCTCGGACCTTCTGCCCGAGTTGCAGGGCCGCCTGCCGATCCGGGTCGAGCTCAGCGCGCTGACCCGCGAGGATTTCGGGCGCATCCTGCGCGAACCGGAGAACAGCCTGATCCGCCAGTATGTGGCGCTGATGGACACGGAAGGCGTGACCCTCAACTTCACCGAGGAGGCCATCGACACGCTCGCCGAGCTGTCGGCGGAGATCAATCAGTCGGTCGAAAATATCGGCGCACGGCGCCTGCACACGGTGCTCGAACGGCTGCTGGAAGAGATCAGCTTCACCGCCCCGGATCGGGACGGCGAGCAGATCAACATCGACGACGCCATGGTCCGCGAACGCCTGGAAGAGCTGACCAAGAACGCCGATCTGTCGAAGTTCATTCTCTAGTCCTTCCGCGTTTGGCCCGCGCGGGCGGGAATCCATTAACCCCGCACGCGATCAGGCCTACGCCTGTGTTTATGGGTTCCCGCCTTCGCGGGAACGACGCCTGTACGAAATCGGTTCCCGGTTTCCCCCCCGGCGCGCACCATCGTAAAGTGTCGGCAACCAACAAACCTTTTCTCCGGGGGAGACAACACCATGCAAGTGCCCAAGCAAGTCATCGATCTGTCCATGCCGCTCGACAACGACACCATCGTCGATCCGGAAATTATGCGGCCCAAGATTCAGTACGTCACCCAGGAAGAAAACGCCGAGGCCATGGCCAGCTTCTTCCCGGGCATGAAGACGGTCGATCTGCCCGACGGCGAGGGCTGGGCCTGGGAGATCGTGACGCTGACCACCCATAACGGAACCCATATCGATGCGCCCTGGCACTACCATTCGGTGGACAAGGACGGGAACCGGATGCAGACCATCGACGAGTTGCCCCTCGACTGGTTCTACCGGCCGGCCGTGAAGTTCGACTTCCGCCATTTTCCGGACGGCTACATCGTCCAGCCCAACGACGTGGAAGCCGAACTCAAGCGCATTGACTACGAACTCCAGCCGCTCGACATCGTGCTCGTGAACACCAAAGCGAGCGAGTATTACGGCAGCGAGGAATATCTCAGCCGCGGCATCGGCATGGGTCGGGAAGCGACCCTCTATCTCACCCAGAAGCACGGCGTCCGGGTGACCGGCATCGACGCCTGGGGCTGGGACGCGCCGTTCTCCCTGCAGCAGGAAACCTATGCCAAGGACCATGATGCGCTGGCCGTCTGGCAGGGCCACTGGGCTGGCATCGAGCAGCCCTACTGTCATATGGAGAAGCTGCTGAACCTGGAAACCCTGCCCGATCACGGGTTCATGGTCAGCTGCATGCCCTACAAGATCAAAGGCGCCTCGGGTGGCTGGATCCGCTGCGTCGCGATGCTCTTCGACGACTAGGCGTTCGAGATCACCAGTTCGGAGTGCATGCAGGGGCGGGTTTCAAACCCGCCCCTGCTGCGTTTCGGGGGCGCTGCGCGAAGAGACAGTGCACCTCGTCACCTTCCCGCGCAGGCGGGCATACATAGTCACGGACGGGACCGGCTCAGTACAGATCCCCGCGCAGGCGGGCGAGCAGGGCGATCGCGTCCTGTTCGGAAATGTCCTGCACCTTCTCCGCCAGCGTGTTGGCGAGCTCTGTGTGGGCGGGTGACAACCCGGAGGTATCAACCGTCACCTTCGGGTGGGACAGCCTGGCGAGGCGGTGCATTTCCTCGTAGTCGTCCCAGATCAGGTGAAAATACTCGCAGATCTGCACCACCAGCGCCTCGGACGGGCGGCCGCGATGGCCGTGTTCGAGGGACGAGAGATAGGCCGGTGACAGCTCGAGATCGGCCGCCATCTGCTTCAGGTTCACACCGCGCTGCGCACGCAATCCTCGGACCTTTTCGCCGAAGGGCGTCATGCGCCCCGGTCCCGTCCATCCCGATCCCGCTTGCGGCGCAGCAGCACATAGAACGCGCCGTCACGCCCATGCTGGGGGCGGGCGGTCGTGAAGGAGACAACATGGTTGCGGCAGGGGGCCTGATTGAGCCACTGGGGCAGGCGCTCGCGCAGTACGCCCGAGCCTTCCCGCGAGCCGCGCCCGGTGATCACGAGCACCTTACGTTTGCTCGCCGCCGCGCAGGACAAAATAAAATCGTTCAGGGCGTGGTGGGCGGCGTCCTGATACATGCCATGCAGATCCAGCCGGGCATCGATGGGAAGCTTGCCCCGGCGGAACCGGTCGGCGGTGCGCCGGTCCATGCCGCTGTAGTCGCCGCTGGCAAGCGTCTTTGCAGGCTTGGACGGGGGCGGTGGTGGTGACACCGGCCGGGCCGTGGCACGCGCCGGTTTTTTGGCCGGGGGCGCTTTCGCAGCGATCTTCTTGCCGGCCTTGGCCGCGGGATGTTCGGGCCGCGGGCGGCGCTGCTTGATGGGTTTGGCGTCCGCCAGAACACGGCGGAACAGCTCCGCGTCGTCGTCCTCTGGTTCGCCTGGTGTCATTCGCTATCGACGATGACAATGTGCAGGCGGCGCGGCCCATGGGCGCCGAGCAGGAGCGTCTGTTCGATATCCCCCGAACGGGACGGGCCGGTGACAAAGTTCACCGTGCGCGGCAACTGCCCGTTGCGCCCGGAGTCCGGATCGCCGGCCTTAGCGCGGATCGAATCCCAGACGTCTTCATAGGATTTGACCACCCGGCCGGCGGGCAGGACGACGACATGAGTTTCCGGCATGAAGTTCAGCGTCGAGGGGTGGTCCGGACCAGAATACATGGCCAGCGTGCCGGTCTCGGCGACCGCGGCCGGGGCCGAGGTCACGCTGACCTGATCGGATTCAACCGGCGCCCCGCGGCGGATTTCCAGCAGGGCATTCTCGGACCACGGCGCGTCGTCGAGCGTGGCATCCGGCGCCATGACGATTTCCGAGGGCAGGTTTTCGCTGCGCAGATACTCACCGACTGCGGCGGGCACCTCGGACATGTCCGAGACATGGGCGACCGTCGCATGGACCCTAGTGGCCATCTCCTCGAACAGGGAGACCAGGCCAGCGTCATCAAGCTCGGTGCGTTGCGGCACGATGTTACGGGCGTGGCCGACCATCCGTGCGCGCAGCTTGTTGGCGGTGTCCGCATCGACCGGGCCGTCCCGGCCCAGAGAGCGGCGGAGCGAGCCAAGAACTGTTTCGCGATCACTCATTGCGGGCGCTCCCCTGATTTCCAGCGGGACTGGAAGGTGCGGCCCTCCGGTGCGGGCAACTCGCGATACTTCGTCCAGCCTTTGGCGAGCGGCACCGAAGATAGGCGGCCGCGCGCCCGTCCCATGCGGGCGAGCAGGCGCATCTGGAGGCCCGTTGCCAGCTGATAGAGTTTCGGGCGCCTGGCCATGAACGCCCAGAGGCCGAGGCCGACCCGCACCGCGCCAGGCGAGAGGTGCTTCTCGAATTCCTGTTCGCGCCAGTTCCGCATCATCTTCGGCAGCGGAATACGCACCGGGCAAACCTCTTCGCAGCGCCCGCAGAAGCTCGACGCATTGGGCAGGTGGCCGGCTTCGTCCACGCCGAGCAGGCCCGGGGTCAGCACCGAGCCCATCGGTCCGGGATAGACCCAGCCATAGGCGTGGCCGCCGACCGACTGATAGACCGGGCAGTGGTTCATGCAGGCCCCGCAGCGAATGCAGCGCAGCATGTCCTGAAACTCTGTGCCGATCATGTCGGTGCGGCCATTGTCGAGCAGGATCACGTGATACTGCTCCGGCCCGTCCGGATCGCCTTCGCGCTTCGGCCCGGTCGAGAGCGTCGTGTAGCTGGAGAATTCCTGGCCGGTCGCCGAGCGCGCCAGCACCCGCAGAATGGTCGAGGCGTCCTCGAGGGTGGGGACCATCTTCTCGAGGCTCGCCAGCACGATATGCACCTTGGGGATCAGCTGGGACAGATCGCCATTACCTTCATTGGTCACGATGATCGAGGAGCCGGTTTCGGCGATCAGCAGGTTCGCCCCGGTGATGCCGACCTCGGCCTCGAAATATTTCTTGCGCAGGATGGTCCGCGCTTCGTTGAGCAGCGTCGGCGGCTCTTCGAGAATCCGGTCCGGGTCGAGCTCGGTGTGATTCTCACGGAAGCTTTGCTCGACCTGATCCTTGGTCAGGTGAACGGCCGGCGCGATGATGTGGCTCGGCTTCTCGCCACGCAGCTGGATGATGTACTCGCCGAGATCGGTCTCGACCGGGCGGATGCCGTTCGCCTCCAGCATCTCGTTGATCTCGCACTCCTCACCGATCATCGACTTGCCCTTGTTGACGGCTTTCGCGTCAACCGAGCGGCAGATCTCCAGAACGATCCGGCGGGCATCCTCGGCCGTGCGCGCCCAGTGGACATGGCCACCATTCTCGACGACCTTTTCCTCATAGGCTTCGAGGTAGAAATCGAGATTCTCGATTGTGTGGTTCTTGATTTCGCGGGCCTGGTCGCGCAGGTCCTCGAACTCGGGCAGATTCCCGGCCGCCGTCGAACGGCCATCGACGAAGTGCCCGCGCGCCTTGTTCAGGGCCGCCTGCAAATCCTCATTCGCAAGCTGTTCCTTTGCGTTGTTCTTGAAGTTCCGGCTGGTGGGATGAACATTCATTGCGCTTATGCCTTCCCGTCCTGCGGCTCGCCGATGGCCGGCCCGTCGCCCATGCCCGCGAGCACCTCCGCCACGTGGCGGACGCGAACATTGGCACCTTCGCGCTGCAGCTTGCCGGCCATATTCATCAGGCAGCCCATATCGCCCGCCAGCAGGGTTTCCGCCCCGGTGGCCAGGATCTTCTCGGTCTTGTTCGAGACCATGTTGTTGGAGATATCCGGATACTTCACACAGAAGGTGCCGCCGAACCCGCAGCACACATTGGAATCTTCCAGCTCGCGCAGATGCAGGCCGTTCACGCCGTCAAGCAGCGCACGCGGCTGGCCGTGAATCCCCAGTTCGCGCAGGCCCGAACAGGAATCGTGATAGGTGACGGTCCCGTCAAAGGCCGCGTCCACATTCCCGACCTTCAGAATATCGGTCAGGAACGAGACCAGCTCGTGGGTCCGCCCGGACAGATCTTCGGCCCGCGCCGCCCAGTCCGGGTCGTCGGCAAACAGCTCGGGGTAGTGCTTCATGATCATGCCCGCGCAGGACCCCGAGGGCGCGACCACGTAGTCATATCCCTCGCAGGCCGCGATCACCTGACGGGCGACCGCGATGGTGTCCTTCCGGTCTCCGGAATTGTAGGCGGGCTGGCCGCAACAGGTCTGGGCCTCGGGCACCTCGACGGTGCAGCCGGCATCCTGCATCAGCTTGACGGCGGCAAAGCCAACCGTGGGCCGGAACAGATCGACCAGACAGGTCACGAACAGGGCGACGCGCGGGGCTTCGCTCATGGCAATCTCCTTGGGTTCCGATCCTATTTAGCACACTTCTTTCGCCGCCCAAGCCGGGCACATGGCCGCAATATCGTCATACCCGGACTCGATCCGGCCATGACGACGCGGTGTTTGAAAATGGCGCCGCTCAACTCGCCGGAACAACTGTTTTCGGCACCAGCATGTAGTAGCGACCGGTGCTTTTCATGCGACCCGCCTTGTCCAGGGCGGCACGGCCCGTCCCCCAGTAGAAATCGCCGCGCACCACACCCTTGATGGCGCTGCCCACATCCTGGGCCAGCATCAGCCGCTGCAGGCGGGCTTGCCCGTCGGGATGCTCGATATCCAGCCAGACCGGCACGTTGAGGGGCACGTAGTCGGTGTCCACGGCCATGGAGCGTTCGGGTGTCAGCGGCACGCCCGCAGCTCCGAGCGGCCCGTCACCGTCGAGCTTGCGGAAAAAAATGAAGCGCGGATTGACCGCAAGTGCGCTGCGGGCCTTTTCCGGATTGGCTTCCAGCCAGGCGCGGATATCCTCCCAGGCCGCCCGGTTGGGCTGCAACTCGCCCTCGGCGATTAGCCAGCGGCCCAGCGAGCCATAGGCATGGCCGTTGTGACCGGCAAACCCAATGCGTTCACGGGTGCCGTCGGGCAGTTCGACGATCCCGGATCCCTGGACCTGCAGAATGAACACATCGAGGGGATCGCGGGCCCAGAAGAGAATCTCGGCATCGTCGGAAACCGCGCCCGCGTCGATGTCGCCCCGTTCGTGATAGGGCACCAGCCGCCCGCTCTCCACCCGCCCGACAATCGCCTTGCCCTGTAGCGCGGGGTCGAAATCACCCAGCCGCACGCTGACATGGTCGCGGGGCAGGGCATAGATCGGCTCGCCATAGGTTTCGGATTTCACAGATGCCGCTTCGAGGATCGGTTCGAAATAACCGGTGAAGAGCCCCGGTGCCGCCTTGCCGCCATCCACAAGCAGGGCCACAAAATGCTGTTCAAGAAAGCCGCGCAACGCGGGCGTGTCGGCGTCGGTCAGCGCAGCAACATCCGCGCAGAGCGGCTGCCAGTCCGCCGCCACTCCTGCACCCGGCCCGAGCGACCTGGCCGGCGGCATGGCCATGAGGCGCTGACAGGACCGTCGCCATGCGGGCAGGGCTTCGGCCAGGGCATCGTCGGACCAGCCCGGCAGGCTTTCGATTGCAACCGGGGTGTAGCGCAGCGCGGGTTCCGAAACCTCGGCCTCGTCATCCTCGGATTGATCGCAGGCCGCCACGGCGAGCAACGCCGAAAGCACGAGAAAGCGCGCGACCCGTTTCAACGGATTAGTTCGGTGCTTCGGTGGCGACGAGGGTCCAGTTCGGATTACGCGAACGGGTGTTGCGCGCGAAGGTCCAGATATCGGTCACCGTGGCAACCTTGCTGGCATCGCCCGAAACCGGCTCACCGTCCTTGTCGCGAACCACTTCGATCTGTTCGGTGACAAACTTGACGGTCACGAAGGCCACGCGGCCATCCATGCTGGCTTCGATAATGTCCGACTCGCGGATACCAACCAGGGTCATTTCCATGGTCTCGCTATTGGCTTCGCGGCTTTCTATGGCCCCGGCGAAGTTCTCGTAAACTTCATCGCTGAGCAGCGGACGCAGGGTATCGCGGTCACCATTGGCAAAGGAGGTGACGATCATCTCGAACGCGCCACGCGCGCCTTCCGCGAATTCCGGGGGCGAGAACTGACCATCGGCCTCGCGGATCGCACGCAGGCCATCGGCGGCCGGGCTGTCATCGGGAATATCATCGGGCTCGGCCCGTCCGGGCAGCGTAACGACCTTCTCATCGTCGTGACCGTCGCGCGGGCTTTCCGTGGCCTCTTCCGGTCCGCCATAGGGGTTTTGCGGCGGTCGTTCATTTCCGGTCCGCTTGCCCAGAACATTGCGCAAACGAAACACCAGAAATGCCGTAATCATCGCCAGAATGATGATATCGATGAATTTCACGCCGCGATCCGTCCTAAATTGTTCTTGCCACCCTATATAAAGCTGGCGCGGTCCTGCGCAGGGCCATTTTCGGGAAAGAATGCGCCGGCCAACCGGACGCATGATGATAGATACCATTAGATAGGGGTAACTGCATGAAAGAACAAGAATGCCACTAGTGATTCTCGCCCTCTTCATTGGCGTGCCGCTGATCGAAATCTACCTCTTCATTCAGGTCGGAGGGTTGATCGGGGTCTGGCCGACCATCGGTCTGGTGATCCTCACGGCGGTGATCGGAACCGCGATGCTGCGCCACCAGGGCATGGCAACGCTGGCACGCGCCCAAGCCGAACTGCAGGAAGACCGCCTGCCCGTGCGCGAAATCTTCAACGGATTCTGTCTGCTGGCCGGCGGCATGCTGCTGCTCACGCCCGGATTCCTGACCGATGCGCTCGGCTTTGCGCTGTTGCTGCCACCCGCCCGCGCTGTTCTGGGCCGCGGCCTTTGGAAACTGATGGAACGGTCTCGCGGCGTTCATTTTTCCGTGCACAGCGCGAGCCGGCCCGGCGGAGGCGGACCGCAGGGACACCCGGGCGGGCGCCCGGACCAGGGCGCAGGCCGGGGTGCAGGACCCGTGATCGACGGCGAGGAATTCGGCGTGGCCCGCGACGACCCGCCCGCGAACGAGAACACCCCGCGCCTGAATGACAAACGCTGAATCGCGCCTGTTGCGCCCGCCTCAGGTTGTCGCCACCACGCGGGCATGTTAGCCAATGCGCCAATTCAACCAAGCCCGCTTCAAATAAAACGGAACCCGCCATGAGCGATCAGAACGCAGCCCCCGCAGATCCCGCCAACGTCCAGACCCCGGACGGGAAACCGATGATGCTGGTCAACGCCCAGTACGTGAAGGATCTCTCCTTCGAGAACCCGAACGCACCGCAGTCACTATCCCAGCAGGGCGAGCCCAATGTTCAGATCGCCATCGACGTCAACGCCAACCAGGTGGCCGAGAAGGCCTTCGAGGTCACACTGACCCTGCGGGCCGAGGGCACGGCGGGCGAGACCGCGCTGTTCATCGTCGAGATCGTCTATGCCGGCATCTTCTCCATCGGCGAGGTGCCGGAGGAATATCTGGCGCCGCTCGTCTATATCGAGGCCCCGCGTCAGCTATTCCCGTTTGCCCGCGCGATCATTGCCGACGCCGTGCGCGATGGCGGCTTCCCGCCGCTGCTCGTCCAGCCGATCGATTTCGTGCAGCTCTACCAGCAGCGCGCGGCCCAGGCCCAGGCCGAACAGCAGGGCGCGGACGGCGGAGCGCCCGCAGCCGCACCGGCCGGAAATAACGGCAAGGACAAGGATGACGGCCAGAAGTTCGAGTTCGAACTCTAGGCAGGTCTCTG
>JAYQBG010000020.1:33471-62733 GCA_038137215.1 Alphaproteobacteria bacterium
GGTCTCTGCGGGCCGGGATCAGCACGCCGCCCTTTCGCGGCGCGTCAGTTCTCTTCGGAATTCCAGACCGGCTCGTTGAGAGCCTCGACCAGCGCCGCGTGGGCGGCCAGTTCCTCCGCGCTGGGTGCGTGGGGACGTGCCGCGCGTGCCTGACGCTGCACCACGACCGGTCTGTCGCCGGCCGCTTCGGTGCCCGACAATTCCAGGCCGGGTTGCAGTCCACCACAGAGTTGCAGATAGACTTCGGCCAGAAGTTCGGCATCGAGCAGCGCGCCATGCTTGTCGCGTCGTGACAGGTCGATGTCGAACCGGCGGCAGAGCGCATCCAGATTGGCCTGGGCACCCGGGAACTTGCGGCGCGCAATCGCCACGGTGTCAATGGCCCGGTCGCGATCGAGCATCGGACGTCCAAGCCGCTTGAGTTCGGAATTGAGGAACTTCATGTCGAACTCGGCATTGTGAATGACGAGCGGGGCATCCCCGATGAAGGTCAGAAAATTTTCCACCACTTCGGCAAAAACCGGTTTGTCCGAGAGAAACTCCTCACTCAGCCCGTGAACGTTGAAGGCGCTTTCGGGCATGTCGCGTTCGGGATTGATATAGCAGTGAAAGGTCTTGTCGGTGGCGATGTGAAACTGGGTTTCCACACAACCGATCTCGACGATCCGGTCGCCCTGGGCGGGGTCGAAGCCTGTGGTTTCGGTGTCGAGGATGATTTCACGCATGCCGTCGCTCTTTTCGGGTAGGGGTTCGGCCCAGGGTTCGGGTCCTAGAATGTTCCGCGTGAGCCAGATTGCGCGGCGTCAATCTCGGTGACGATCTGCTTGAGCCTGGCAAAAGTATAGGCCTTTCCAATGCCCGTCTCCACGACAAAGTCGGCCCGGCGACGTTTCTCGCGGTCCGGTATCTGGGAGGCCAGAATTCCGGCAAACTTTTCCTCGCTCATGCCCGGCCGGGCCAGAACCCGGCGGAGTTGCAGGGCAGCAGGTGCGGACACTACCACAACACCATCGACACGGTCCGCTCCGTCGGTCTCGAACAACAGGGGAATATCAAGCACCACCAGCGGTGTCCCCATGACCCGATGCCGACGCAGGAAGCCTTCGGTGGCCTGACGCACCCGGGGATGAAGGATTGCCTCCAGATCGCGCCGCGCCTGCGGATCGGAAAACACCGCTGCGCCAAGCGCCTGGCGGTCCACCACACCCTCGGACACGGTTCCCGGGAACCGGTCCGCGATTGCCCGGCGGACGTACCGGTCCTCTTCAAGAAGCCGATGCACCGTTGCATCTGCATCGTGCACCGGCACGCCCAGGGCGCGAAACATATTGGCCGCGGTGGATTTTCCCATCCCGATGGATCCGGTGAGCCCCAGAACGAACATGCCTGCGCCTAACCCCGTGCGGCCAGAACGGCATCGCGCAGGTCGTCATCAACGACCGGATCGACCCCGAACCATGCGCGGAACCCGGCCCGCGCCTGATGCAGCAACATGCCAAGACCATCGACGGACGGATTGCCACGCCCGCGCGCGGCCGCCAGCAAACCCGTTTCCAGCGGTGCGTAAACGATATCGTTCACCACCGCATCGTGCGGCAACGTCGCGAGGTCGAGATCGAGCGGTGGCTGGCCCTCCATTCCGAGGGTTGTTGTGTTGACCAGAAGCCCGGCATCCGCAAGCGCGGCTTCGCGCGCATCCCAGCCCACGGCCCTGAGCGTGCAGTCCGGGCCGGCGATGTCCGCGAGCGTCGTAGCACGGGACAGGGTGCGGTCCACGCCCCGGATATCGACTAGGCCGTGAGGGGCGCCCCCCCCGCCCGGGGCGCCCCCCCCCCCGCCCGCACCGCGGATCACGGCCGGCCGGCCGCCGAACAGCGCTTCGAGCGGTTCCGGCGCATGGTCGCGGATGTTCTCCACCAGGCCGTAGGCATCGGTGTTGGTGGCGTCCAGGCTGCCGTCATCACCCAGCACAAGCGTGTTCACGGCCCCGATCCGACGGGCCGTTGCATCGACCCGGTCCACCAGCGCCATGGCCGCTTCCTTGTGGGGAACGGTCAGGTTGGTGCCGCGAATTCCCTCGTCACGCAGCCGCGCGATGGCATCCGGCAGTTCTTCGGGCTTCACCGGAAAGGCTTCATAGCTGCCATCGATGCCATAGCGTTTGAGCCAGTGGCCGTGGAGCACAGGAGACAGGGAGTGTTTGACCGGCCAGCCCATGACCCCGGCGCGAAGCTGAGCGGTCATCCTTCGATCACCTGTTGTTTGCGCAAATATTCAAGCAGCGGCAGCATCGGAAGCCCCAGAATATCGAAAAAATCGCCATCGATCCGCGAAAACAACTGCACACCGCGGCCCTCAAGCTGATAAGCCCCGACCGACTGGCACACATCTTCGCCGACGGCGGCGATATAGCCCTCCACAAACCCCTCGCTCAATCTACGCATATGGAGCACCGGCTGGCCCAGATGATGCCATACGACCTCTCCATCGCGGACGATACATGCGGCGGTGAACAGGCTGTGTTCCTTGCCCATCAAGGCGTTCAGGTGTGCGCGTACACCCGGAAGGCCTCTCGGTTTTTCAAAGACACGCCCGTCACAGGACAGAATCTGGTCTGCCCCCAGAACAAGTTTGCCGGGATGAGTCTGTGCCACCGTTTGTGCTTTCAGCTCCGCCAGCGCCTCGGCGATGGCCCCGTGGGATGCGTTTTCCGCCGTCACCCCATCACGCACCGCGGCTTCATCTACATCTGCGGGGTGGACCGTATGTGCAACACCGGCCGCCGTGAGCAATCGGGTGCGCACCGCACTGCCCGATGCCAGGATCAATGCAGGCGGATCAGAGGGCATCGCCCGGCCCCGACAGGCATGTTTCACCACGCTCCTCGAGCCTGCGATTGTAGAGGGTGATGATCGCGGCGGATGTTTCCTCGATGGAACGCCGTGTGACATCGATGACCGGCCACTGGTTTCGGGTGAAGTAGCGTCGGGCTTCGGTGATTTCCGCGCGGACCTGATCGAAATCCACGTAGTCGGTCTCCTGATCCTGCTGCAGTGACGTCAAACGTGCCCGGCGGAGTTCCACAAGCCGCTTGGGATCATTGGTCAGGCCGATCACCAGCGGGTTCTCCAGCTTGTCGAGACCCGGCGGCAAGGGAATTCCCGGGACCCAGGGAACATTGGCCGCCTTGATCCCGCGATTGGCCAGATAGAGACAGGTGGGGGTTTTCGATGTCCGGGATACGCCGACCAGCACGACATCCGAACCGTCGAGTTCATGGGCACGCTGTCCGTCGTCATGGGACAGGGTCCAGTCCATGGCCTCGATCCGCTGAAAATAGGCCGCGTCGAGTTCATGCTGTCCGCCCACGACATGGGTGGGTTTGACGCCGAGGAAGTTCCCCACCGCGGCAATCACCGGATCGAGAACCGAGATACACGGAACCTGGCGCAACCGGCAACCACGGACCAGCTGCTCACACAGATCGTCATTGACCAGGGTGAAAATTACGGGACCCGGATGCTCACTGATTTCCTCCAGGACCAGATCGACCGCCTTGGCCGTTCGCGCCATGGGCCAGAAATGTTCCACCACATCGGAATCTTCAAACTGCACCAGACACGCGCGCGCCACCGAGCGGATCGTCTCGCCGGTTGAGTCCGAAACAAGATGAATGTGAAACTTGTCCTGTGCGTCCGTCATGAAATCTTGCCCGTCAGGCTGTGTGCAACTTCGCCGGAGTGGTGGATAAGCAGGGTGTCTTCAACATGGCAAAAATTTGTTCAAGGTTATGCCGTTCGCTGACCGCCCTGTCATCCCAAGGCGAACAATGTTTTCAGACCATGTTCGGCACATCTTCATGCACAAACCATTCGCACGAGAACACACAACGATCCACAACACGTTCTCCAACGTATTGATTTGCAATCAACGGGATAAGGAAACGGTACACGAAACTTGATCCGGACAGGGCACCGCCATGGCCCGCGTGGACAACTCTGTGCACACAAAGTTATCCCTCGGATTCACCGGACATCTACAACGTCAGTTCAAATTATCACTACGTTATTTTAATTTTTTTGTAATGCATCGGACAGTTCGCTTCGCCATATTCACCGCTTCCGAGCCGCCACCCTGACACCTCGAAACCGAAAGCCGCTGTGACCAACCTTTTTCTCGATGCTCTTGCCGGCAAGACCGGACCCCGTCCGCCATTTTGGTTCATGCGTCAGGCCGGTCGCTACCTTCCCGAATACCGGGAGGTACGCGCCAGGGCCAATGGCTTTCTCGATCTTTGCTACACCCCGGAACGGGCCGCCCGGGTAACCCTGCAGCCGATCGAGCGGTTCCGGCCCGATGCGGCCATTCTGTTTTCCGATATTCTCGTGGTGCCCCATGCGCTCGGCCAGGATGTGAGTTTCGTCGAAGGCCGGGGGCCTGTTCTCGAATCCATCACGGGTCCGGGGGATATTGCCGCCCTGTCGTCGGACCGGGTTCTCGAACATCTCGCGCCGGTCTTTGAAACGGTCCGGCTGACCCGTGCAGAATTGCCGGAGGATGTTGCGCTGATCGGTTTCTCCGGCGCACCGTGGACCGTGGCGACCTACATGATCGAGGGCGGGAGCACGCGCGACTTCAACACGGTCAAGAGCTGGGCCATCACCAACCGTGAAGCCTTTCATGCCATGCTGGATTTGCTGGTCGAATCCACAAGCCGTTACCTGAAGGCGCAGGTTGATGCCGGCGCGCAGGCCCTACAGATTTTCGACACCTGGGCGAGCGCGGTACCGGCTTCCGAGTTTACGGACTGGGTCAGTGCGCCGACAGCGCGGATCGTTTCCGCCGTGAAGTCGCATGCGCCGGATGTTCCCGTGATCGGGTTTGCACGGGGGATCGGTGCTTGTCTACCCGAGTATATTCGCGAAACGGGGATCGACGCGGTCGGTCTCGATTCCGCCATTTCGCTGGCCGAGGCCGCGTCACTGATCCAGCCGATCTGTCCGGTGCAGGGCAATCTCGACCCGGCCTATCTTTTGGCCGGTGGCGAAGCAATGGAACACGCAGCCAAAGAGGTTCTGGATGCCCTGGCCGGCGGGCCGTTCGTGTTCAATCTTGCCCATGGCATCAACAGGGAAACACCCCCGGCCCATGTGGAACGGCTAGCCGAGATTGTGCAGAACTGGAGTGCCCGGACATGACTACGGCGGTTGTCCTCTACAATCTGGGCGGACCGGACAAGCCGGATGATATCCGGCCGTTCCTCTTCAACCTGTTCAACGATCCGATGATCATCGGCGCGCCGCAGCCGATCCGATGGCTGCTGGCACAGCTGATCTCCCGACGCCGGGATTCGACGGCGCGCGAGATTTACGCGCATCTCGGCGGAGGATCGCCCTTGCTGGCCAACACAAAGGCCCAGGCGGATGCGCTGGAGACAGCGCTGAATGCGGACGGGTCAGAAGAATTCAAATGCTTCGTCGCCATGCGGTACTGGCATCCGTTTTGCGACGAAACGATGGACGCGGTGATGGCCTCGAAGCCGGACCGGATTGTTCTGCTGCCGCTGTATCCGCAATTCTCGACGACCACCGTGGGTTCCATGATGCGGGTCTGGGACCAGGCTGCGGCAAGAAAGAACCTGTCCATCCCGGTCACGGCGCTGTGCTGCTATCCCACGGATCCGGGGTTTGTTGCCGCGGTTACGGCGTCTGTTTCCTCGGCGATCGCCACACTACCCGCAAACGAACCCTATCGCGTCCTGTTCTCCGCACATGGTCTGCCCAAGAAGATTGTCGCGGGAGGCGATCCCTATCAGTGGCAGGTGGAGCAATCCACGAAAGCAGTGGTGGCTCAGATTGGCCAGGAGTTCGATTGGGTCAATTGTTATCAGAGTCGCGTCGGGCCTCTGGAATGGATCGGTCCGTCCACCGAGGACGAGATCGAACGCGCGGGGGCAGAGGGCTGTCATATCGTGCTCGTACCCATCGCGTTTGTTTCCGAGCATTCCGAAACCCTGGTCGAGCTCGATATCGAGTACCGGGAACTCGCCGAAGAAGCCGGCGTCACCCATTATGTCCGGACGCCGACCTTGGGCGTGGATCCATCCTTTATTGCAGGACTGGCTGACCTGGTCCGCGGCAATGTCGCATCCGGATGTGCCGTGTGTAGCGGGACCGGCGAACGGATTTGTCCCTCGAACTGGGGACAGTGTCCGATGTCGGCCGCCGTAGGTTAGGATTGCCGGAACAACGCCCATGACCGATTTTCTGATCGCGGTCTATCCCTGGATCAAATCCCTGCACGTGATTTCCGTGATCTCCTGGATGGCGGGCATGCTCTATCTGCCGCGGCTCTTCGTCTATCACGCCGAATGTGAAACGGGTTCGGACGAGTCGGAAACCTTCAAGGTCATGGAACGTCGCCTGCTGCGCGCCATCATGAATCCGGCCATGATCGCCACCTTCGTATTCGGCGGGCTGTTGCTGGCCACGCCGGGGATCATGGATTGGGGCGCGGCATGGATCTGGATCAAACTCGCGGCTGTTGCGGGCATGACCGTCATCCATCATGTCTTTGGAAAATGGCGCAAGGATTTCGAGTCCGATGCGAACACCCGCTCCACGAAAACCTATCGCCTGGCCAATGAAATCCCGACGGTTTTGATGATTCTGATCGTCATTATGGTGATTGCACGCCCGTTCTAGCGATTTTCGCTGTCGCAATCCTGTCATCGGGATTGACTTGACGTGTCATCCTGACTAAGTGCGTAATGGAACTGCGAGAAAGACAACAAGAGCGCTCGCTCAAACTTCCGCAATTTTCTTCTTTTCTTACCGGCGCCGGGCGTCGGCACGCCGCGACGTTTCGCAGCCACATCCGACGACAGGCGTCCGCCGTGTCGTATCGATATTTCCAAGCATAGGACAGGTTTCCGCCATGGAACCAATGGATCTCCAGCAACTGAAACAGAAATCTCCGGCAGACCTTCTGGTCTTCGCCGAAGAGCTCGAGATCGAGGGCGCGAGCAATCTACGCACCCAGGATCTGATGTTCGCCATCCTCAAGGCACTGGCCGAAGATGGCGTGCCGATTTACGGCATCGGCGTTCTGGAAGTGCTGCAGGACGGTTTCGGCTTTCTGCGCTCTCCGGAATCCAATTATCTGCCCGGCCCCGATGACATTTATGTCTCGCCCAACCAGGTGCGTCGCTTTGCCCTGCGCACCGGCGATACGGTTGAAGGCGAGATTCGCTCCCCGAAAGACGGCGAGCGCTACTTCGCTCTGGTGAAGGTCAACAAGGTCAATTTCGACGATGTGGACGTCACCCGCCACCGGGTGAATTTCGACAATCTGACCCCGCTCTATCCAGAAAGGAAAATCCAGCTTGAGATCGACGATCCCGAATTCAAGGACCCCTCCCTGCGGGTGATCGATATTGTCGCCCCGCTGGGTATGGGTCAGCGCGCGCTGCTCGTGGCACCGCCGCGCACCGGTAAGACGGTGATGATGCAGAACGTCGCCAAGGCGATCATGGCCAATCACCCGGATATCTATCTGATCGTGCTGCTGATCGACGAGCGGCCCGAAGAAGTGACCGACATGCAGCGCACCGTGCGCGGCGAGGTGATTTCCTCGACCTTCGATGAACCTGCCACACGACATGTGCAGGTCGCTGAAATGGTGATCGCCAAGGCCAAGCGCCTGGTTGAGCACAAGCGCGACGTGGTGATCCTGCTGGACTCGATTACCCGTCTGGCGCGCGCCTACAACACGGTGGTGCCGTCTTCGGGCAAGGTGCTGACCGGCGGTGTGGACGCCAACGCCCTGCAGCGGCCCAAGCGTTTCTTCGGTGCCGCGCGTAACATCGAGGAGGGCGGCTCCCTGACGATTATCTCCACCGCGCTGATCGAGACCGGTTCGCGCATGGACGAGGTGATCTTCGAAGAGTTCAAGGGCACCGGCAACTCGGAAATCGTCCTCGACCGGAAGCTCTCCGACAAGCGCACCTGGCCGTCCATCGACATCACCAAGTCCGGCACCCGGAAAGAGGAGCTGCTGGTGGACAAGGGCACCCTGTCGAAAATGTGGGTCCTGCGCCGCATCCTCAACCCGATGGGGGTCGTCGATGGCATGGAATTCCTGCTCGGCAAGATGAAGTCGACCAAGAACAACGATGACTTCTACGACACCATGAACCAGTAGCCGCTCTGCCATTTTTTACGAGCCGGACTGCAGAGGCTTTCCATGCACACCGAGCTCGTCACGATTGAGACGGACACCGCGCAACCGCTTGATGGCGCCTGGTACGAACCCGATGGTGGTGCAACCGCCGGTGCTGTTCTGCTGTTTCACGGCAACACGATGAACTTCTATGTGGGAGCGCCCCGGTTTTTGCCGCCGGCGCTCACCGCACTTGGTTTTGCCTGTCTGGCCTTCAACCGGCGGGGCCACGATATTCTGTCAAACCGCAACAGCCGCGCCGTCGAAGGTGCGGCGTTTCAGACCACCGCCGAGGCGATCAGCGACAACGAAATTGCCGCGCGCTGGCTGGCTGCCGAACACAGATATGAGGCGCCGGTCCTGATTGGGCACAGCAATGGTGGGTTCCTCGCAGTACAGCACGCGGCCAAACATCCCGAAACCCCGGCCATGGTGCTTTTGTCGGCCCATGCGGGGGGCGATGTTCAGGAAACACTCGATCCAACAACCGGGCTGTTGGGCGGCACACGAACCGAAGAGTTCCGGGTTCAGGGCGAGGCCATGGTTGCGGAATGTCGGGGAGACGAACTGATGCTGCTGCCCGGCTGGTAGTATGTCCTGACGGCGAACAGCTATCTCGACCGACTGTCTACCATGCCCAATACAGTCGCGACGGCACCCCAGGTCAAATGTCCCACGCTTTACGTGCGCGGCGACCAGGAACTGCGCGACGCCTATCCCGCGGAGGATTTCTGCGCGGCGTCCGCCGGGCCGTGCGACGTGGAGATCGTCGAGAATTGTGACCACTACTACAATGACCGCGAAGATGTGAATACCGATCTGGTCGTCGGGTGGTTGAAGCAAACACTGCTTGACCGATAAGCGCCGCCCCGAAGGGGACGGAAAGATGACCGACAAACACATTGCCATCGTGGGCACTGGCGCCAACGGTGCGGCCTCCGGGGCCGATAGCCGGGCGCGACGTCATCTTCATCGAGCAGTGGCCCGCGCACGTCGCGGCAATACGCGAGAGCGGCTTGCGGGTCGAGATGCTCGACGAGACGGTCGTCACCCGGGTGAACGCCCTCTACATCAGCGATCTGGCGACGATCCGCGAGACCTTCGACATCGTCTTCATCGCCGTGGAAGCCTATGACACAAGCTGGGCCTGCGAACTGCTCAAACCGCATCTGGCTGAAGACGGCCTGGTGATCGGCCTCCAGAACGGCATGACTATGGACGATGTGGCGGCAGTCGTTGGGCCGGAACGCACCATCGGCGCGGTGATCGAGGTGGCGGCGGGGATGTACGAGCCCGGCGTGGTGATCCGCCAGACCGGGCCGGACGGGACCTGGTTCGAGATCGGCGCCTATGACGAGACCACGCAAGGCCGCGAGCCGGAAGTCGCCGAGGTTCTGCGGCACGCGGGTACTGTTGAGATTCGCGACGATGTGCACTCGGCGAAATGGATGAAGCTCGTGGTCAATGCCGCCGAGTTTCTGCCGTCATCGATCCTCAACCTGCCGCTGGCCGAGGCGGTGAAAATTCCCGGGATGCAGGATTTGATGAAGGCCTCGGGCCGGGAGGCGGTGCGCACCGGGATGGCGCTGGGTTACGAGCTGGTGCCGATCTTCGGCAACGACCGGATCGAGGCGAATGATCCCGATCAATACGCATCAGAACTGCTCAACGCGGTGCTGACCCACTGGACCCTGTCCGACACCAAGGTGACGACCCTCCAGGACTGGACCAAGGGCCGGCGCGCCGAGGTGGACGAGATCAACGGGCTGGTCGTCGCCGAACAGGCGCGCCTAGGCGGTGACGCCCCGATCAACATCCAACTGGTCGAGATCGCGCACCGGATCGAACGCGGCGAGCTGGACGCCGATCCCGCGAACGCGGAGCTGCTGCGGGCGTTGCTTGGCTAGACGGAGAGAAAGATGGCCGGATCAAGTCCGGCCATAGTGGGTGAGGGAATGCGGTTCTCCATGATCGTCATACCCGGGCTTGACCCGGGTATCTCTGTGCCGACCTAAGCCAGCAGGATCGTCGAACCCGTGGTCTTACGGGCGGCCAGGTCCTTGTGGGCCTGGACGGTATCCGAGAGCGGGTAGGTCTGGTTGACCTCGATTTTGACGGCCCCCGATGACACCACATCGAAGAGGTCCCCGGCGCAGGCGAGCAGCTCCTCGCGCTCGGCGATGAAGTCGAACAGCATCGGGCGGGCGAGATAGATCGAGCCGTGCTCGGCAAGTTCACCGGGTGCGACCGGGTCCGGGGCGCCGGACGCATTGCCAAACGAGATGAGATAGCCGCGGCGCTGCAGGCATTTCATGGAGCCGCGCAGAGTGTCTTGGCCGACGCTGTCATAAACCACCGGCACGCCGGCCCCGTCGGTGAGCTCGATTACCCGCTCGACGAAATCCTCGGTGTTGTAGTTGATGGTGTGGTGACAGCCATGGGCGCGCGCGAGCTCGGCTTTCTCTTCGCTGCCGACCGTGCCGATGACGGTGACACCGAGATGGTTGAGCCACTGGCAGGCGATCAGGCCGACGCCGCCGGCTGCTGCGTGCCAGAGCACCGTCGAGCCGGGCTCCACCGGAAAGCAGGACTTGATCAGAAACTGCGTAGTCATGCCCTTGAGCATCATGCCGGCGGTCTGCTCGTTGGAAATCGCATCGGGCAGCTTCACGGCGATCTTGGCGGGTATCACCCGCTCCTCGGCATAGGCACCCAGCGGCAGATCGGCATATCCGACCCGGTCGCCGACTGCGAGATCGGTGACGCCCTCACCCACCGCGACGATCTCGCCGCCGCCCTCAAGCCCCAGACCATTCGGCATGGGCACCGGGCGGGCGCCGGACCGCAGATAGATGTCGATGAAATTCAGGCCCGCGGCGGTTTGCTTAACGCGGATTTCACCGGGGCCGGGGTCGCCGACCTCGACCTCTTCCCACTTCATGACCTCGGGCCCGCCGGGCTCATAAAAACGAATTGCGTGGACCATGGTTTCCCCCCTGGGTTTCCCCGTGAAACGGCTTTGTCTGATGTGTTGACCTGAACCCTATCGGGCCGCTGTGCCACCTTCAAGCACGCTGCCGTCAAGCCCGCCACCTTCGGGGCTGAGACCTTCCAGATTCAGCAACACCCGCTTGGTGTCGAGCCCGCCGCGCCCGGAATATCCGCCGATGCCGCCGCCGGTTGCCACCACCCGGTGACAGGGCACGATGATCGGGATTGGGTTCTTGCCGCAGGCCGTCCCCACGGCGCGGGCGGCCGATCCGATGGCCTTGGCGAGATCGCCATAGGTCGCCAGCCGGCCATAGGGGATGCGGGACATTTCCGCCCAGACCTTTTTTTGATGCTCGGTGCCCTGCGGGGCCAGCGGCAGGTCGAAGTCCCGGAGGGTTCCTGCGAAATAGGCGTCGAGTTGCCGGGCGGCCTCGATCTGGAGGGGCGTTGAGGCCGGTGTCATGTCGGTCGCGTCCGCCCAGTCGAGGGCGGTGATGGCATCATCTGTCGTGCGCACGGCCAGCCGCCCGACGGGGGACGGGAGGGTGGCATAGTCGGCGGTTGCGGGGTCGGTGGTGCTCAAGACGTCAGCTCCGCGATCAGGGCTTCGGGCGATGTGATCGGCAGGGAACAGACCGGGCCCCGGCACACATAGGCGGTGGGCCGGTTCCCGGTGGGTGTTTTGCCAGCGGCGGGATGCAGGTCGGGCAATCCGTCGTTGGTTTCGAACAGACTGACAATCCGCATTGCGGCCGGTCCCTGCCAGGCGGCTGTCATGAGCGCGCCTGTGGCGGGATCGTCGGCGGGCCCGAGCACGGCAATCTGGGTCGCCTCGGCGCACAAGCCGGCCGCCGTGAGCAAGGTGCCGTACCCGAAAACGTTTTCGGGGATGTTGCCGGCGAAGGCCCGCAGCAAAGCATCCGCCCGGTCTCCGAAAACGGTTTCGCCGGTGAGGTAGAACAGCCGGACGAGCGCCTCCGCGGCCAGACCGTTGCCGGAGGGCGTGGCGTTGTCGAAGCCCGACCGGGTCCGAGCGATCACGTCCTGTGCGCGATCGTCTGTGAAGAAATACGCGCCGCCATGGCCGAGGAAATGCGCGTTCAGGGTCACGAACAAGGCCCGGGCATCGTCGAGATACCCGGTCTTGCCGCTCGCTTCGTGGAGCGCCAGGGCCGCACCGGCGAGCGCGGCGTAGTCGTCCAGGGTGGCCCGGTGGCGCGCGTCACCGTTCCGCCAGGAGTGCTGCAGCACCAGCCCGTCCCCAGCCGCGGTGGTGAGGCGGTCACGAACAAAGCCATAGGCCGATTGCGCGGCCCGGAACCAGTCGGGCCGGTTGAAGGTCATCGCGGCGTCAACCAGCGCGGCAATCATCAGCCCGTTCCAGTCGGTGAGGATCTTGTCATCGAGGGCCGGTCGAATGCGGTTCGCACGCACGCTGAGAAGTTTTTCCCGCAACCCCGCCAGCCGGGATTCGGTGGCATCGTCCATCCAGGCAGGATCGCGAGTGCGGTTGAGGATGGTGTGGCCGTCCCAGTTCCCTTCCGGTGTGACGTCATAGGCCACTGCAAAATCCGCGAAGCCGTCACCCAGGACGGCCTCGATTTCGGCTGCCGACCAGACATAGAACTTGCCCTCGACACCCTCGGAATCGGCATCCAGCGTTGCATGAAATCCGCCCTCGGGATGGGTCATCTCGCGCAGGAGCCAGCTGACGGTCTCCTCCACCCGTGCGGCGTAGAGCGGGTTTGCGCTGGCACGCCAGGCGGTGGTGTAGAGGTCGAGAAACTGTGCGTTGTCGTAGAGCATCTTCTCGAAATGGGGCACCAGCCAGACACGGTCTGTGGAATATCGTGCGAACCCGCCGCCGAGATGATCGTAGATGCCGCCCTGGGCCATCCGGTCGAGGGTGAGCGTGACGGCCGCGCGCGTTTCGGCATCGCCGTGGGCCCACATCATCCGGAGCACTGAATACTGGGGAAATTTTGGCGCGGTTCCGAACCCGCCATGTTCCGAATCGATCTCGTCTGCCAGACGCCTGGCGATGGCGGTGATCATGGAAGGCGGGGGAATGTCTCCCGGCTGCGGTTGGGCCATATCGTTGATGGCGTCGAGAATGCCGGTGGTGTTCAGCGCCACCTTGTCCTGTTCGGTGCGGTAGATCCGGTCGATATGTTCGAGGAGATCGGGAAAGCCGGGCCGGCCGAAACCGGCGCGGGGCGGAAAATAGGTGCCGCCCCAGAAGGGCTTGCCGTCCGGTGTGCAGCACATGGTCAGGGGCCATCCGCCTTGTTCGCCCATCAGGGAGAGGGCGGCCTGATAGATCTCGTCCAGATCGGGGCGCTCTTCGCGATCGACCTTGATATTGACGAACAGCCGGTTCATGACCTCGGCGGTGTCCGGGTCTTCGAAGCTTTCATGGGCCATGACGTGGCACCAGTGACAGGCGGCATACCCGATCGAAAGCAGGATCGGTTTCTGCTCTTTCTCTGCCTGCGCCAGGGCCGCTTCGCCCCACGGATACCAGTGGACGGGATTGTCGGCGTGTTGCAGAAGATAGGGACTGGTTTCGTCGGCCAGCAGATTTTGGGTCATGGATTGGCCTAATACGGGTACGGGCGAATAACAGAGCCTATATGACAGCCTACAATGTTGGCACGTTTGGTGTTCCGGCAAGGGCTGAACGGACGAAAGGGTGACGGGATGAAGGTTACAATCAATGTGTATTGCACACCGGAAGAGGCGCGGACATTCATGGGGCTTCCCGATGTGAAAGACGCGCAGAAGGTAGTTGTCGATGAATGGCAGCGTCAGGCGCTTGAGGCCATGTCCAACATGGACCCGCAAACCCTGTTCAAGGCCTGGATGCCCGGCGCCATGGGGTCCGGGGCCGCGGGGAGCGGCATGGAAGCCTGGGAACAGTTCCAGAAGGCCTTCTGGTCCGCCATGCCCGATCCGGACAGCGATTCCTCCAAATAGATCCCGATGGACGCCGTTGCAGAAAACCGGGAAGAGACGATTTTTGCCCTGTCGAGCGGCGCGGGTGCGGCGGGGCTCGCGGTCGTCCGGATATCGGGGCCGGAAACGGATGCGATCCTGACGCAGCTCGGTATAAGCCCGCTGCCTGAACCGCGATTGGCCTCACTATACAATATATTGTGTCCAGAGACAAAAGACCTACTGGATAAAGGGTTGGTCTTGCGTTTTCCCGGGCCGCAGAGCTTCACCGGTGAGGATGTGGCAGAGCTGCATATCCATGGTGGGGAGGCGGTTCTGGTGGCTGTATTCGCCGCGCTGCGGGCCACGGGGGCGGCACGTATGGCCGATCATGGCGAATTCACCCGCCGGGCCTTTGAAAACGGAAAACTCGATCTGACGGCGGCAGAGGCAATCGGCGATCTGGTCACCGCGCGCACGGACGAACAGCGCAAACTTGCCCTACGACAATACGATGGCGGGTTGGCCGACCTTTACGAAGGCTGGCGCCAGGCGCTGATCGATCTTTTGGGCTATGCGGAAGCCGGGATCGACTTTTCGGACGAGGAACTACCCGAGGCCCTACGCGAACAGGTAGTGGATAAAATTGTATCTATAAAACAAGAGATTGTTAATCATAGTCATACGGGACTACTTGGTGAACGTATACGTAGTGGTTTCCCGATTTCGATTTTGGGCGCGCCCAATGTTGGGAAGTCGAGCCTGATGAACGCGCTTGCACGGCGTGATGTCGCGATCGTTTCGCAGGCTGCCGGAACCACGCGGGACGTGATCGAAGTCCAGATGAACCTGGGCGGGTATGCCGTGACCCTCTCCGACACCGCCGGAATCCGCGAAGCCGCCGAGGAAATTGAAGTGGAAGGCGTGCGGCGGGCCGAAGAACGGGCAAAAGAAGCCGCGCTCAAGCTGGTGGTGCTTGATGCCACGCAGAACGATTTGTCTTCCCGGGTTGTCGATCTGATCGACGGGGACACGATTGTGTTGAGCAACAAAGTGGACCTCGCGCCAAACCCCGCGGTACCTGCCGATATACCGGAATGCCTTGAGTATCGCCAGGTCTCCGCCAGAAATAGCGAGGGGATTGCGAAACTGGTGGCGCGTATTTCAGAGATTGTGGCCGACCGCCTGTCGGGCCATGAAGGGCCTGTAGCAACGCGTGAAAGGCATCGCGCCGCCCTTGACGAGGCGGTGGGATCGCTCGAGCGCGCCCGGCAGGCTGCACTACCCGAGCTTGCCGCAGAGGATATCAGGCTGGCTGCACGTGCGCTCGGGCGCATCACCGGGAGAGTGGATATAGACGAGATCCTGGACACGGTTTTCCGGGATTTCTGTATCGGGAAGTAGCGAATGTTTCACGTGAAACATCACAAACCACCGATGTTTTGACAGTGGTGCCGGAAGGAACTACATAGCGCGCGATATGACGGTACAGAACAAAGACTACGATGTGATCGTGATCGGCGGCGGCCACGCGGGCTGTGAGGCGGCTGCGGCGTCCGCGCGCGTCGGGGCTGAAACGCTGCTCGTGACCCACAAGGCCGACAAGATCGGTGAGATGTCCTGCAACCCGGCGATCGGCGGTCTCGGCAAGGGTCATCTTGTACGCGAGATCGATGCGCTCGACGGGATTATGGCGCGGGCTATCGATCGTGGCGGTATCCAGTTCCGGATGCTCAACAAAAGCAAGGGACCGGCGGTCTGGGGCCCGCGGGCGCAGGCAGACCGAAAACTGTACCGGCGCGCCGTTCAGAATCTGCTGGTTGAACAAAAGGGCCTGGATATTCTCGAAGGCGCGGTGGAGGACCTGCAGCTCTCTGACGACGGCAGCGTCTCAGGCGTTGTGCTCGCCGACGGACGTGCAATCGCGGCCGGGACTGTCGTGCTGACCACCGGTACGTTTCTGCGCGGCGTCATCCATATCGGCGAAAAGCAGTTCGAAGCCGGGCGCATGGGCGAAGCGCCGGCGGTCGGGTTGTCCGAGACGCTCGGCCAGGCCGTGTTCGCGCTGGGGCGCCTGAAAACCGGGACGCCACCGCGCCTGGACGGCCGGACGATTGCCTGGGACGGCCTGGAATGTCAGCCGGCCGACAATCCCCCGATCCCGTTTTCCTACATGACGGATGTGATTACCACGCCACAGATCGACTGCCACATCACCTATACCAATGCGGCCGTCCATGAGCTGATCCGAGACAATCTGGATCGAGCGCCCATCTATTCCGGCCAAATCGAAAGCGGCGGCCCGCGCTATTGTCCGTCCATCGAAGACAAGGTGGTGCGCTTTGCGGAGAAGACCCGCCATCAGATCTTCCTCGAACCGGAAGGCCTGGACGACGACACCGTGTATCCCAACGGGATTTCAACCTCACTTCCCGAAGATGTGCAACTGGCGATCCTGAAAGAGATTCCGGGATTGGAGAATGCCCGCATGATCCAGCCGGGTTACGCCATCGAATACGATTTTGTGGATCCGCGCGAACTCTTCCGGACGCTGGAAACCCGCCGAATTCCGGGTCTTTATCTTGCGGGTCAGATCAACGGGACCACCGGATACGAAGAAGCGGCCGGTCAGGGCCTGGTGGCCGGCATAAATGCGGCGCATCAGGCCGGGGACGATCCCCGCCGTTTCCGCCCGGACCGGGCGACGTCCTATATCGGTGTCATGATCGACGATCTGGTCACCCGGGGCGCGGACGAACCCTATCGCATGTTCACCTCACGGGCCGAGTATCGTCTTCTGCTGCGTGCCGACAATGCCGACGCGCGACTAACCCCGGAAGGGATTGCGCTGGGCTGCGTCGGTGCCGCACGGGCCGCGGCATATGAGAAGAAGGCGGCCGCCCAGACGGCGGCGCGGGCGCGTCTCGACGCAGTCTCGCAGTCGCCCAGCGTACTCGCGCGCCAGGGTATCCGGATCAAGCAGGACGGCATTCGACGCACCGCGTTTGAAATGCTGGCATTTCCCGAGGTCTCGTTTGCGGACGTGGTGCGGATCTGGCCGGAACTTTCTGACATATCGCCGGTTGCGCAGGCCACCCTGGAGGTCGAGGCCAAGTATGCCCACTATCTGGCCCGCCAGTCGGCCGATGTTGAGGCCTACAGGCGCGATGAAAACCTAGAGTTGCCGCAGGACCTCGACTATCGCGGGATTCCGGGGCTTTCCAACGAGGCCTGCCAGAAACTCGAGACGTTGCGGCCCGAAACGCTTGGTCAGGCCGGGCGAATTCCGGGTATGACACCGGCGGCGTTGGTGGTGCTCCTCCGGCATGTGCGCCGCGGCCCGAAGAATTCGGTCAGCGCCGCCTGAGCCACAACATATTGTGGTTGGCTGTCCTGCAATTTCCTGTTATAGCGCAGTATGGTCATTACATCGTCATTGTCGGCTGCCGAGTTCGGTCGTACCGCCGATGTTTCACGTGAAACACTGGTACGATTTGAGGCCTACGAAGACCTACTCCAGCAATGGCAGAAGCGGATCAATCTTGTGTCCCGGACGACCCTGCCCGATGTCTGGCGCCGGCATTTTCTGGATTCCCTGCAGCTGCGCAAATGGGTGACACCCGGTGTGACCGGGCTCGACATGGGCAGCGGGGCCGGGTTCCCGGGTCTGGTGCTGGCGATTGCTTGTGACGTGCCCTTTGTGCTGGCGGAATCGGATTCCCGCAAATGCGCCTTTCTTCGCGAGGCGCGGCGGGTCACGGCGGCACCGGCGGAAATCCATGAGGGCCGCGTCGAGGCCCTGACTGATGGGGCCGGTGACCAGGGATTCGGGTTGATTGTGGCCCGTGCTCTGGCTCCCGTATCCCGATTGCTGGAGCTTGCCCGCCCGTTGCTGCGCGGGAATGGGACGTGTGTATTTTTGAAAGGCGGAAAGTTCGCCGATGAACTGGAAATGGCCCGCGAAAGCTGGACCATGGATGTGGAAGAACACCCGAGCGTGGCAGACCCGCGTGGGGTGATCCTGGAAATAAGGAACCCGAACCGTGTCACATGACGACAATTCCGATATCGCCCGCCCGGCCTTCCTGGTCGATGAGCCCCTGATCGATCAGGTGGCGTCTGACTCCGCATCACGCCAGGCCCGGGTGATCGCGATCGCCAACCAGAAGGGCGGGGTTGGCAAGACCACCACGGCCATCAATCTGGCAACAGGTCTGGCGGCCTGCGGTCAGAAGGTTCTGGTGGTCGATCTCGATCCCCAGGGGAATGCCTCTACGGGGCTTGGTGTTTCAGAATATGAAACAGACATCTACGAGGTGCTGATTGCCGGGGCCGACCTCCGCACCGCCATCTGCGGTACGGATATCCCGGGTCTGGATGTGGTTCCGGCTTCGGTCGATCTGGCCGGTGCGGAGATTGAACTTATCGATCTGGACCACCGCGAAGCGCGCCTTGAAAACGCGCTTGCGCCGGTCCTTGGCGAGTATGACTGTGTTCTGACCGATTGCCCGCCGGCGCTGGGTTTGCTGACGATCAACTCGCTGGTGGCGGCGGATTCGGTTCTGGTTCCGTTGCAGTGTGAGTATTTCGCGCTCGAGGGCATGACCCGGCTGATGAAATCAATTGAACGCATCCGGCGCGCCTACAACGAAGATCTCGATATTCAGGGTATCGTGCTCACCATGCATGACGGCCGCAACAATCTTTGCCGGTCGGTCGAGGCGGAGGTGCGGGAATATTTCGGCGACCGGGTTTACCGTACGGTGATCCCCCGTAATGTGCGCCTGTCCGAAGCGCCCTCCTATGGCGTCCCGGCCCTGGTTTACGATCTGGCCTGTGCGGGGTCTCAGGCCTATGCGCGCCTGGCGGCTGAAATGCTCCGCCGTGAAGGTCTCGGTCCGATCGGGGAGGCCGCCGAATGAGCGATACACCTTCCTCCCGCCGGCGTCTGGGCCGCGGTCTTTCGGCGCTTCTGGGTGACGACGGAGAAGACTATCAGGAGCTTGACCGCACCAAATCCCCCCGCGAGTTACCGATCGAGAAACTCCATCCGGGCGCATTCCAGCCGCGCAGCAATTTCGATGATGAGGAACTCAACGCGCTTGTTGAATCCGTGCGTGCTAAGGGAATTCTTCAGCCCATCCTCGTGCGCCGCGATCCGGTCCAGGCCGACCTGTACGAGATCATCGCCGGTGAACGCCGGTGGCGGGCTGCCCAGCGGGCCCAGTTGCACAATGTCCCGGTTATCGTTCGCGATCTGACCGACCAGGAAGCCCTGGAAATCGCGCTGATCGAAAACATCCAGCGCGCCGATCTCTCTGCGATTGAAGAGGCAGAGGCTTATCAACGCCTGATCGACGAGTTCACCCACACCCAGGATGCGCTTGCAAAGGTTGTTGGTAAGAGCCGGAGCCATGTTGCCAACACGCTCCGTCTGCTCAACCTTCCGCGCGAAGTTCAGCAGATGGTGGATAAGGGCGATCTGACGGCAGGCCATGCGCGGGCCCTGGTGGGGCGCGAGGATGCTGTCGCCCTGGCCCGTGAGATTGCCGGCTCAGGCCTGACGGTGCGCGATATCGAGAACCGGGTTGCCGGGGGCGCAACCTCGAAGTGCGGCAAGTCCAGGACGCCGGCCAAGAGTGCCGACACCATTGCGCTCGAACGCGATGTCTCCGATGCGATTGGCCTGAAGGTTTCGATCAAGCTGAAAGGCGGTGAGGATACCGGCCGCGGGACCCTCGCCATCGATTTCAAGAACCTCGATCAGCTCGACGATGTCCTGAGACGCCTGAATCAGGGTAGTCCGGTAAGCTCGTCGGAACCTGATACGGAGCCGGATCCGAAACCGGCGCCGACGTCCAAAAAGTCTACTTTCTATTTTAATTCAAACACTTAACGTCTCTGCGCGCGGCGCATGCTGGCAATCGCGTAGAGCGTGCGCCCGCAGGCCGCCGCCGTGGGCGTTCCAGTGCTTTTGAGGGCCAACTCGGCTTCGGTCAAACGCAGCAGAGCCTGTTCCAGCGCCGCCCCGGACCAGGCGCGGCTCTGGGCCTGAAACCGCCCCGCCACTTTCCAGAACACGGGCGGCCGCAGCCGGCGGGAAGCATTTTCAAAGCTTTCGCCCTGTGCCATCAGTCCGGCTACCCGGTGTAACCGTTGGAAATGCCGTTGTGCGGCACGGACCAGACCGATGGGTTCGCCGCCATCTGCCCAGAATCGTTCAATCGCCAGATCGAGTTCGACCATGTTGCCATCGGCGGCGGCGTTGATGGTTTCATCCAGCGAGGTCGTTCCGGAATCGCCCACGCAGGCGAGAACGTCATCCTCGGAAATCTCAGTGCCCGCGCCGCAGAACAGAATTAGTTTCTCGATCTCCCGCCGGTTGCCCTGACGGTCGTCACCGAGAATTCCAGACAATGTCCGCAATCCGTCCGGTGCAATTTGCAGTCCGGCTTCCTGAATCATCGCGCGCGCCAGCCGTGCCCGGCCTTCCTCGTCGTCCGGATAACAGGGCAGCGCCGCAGCATCGGCGCGCAATTCGCAAAGCTTGCGCAGGCTCGACCGGCCCGAGAGGTTTCCGCCTTCAAGGACGACGGTGGCGTTCGCGCCGGTTTCGGCCGCTGCTTCGAGGGCTGACTTCAGCGGGGCGGTGACTGAATCTCCGGCATCGCGCACCACGACGAGCCGTTTGCCGCCCCCGAATGACATGGCCAGCATCTCGTCAGCCAGTCTTGCGGGTGAGTCCGCGATCATCCCACCGGTGAGTTCGGCCATCCGGAAAGGATCCGACGGATCGTCCACCACCTGGCGGGCGAGTGTCAGCGAGCGTTCCCGTGCAAGTCCCGTATCCGGTCCGTAGATCAGTATGGCCGTGGCCGCCGGGTCGGGGTTGGCGACAAACCCGTCCACACGGCCAGCAGAGATTTTCAACCTGAGCGCCCTGTCGTGGCGGCATCCTGTGCACGGGACAGGTAGATCGAGATGCGATCCACGATACCGTCGCTCAAATCCCTTGTGCCGCGTTCGCGGGCATCCGCCTCGGCGGCGAGGGTGGCGGAATCCGACAACAGAATGTCGTAACTGTTGACCGAGCGGACGGTTCCCTGGGTGAGGACCTCACCGGAACCGATCTCCACCAACTGGAACTGTGCTGTGATGGTGAGATTGGCCCGGGTCGTACTGGCGTCTTTCTTCACAGCAAGTCCGGCCTTGGACTCATTCAGTGTGACCAGCAGGGCATAAATCGGTTCGGGAATCGGCCGTGTCGGTGTGAGCCGGTTGCTCAGTTCGATCCGCAGGAGTTGCCCGGTGCGATCCTCGATCGGCGAGACCTGGATGAACTGCAGAAGCTCATCGGTGCTGAACCCGTCCTGGTTTTCGCCATAGAGCGGCTCGAACCCGCAGGCACTGAGCCAGAGGCAGGCGAGAACGACGAAAGGGCGACCAAGTCTAGACAACAAAATTCACCAGCTTGTCGGGCACAACGATGACCTTACGAATTTCCTGGTCGCCAATCGAGTCCGCAACATTCGGCACCTGCCGCGCAGCCGCCTCGGTTTCATCTTTTCCGGTTCCCGCCGGCAGGTCCACCGTGCCGCGCAACTTGCCGTTCACCTGGATGGCATAGGTGACACTCTCGTCCACCAGCAGGGCCTGATCTGCCACCGGCCAGCTCACATCGCACAAATGAGATGTGTGCCCCAGGCTTTGCCACATCTCTTCGGCCAGATGCGGCATCATCGGAGAGAGAAGCCGGACCAGGGTTTCCAGCGCTTCCCGGCGGCTGGCCGGACCGCAGGCATCCGACTTCAACGCCGTTGCGACCGCATTGGTCATTTCGTACAGGCGCGCCACGGCCCGGTTGTACTGAAAACGCTCCAGATCGGCGGTGACGTCCGCGATCGCCTTGTGGACATCTCGCCGCAGATCGCTCGAGGCTGTGTCGTCTTCAAAGCCTTCATGTCCGGCCGGCACCAGACCGTCCAGATTTTTGGTGACGAGCCGTGCCACGCGATTGAGAAAACGGAAGGCGCCCTGAACGCCGGAATCGGTCCACTCCATGTCCCGGTCGGGCGGGCTGTCGGACAGGATGAACCAGCGCGCCGTATCGGCCCCGTAGTCCCGGATCACGTCGGTGGGGTCGATCGTGTTCTTTTTCGACTTGGACATCTTCTCGATGCGGCCGACGGTGACCGGGGCCTTGTTGTCGATCCGGACCACCGCGCCGTTCTCGTCCTGCATCACGCTTTGCGGTTCCAGCCATTCACCGCCTTCATCGCGATAGGTGGCGTGGTTGACCATGCCCTGAGTGAACAGCCCCGCGAAGGGTTCGGCAAGATCAAGATGGCCGGTGTCCCGCATGGCGCGCATGAAGAAGCGCGAGTAGAGCAGATGCAGGATCGCGTGTTCGATGCCGCCGATATACTGGTCCACGGGCAGCCAGTAATCCACGTCTTTGCGCGCCACCGGAACCTCGGCATCGGGCGAACAGAAGCGGGCGAAATACCAGGACGAATCCATGAAGGTATCGAAGGTATCTGTATCCCGTGTGGCATCCGCGCCGCAGGAGGGACACGGCACGTGTTTCCATGTGGGGTGCCGGTCGAGCGGGCTTCCGGGCGATTCGAAATCGATGTCGTCGGGCAGGACCACGGGCAGATCGTCCTTCCGGACGGGTACCGCGCCGCAGGTCTCGCAATGGATGACCGGGATCGGACAGCCCCAATAGCGCTGGCGTGACACCAGCCAGTCGCGCAGCCGGTAGTTCAGGGCCCCCTCGCCCTGATCCATGTCTTCGAGCCGCGATATGATCTCGCGCTTGGCGGCCTCGACATCGAGACCGTCGAGAAACTCCGAATTAGCCAGGGCGCCGTCACCGGTGAAGGCTTCAGCTCCGACTTCAAAGGATGCCGGGTCCGCGTCTTGCGGCACCACCACCGGCAGGACGGGCAGGTCGTAGGCGCGCGCAAAATCAAGGTCGCGCTGATCGTGTGCCGGACAACCGAATATCGCTCCGGTGCCGTAACCCATCAGCACGAAGTTCGCGATATAGACGGGCAGTTCACGGCCTGCAATGAAGGGATGCTTGACCCGCAGGCCGGTATCGAAGCCGCGTTTGTCCGCTGTCTGAATGGCTTCTTCACTGGTTCCGAGCTGGCGACATTCCTCGATGAAGTCCGCGGCCGCGTCGTTTCCGGTCGCGATCTCTTCGGCCAGCGGATGATCGGCGGCGATGGCGCAGAAGCTCGCTCCGAAAATCGTGTCGGGCCGGGTTGTGTAAACGCGCAGACTGTCGGGCCGGCTCCCAGTGAAGGCGAAATTGATATAGGCGCCTTCGGACCGTCCGATCCAGTTCTCCTGCATCGCCCGCACCTTCTGGGGCCAGCGGTCGAGTTCACCCAGCGCTTCGAGTAGCTCGTCGCTATAGGCCGTGATCCGGCAGAACCACTGGGCCAGGCGTCGTCGCTCGATGGGGGCGCCCGAGCGCCAGCCCTTGCCGTCGATGACCTGTTCATTGGCGAGGACAGTGTGATCCACCGGGTCCCAGTTGACCCAGCCATCCTGGCGATAGACGAGATCCTTCTCCAGGAAGTCGATGAAGATTGCCTGTTCGTGCCGGTAGTAGTCGGGATCGCAGGTGGCGAGTTCACGCGACCAGTCGATCGACAGCCCCATGGCCCGGAGCTGATCACGCATGGTGGCGATGTTCTGGTAGGTCCACTCGGCCGGGTGGACATTCTTTTCCATCGCCGCATTCTCAGCCGGAAGTCCGAAGGCGTCCCAGCCCATCGGGTGCATCACGTTGAAGCCCTGGCTCCGCTTGTAGCGCGCCACAACGTCGCCCAGCGTATAGCAGCGCAGATGGCCCATATGGATGCGCCCCGACGGATAGGGAAACATCTCGAGCACGTAGTATTTTGGTTTGGCGGGATCGGCTTCGGCCGTGAAGGTGCCGTCATCATCCCAGACGGACTGCCACTTCAGTTCGGTTTCACGGAAATTGTAACGTTGCGCCATGGGCGGAGTCTCTCTCGACGCTGGCGCTTCGGCCGCGCGGCAGGTCGCTCGGATGTTCTATGTCAGCGAGTTGACGTTTCGGGGCGGCTCAAGGCTGTTCTCAGCCATCCGATTGTGCGATGCGAAGCTCGCGCGCACGCGTCAGGATGGCATTTTCGAGACTGGTCGACGTGTTTTCACCGGTGTTGGCATCAAGCCATTCATTTCCGTCGCCCCGCTTCTGACGGAACACGGCCACGCGCACCCCGTCCGAACGCAACTCGCGCCCCAGGATATAGACGGTCACCTTGAACCGTTCTCCCGGGCTTTCGGGTGGCGCGTACCAGTCGGTGATGATGACGCCGCCAAAGGGGTCGGCCGAGGAGAGCGGCAGGAAGGACAGCGTATCGAGGGAGGCGCGCCACAGGAAACCGTTCACGCCGATCCCGCTGTTGGTGTCCGAGTCGGACTGGCCGCCGAGCAGATTGATGTCGCCGAACAGCTTGCCGCTTTCACTGCGCAGCCGTTCATCCCGGCTCTGCGGGTTTGCGCGCTCGGTTGTTATGCCTTCACACGCGGTCAATCCCAGCAGCGTCACAGCGGCGAGGATAAGCACCAATCGTCTGGAGGTGAAGCAAGCGATCATTGGGATAATCCGGGAGAGCGTTGTTCGGCAGATGTGTGATCCATCCGCGTTTCTATCATCAAATTAGCAGAGTGTTGGGCACAAAAAAACAGGGCGACAGTAAACTGCCGCCCTGCTTCTTCTTCAAGCTGTAAGGAAGCTTAGAAGATGAACATGTTCGTGAGCATGAAGCCACGACCGTCATTGTCGGTCACGGTACCGGTACCGGTGCCGTTCGAGATGTTGTCATGCGAGATGAACTCGAGGTCCGCACGCAGCAACCAACCATTAGCAACCTTGTAACCAGCGCCGAAACCAATACGGGTCAGCTCGGTGTTCAACGAACCAGCCGGTGACGTGTTGGCGTTGTCCTTCTCGTGGTCCGTGTACCAAGCACTGACGCCCCACGGGCCAGCCTGGTAACCGACGCCCACGCTCCAGGTAGAACCGGCATCGGCACCTGCACGCGCGTTGGCAACCGTGATAGCGGTCTCACCGAAGTCGTTGTAGTGAGCACCCAGCGTGAAGCCAGCAAAGCCAACCATGCCGCCAACGCCCCAGATCGACAGATCTTCGCCTTCGGCACCGGCAGCGGTTTCGTCGTCGCCGAACTGGCCGACGATGGACAGGCCAACGCCGACTTCGTCGAACTTGCCGACGTAGTTGGCACCGAGGCTGACCACGTTCTCGTAGTCACCGTCGTTATCGGTGTCGAGCAGACCGCCCGTACCCGAGACGATGCCCGTATCCGGGGTCAGCGAAGCGCCGAGCTGGAAGCCCGAGAAACGCGGCGTGAAGTAGGTCGCCTTCGTGTCATCGCTGGTGGTGTTGTTGTCCCAGTCAGCACGAGCACCCAGGCCTTCACCGCCGAAGCCGTTGAAGAGGGTCAGGTTCGAGCCGAGACCGCCGTTCGGTCCGCCGAGGCCCTTATGGGCGTTCTGCGAGCCGAGACGCATACGGTTCGTGGCATCGTCCTGATCGCCCAGTTCAAGGCGGCCCCAGGAATCGCTGTCCAAGAAGGCGAATGCTTCGTCAGCAGCCGTACCGTCAGCCGCACCGGCGCTCAGTTCGACCATAACACCATAGGTGATGCCGTTGTCGGCGGTGTTCTGCGCTTTGACGTGAATCTCGCTCTCGTTCACGCCGAAACGATAGCCGCGGCCATTGCCCGCAGAAACGTCTTCGTCATACATCGAGACGGAGAACCAAAGGGTACCGCCGAGGGTGACGCTCATGGCGTCCTTGGAGCCAACCGTACCCGCATTCGCCGGGGCTGCAAGAAGTGCAGCGCCAACGAGGGCCGTGCTGGCAAGAAGTGTCTTTTTCATTGTGTCCAACCTCCAAAATCAGGGACTTGCGTCCGCGATATGACCCGTGATGGGCCAGATTTCAGTTCCGAAACGATGGCGCTTTTCGCGAGCGCCAAACTAATGCTATCGAAACCTTGAGCAGATGAAACTCCAATCCTTATGGGGTTGCAACGAAATCTGCACCCGGGCCGCCGCGATTTTGTGCAGACTGTGGCAAATTCACAACAGCCCATAAGTGGCTGGAAACACAACGCATATTCATAAAGTGCGCGCATGATGCCACGCTTGCCGGAACAATCTGCGGACAGGAACAGGGATATGGCCAAGAAATCCCGGAAAACCGGGGGTTACAAGCCCACATCCCCGGAAACTCTGCAGGCTTAGTGCGGCGCCAGAACCCGCATACCCACAAGGTCCTGGATGAGTTTGCTGCGCGCTTCGGGCGACATCGCCGGGAAGGACGTGGCCAGCTCCCGGCCCGAGAAAACCTGTTTTTCGACCACCCACTGGACCTGATCGACGATGTTCTCGGGGATGGGAACCTTGCCCTTGGCGCTTTGCAGCAGCGCGCGGCCGGCTTCGCGGGTCACCGTCAGGCTGGAGGCCGTGATCTTGTAACGGTCGTCGGGATCGTCTTCATAGGCATTGTCGGGAAGCTTGAACCCGCCGCGCTGGTATTCGAAGGATTCCCGGAAGGTCCCGATGGCGTTCCAGACCTCGTCGCTGCGTCCGATCTCGCCGATACGGCTGAGCATCGCGTCGATCCAGGCCCGTGCGTCGTTCTCGACTGTCGGAATGTTCCGGCGAAACAGCGGTTCGGCCATAGCGCGCTCGAAAAGCAACGACATGACGTCGAACCCGATGATGTGTGTGATGCCGAAGGACAGGTGGATGCACCCGTCGCTGGAAGCCAGCGCATCGTGGTACTGCCCGCGGGGTATATAAAGAACGTCGCCCGGACGCAGGGTGACCTCCTCTGCCACCTCGCCCCGGTGGGCGGCGTGAAAGTCGTCGTCGAGGGACTTGAATGTCTCGTTCGCGATCGGGTTTTCCAGCCGGCCCTCATAGATGCGCCAGACCTTTTCGCCGGCCACGTGCAGGGCAAAAACCTCGTGGGTGTCGAAATGGGTCGGGAAGGCCTGATGGTCGTTCCACGAGCAGTAAAGGTTGCTCTGGACCTTGCCCCCCAGACGCGTTTCCACGGCATTGGCCGCCGAGATCAGGCCGGGGGTCAGGGTGTCGATATCGTTGGCCACGATCGACGCGCCGCGCCGCAGCCAGCTTTTGACCTTGTCGGCATCCGGCTGCATGCTTTGCTGGCCGTTCCGGTCGATGGCCGGGCGGCAATATTGGTCGGTGGGCACGTTTTTCGTGTCCATCACCAGCTTCAGGCTGTGGGGGCTCCAGATCGCGGTCATGTTGAGGATCGCGGTCAGCGTGTCCCATGTCATCACATCATCGAGCTTGTCGGGAGCGGCTGCCTGGATGTGCAGCGGCTTCTTGTCATGGAACTCGGCGAAGAACGTGTCCTCGTCCATGGGTGCGATCAGGTCGGCAAATGATTCGATTCGTTTCGTCATGGGCCGTTTATAATACCTTTGCCGCGTCGCGAACATCGCGATGACATCCCCGCCCATCAAACACGAAACAGGTGACACATTTTGTCCGTTGAGCAGGAAATTTCGGAAAACATCGATGCGGTCAGGAACCGGATCTCGGCGGCCGCCGAACGTGCGGAGCGCCCGGCGGACTCGGTCACGCTGGTCGCGATCAGCAAGTTTCAGCCCGATGCGCGGATCTCCGCGGCCCTGGCGGCGGGCCATCGTGTCTTCGGGGAAAACCGCGTCCAGGAAGCCCAGGAGCACTGGACCGAACGGCGCGCGGAGATCGCCGACCTCGAACTGCATCTGGTCGGACCGCTGCAGACCAACAAGACGCGCGATGCGGTGGCGCTGTTCGATGTGATTCAGACGGTGGACCGGCCGAAGCTGGCCGAGCATCTGGCGCGGGCCTTCGATGCGCTGGGGCTGGTGCGGCGCTGTTTCGTGCAGGTCAACACCGGCGAGGAGCCCCAGAAGGCTGGCGTTTTGCCGGCGGAAGCAGACGATTTTATCGCCGCCTGCCGTGCGCTGGATCTGCCGGTTGAGGGGCTGATGTGTATTCCCCCCGTCGATGAGCCGGTGGCGCCCCATTTCGCGCTGTTGCGCAAGATCGCCCGGTGCAACGACGTGGCGGATCTCAGCATGGGCATGTCGGCGGATTACGAGGCCGCTGTTGAACTGGGCGCGACCCATGTGCGCGTCGGCCGGGGCGTGTTTGGGGCCCGTGAATCCTAGTCGCTGAGCGGCGCGGCGCTGATCTCCAGGCAGCTTTCACCGGTCAGCCGCGGCAGGAGCCTCAGCAGAACGTCCCGTGTGAGCGCCACACAGCCTTCCGTCGGGCCGAAGCCGTCCGCGGCGATGTGCAGAAAAACCGCGCTGCCGTGTCCGGGAACCGGCGGGGCATCGTTATGGCCGGGGATCACGATCAGGTCATAGACGCCGTCGTCACGATAAAGCGTTTCTGCCGAGGCCGGGTAGGGCAGTTTGACGTGGCGATTGTAATTTGGGTCTTCCGGTGCGTCGCACCAGCCGTCATCGGGTTGTATCCTGGTGAGCGGCAGCCCGGTTTCCGGGGCCCTCAGGCGATCCGCCCGGTACCAGACCCGGCGCAGCGGAAACCGCCCCGCCGGTGTCGCGCCATCGCCTTCCCGTTTGTTCGTGCGGATTCCCGCCGGTCCCAGGCTGCATTCAAAGGATTGTTCGCCGGCTATCAGCAAGCCGTGATGATCACGCCGGGGATACACAAACAGGTCCATGGGAGACTTCTAGACCGATCTGCCGGTTCCTGCATCCACCTTTCCGGGCTGCGGCGTTTCAAAAAAAGTCGGTGCCGGTGCGAAACGGAATCGGTGGGGAAGGTGTTGCGCGCTACCGGATTTGGTCCGGGTTGTCGGCGGTGGCATCCCGATCACTGCTGCTTCGCGCCCGGGCCAGCGCATCATACTTGTCCAGCGCCTCCAGCATGGCGGTTGCGACCCAGGGCTGCGGGCTGGCGGCAGGCACTACCTGGCCATTTTCGCGCGCAGACAGCTCCGCGGCGGCTGTGGTTCGGGCCTCGTTCAGCCAGGGTGTTTCCGTGGCATTG
>JAYQBG010000021.1:0-28494 GCA_038137215.1 Alphaproteobacteria bacterium
TACGTCCACCGCGCGTTGCGTCGTTCCCGCGAAAGCGGGAACCCATAAACACGGGCGGCTGCCGTGTTGGGGCAAGGTGTCGATGGATGCCCGCCTTCGCGGGCATGACGAGATGGTGTGATCGACGCGTCGAGGCGTCAGCAGAGTCGTTTCCACCTGAAACGATCCCACTCCAGACCGGGCTACTTCTCAGCCATCTACTCCTTGGCCATCACCTCGGCGATGTTCTCGACGGCGTCGGTGTAGCCTCTGGGATCGTTCATGGCGACGATCTGGGGCCAGAGTTCGCCGATCTTCTCCGGCGTCATGGTCTCGCGCGGGTCAACATGTACGCCGGCACCTTCCATCACCTGAATGCGCGAATAGTATCCGGCGGTGGCCGAGATCACATTGCCGCTGTCGGTGCAGTCTTCGCTGACCAGATAGGCGACCATGGCCGCAACGGCATCGGGCGTGACCAGATCGGCGTCATAGGTCTCGAAAATGCCGGAAGGTTCCGCGATGCGGGTGGCCGCCAACGGTGCCAGCGAGTTGATGGTGATGTTGTTGCGCGCAGCTTCCAGTTTCAGGGTGTTCATGAAGCCGACCACCGCCATTTTTGCTGCAGAGTAGTTGGTCTGGCCAAAATTGCCATAGAGACCGGAATTCGAGGAGACCATGAGAATGCGGCCATAATCCGCTTCGCGCATATGCGGGTAGGCGGCGTGAGCCACATAAACCGAACCGAGGAAGTGGACCTTTACCACGAACTCGTAGTCGTCCAGCGACATCTTGTGGAAGGTCTTGTCCCGCACGATCCCGGCATTGTTGATGATGATATCGGCACTTCCGAAGGCTTCCAGCGCGGTTTGCACGATGTTCGCAGCGCTGTCCCGGTCGGCAACGCTGTCATAGCTGGCGACCGCTTCGCCGCCGGCCGCGCGGATTTCCTCGACCACGGCATCGGCCGGCGTGGCCGAGTTGCCGCTGCCGTCTATGGCACCGCCCAGATCGTTGACCACAACCTTCGCGCCGCGCGCGGCCAGTGTCAGTGCGTAACTCCTGCCCAGGCCCTGTCCTGCGCCGGTTACAATCGCGGTCCGTCCGTCGAATCGAATCGTCATCCCTGTCCCCCGGAAATGTTCTCTAAATCGTGACGGTGCGTCACCAGGGGATTGGTTTCAATGCACGGCCCCGAGTCAAGGCTTTGCAGTGATTTTGATGGTGCTTCGTCACTGAATTCCGCGTGGATTTTCGAGTCCGCGCACGGTAGCTTGCGCCGCCCCGCGAGAAGGGCGAACAAATAATCCGAAACAAGGGGACTTCAATGGATTTCGCAAGTCTGGACTGGACCATCTACTGGTTCATGTTTCCAATCTCAATCTGTGTTGCGACCTCCGCGATGCTCAGCGGGATCGGCGGTGCAGCGCTGTTTGCCCCGATTTTTCTGATTATCTTCCCCCTGCTGGGCCCGGACTATATTCTGGCCGGGACGGCGGCGGCCATCGGCACGGCGCTGATGACCGAGGTTTTCGGCTTCTCCTCGGGTTTCGTGGGCTACTACCGCAAGAAACTGATCCATTTCCGCAGCGCGGTTCCCTTTCTTATGGTGGCCGTGCCGGTCGCGATCGTCGGCGCGCTCCTGCTGGCAACCCTGAAAGAGCAGGAGGGGCTGCTGAAAGGCGCCTATGCCCTGCTGATGCTGGTGCTGGCGCCCATCATCTTCCGCCACCACCCGCCCCAGGAGATGGCCAAGGAAGAGGACCAAACCTTTGATGGAGTGCAACGGGAATCGGTCAGCGTCACCGGGGCAGATGGCACGACCTACAACTTCAAGAAGCCCAAACAGGGCGCATCCGGCGCAGCAACCACAGGCATCGGCTCGTTTCTGACCGGCCTGCTGGGCGTGGGTGTGGGTGAAGTCATCATGCCGCAACTGGTCAAACGCAATCATGTGCCGGTGCCTGTTGCGGCGGCCACGTCTGTCTTCATCGTGATCGTCACGATTGCGGCTGCGTCCTTCACGCAAGTCTCGGCACTGATTGCCGCGGGCGGTGTCAATGCGATCCCCTGGAATCTGGTCTGCTACACCATTCCGGGCGTCATTATCGGGGGCCAGATCGGACCCCGGCTTCAGGGAAAAGTGTCACAGCGGGCAATGGAACGCATAATTGCCATCTTGTTCGCGTTAATCGGGCTGGCGATGGGCTATATCGCTCTTCGCTCTCTGGGTGTCGTGGGCGCCTGACCAACCAATGCAACGAAGTAAGTAACGATGTCTCTTGGCTTATCCGATGACCGCAATCGCCGCCGCCGCCGCAAGCAGGTGCTTGGCGCGCTGTTCCGGTGGGGACTGGTGCTCGCGGTCGGCCTGGGGGTCGGAGTCTGGGCGCACCAGACCGGCAACGAGATCGCCCAGGAGCGCGCAGACGAGTTGCAGCAGCAATTGGCGACACAGACAGAGGAGACCGAGAAACTCCATCTGGAAATCGCCGGGCTCCAGGCTGCACTGCGCACCGAGCGGGACAAGGTGGCGCGCTGGCACTCGCGCTATGAGGCCGATGTGCCCGGAGAGCGGGAGCGAGCGATTGTTGCCGCGGTACGCAAGCGACTGGATGAGGGCATCTCGCCCGAGCGATTGCAAACCGTGGTCGAAATTGCCCGCGACGATGTCGCGTGTGAGCCGATCGGGGATACCAAGCGCTTTTTCGTGAACAACGAGATCAGCCGGGACGCCAACGATTCCGTCACCTTTGCCGGCGGCGCCATCACCATCACCGGAGACGGAAAAGCCGCCCGTAACGAGAACAACCAGCCCGAAGCCTGGTTCGACAAGAACGAACCGGTCACGCTCAATTTCATTCATCTGGGGAGCGGGGGTGCGGAAGTCACCGGAATCCTGCCCTTGCAACAGTCTGTGGCGGTGGGAGATGTCGAGTATCGCTTTACGGCTGTGGCCGGCGCGCGCTCTTTTGTGCAGATCACCGGGCAGAGGTGCCCGCTGTCCTGAAAATCGGGTTCAAAAATATGTGTTTGATGCGGGCATTTTTGCGCGATTTGGCGTAAGTTTCGCGCGTTTTTCGACAAACTCTGCTCATTGACGGGCCGTGGTGAGAAGAAACCGACACCCGGTTGTCTTGAATCGTGACCGGCAAGCGACTAAATCGGGTCGGGATCGGACGCGAGGCCCCCGGAAATCGGGACTTGAGACGAAATAAAAGCCGACAGTCTGACGGCATCGACACCAGAATTTCGCAGCTTCCCGGCGAGACGAATGGTTCGGGTTCGATGAAATCAGGCGCAAAGGCCACTGCCACTGCCACTGCACTGGCCGCAACGGAGGGAATGTACGAGCCGTGACAAAGCTCCTTGATATCAAGGGCCTGACGAAGAAGTTTGGGCCGATCACCGCAGTCGATGGCGTGTCTTTTTCCGTCGATCGCGGGGAAGTGCTCGGTTTTCTGGGACCCAACGGGGCCGGAAAATCGACGACCATGAAAATCGTAACCGGGTTTCTCGCACCGACCGAAGGATCGGTTGAGGTCTGCGGCCATGATGTGGCGCGTGAACCCCTGGCGATCAAACGCCAGATCGGATACCTGCCGGAAGGTGCGCCGCTCTATGGCGATATGACGCCGATTTCGCTGCTTAATTTCGTGTGCAAGCTGCGTCGGCTTTCGCCCGAACAGACAAAGCACGGCATTGAGTATGCGGTCGAGAAACTGCACATCAACAATGTGCTCTACCAGCCGATCGAAACCCTCTCGAAAGGCTACAAGCGCCGCGTCGGGCTGGCCCAGGCAATTGTGCACGATCCCGATGTGCTGATCCTCGACGAGCCGACCGACGGCCTTGATCCGAACCAGAAGCACGAGGTTCGTGGGCTCCTCAAGGAAATGGCGGGCAAGAAGGCGGTCATCATCTCGACCCACATCCTGGAAGAGGTTGAGGCGGTGTGTTCGCGCGCGATCATCATCGCCAAGGGCAAGCTGGTGGCCGATCAGGACCCGCTGACCCTGCAGTCCCGTTCCCGGCTGCACAATGCCATCGGTATCCGTCTGCCGGTCGAACAGGTCGAGGCCTGCACCCAGGTGCTCAACGGTCTGCCGCAGGTGTCCGGGGTTCAGACCTCGGCGCAGGTGCGCGACACGGTCGAGTTGCTGGCGATCTCGGCGAACAGCGAAGAAATTCTCAACCCGGTCCGCAGAGCCATCGATGAAAAGAATATCCGCGTGAACGAGATCTTCGTCGAACGCGGGCGGCTGGAAGATGTCTTCCGCGACCTGACCTTCGAAGTCGAGGGCCTGAAGGCGATTCCCGTGGCCGGGGAGGAGACAGCGAATGCATAACATCTGGATTGTCAGCCGGCGCGAGCTTTCCGCGTACTTCACCTCGCCGCTGGCCTATATCTTCATCGTGATCTTTCTGGCGATGGCCGGGGGTCTGACCTTCTTCTTCGGCGCCTGGCTGGACCGGGGACAGGCAGACCTGCAGGTCTTCTTCATCTATCACCCCTATCTCTATCTCTTCCTGATCCCCGCCGTGGGGATGCGCCTGTGGGCCGAAGAGCGGAAAACCGGCACGATAGAGTTTCTGCTCACCCTGCCGGTGACCACCGGACAGATCGTGCTGGGCAAGTTCCTGGCGGCGTGGATCTTTGCGGGAATCGCCCTGGCGCTGACCTTCCCGATGTGGCTGACCGTGAACTATCTGGGGCAGCCGGATAACGGGATCATCGTTGCCTCCTACATCGGGAGCTGGCTTGTGGCGGGCGGATTCCTGGCCCTGAGTTCCTGTGTTTCGGCACTGACCAAGAACCAGGTGATCGCCTTCGTGCTGGCTTCGGCGGTCTGCTTCGTCTTCATGATGAGTGGGGTCGAGATCATTCAATCCTTCTTCCGTGCCTGGACGCCGCAGAGCTTTGTGGAATCCATCGCGGAACTGAGTTTCCTGACCAATTTCACCGAAATCGCCCAGGGTGTCATCGACATCCGGGACATCATCTTCTTCTTCTCGGTGATCGGCGTCGCGCTGTTCGTGAACACTGCGATTGTCGAAGCAAAGAAGGGGGTCTGAGCCATGTGGGATAAGATCAGAAACGCCGACCACGCCGCCCTTGCATGGGGCACCGTGGCATTGTCTATCGTGTTTTTCCTGGCCTTCAACGCCCTGATCAACACGGTGTTCACGAGCACCCGGCTCGATCTGACCGAAGATCAGCTTTTCACACTGTCCGACGGCACCCGCGAGGTGCTGGCCAATGTCGAAGAGCCCATTGATCTGCGCTTCTATTATTCCGAGAAGTTCGACGAGATCGGCCCGGATATCGCCCGCCACGCCGACCGGGTGCGCGAATTGCTCGATGAGTACGAACGCCTTTCGGACGGGAAGATCCGGATCGAAGTTTTCGATCCCCAGCCATTCTCGACCGAGGAGGACCTTGCTGTCAGTGACGGGCTACAGGGTTTGCCCTTCGACCAATCGGGCGCGCGGGCCTATTTCGGCATCTCGGGCACGAACTCGACCGATGATATCGATGCCATCGGATATCTGGCGCCCGAGCGCAGTCCGTTTCTCGAGCATGATCTGACACGCCTGATTTCGAACCTGGCCGACCCGGAGAAGCCGGTTGTGGCCGTGCTGACGGATCTGCCGATGCAGGGCACCCAGTTTGACCAGTACACGCCGTGGCTGGCTATCGACGGTATGCGTCAGTTCTTCGATGTGAAGTTCCTCGACAAGGAGGCCACCGAACTGCCCGAGGATATCTCGATCCTGGTAGTGGCCGCAGCCCATACCATTCAGGACGAACTGCTCTACGAGATGGATCAGTTCGTGATGGATGGGGGCAAGGCGCTGATCTTTGCGGACCCCTATGCCGAATCCCTGGCGCTTGCCGGTCCCACGGCTGGCCAGTTGCCGCCTCCGGGTGTTGGGCAGGCGGCGATCGAACCCTTGCTGAATGCCTGGGGCGTGGTCGTGGAGCGCGGCGATTTCGTCGCCAATCTGGACGATGCGATCCGGGTCGGTTTCCCCGATCCTGAGTCCGGGCAGCAGGTCGCTGTGGATTACGTCGCGTGGCTTGATCTGCAAGGCGCGCGGTTCTCGCAGGAGGACGCGATCACCTCGCAACTCCAGCGGATCGTGATGAGCTCTTCGGGTGCGTTCATGCTTGCCGCAGACGCCGAAACCGAACTGGAGCCCTTGATCTTCACGACGCCGAACTCGGACCTGATGAGCGCGTTCGATATCGCTCAGCAGCCCAATCCGATTGCCCTGCGGGACAAGTTCGAGTCCATGGATGAAGTGTTCAATCTGGCAGCCCGGCTGACCGGGAACGTGAAATCGGCTTTCCCGGATGGTCCGGCGGAGGCCGTCCTTGAGGGTATCGAGGAGGATGCAGAGAAGGACGTGATCCGGGCGGCTCACAAGAACGCCTCGGAGGCACCGGCCAATATCATCCTTGTGGGTGATGTGGACATGCTCGCCGACCAGAACTGGGCGCAGGTCCGTGAGGTGGCCGGTGAACGGGTTGCCATTCCGACCGCCAACAACGCTGACTTCTTCATCAATGCCATCGACAATCTTCGGGGCAGCCAGGGACTGGTCTCGCTGCGTGGCCGCGGCCTGACCATCCGTCCGTTCGAGGTGATCGAAGAGATGCGGCAGGAGGCCGATCAGAAGTTCCGTGCTAAGGAGCAGGAGCTTCTGGGGCGGATTGCCGAGATGGAGCAGACCATTGAACGTCTCCAGCGCGAGGAACAGACGACCGGCGTTCTGCTCACCGCCGAGCAGCAGCAGGAGGTAGACAACTTCCGTGTGGAGATGCTGGATCAGCGCCGCGAACTGCGCGAGGTGCAACGTTCCCTGCGTGAGGATGTGGAAACACTTCAGCGCGATGTACGGCTGATCAACATCTGGGCCGTCCCTGTGTTGATTGCCGTGCTGGCGATTATCCTCGCCGTGGTGCGCCGCGTTCGTCGCGCGCGTTATCACCGCACCGTGCTGCACTAGAGAAGGAGCCGATCATGAGCCCTCGTACATTTCTCATCTGGTTCGGCGTTACGATGGTCACCGTTGTGCTGGCCGTCATTGTTGGACTTGGCAAGGAAACGGCAACCTTCGATCTGGTCAAGCGTGAGCCGGTCTTCGAAGACCTGCGCGAAAATCCGGATGCGCCTGCCAAAGTGGAGGTCAAAAGCCGGTTCGGTGAATTCACCCTGGTCCGGAATGCGGGCGGCTGGGTCGCTCCGGACCGGAACGACTATCCGGTTCAGGAAGCCGATGTCCGGCGTCTGATCGTCAGCCTGACCGATATGCGCTATGTCGAGCGCAAGACCTCGAACCCGGAGCGCTTCGCACGGCTTGAGGTGCAAGATATCGACGGTGAACTGGCGGATTCGGCCTATGTGAAAGTATCCAACGCCGCGGGCGACACGCTGGCCAAACTGATTGTGGGCCGGCCGAGCGCCCGCTTTTTTGGCGGAAACTCGAGCGGGACCTATATCCGCTTCCCCGGAACCAACGAGACCTGGCTGGTCAGCAGTGTCACCAACGTCCAGACCCGGCTTGTGCCGTGGCTCGATCGCGAGATCGTCAAGGTGCCGGCCAATACCGTGGCACGGATTAGCATTGGCGAGGGCGAGGGGAGCTATGAGCTTTCACGTCCCGATGCCGACAGCCCCTTTGTCGTGACCGGCGCCCCCGAGGGCCGTGAACTCGATCAGGCGCAGGTCCGTGCTGTCACACGGGCACTGGCCGATGTGGAGCTGGAGGATGTGAAGCTGCGCAGCGATTTTGCATTGCCGGAGGGCGCGCAGGAGGCTGAGGTCGTGACCTTTGACGGTCTGGCGGTGCGCTTGCGCGTGGCCCGGGAAGACCGAAAGAACTGGGCTGTCTTCGAAGCCGAATATCTCGGTCAAGTTGATGATACGTCCGATGCGGCAAAGGCGGCGCGCGAAGCTGCGGACAAGATCAACGCCCGGGTCGGTGACTGGATCTACTGGATTCCCAGCAACGTGTTCACCAATTTCACGCTTCCGGTCGAAGACCTGCTGGTCCCCGAACCGGATGCATCCTGATACTGGACCGGCTTCGGATCGCGTAGTCTTGCAGCCCGGACGTCATGTCCGGGCTGTACATTTCGGGGGAACCGCATGGATCTTGGACTGAAAGACAAGCGGGCGCTGGTTCTGGGCGCCAGCAAGGGGATCGGACGCGGTATCGCCGAAGAACTGGCTGCCGAAGGCGCGCGGGTCATCGTGGCCAGCCGCGATGGAGAAGCCTGCCGGACGGTTGCCTCTGAAATCGCGACTGAACACGGAGTCGAGGTCCTCGGGACATCCTGCGATATGTCCGATCTGGAGGCCGTGGACCGTGTTGCCGCCTTTGCCGAAGAGACCTTCGGGGGGGTGGATGTTCTGGTCAACAACACCGGCGGGCCGCCATTCGGCAAGGTGAGTGCAGTCGATTCAGAGACCTGGCGGCAGTATTTCGAATCCATGTTCGTCTCGGTCACGCGCCTGACCGGCAACGTGCTGCCCGGGATGCGGGCACGCGGCTGGGGGCGGGTGCTTCTGGTGACCTCGACCGGCGTCATTGAGCCCATTCCCCATCTGGGGATTTCGAACGCGTTGCGTATTGCGCTGACCAACTGGGCGAAGACAATTTCTCTCGAACTTGCGCCTGACGGGGTCACCATCAACGCGCTGATGCCCGGCCGGATCGCCACCGACCGGATCGCCCAGTTCTATGAAGCCTCCGCGGCCCAGCAGGGGGGCGATATCGAGACCGTCAAGGCGAAGGTGGCAGCCAGCATCCCCATGGGTCGTGTCGGCCGGGTGGACGAATTTGCGGCACTGGCGGCGTTTCTCGCCAGCGAGCGTGCGTCCTATATCACCGGTACAACCACGGCGATTGACGGCGGTGTGACCAAGCGCGGTATTTAGGTATTCGAATCTGATACATTTTCACAGAGAATGTATCGTTATTGCAATGTGTTAGCGGTTTATTTTAACGTCCGCCCCATTGTGCGGTCATCCCTCGGAGAACGAACCTATGGCACGTAAGCCCAAGGACGACAAAGAGACTAGCGCAGCGAATTGCGGATCGGGCAGGCGGCGAATGACATCGTTACGTCGGGTGTGCCGCGGGACGCGCAAGTTCCGGCGGAAAATCGCGTTCAGGTGAACCTGCCGAACGCCTTTGTCGATATGAAACAGGCCGAGCACAGCTACAAGGCCCGCCTCGCGGTTCTGATCACCGCGCAGGAAATGAGCTCGGTTCTTCTCGAACGCGAGAACGTAAACGAGAGCGACTAGCGCCGTCCTTCGGTGTAGAACCGGCAGACGCGTGCTTCGCCCTCTGCAATTTCTTCCGGTGACATTTGCCGTCTCAGGCCGGGAAGGGCCTTGGCGGCCTTCGGACGCCCTGCCTGGCTGGCGATGGTCATCCACTTGTGGGCTTCCATCCGGTTGAAGGGAACGCCTTCGCCCAGGGCGTACATGCGCGCAATATTGAACTGGGCGGCAGAGTTGCCGCGGCGCGCGGTTTCCTCCCAGCAGCGCAGGGCCTGGCCATAATTGCGCTGGAGATAGAACTCAACGCCTTCGCGCACGCTGCATTCGGTCTTGTACCGGTTTTGCGCTTCGGCCGGCCCGGCCGGGACGGCCAGCAACGCCACCAGGGCAAATCCCGAAACAATCAGGAAACCGCGCAACTTCATGTCTCGACCTCCATGCCACGCGCCGCCAGCCGGGAGAGGGCATCGGGTGAATCCACATCGAGGACGACGCCATCGTCCTCAATCGGGACCTCAACCACCAGATTGGCGTTTTCCCCGATCAGATGCTTGGCACCGATATCGCCGCCAAGGGCTGCCATATCGTCAAAGAACCGCCGATCCCAGAGGACAGGATTACCGCGTTTTCCCTGCCAGGTGGGAACACAAATGACATGTCCTTCATCCGGGTCGTGGGCACGGATGATTTGCCGGATATCTTCGGGCCGGACCCGGGGCATGTCGCCAAGCGCGACAAGCGCCCCGTCGCAGCTGTGCGGAACGGCATTGATGCCCACCCGCAGGGAGGTGCTCAGCCCGCCGGCATGATCGGGATTGTGGACAAAGGTGACATCGTTCCCCAACGCCGCCTGGACCTCGTCAGCATCGTACCCGGTGACCACGATCACCGGATCGGCACCGGCCGCACGTACCGCATCAATGGCGTGCCGGGCCATGGGCTTGCCATCGACTTCAATGGTCAGCTTGTTTGTCTCACCCATACGTCGGGACTGTCCGGCCGCCAGAATGACCGCTGCGTAACGCGGTGAGGATTGTTCGCTGCGCGCTCGGCGCGGCGCGGCTGCTGTCCGGGGCAGGGGTCGGGAGGGAATTTCCTTGAGCAGGCCGCCGACACCCATCGCCATGATATCGGCGACTGTCACAGGGATATCGGCCATCATCCGCTCGAGCAGCAGATCGTTCCCGCCGGGGCGCGGTGATCTGGCGGAACCGGGGAGTGCCAGCACGGGCACTTCGGAGAGATGCGCAACCACGATCAGGTTGCCCGGATCGACCGGCATGCCGAAGTGATCGATCCGGCCACCGGCTGCCACGATGGCGGCGGGGATCTCGTCCTGGCGGTCCACTGTGGCCGAGGCCCCGATGATCAGCACCATCGCGGCCCCATCCGCGACTACCTGCCGAAGTCCAGCGGCGATGGCAGAGGTTTCGTGATCGACCATGAGCGTAGCGGCAAGCTCGGAGCCCATGGCCTCGACGCGCTGCGCGATGACGTCATTTGTCTTTTCCGCCACGCTGTGTTTCAACCCCGGCAGGTTGGTCTGAACGAGGGCAACCTTGCGTGGTCGATAGGGGCGCACCGAGAGCAGGGGAACCGCGTCGCGGGCCGCAGCCTCGGCACGTGACAGGTTCGCTTCGGTGACTGCAAAAGGGATGATCTTGACCGTTGCGACGACCTGATCCTTTTCGACCCGGTCGAGCGGACGCAGGGTTGCGATCGTGATGCCCTCATCAATCGCATTCACCAGATTCACGGCATCCGCGTCGAGCGTGACGAGGCCGTCATGTTCGGAGAAGAGATTGACGCGCCCGGTGCCTTCGATACCGGTCCGCACACCGGGGCCGACCGCGGCTTCGGCGAGCCGGCGGGCCGCCGTGTTTTCCTCGACGTCACCTACTTCGAACAGGGCCACCGTGACTTCGGAGATACCGGCCGCGGTGAACCGGTCGATATCGTCCTGAGTGAGGACCGTACCCTTGCGATAGCGCTGCCCGGCCAGTGTCTGACCATGCACAAGCATGGTGCCCAGGGCCTGTGCGACGGGAAGCGGACCGAACTTCATTCGGTACGCAGAACTTGCGTGATCTGCGCCATGATCGAGATCGCGATTTCCGCCGGACTCTTGGCGTTGATGTTCAGACCGACGGGCGCATGGATTTTCGCAATTTCGGCTTCCGTGTAGCCGTCTTCGGTCAGGCGTTCCACGCGCTTGCCATGGGTCTTCCGGCTGCCCAGCGCCCCGATATAGAACGCCTCGGAGCGCAGGGCGACATGGAGTGCCGGATCGTCGAGTTTCGGGTCGTGGGTGAGGGTGACTACGGCGGTGCGGCTGTCGATCTTGAGGTCTTCAAGCGCGCTGTCTGGCCAGTCTTCGCTGAGGGTGACGCCCGGAAACCGGTCCTTGGTCGCGAAGGCGCCGCGCGGGTCCACGATCACGACTTCGTAGCCGGATGTCTGCGCCAGGGTCACCAGCGGTTGTGCGATATGCACCGCACCGACAATGATCATGCGCTTGGGGGGATTGAACACCTGCACGAACAGGGGTGCACCGTCGGCATCCGCACGTCCGCTCTTGTCATCGCGTAGCGCCGCCCGCGCGGCATCGATGACGTCATCGGAGAGGTCCAGGTTGCCTTCCACGGAACCGCGGAAGACCAGCAACTGATCGCCGGAATCGAGATTGGACACCAATGCAACGGGCCGTTTTTCGGCCCGGGCGGCGAGCAGGGTCTTGAGGGTTTCGGGGCGCATCTTCGGTCAGTCGAGCCGTTCGACCCAGACTTCGACCTTGCCGCCGCAGGCAAGACCGACTTCCCAGGCCATTTCATCGCTGACGCCGAAATCGAGCAGGCGGGGCTTGCCGTCCTGCATGACTTCGCGGGCTTCGTGGACCACAGCGCCCTCGATGCAGCCGCCGGAGACGGAGCCGACCATGTTGCCGTCTTCGTCAATGGCCAGCTGGCTGCCGGTGGGGCGGGGCGACGAGCCCCAGGTGCTGACCACGGTGGCAATGGCAACGCCCTTGCCGGCCTCTCGCCAGGCAGCCGCCTTCTCCACGACGTCGTCGTGGTCGAGGGATTGCAGATCGGGTGCGGATGAGCTCATGCGGCTGCCTCCTGCCATGGATTGGTACCAAACCCCTTGTCGGGGGCGGGCTTTGTCAGAATCTCCGACAATTGATCCAGGCTTTCAAGGTTGTGGATCGAACGGAATTCATCGACATGGGGCAGCAGGGCCTGTGCGCCGAGTGATTTCGGTTCGTAACGGTCATAACGTAAGAGCGGGTTCAGCCAGATCAAGCGGCGGCAGGACATGTGCAGACGCTCGATCTCGTCTTCCAGGCCGTCTGCCGCGTCCCGGTCCAGGCCGTCGCTGATGAACAGCACGACCGCGCCCTGGCCGAGCACGCGGCGCGACCAGTTGGTGTTGAAGTCGTGCAGGGAATGGCCGATCCGTGTACCGCCCGACCAGTCATCGACGGCTTCGCCCACCTTGTCGAGGGATTCGTCCACGTCCTTGTAACGAAGCTGGCGCGTGACGTTCGTCAGGCGGGTGCCGAACAGGAAGGTGTGCACCCGGTCCCGGTCATTGGTAATGGCGTGCATGAAGTGCAGGACCATGCGCGAATACCGGCTCATCGAACCCGAGATATCGCACAGCACGACCAGCGGTGGATGCCGCCGCTTGCGTTTGCGGTATTGCAGAGGGATGGCGCCACCGCCGCCGCGCATGGCCGCCCGCAGGGTGGCGCGCATGTCGATACGGTTGCCGCGCATATCGCGTTTGAACCGCCGGGTGGGGACTTCCATGATCGGCAAACGCATCCGCGCGATGGCGCGCTTGGCTGCTTCCAGCTCTTCGCGGGACATCTTCTCGAAATCGGTTTCCTGAAGGACCTCATTGGCCGACCAGGTCATCACCGCATCGACCGTGACATCGGGATCCTCTTCTTCGCCCGTGCCTTCGCCTTCACCGGGCATATCCGGCGGGTTTTGCTTCAGGGCTTCGGCCAGTCGACGGTTCATCTCCTCGGCCTGTTGCTGGGCCTCGGAATCGACGAAGGACGGCAGTACGAGCTGCGCCATGCGTTCGAGGAGTTTCGGGTTGCGCCAGAAGACATGGAAGGCCTGATCGAAGATTTCCCGCTGGTCGCGCCGGTTTACGAACACTGCGTGCAGCGCCCAGTAGAAGTCGTCCCGGCTGTCGAGGCCGATGGTCTCGACGGCCTTGATGCCCTCGATCACCTTGCCCGGGCCGACCGGCAGCCCGGCCGAGCGCAGAACCCGTGCGAAATGCATGATGTTGGTGGCGATTTTTCCGGACCCAGCCCTGATATTTGCGGCCTCGAGTTCGTCGAGCTTTGCCCTGGCCTGCAGGGCCGGGCGTGCTTCGTCTGGGATCGCCTTGTCGGACACGGTCAGGCAGACGCGCGCTGGGCGGTTGCGATTTCGCTCTTCACCTCGTCGAGGATCTTGGCGGCTTCGCTGCCGCGGATCTTCGCGATGTCGTCCTGATACTTCAGAAGCACACCGAGGGTGTCGTCGATCGCCTCGGGGGTGAGCTCAATGATGTCGAGTTGATGCAGCGCCGAGGCCCAGTCGATGGTCTCGGCGATACCGGGCACCTTGAACAGGTCTATCTCGCGCAGACGCTGGACGAATTCCACGACCATGCGCGAGAGCTTCTCGTCGGCCTGCGGTGCTTTCAGAGACAGAATCTCGAGCTCGCGTTCGGCATCGGGATAATCGACCCAGTAATAGAAACAACGGCGCTTAAGAGCGTCGTGGATTTCACGGGTCCGGTTGGATGTGATGATCACGATAGGCGGGTTTTCGGCGCTGATGGTGCCGATTTCCGGGATGGTGATCTGGAAGTCCGAGAGCACCTCCAGCAGATAGGCTTCAAAGGCTTCGTCGGTACGGTCGAGTTCGTCGATCAGTAGGACCGGGGCACCACCGTCGGACGGCTCGAGCGCCTGCAGCAGGGGCCGCCGGATCAGGAAACGGTCAGAGAAGATATCGTCCCCGAGACGGTCGCGGTCGCTCACGCCCTCGGCCTCGGCCATGCGAATTTCGATCATCTGCGCGGAGTAGTTCCACTCATAAACCGCAGAGGCGACGTCCAGGCCTTCGTAGCACTGGAGCCGCACGAGTTTGCGGCCGAGGGTTTCCGAGAGAACCTTGGCGATTTCGGTCTTGCCCACACCGGCTTCGCCCTCGAGAAACAGTGGGCGTCCGAGTTGCAGAGACAGATGCACAGCGGTGGCGAGGCTGCGATCGGAGACATAGTTGCCTTTTCCGAGAAGCTCGAGGGTGCCTTCGACGTTTTCGGGAAGTGTGCTCAAAGGAATGCGCCTGATTTATGTGGTTGAAATCAACGGGGTGAAACAATCCGTGCAGCGATGAGCCGACAGACGGCAGAGTGCCGGACAATTGGGGACAGACCATTGATATAGCCCAAGCGGGCGGGTCGATCCAAGCCGGGAACGAAGACGGCCGGAGCAACGCCCCGGCCGTCCAGAACTCACATGTGGCCTGCGGGGTTAGCCAGCTGCCTCGACCGCGCGGCTGGCCATCACGGAAATCAGATGGGCGCGATACTCCGCCGATGCGTGAATGTCGGCGTTGAGATCGTCATCGGACATTTTCACGCCCTTGGCCGCGTCCGCGCTCCAGTCGCTCGACAGAGCAGATTCGATATCGCTTGCCCGGAAGACACCGTCCTGGCCGGCACCGGTGACCGAGACGCGGGTCTCGCCACCGGTCTGTGCGACCATGACGCCGACCAGCGCGTAACGCGAGGCGGGGTTTGGGAACTTCGCGTAACCGGCCTTGTCGGGCACCGGGAAGCGGACAGCCGTGATCAGCTCGTCTTCCTCGAGGTTTGTCGCGAACATGCCGTCGAAGAAGTCGTCAGCGGCGATTTCACGCTTGCTGGTGATGATCGTTGCATTCAGACCCAGGACGGCGGCGGGATAGTCGGCTGCCGGGTCGTTGTTAGCGATCGAGCCGCCGATGGTACCGCGGTTGCGCACCTGCGGGTCACCGATATGGCTGGCGAGATGCTGAAGGGCCGGGATCTTGCTGCCGACAAGATCGGAGGAAGCCACATCGACATGACGCGTCATCGCGCCGATCGTGATGGTGTCTCCGCCGTCCTCAATACCGACCAGACCGTCGATGCCCGACAGGTCCACCAGATCGGAGGGCTGCGCCAGGCGCTGCTTGAGAGTCGGGATGAGGGTCATGCCGCCGGCGAGGAACTTGCCGTCCTCGGCGGAAGACAGTGCGCTGACGGCATCGTCCTGAGACCCGGCCTTCTGATAATTGAACTGATACATCGTCTTCTCCCTTGCCAGACGTTATTCCGCCGCCTGGCGGACACTGGATGCTTGAATCGCCTGCCAGACCCGATTGGGGATGGCGGGCATGGAAATATCTTCGACACCGAGCGGTGCCAGAGCGTCGAGAATGGCGTTGACCACCGCCGGGGGTGACCCGATAGCGCCGACTTCGCCCACGCCTTTAACCTCGAGCGGGTTGGAGGCTCCCATCACGCCCTCGGTGGCCACCGAGAAACTTGGGAGGTCGTCCGCACGCGGCATCGTGTAGTCCATATAGGACCCGGTCAGAAGCTGGCCGTCATCGTCATAGACGCAGCCTTCGAGTACAGCCTGACCGTCGGTGTAGTGGCCGTTGCCCGTGAGGAACCTGTGGTCCTCGACGCGCTTGGCGGCAACGCCGATCCCGGTGTCCGACATGTTGCTATCCTCGCAGGGCTTCAGCGCCGGCGAGAATGGACTTAACGATATTGTGGTAGCCGGTGCAGCGACAGAGGTTTCCCTCAAGCCATTCACGAACTTCTTTCTCGCTCGGGTCCGGGTTCTTCTGAACCAGATCGAACGCGCTCATGACCATGCCCGGAGTGCAGAAACCGCACTGCAGGCCGTGGTTCTCGCGGAAGGCTTCCTGCATCGGGTGCAGGGTATCGCCATCGGCCAGACCTTCAATGGTCGTGACATCGGCGCCTTCGGCCTGTCCTGCCAGCATGGTGCAGGACTTCAGGGATTCGCCGTTGACATGGACGACACACGCGCCGCACTGGCTGGTGTCACAACCCACATGGGTTCCGGTGAGTCCGAGGTGTTCACGAAGATACTGAACCAGAAGCGTTCGCGGCTCGACATCGGCCGAAACAGACTTTCCGTTTACCGTCATGGATACGGTCGGCATAACTATTCTCCCTGATATGGAGTGCCCCTCGAGGCCTCCCCCATTTGCCCCTCTTGTGAGGGCAGTAAGCTAAAAATCAACCTCTCCCGAGTTTCGTCCGCGCGAACCCCTTGCGTCAAGGTTCGAGCGAACGAAATCAGGCGAATTCACTGAATATTCTTACCCAAAGAGGGCGTAGAGCACGACCGCCGCGACGGCAGCACCGACAATCCACGTTCCGATGCCGACCTGGGCCATGGCCGTGGTGCCCGAACCGGCTGCTGCGGACGGCGCGGGAGCGGCCTCCGGGGAAGCGGGGGCGTTGGCTTTGGCAGCCTCGGCAGCGCCGGACGGGGCGGCACCTTCGCTGCCCTCGATGGCAGCGGCAAAGTTCTCGAAGAACTGCGAAGCCATCTTCTTGGCGGTGCCGTCGATCAGGCGCGCGCCGAGTTGGGCGAGTTTGCCGCCGACCTGGGCATCGACTTCGTATTTCAGGAGCGTCCCGTCGCCGTCTTCCTCGAGCTTCACATTCGCGCCACCTTTGGCAAATCCGGCTGCACCGCCTTTGCCTTCGCCCGAGATGCGATAGCCGTTGGGCGGATCGAGATCGGTCAGTTCAACCTCACCGGCGAATTTGGCCTTCACGGGCCCGACCTTCGCCGTGACCTTGGCAGCCATCTCCGTGGGAGACTTCTGTTCGATCTCCTCGCAGCCGGGGATCGACTGTTTCAGAATTTCCGGATCGTTGAGCGCGTCCCAGACCTGCTGGCGCGAAGCATTGATTTTGTATTCACCCGACATTTCCATGGCGATAGACCTTCAGCTCTTGGGTTGTGTTGTTCGCGCGCAACATAGGCGCGCGATAACGCAGCGGCAAGGCTTCGCAATCACGCGATCAACGGGCTGGCTTTCCGGTCCGCCGCACCTTAGATGTTGGCGGATGTCAGGCCACTCCAGAACATCCGATCCGCAAGTCGCGCCGGCCAGGCCCGGTCCGGGCGCCGAGATGCGCGCGATCCGGGCCCTGACGCCCTATCTCTGGCCGCGCGGCGATGTGGAATTGCGAGTCCGGGTCGTCATCGCCCTGGTCCTGTTGATTGCGGCCAAGGTCGCGACGGTCGCCATTCCAGCTGTTTTCGGCCGGGCCGTGGATACGCTGGAAGCCGGGGTCAGTGCCGGTGGCGTGGCGGCGGTGCCCGTCGCCCTGCTGATCGGCTATGGCCTGTTGCGCGTGGGGCAGCAGGGGTTTGCCGAACTCCGGGACTTCGTCTTTGCAAAAGTCGGACAGCGGGCAATCCGACGCATTGCGCTGAAGGTGTTCCAGCATCTTCATGGACTGGCGCTGCGCTTTCACATGGATCGTCAGACGGGCGGGCTGAGCCGTGCCATCGAGCGTGGCATCAAGGGCATCGATTTCCTGCTGCGCTTCATGCTCTTCAACATCCTGCCGACCCTGGTTGAGATCGCGCTGGTCTGCGGAATCTTGTGGTCGCTCTTCGGGTTCCTGTTCAGCGCCATCACCTTTGTCACCGTGGCGATCTATGTGTTTTTCACGCTGGTGTTCACCGAATGGCGGCTGAAGTTCCGCCGGGCGATGAATGACAGCGACAGCGAGGCCAACACCAAGGCCATCGACAGCCTTCTGAATTTCGAAACCGTGAAGTATTTCGGCAACGAGGATCACGAGGCGCGGCGCTACGACGTGTCGATGCAGCGCTACGAGAAAGCTGCCGTCAAAAGCCTGACGACATTATCCCTGCTGAACGTGGGGCAGGGGCTGATCATGGCTGTCGGCATGACGGCGCTGTTGCTGCTCTCGGCCTCGCGAGTGGCGGATGGCACCATGACCATCGGCGAGTTCACAGCGGTGAACTTGTATATGATGCAATTGTTCCAACCTCTCAATTTTCTTGGATTTGTTTACCGTGAAATCAAGCAATCTCTGGTGGATATGGAGCAGATGTTCGGGCTGCTGGACCAGAACCAGGAGGTTGAGGACTCGCCGGGCGCGGTACCGCTTTCGGTGACCGACGGCGTCGTCCGGTTCGAGCACGTGTCGTTCCGCTACGACCCGCGCAATCCGGTGCTCCGTGACGTGGATTTCGAGGTTCCGTCCGGCAACACGGTCGCCATTGTGGGGGCGTCGGGCGCGGGCAAATCGACAATCTCGCGCCTGTTGTTCCGCTTCTACGACGTGGAGGACGGACGCATCACCATCGACGGGCAGGATATCCGCGAAGTCGCCCAGTCCAGCGTCCGCGCGGCCATCGGAATCGTGCCCCAGGATACGATGCTGTTCAACGATTCCATCTTCTACAACATCCAGTACGGGCGCCCCGATGCCAGCCCGGCTGAGGTGGAAGAGGCAGCACGCCTGGCCCAGGTCCATGATTTCGTGATGGCGCTCCCGGATGGCTACAACACCCGGGTCGGAGAACGGGGCCTGAAACTGTCGGGTGGCGAGAAGCAACGCGTTGCCATTGCGCGGACGATCCTGAAAGCGCCGAAAATCCTGCTGTTCGACGAGGCGACCTCCGCGCTCGACACCCACACCGAGCGCGAAATTCAGGCCGCGCTGGAGCAGGTCTCGGCCGACCGGACGACGTTGGTGATCGCCCATCGCCTGTCCACGGTGGTGAACGCCGACCAGATCATCGTGCTCGACGACGGCGTGATCGTGGAGCGCGGCCGCCACGCGGCACTTCTGGAACAGAACGGCATGTATGCCGATCTCTGGCAGCGCCAGCAGGCCGCAGCCCGCCGCGCCGAAGAGATCGCGGCGGATGTGGAACAGGGCATCTTCGTGCCGGCGCCCTCGAAATAGGGCTCTTCCTGGCATCCTTCGAGACGCGCGTTTCACGCGCTCCTCATAATGAGGTTGATTGTTTTCCCTCCGTCCTCACCCTGAAGAGGGCCGGAGGCCCGTCTCGAAGGATGCGTGGGTGCTTCAGCGCTGTCAGCGTACCTCAACCGCATAGCTTTCAACCGGCGGGATCGTGTCGATCAGGCCGCGCGACTGCAGGAACTCGGCGAAGCGCTGATAGCGGCCGGCATCCAGCGCTGCGGGGCGCAGGGCAAAGCGCGGGATGGTATCGCGCCAGGCGCGGCGGTTAAGTTCGTCATCGAGATCCTTGCGTCCCTTGATAAACAACTCCCAGGCGGCGTCCGGGTGGTTGATCAGGTACTGGGTGCCCGCCTCGACGGCCTCCAGAAAGGCGGCGATCTGAGGGTTTTCGGTGTTGTCGCTGCGGGTCACGATGATCAGTTCGTCATAGGCGGGAACGCCTTCCTCTTCCGGATAGAACGCACGGCCTGGACGGCCCTCGATATCCATCTGGTTCAGTTCGAAATTGCGATAGGCGCCGATCACAGCATCCACCTTGCCGCTCATCAGCGAGGGGGAGAGCGAGAAGTTGACGTTGATCAGGCCCACATCGTCCAGCGACAGCCCGTAGGTCTCCAGCATCGCGCCGAGGATGGCATCCTCGAACCCGCCGACCGAGAAGCCGACTTTGCGTCCCTTAAGGTCGGCGATGGACCGGATCGGTCCGTCATCGAGCACCACCAGCGATGAGAGAGGCGTGGCCACCAACGTACCAACCCTCTTAAGCGGCAGGCCGGCTGCGGTCTGCAGATGCAACTGCGGTTGATAGGATATCGCCACATCGCCTCGGCCGGCGGCCACAAGCTTGGGCGGGTCGTTTGGATCGGCCGGTGCGATCAGTTCCACATCCAGCCCGCGCTTTGAGAACTCACCCCGTTCGAGGGCCACGTAGAGCGGCCCGTGGTCGGGATTGACGAACCAGTCTAGCAGGACGGTGAACTTGTCGGCCGCCGCCGGGGATGCCAGCGAGAGAGAGAAGGCTGCGGCAAGCAATAGTCGTTTCATGGTTGAGCGGTTCCGTGGTTCAGGTTGGATCAGGTCGAAGCTGGGTCGGCTTCGGATTGCCAGCTGATCAGGCGGCGCAACGCCGCGTCGATCAGGAAATAGATGCAGACAGCCATGATCGCGAGCACAAAGAGCGCGGCGAACATAGCGGCGGTCTGAACGCGCCCGTTCATCAGCAGCATGTAGTAGCCGAGCCCTGCCGAGGCGCCGACCCATTCCCCGACCACGGCCCCGATCGGGGCGACGGCGACGGCGACCCGCAATCCGGAGGCAAAGGCGGGCAGGGCCGCGGGCAGGCGGATCTGACGCAGAATCGCGGCTTTCGAGGCCCCCATGGTCCGGGCGAGATCGACCCAGCCGGGGTTGGTGCGGCGCAGGCCGTCATAGAATGCCGCCGTTACCGGGAAATAGATGATCAGGGTGGCCATCGCGACCTTCGGTGCTATCTCGTAGCCGAACCACAACACAAGTACGGGCGCGAAGGCGAAGACCGGAATGGCCTGAGAGACCACGAGCACGGGGAGCAACCAGGAGCGGGCCTGCCGGAAATAGGCCATGACCAGCGCGCTCGAGGCCCCGAGCAGAATGCCAAAGAGGAGACCCAGCAGTATCTCTGTCAGGGTGACCCAGGCATGGCCCAGCAGGGTGTCGTAGCGTTCGATCGCCACCTGCAGCACCGAGACGGGCCCCGGCAGGATGAAAGGTGCGATGTCGAACACCGACACAACCCCCTGCCAGATCGCCAGCAGACCCACAAAGATCACAAGCGGGCGCAGGATCGTCATGCCGCGTCCTCGCGGGACAGCGCTGCCATGATGTCATGGTAGGTCGCCCGCAGTGCCGGGTCGGTCGGGTCGCGCAGTGGTGTGCCCGGAGGTGCGATCCGGCCGTGCGCTTCGTTCTGGCCGCTTCGCACAATATGGATATGGGTGCCCAGCCGCAGGGCCTCGAACGGGTCGTGGGTCACCATGACCACGGTCCGTTCGCGCAGCAGTTCGAAGGCCAGGTCCTGCAATTGGGTGCGGGTAATGGCATCGAGGGCGGAAAACGGCTCGTCCATCAATACAAGCGGGCGGTTTTCCATCAGGGTGCGCGCCAGTGCCACGCGCTGACGTTCGCCACCCGACATCTCGTCGGGTCGTGCGCCGGCGCGTCCGGCGATGCCGGTGCGCTCCAGCAGGTTTTGAATCCGGTCCGATTCGACCGGTTGGCCGCGTAACCGGGCTCTCAGTGCCACGTTTTCGGTGGCGGTCAGCCAGGGCAACAACAGATCCTGCTGCGCCATGAACGCCACCCGGTCCGCAATCGGTGCACCGTCCGTGCCTTCAAAACGGGTCTCGCCCTGGGGCGGAACCAGCCCGGCGAGGGTACGCAACAGCGTCGATTTTCCGACCCCGCTTTCACCCAGCAGGCAGGTCCAGACGCGTTGCGGTGCGTCGAATGACAGGCCGCTGACAAGCACCTCGCCGTTCCAGCCAAGCTGCATGTTCCTGACGCGCAGACCCACAGGCGGCGACACAAGCGCAGTTTCAGATCGGGAAAGGGTCAATTCCACGTCCCTCCGCCGGTGCTAGCCGGATCAGGTTCCAAGGGTCGTCCTGCCGTTCGTGGCGGGACCTCTCAGCCGAAATGGCTCCCCATGTGGTTTAAATCAATATGATGTGTATCAGGCCCGTACGTCAATGCGGGCAATTGCGAAACCCGGGGCAAAAGGCTAGTTCATGACGATGACCGTCGCCGCAACAGCCACGCCCGACGAGGCCCCGAAGGCGCTCCGGCGCCTGTCCCGGCCGCTATTCATCGGCAATGACATCTATCGCCGCTCGACTTTCGGGGAAAAGCACCCGCTTTCGGTACCGCGGGTGCCGGCGACGATTGACCTGTGCCGTGCCATGGGGTGGCTGCCGGATGACGCCTATCTGGAAAGCGGGCCGGCGAGTCCGGCCGAGATTGTAAGGTTTCACGACCCGGTCTATCTGCAGGCCCTGCGGCGGGGAGAGCAGACCCTGAGCCTTCCGGCCGAGGACCGGGAACGTTTCAATCTCGGCCGCCTTGAGAACCCGATCCACAACACCATGTACAGCCGCCCGGCGATTTCCGCCGGGGCGGTCCTGAAGGGTGCCGAAATCCTGTCTTCGGTGGACGCGGGCGTGGTTTACAGCCCGGCCGGGGGGACCCATCACGGACGACGCGACCGGGCCAGCGGATTTTGCTATTTCAATGACCTTGTCCTGGGCCTTCTGCGCTTGAAAGACCGCGGATTTGCAAGGATTTTCTATCTTGATCTGGATGCGCATCATGGTGACGGTGTGCAGGATACCTTTGCCCGGGACCCCGGCGTTTTCACCCTGTCCATTCATGAAGAACGGCGCTGGCCCTTTACTGGCGGACTGACGGACACCGAAGGCGGAACTGCCTGCAATATACCGGTGCCGCGCGGCCTGCGGGACAGCGAATTCACGCTGATTATCGATGAGATCGTCCTGCCGTTGCTCGAAGGTTTCGATCCAGAGGTGCTGGTCCTCCAGTGCGGGGCGGATGCGCTCGCCGACGATCCGCTCAGCCGGATGGAACTGACCAACGGGACCATCTGGGACGCTGTCAGGAAGGTCACCGGACCGGTGCCACGGGTGCTCGTCACCGGAGGTGGCGGCTACAATCCCTGGAGCGTGGCGCGATGCTGGTCGGGGGTCTGGGCGACATTGAATCGCCACGATATCCCAACAACACTACCGGCGGCCGCGCAGACAGTTTTGCGGCGCCTGACATGGAACCGGGCGGGTGGTCGAAACCCGCCGGCGCACTGGTTCGATAGCATGGCGGATGCGATGCCAAAGCGGGCCGTTCGGAACGACGTGCGCGCGCTCGTCGCAGATGCGTATAATTTTTATGTGAGGTCTGAGGAAACCGGGGTAATATATTGAATAGAATAAAAATAGTTTCGCGCTTGGTAGCGCTATTACCCGTAGTGGCGATGCTGTTGTTGCCACTACCTGGCCACGGGCAACAGGCGGTCCGGTTTGAGCGTGCGGAGCTGTCGATCGAAACCAAATCCGGCGAGGTTTTTGAGTTTAAGATCGAGCTTGCTGAGTCGGGCGCGCAAAAAGCCCGCGGCCTGATGTTCCGGCGTGAGATGGCGGCCGATGCCGGGATGCTTTTTCTGCATCGGCGCGACAAGGTGCTGACCATGTGGATGGCCAACACCTTCCTGCCGCTCGATATGCTGTTCATCGCGGCAAATGGCCGGATCGTGACGATAGAGGAAAACACCATTCCTCAGTCCCGGGAGATCATTTCTTCGCGTGAGAAAGTCCGCGCGGTGCTCGAACTCAACGCCGGAACGGCCCGCGAGCTGGGCATTGCCGTCGGGGACCGGGTTATCTATGAGGCCTTCGGGCAGTAATCCGCGCGGCGCGGCGTCTACAGGGGGGCCGCAGTTGTTGGAGGCGCCGGCTTTTTCCGGGACCGGTGATTCGTCAGCACAATTGCCGAAATCAGCAGCACGACACCGCCCAGAACCCGCCAGGTGATCGGCTCGGAGAGCAGCCAGGCACCCAGCAGGAGCGCGGTAATCGGGTTGATGCCGACTGTAATGGTCGCCTGGGTCGGGGTGATCAGCTGAAGGGCGCGTCCCCACATGAAGTTCATCAGGGCGGCGCTGGGGATCGCCATGATCAGCACCACGATCCAGCCTTCCAGCTCAAAGGCCAGCGAACGGGTCAGGGGTGTCGCCAGCGACAGTGCGAGAAACAGCAGAAATCCGCTGCCAATCAACATGGTCAGGGACAGCGCCAGATTCTTGGGCAGCGCATCGCCCAGTTCAATGAAGAGATCGTTGGGCTCGAAGCGCAGATTCGCTCTGCAGACGAACAACTGGGCCTGATCGAGGGCGAGCTGGCCGATCTGCAGTCGCTGTTCGACAAGGGGCTGACCCCGAAATCGCGTCTGCTCGCATTGCAACGCCGGCGGGCAGAGATTCAGGGCGAGCGGGGCCAGAACCTTGTAGCGATTGCCCGCGCCAAGCAGAACATCGCCGAAGCGGAAATCCGTATCTTTGAATTGCGCACCGAGCAGGTGAGCGAGGTGGTGGCCGAACTGCGCGAAGTGGAGACCGAATTGCTCGACCTGCAGGAACGTCTGGGTGCCGCCGAGGACGTGCAACGGCGCACGGCCGTGATCAGCCCCGCCGATGGCGTGGTGGTGGATATGCAGGTCCACACCGAAGGCGCGGTGATCCGGTCCGGGGATCGGTTGCTCGATGTGGTGCCGGGCAACGAGAAACTGATCATCGATGCCCGTGTGAACCCAACTGATATCGACATCGTTCACCCGGGCCTGACCGCTCAGGTGCGCCTGGTAGCGTTCAACTAGCGCATCACGCCGACGGTTGAAGGTATCGTGTCTCGGGTCTCGGCTGATCGGCTCACCGACGAGAGCACCGGAGAATCCTACTACAAGGCGAAGGTCGAACTGATCGACCAGCAGGATCCGCGCCTGGAGGGCCTGACCGTGCTGCCGGGCATGCCTGCGGAAGTGCTGATCCGCACCGGTGAGCGCACGCTGTTGCAGTATCTGGTCTCGCCGGTCCGCCAGTCCTTCACGCGCTCGTTGCGTGAGCAGTAGCCGTGCGTTCAGATTGGTTGCACCGGCGCAGCCACGCGCCTATCTTCTGCGGGAAAGGCCGTCGGGGCGTAGCTCAGCCTGGTAGAGCACCTGCTTTGGGAGCAGGGGGTCGCGTGTTCGAATCTCGTCGCCCCGACCAGTTTTAGAAGGGATCGCGTCATGAAGGCACGCATTTATCAGCCGGCAAAGACCGCTATGCAGTCCGGGCGGGGCAAGACCCAGAACTGGCTGCTGGAGTTCGAGCCGACACGCCGCCAGCAGCTCGACCCGCTCATGGGCTGGCCAGGCGCCGGCGATACGATGTCCCAGGTCCGGCTGAAATTCGACACCCGCGATGACGCGATTGCCCATGCCAAACGACTGGAACTGGATTTCGTAGTTCAAGAGCCGAAGGGAAGACAAATCAAGCCAAAGGCTTACGCGGACAACTTCGCAGTCAACCGGAAGAATCCCTGGAGTCACTAGGAACAGGTGTCACTAGATAGAGGAGCCCCCAGGCTCCGAGACGAAACGTGAAGTATGTCGGCTTACGTGCGATGCGCCCGTAGCTCAGCTGGATAGAGCATCGGCCTTCTAAGCCGAATGTCGCAGGTTCGAATCCTGCCGGGCGCGCCACTTTCCCGAAAATCACACGACCTTTTGCACGTCGAAAGGCGCGTCAGACGCCCAGCATCGCCTTGAGTTTGGCAACGGCAGCGCCGGGGGAGTTGAGGACCGGGATGCTGGTCACCTCTCTGACCCGAGGCACAGCACGCGACAGGGTGAACTGCGCGAGAACAATGACATCGGCATCCGCGATATCGCCTGCGGCCTTGGCAACCATCGAATCATGGGTTTCGCGTTCCCCCGCCGCCATCGCATCGAACGCGTGCTCGACATAGTGCTGGGTCAGGGTAATCTTCTGACCGCGAGCTGCCGCCATGGTCTCGATTTCGGCTGATACCGAAGGGATGGTGCCTGCCACCGTGGCCAGCACTGCAATGCGTGAGCCGGTCTCGAGCGCCTGCTCGATCATGGCGTCGTTGGGTTTGAGCATCGGAATCGGGTGTTTGGGCATCACCGCGTCGATGCAGGGCTGGAACGCCGAACAGGTAAACAGGATCGCATCGGCACCGCAGTCGACCATGTAGCGCGTATGGGCCTCAAAAGGTTCGTACATACCCGGCACGACGCCTTTGGTTTCGCCGACCCAGCGGAACAGACCGTCATCCATCAGGTTGCTGATGCGCGCCTGCGGCCAGTCGCGGGCAAACGCCTCCACGGCGGCGGCCATGGCATCCTTGTGCACGCTGAACAGCGTGATATTCGGCTGGTGCAAGTCGTTCTCCCTGAAAACAGAGGTCAGAAAAGGGCTTCGGCCCACGCCGCAGCGTTGGCGTCGTCGTCCGCTGCGGGTTACCCGGTCCAGGCCCCGCCATTGATGTCCATCACCGCGCCGGTCATGAAGGCCGCACCGGGGGTGCACAGATACCAGATGCCGTGGGCCAGCTCCTCGGGCCTGCCGAGACGGCCGACCGGAATCGCCTTGGCCCGTGTCTCAAGCATCTCCTGTGGGTGTCGCAGGACGCGCGGGGTGAGAACGAGACCCGGTGCGATGGCATTGACCGTGATCCCGAAGGGCGCCAGCTCGCGGGCCAGGCGCCGCGTCAGGCCGATGATCGCAGCTTCGTTGGTCGAGTACTCGACCGATCCCGCGCTGGCGGTGCGACCGGCCACGGAAGAGATGTTGACGATCCGACCGTAATTCTGGGCCTTCATGGTCGGGATTAGTTCGCGCGTGATCAGGAATTTCGCGATCACGTTCCAGTCGTAGTTCTCGCGCATGCCTTCGACCGTGACGTCCTCGAGGGCAGGGGCATCGAAGAAACCGCCCGCTGTATTGACCAGGATGTCGGCACGGCCCCAAGTATCAAGGATCGTCCTTGTGGCTGCCTTCACCTCGGTCTCGTCGGCGCATTCGGCCTTTACGAAGATGGCTTCCCCGCCGGCATTGGTGATCTTTTCGACCACCGCGTTGCCTTTCTCCGGCGTCCGGCCGATCACGGCGACCTTCGCACCCGACGCACCGAACCGGATACAGGCGGCTTCTCCCATGCCCGCGGTGCCGCCGGTGACCACGGCCACCTGGCCTTCTATCGAGGAAAGGTCGTCCATTTCATCCGCTCCCGGCTGTCCTGTCAGTGATGCTGCCGTCAGGCCGCGATATCGATAGTGCCCACGCTGTCCATGATCAGGGTGGCGTCGGTCACAGCCTGCACCTCGTCGGCGGTCAGGCCGGGAGCGACTTCGTCGAGAACCAGGCCATCCGGTGTCACGGAGATCACGGCCATATCGGTGTAGATCTTGGTCACGACCTCCATGGCGGTCAGGGGGTAGGTCCGTTCCTTGACGATCTTAGCGGCCCCGTCGCGCGCGGTGTGGGTCATCATGGCAAAGACGCGCTTGGAGCCTGCCGCGATATCCATGGCACCGCCCACGCTCCCGGATTTCTGGTTCGGCAGACGCCAGTTGCAGAGATCCCCGTTCTCTGCGACCTGAAACGCCCCCAGCACGGCGCAATCCAGGCGTCCGCCGCGCGCCACCGCGAAGGAATCTGCGTGATGGACATAGGAACCGCCGGAAATCATGGTCACGAGTTCCTTGCCGGCGCTGATCAGGTCCTGATCGGCTTCGTCCTCGCTCGGGGGCGGCCCCATGCCAATGAGACCGTTCTCGCTGTGAAACATCACATCGCGCCCCTTCGGAATGAAGGCCGGGATCATGGTCGGCATGCCGATTCCCAGATTAACCAGCCAGCCGTCCTCCATGTCCTGTGCGGCGCGGGCCGCGATCTGCTGACGGGTGAGAAGGTTGGTTTGCTCGCTCATGCGCTGCGCTCCTTGCCGATTTCGTACCAACCGGTCACGTAGTAGGTGTCCACGAAAACGCCCGGTGTCACGATGACTTCCGGGTCGAGTTCATCCATGGCGACATCTTCCTGCACTTCGGCGATGGTGTAGTCGGCGGCCATGGCCATGATCGGATTGAAGTTCCGGGCGGTCTTGCGATAGATCAGATTGCCACGCGGATCGGCCTTGTAGGCCTTGATCAGAGCAAAATCGCCACGCAGGGCCTTCTCCAGCACGTAATCCTTGCCGTCCACGGTCATAGTCTGCTTGCCGTCGGCCAGGTCTGTACCCACCCCGGTCGGGGTCAGGAAACCACCCAGCCCGGCGCCCGCCGTCCGCATCCGCTCAGCCAGCGTGCCCTGGGGCACGATCTCGAGTTCGATCTTGCCCGCGTCATACAACTCCTTGAAAACGAAAGATTCCTTGGCCCATGGGAAACTGCAGATCAGCTTGGCCACGCAGCCTTGTTCGACCAGCCGGGCGATGCCGCTATGGCCGGTGCCGGCATTGTTGGTCACGATGGTCAGATTGCGGCGAGCGAGATCGCAGACGCCGTCGATCAGTACTTCGGGCACACCGGGTTGGCCAAACCCGCCGACCAG
>JAYQBG010000021.1:28504-33241 GCA_038137215.1 Alphaproteobacteria bacterium
GAGCGTGGCGCCGTCCTCAATGCGATCGAGCGCGTCTTCCAGCGTTTCGGATTTCTTGTTCTTCATCGGTACATGCTCTCAGACCGGGGTGAAATAGGGGGTGGGGCGACCGACCGGGCCGATATTGAATACAACGCGCACCCGGTCGCCAATAGAAATCGCGTCCGTATCCCCCTCTGTGAGACGGCTCATCATGCGGAAGCCCTCATCAAGGTCAACGAGGAGAACCGTATAGGGGGCCTGGTCCCGGAACGCGGGCGGCGCACGGTGGACCCGGGAGCAGGCGTAAACCGTTCCAATCCCAGCGGATGTGGCCCAGTCCGGGTCGGGGGCGCCGCATTCCGTGCACAGGGAGCGCGGATAGAAAATGGCAGCATGGTCGGGTAGTCGGCCCCGAGTGCCAGCCCCATGCCGAACAGGAAGATCACCAGAAGCGGCAGACCCGGCGCCAGCGAAATCGCGATCAGGAAGGCGATGAACAGAAACATCTCGCCTACAAAGAGCGGCTTGCGGCCGACCGGGTCGGCGAGACCACTCAGCAGGGTGGCGCCAACAGAATTCCGACCAGCGGGGCGGCGCCCACCAGACCATGGCCGACCCCGTCGAGGCCGAATTTCCGTGCCATCAGGGGTAGGGCAACCCCTGTCAGGAACACCACCATGCCCTCGAAGAACTTTCCGGCTACCGCCAGCAACCAGATGCGCCACTGCATCGCCGTCAGCGGGGTGTGGGGCAAGGGCGTTTCGTCCGCCCAGACGGGAGTCTCGTCGATATACTGCTGTACGGTGCGCGGCATGGCCGTGCAGTTATCCGTGGAGACGTGTCAGTCCGGCATCCAGATCGGCGATCAGATCGTCCGGGTGTTCCAGGCCGATATGCAATCGCAGAAGTGAGCCCTCGGCCTCCCAGGTCGTCGCAGTGCGGATCGGGGCGGCGGGCAGGATGAGGGATTCATAGCCACCCCAGCTTGCGCCCATGGCAAAGAGCTCTAGCCCGTCGAGCATCTTGCCGAGTTTGCTGTCATCGTAGTGTGCGTTTAGTAAGACACCGAAAAGCCCGCAAGCCCCCTCGAAGTCACGTTTCCAAAGCTCGTGCCCGGGGTCATCGGGCAGTGCGGGATAGAGCACCCGGCTGACATCCGGATGCTGCTGGAGCCAATTGGCCACGATCAGGGCGTTCTCCTGATGCTGTTTCAGCCTGATACTCATGCTGCGCAGGCCGCGCAGGCCGAGATAGCAATCATCCGGTGCGGCGTGCTGACCCCAGAACCGGAAGTTCTTCAGGATGGTCTCATAGTGATCATCGGTGGTGACGATGATACCGAGCATCGCATCGGAATGTCCGACGATGTATTTCGTGGCGGCGTGAACCGAAACATCAACACCGCGGTCGAAGGATTTGAAATTGATCGGCGTGCCCCAGGTGTTGTCGTTGATCACGACGGCACCACGGGCATGGGCGGCCTCGGCAATCGCGGGGATATCCTGGACCTCGAAGGTCTGGGAGCCCGGCGCTTCGGTCATCACGACCTTCGTGTTGTTCTGGATCAGGTCGGCAATGCCGACCCCGATCAACGGATCGTAATAGGTGGTTTCGACACCGTATTTCTTCATCACGTTGTTGCAGAAATTGCGCGTGGGAAAATACGCGCTGTCGGTGACGAGAATATGGTCGCCACTTTCCACAAACGCCGAGACAGCCGTCGTGATGGAGGCCAGCCCGGAGGAGACCGCGATGGCGCGATCGCCCCCTTCGACAAGGGCGACGGCTTCCTCGAGCGCTTTCTGGGTCGGCGTGCCCATGCGCCCATAGGTGATGTCTTTGGTGTAGTCCCGGTTGCGGTAGGCCTCCAGGGTCGGGCTTGTCACGGTGGATGCGTGATAAACCGGCGGGTTCACGATCCCGTAATTGGATTCCGGATCGCGGCCACCATTGGCCAGCAGGGTTTCGTCTCTGACGTTGGTTTTCTTGGTCATGCCTAACCCTTTGCTTTCGGGGTGTCTGCCGTGCTGCCCCATTCTGTCCAGGAACCGTCATAAACGGACCAGTTTTCGTTGCCGAGAAGGTGCATGCCGAGTCCGAGGATACACGCGCTGACGCCGGACCCGCAGGTGGTGATGACGGGGCGCTCATCGATGCCGGCGGCTGCAAAGGTTGCAGAAAGTGTTTCGGCGTCACGATAGGTGCCGGTTTCGGCATCGACGATCCCTCCATAGGGCAGGTTGGCCGAACCGGGAATGTGTCCGGCTTCCACGCCCTGGCGGAATTCCGGCTCGCTGCCGGCAAACCGGTTTGCAGCCCGGGCATCGACTACATGTTCGTCACCGCTGAGGAGGCTCTGACGAACATCTTCAAGCGATTTCACCATGCCCTCGCGAAACGATGCCTGAAAATCTGCAGGCGGGTGGTCCGTCGCGTCGCTGGTCACGGGGCGGCCTTCGGCCTGCCACTTGCGGAACCCGCCCTGCATCAAAGCGACATCGTCGTGACCAAACACACGAAACATCCACCAGACCCGGGGACCCGAGAGTAGACCTGCCGAATCATAGACCACAACCTTGTGCTGGTTGCCGATTCCCATCGTCCCCACGGCGGTGGCGAAATCTCCGGGTGTGGGCATCATGTGGGGCAGGGGAGAGGACTTATCCGAAACCGTATCGATATCGAAATGAACAGCACCGGGAATATGTGCAGCCTGATACTCCGCTAAACCGTCACGGCCGGTCGGAGGCAGGTGCCACGAGCCGTCCACGATCCGGACATTCGGGTCATCCAGGTGATCGGCGACCCATAGGGTGTCGACCAGGGCGTCGGCATTCGCATAGGACATGAAAAACCGCCTTCAAGTGATTCTAGTTGCAGTCGTTCAGGGCAATGGCCACGCGCCGGTTTTGGCGGCCCTTGCTCTCGATCTTAGTTACGGTCACCGGACCGATTTCACTGGTGTTGGCCACATGGGTGCCGCCACAGGGCTGCAGATCCAGCCCTTCAATGCGGATGAGGCGGACCTTGCCCGCTCCGGTCGGTGGCTTGACGCTCATGGTTTTCACCAGGTCGGGATTGGCGTCGAGTTCGGCGTCGGTGATCCAGTAATGGGCCACCGGGCTTTCCGTTGCGATCAGGCGGTTCAGTTCCGCCGTGATCTCTGATTTGTCGAGGTTGCTTTCCGGAATCGCGAAATCGAGCCGCCCCTTACCGTCACTGACCTGACCGCCGGTGACCGGTAAGGGCACAACGGCGGACAGCAGATGCAGGCAGGTGTGAACACGCATCAGACGGTGGCGGCGTTCCCAGTCGATCTCCGCCGTCACTGCGTTGCCAGGTTCCGGCGCGCTCTGGCCTTCGGCGGGGACATGCACAATCACGTCAGGGCCACCATCGTCTTCGCGTCCCTTGACCGTGGTCGCGATCTCGATCGACCGGCCGTCTGGCATCTTCAGAACGCCCGTGTCGCCCGGCTGACCGCCGCCGGTCGGGTAGAACACGGTGCGGTCGAGTACGATGCCGCCTATCTCGTTGACGGCCAGGACCGTGGCCTCGCAATGCACGTCATAAGGCGAATCTCGAAAAACGGGGTCGGTGGCGCTCACGCTCAATCCGCCAGCCATTCCGGATAAGGCAGGCCTTTGTCCTTCAGAAATTCAACGTTGAAAATCTTTGATGCATAACGATGCGCACCGTCGCAAAGGATCGTTACGATGGTATGGCCGGGGCCCATTTCCCGGGCCAGACGAATGGCACCGGCTACGTTGACGCCGCTCGAGGTGCCGAGGCTGAGGCCTTCCTTGCGCAGCAGACCGTACATCACGGGCAGGGCTTCCTCGTCGGGTATCTGAAATGCGATATCGACGGGCGCATCTTCCAGATTGGCAGTGATGCGTCCCTGGCCGATCCCTTCGGTGATCGAGCTGCCCGAGGATTTGAGTTCACCATTGGTGTAGTACTCATAAAGCGCCGCACCCATGGGGTCGGCCAGTCCGATCTTGATGTCGGCGTTTTTGCTTTTGAGGAACATCCCGGTGCCGGCGAGCGTGCCGCCTGTGCCGACCGCGCAGATGAAGCCATCGACATCGCCGTCGGTCTGTTGCCAGATTTCAGGGCCGGTGGTTTCGAAATGGCCCTGGCGGTTTGCCACGTTGTCGAACTGGTTGGCCCAGATCGCACCGGCTTCCTCTTTCCCGGCAAGATCTTCGGCCAGGCGTCCGGAATATTTCACGTAGTTGTTGGGGTCCTTGTAGGGGACCGCGGGGACCTCTATCAGTTCCGCACCGGCCTGGCGCAGCGCGTCCTTTTTTTCCTGGGTCTGGGTTTCCGGGATCACGATCACCGTACGATACCCAAGTGCATTGGCGACATGCGCAAGCCCGATCCCGGTGTTGCCGGCCGTACCCTCTACGATCACACCGCCGGGCCTGAGCAAGCCTTTCTCCTCGGCATCCCGGACGATGGCCAGGGCGGCACGGTCTTTCACCGATCCGGCAGGGTTCAGGAATTCGGCCTTGCCAAGGATCGTGCAACCGGTTTCTTCGGAGGCACGTTGCAGCTTGATCATCGGCGTATTGCCGACAGCCTCGGTAAAACCGTCGCGAAAATCCATCTTCCCCGCCTTTGCCGCAAAAGTTCGTATTTCCCCGGTGGCCGCGAATGTAACGGTGGCGCTATAGCGCCGCAAGCCGCCCGGTTAGTCGAGCCAGAGACGCCGGAGCCGGTCCCGATTGAGCAAAAACTACTGAAGTG
>JAYQBG010000021.1:33251-37532 GCA_038137215.1 Alphaproteobacteria bacterium
GTCCTCCACCTCGTTTCCGGGAACGACAAAGGCGCGGATATCATTACCTTCGTCATCGAGCCCGAACAGGCCGTCCCGGTTGCGGGCAGCTTCACCGGGAATACATCGGACTTTCTGGGGATGGAAGTCGATGTCTCCGTCCATGCCCAGCAAATGATGAGCGGCGCGGCCTAGCACGAAGATCAGTGAAAATTCCGCGACTTGATCGTGATGTGATTGTTGCGCGGATGGCGTTGCGGGATCGGCCGGGCCGGCTTGCGGCCACGGGTGTTCGACAGGCGCGGATCGGGATGGTTGCCGTATTTCACCTCATCGGCTCGTGCCCAGGGCGGTTCGACCTCGCTGCCGTCTCCCAGCGCGTCGAGGTGCTCGGATAAATCGGCGATGTTTTCCGCGATCAGGTGGGTGACGATGCCCTCGCGCTGCAGTTTGCCGGTCACCCGCACCAGCCGTGATGACAGAATGACCTTGCGAAAGCGTTGGAAGACATCGGGCCAGACGATGATGTTGGCCACCCCGGTCTCGTCCTCCAGGGTCAGGAAAATCACGCCGTTTGCGCTGCCGGGGCGCTGGCGCACCAGGATCAGCCCCGCCGTGGTCAGGCGCCGGTTGTTGGGGCACGTGCGCAATTCCCGCGCGCAGACCACCGCCATCGCGTCGAGTTGCGGGCGCAGCAGTTCGAGCGGGTGGTGCTTCAGGGACATACGGATCGACGCATAGTCATTGGCGACGACTTCGCCGGGCTTCTCATCGGGCAGGGCAATCGCCGGCTCGGGGACTGCGTCGCGGGCCTGGGCCGCGGCAAACAGGGGCAGGGCGGCCGCCGTTTCGCGCCCGTTATGCCCCAGCGCCCGGATCGCCCAGAGGGCCTCGCGCCGTTCCAGCCCGAGGGAGGCGAACCCGTCGGCTTCGGCCAGCGCCACCAGCGTGGCGGAGTTCACCCCGGCGCGCCGCCAGACATCCTCGACCGAGGCATAACCCTCCGGCGGGCGGGCCGCCGCCACGGCGCGCGCGGCATCTTCGTTGAGTGACTTGATCTGCCGGAACCCGAGGCGGAGTACGTGACCAGGATCCTTCGAGACGGGCCTGCGGCCCTCCTCTGGGTGAGGTCCATGTTGCCCCTGGTCCTCATCCTGAGAAGGTCCTTCGGTCAGAACTTCCAGCGTGTTGTCCCAGTCTGAGAAGTTCACATCCGGCCCGCGTACCTCCACATCGTGCTCGCGGGCATCCCGGACGATCTGGGCCGGGGCATAAAACCCCATGGGCTGGCTGTTGAGCAGGGCGGCGGCAAACACATCGGGGTAATGGCACTTGAGCCAGGAGGAGACATAGACCAGCAGCGCGAAGGAGGCGGCATGGCTTTCCGGGAAGCCGTATTCGCCGAAGCCCTCGATCTGGCTGAAGCAGCGTCCGGCAAAGTCCCGCTCATAGCCACGTTCGACCATGCCCTCGACCATTTTGGTGTGGAAGGTGTGGATGGTGCCGGTCTTGCGGAAGGTCGCCATGGCGCGGCGCAGCTGGTCGGATTCCCCCGGGGTGAACCCGGCGGCGACGATGGCGATCTGCATGGCCTGTTCCTGGAACAACGGCACGCCCAGTGTCTTGCCGAGCACGTCTTCAAGTTCCTGAGACGGATACACCACTTCTTCCTCGCCGTTCCGGCGGCGGATATAGGGATGCACCATGTCGCCCTGGATCGGGCCGGGGCGCACGATCGCCACCTCGATCACGAGGTCGTAGAAGTTCCGGGGCTTCATGCGCGGCAGGAACGCCATCTGGGCGCGGCTCTCGACCTGAAACACGCCCAGCGAATCCGCCTTGCACAGCATGTCGTACACGGCCGGATCCTCGGCCGGAACCGTCGCAAGCTCCAGCGGGCGGTCGTAGTGGGTTTCTAGCAGGTCGAAGGCCTTGCGCACGCAGGTCAGCATGCCGAGGGCCAGCACATCGATCTTCAGCATGCCCAGCACGTCGAGATCGTCCTTGTCCCATTCGATGACCGTGCGGTCTTCCATGGCGGCGTTTTCGATGGGGACCAGCTCATCAAGCCGCCCCTTGGTGATGACGAAGCCGCCCACATGCTGGGAGAGATGGCGGGGGAAGCCGATCAGCTCCCGGGTCAGGCGTAGGGCCAGCCCGAGCCGGTGATCCGCCGGATCGAGGCCCAGGGAGCGTACCACCTCGTCGGGGATGCCGTCATTCGACCAGCCCCAGACCTGCCCGGACAGGGCGGCGACCGTGTCTTCGGTTAGGCCCAGCGCCTTGCCCACTTCGCGAAGGGCCGAACGCGACCGGTAGCTGATCACCGTAGCGGCCAGACCGGTGCGTTCGCGGCCGTATTTGGCGTAGATGTACTGCATCACCTCTTCGCGGCGTTCATGTTCGAAATCCACGTCGATATCGGGCGGCTCATTGCGTTCGGCGGAGATGAACCGCTCAAACAGCAGATCCAGCCGGGCGGGATCGACGGCGGTGATTCCGATGCAGTAACAGACGGCGGAGTTCGCCGCAGAGCCGCGGCCCTGGCACAGGATGCCGCGTGACCGGGCAAACCGCACAATGTCCTGCACGGTCAGGAAATAGGCGGCGTAGCGCAGTTCCGCGATCAGGGCGAGTTCGTGCTCGATCTGGCTGCGGACCTTCTCCGGGATGCCATCCGGATAGCGCCTGGCGGCACCCTGCCAGGTGAGTTGCGCCAGTTGCGCATCGGGGTTGCGGCCTGCGGGCACCGGCTCGGCAGGGTATTCGTAACGCAGTTCCTCCAGGGAAAACCGGCATTTTTCGGCGATTTCGACGGTGCGCGCGATGGCATCCGGGTAATCGCGGAACAACCGCGCCATTTCGCCGGCCGGTTTCAGATGCCGCTCCGCATTGGCCGCAAGCCGGTGCCCCGCCGTATCGATGGTGCAGTGTTCGCGGATGCAGGTGATGACATCGGCCAGTGCCCGGCGTTCGGGAACGTGATACCGGACGTCATTGGTGGCCACGAGGGGAATGTCGGCGGTGTCTGCAAGATGGGCCAGACGGGCCAGCCGCCGGGCATCGTCACCCCGGTAGAGATGGCTGGCGGCCAGATAAGAATCTGATTCAAGTTCGCCCGCCATCCGATTCAGAAAGCTGGAAAAATGCTCGCCGGTGTCGTTGTCGAAATTGTCGGGTGCGAGGGCGATCAGAACCTGTCCGGCACCGCGCGCAAAGATGCCGTCATGGCCAAACAGATCGGCGCCGCTGAGGCGACATTCGGCCTTGGCCGCCCGGCGCTTGCCCAGGGTGAGGAACCGCGTCAGCCGGCTATAGGCGGGCTGGTCCTTGGGCAGGCAGAGCAGAGAGGGTGTGCCGTCCATGAAATCCAGCCGCACGCCGACAATCACCCGGATCCCGGCGGTTTTGGCCCCCAGATGTCCGCGCACCATTCCGGCCAGCGTGTTGGCGTCGGTGATCGCGATGGCCGGAGCCCCGAGTTCACCCGCCCGCGCGGCAAATTCCTCGGGATGGGCCGCCCCGCGCAGAAACGAGAAATTGCTCGTCACCTGCAGTTCGACATAGGCGGGATCAGACATCAGACGTGCTCCCGCGACGGATAACCGCTGTGTATCCCGCTGTAGGGACAGGTTTGAAACCTGTCCCTACAGCGGGATACAGGGTGAATGCAGGGGCGGGTTTCAAGCCCGCCCGTTGTGTTGGTGGCGGCGATCATCCGAAAAACCCGTGCAGATACCATTTCGGCGGCGCATCGGCGTTGCGGTGGCGGTCGTAGAGGCCGTCGCGGTAGAGCCAGAACCGGCGGCCCTCGTCGTCCTCGACCCGGTAATAATCACGCGTGTTGCTGTCGAGCACCGTGCTGCCGCTGTTTGCCTCCGGGGTGCGCCACCATTCCGGGGCGATCCGTTCCGGACCTTCGGCGCGGGTGACCCGGTGCAGTTCCCCGCGCCAGCGGAACATCACCGGCGGGTCATCGGGGACGGGGGCGACCGCTTCGACCGGTTCGGGGCGGGTCAGAAGGCGCGGTGGGCGCGGCAAGGGGGGCTGCCATGTGTCGTGCCCGCCGGTTTTGACGGGGTCTGTCCCGGTCAGCGCGGGTGTGCTCGCCTGCACCCGTTCGGGCAGATGGCTCTGGCGGGCGGCGAACCGGCGTACATTGTCCGGCCCCAGGCGCCCCGACAGCCGGTCCACCAGCCGTTCCAGCGCGGCCGGGTCCTGGTCGCGTCCGCCTTCCAGGCCGGTCTGGGTCATCTGCAGGGGTTCGCTGGTAATCGCCGCCAGGGTGAGGGTTTCCACCAT
>JAYQBG010000021.1:37542-60108 GCA_038137215.1 Alphaproteobacteria bacterium
AACGCCGCACCGTTGCGTGGTGCCGACGGCAAGGTCCGCCCCCCTCGCACCCGGCTCTTTGAGCATGGTCAGGGCAAGAGGGTCGGCGATCACGATACCAATGGCGTTAAAGTCATGCAGGTCCGCGATCTGTGCCGTGAAATCGCGCACATGACCGTAGGTGCCTGGATATTGGAAAACGGCCCCAAAGACCTTGGACGCGTCGAGGTCATCGGGGCAACCGACGATCACTTCAATCCCCAAAGGCTCTGCGCGGGTTTTGATAACTGCGATGTTCTGCGGGTGGCAGTTTTCATCGACAAAGAACGCGGTTGCTTTGGACTTTGCCACGCGCTGCGCCATCGTCATGGCTTCGGCCGCGGCGCTCAGGGGATCGGGCGCACCGGTCGGGGGTTCGGGCAGCCGGTCGAGCTGTTCCTTGAGCAGGCGCATCAGATGATCCGGGTCACGCATCGGCCGGCTGGTCCCGGCCTCGACGGTATCGACCCGTCCGCCGACCCGGTAGAGACACAGCTCGAGCCGCCGTGCGCCGCGCTCGGCGCGGGCGAGCCGGTTGCACAGAGCTTCGGTGAGGTTGCGCACGGCGGCCGCGATATCTTCCTCGCGGCCCAGCGCCTCGGGAAAGGCGGTGCGCAGCCGCCAGACCGGGGCCGGGGCGCGGGGGGAAATCGGCTCATTGATCTCGCCCAGGGCCTGATCCAGCCGCCGCGCGGGCAATTCCCCGAAGCGGCGCGCCAGCCCGGCGCGGGGTAGGGCGGCCAGATCGGCTATGCGGCGCAGGCCCAGCCGTTCGAGGGAGTCCAGCGTATCGAGCGGCAGGCGGAGCGCCGCGATGGGCAAAGGCGCCAGCGCGTTCGCATGTTCGCCGGAGGGCACGATGATCGTGACAGCCTTGCGGGGTTCCCCGAAGCGCGCCGCAGCCCAGGCCGCGCCGGTCGTGTCGGCCAGACCGGCGCGGACAGTGTACCCTACCCGGGCGAGCCGGCCGGTCAGATCCTCGAGCATCGCGGCTTCACCCCCGAACAAATGCGCGCAGCCCGAAACATCGAGCCACAATCCGGCCGCACCACCGGTTTCCAGACCGGAGGCCGCCGCCCAGGGAGTGTAGCGCCCGCACCAGTCGGCCAGCGCTTCCAGCGCGGCGGCGTCGCCGCCCGGATCGTGATCATGGACCGCGATCTCCGGCGAAAGCGCGCGGGCGTCTGCCAGGGTCTGGCCGGGAAACAGCCCGGTCTTCTGGGCTTCCAGCGTCACCGCAGCCAGACGGATCGCGCCGCCCTCGGGCGCGGCGAGCACCAGCGGTGCGTTGCCGGGGGTGGCCTCAGCTGGCGCGGGCGCGCCGGGTTTCCTGCGGGAGACCTGCCGCCGGAGCTTTCTTTGGCAGCGGTCGGTCGCAAAGCGGGGAAACCAGAGCGAAACCACCCGCCGCTTCACGGGCGTGTCGGCCTGTATCGGTGTTGTCTCGCGCATCTCTCCATTCCAGTTGCCAGGTTTGTGGTTGTCCGCCCCGCGCGCGCAGCAATTCGGCCTGCCAGCGCGGCTGTCCCGGCAGGTTTTCGGGCAGCCAGGGGGTATCGCTGGTGGCGGCGGGCGCACCGGGCAGGGATGAAATCCGCCAGCGGCTGACGCTGGCCGTCGGAGGCAGGGCGTTTTCGGTCGTGTCCCGCCGGGCCGGACGCAGCAGCAGGCCCAGTCCGCCGCCGGTTTCGGCAGCCAGTTGCAGGCGGCGGCTGGCGGTAAGGTCCATATCCTCGATCTCGGCGCAGACCATCCCGACAGCGGGGGCGCGGAGCGCCTCTTCCGTGGCCCAGAGGGCGGTGACCGCAAAATCGCTGTCCGAGGGAACACGCACCACGATCAGATCCGCCGGATCGAGGCCGTATGCCAGCAGGCCGGGGCCATACAGACTCTCGCGCCCGGGGATGCGCGGCGCGATCCAGATGACGGGGGCTGCGCGGGCCTGTTGCGCCCGTCCGGCGAGCCCGGCGACAAAGGCCGTCACGGCCCCGTTCAGGCCGTCTCCGAACCTTCTTTGAATGGCATATTTTGTTTTGATTTCAGTGTGTTTGGTGGCGTTGTTGTCATCACCATCGAGTATTTCATGGATGGCGCCCGTGGCCAGTCCGCCCCAGGGCAGGTGTGCGTCGATCTCGTCCACGCCGAAGGGGAGCGCAGCCTGGCTGGCGCGCAGGCTGTTTTCCCCGCGTTCGATGGCGGCAATGCGGCTGCGAAGCCGCTGCAGAATTTCGGCCTCCGCAGGCATGTGTTCCGTGTCCCGATATCAATTGTTCTCTTTTTGTTCTAATTCTCGGGACCAGGAGAGTCAATCTGGGGAATGACGATGAAGAGGGTTGGGATCGTCATTGCGAGGGCCGCAGGCCCGCGGCAATCCAGTGCCGGCCCGATCGTTGGCAGACTGGATTGCTTCACTTCGTTCGCAATGACGTCGGGACGTTTGGATTGTTTTCACCGTCCCACGCTTCGTCGTTCCCGCGCAGGCGGGAACCCATAGTCACAGGCGGTTGCCTGATGGGTATCGGTGTTTATGGATGTCCGCCTGCGCGGGCATGACGGTCGTGGAAGCGGTGCCATCTTGCCTCCGCTCATCCCCGATGTTCCAATCCCCGGAACGGAACAGCGCATCGGGGAGGGTCGGATGACGGCAACAGCATTTTCACTGGAGGGGAGAAAAGCCCTCGTGACAGGCGGTGCGAGCGGCATAGGTGCCACGACAGCGGGAATTCTGCGCGATCTCGGCGCCAGTGTGGCCATCGCAGATGTGAACACAGAGGGCCTGGCCACCCAGTCCGCCGTACTGGGCGATTGCCCCACCTTCGAATGCGATGTCTCGGATGAGGCCCAGTGCGAAGTAACGGCGAATGCCGCCGCCGAGGCTCTTGGCGGACTGGATATCGCCGTGAACTCGGCCGGCCTTGTGGATGAGGTGAAATACGCGCTGGAGCGTGACATGGAGCCTTGGCAGCGGATCATGGATGTAAACCTGCGCGGTACGTTCCAGATTTGCCGGGCGGCGGCCCGCATCATGGTGCCGCAGAAATCCGGCGCCATCGTCAATATCGCTTCGGTGAACGGCCCCGGCGGCTGGCCGCGCCGGACCTCTTACGGGCCGTCCAAGGCAGCGATTATCGCGCTCACCAAGGAACTGGCCTGCGAGTGGGGCGAGCACGGCGTGCGGGTGAATGCGGTAGGGCCGGGCTATATTGCCACGCCCATGGTGCAGGGACTGATCGATGTGGGGAAGGTTGATACCGAACGCCTGAACAACCGAACGCCTTTGGGACGCCTGGGCACGCCGGCGGAGGTGGGACAGGCCATCGCCTTCCTGGCCTCGGACTGGGCTTCTTACATCAGCGGTGTAATCCTGTTCGTGGATGGCGGCTGGATGGCCTATGGCGGCGCCGGTGATGTGAAGACGTTTTGAGGTTACTCGTTGGCTGCGACGGTGGCGTCCAGCCAGGCCTTGGAATCGATCACAAAAGGCTCAAGCTCGGTATTGCTGCCGTCGGGTCGTCTGCGCCGTGCAGGATCAAAATGGGCGCCGTAATGTCCGAAATAACCTGATCCGAGCGAAACGGGTGTTTCAGCAACTTCCCGATGGCCGGAACCCATGGATAGTGTCGTCTGGCCACGGCGAGCAGTGAATCGAACGGTGATTCGAGAACCAGTGCATAGAGATCCCGGACGCTCGCGAGATGAATGGCGACCGCGGCGCCCAGCGAATGACCGTAAGCGCCGACGGGGCCGGGGGTTCGGGTGCGAACGAAATCATAGGCAGCCGTGGCGTCGATATACAAACCGGCTTCGGACGGACTGCCGGTGCTGCCGAGATAACCACGATACTCAGCGAGCAGAACGCCGAAACCGGATCGTGTGAGCGCGTCGGCCTTGGCGTGTTGGAATGCGGCCGCATCTCCGTTGCCGTGAAACACGATGATCGTCGGTCGTCCGCTGCACGGTGGCCGGAACAATCCAAACAGAGTTTCGCCATCCGGCGTCTCGATCGTGACTTCGGAAAATCCGGCGGGCGGGTCGGGCATCCGTTCGAGGTTCGGTGCCGGGAAAATCATGCGGTCCTGGAGCACGTAGAGCAGCACGAAGGGGAGCGTTGCGACAACTAACAGCCCAAAAGCAAGATTTGATATTATGCGCATAATATATATTATGTTAAATAATACTACGTAATATATAACACTGACTTAGCTGGGTCTGTCACATGCCATTCTAGTGAAGCGATTGATCCGCCTCGGCCTGCTGTGCCGCCTGAACCTGCTTCTTGACGCTCAGCTCACCCGACACCCAGGCATCGAGCACCGGCTTCAGGCTTTCGAACGGTTGATACCCGACTGTCAGTGCCGCCATGGTTTCGTCTTCGCGCAGGACGACGGTCGGGAAACCGGTGACCCCCGCCTGCTGACACCAGGCAAAATCGTTGATGGTTTCCTGTTTGATATCTTCGGATTCAAACGCCTGGGTAAAGGCCTCAACGTCGAGACCTTCCTTGGCCGCGTAGTCCTGAAAGGTTTCCAGCGCCGTCGTGTCCGTGTCCTCGACGTAATAGCCTTTGTGGATGCGCTCATAGAAGGACAACAGTGACTCCGGCTTCATGTTGCGGACGACAACTGTCGCGCGGCAGGCCGGTTCGGTATCGAGAACAAAGCCTTGACGCTCAAAAAACGCGTAATTGAAGGGCTGTCCAGTAGCTTCCGCGACCTGTTCCCAGTGATGTTTGATGGTCGCCTTGTACTTCTCGCTCATGGGATCGGTGTCGAAGGCGTGCAAACCGCCGACGACCAGGCGCAGTGGCGCAGCGGCGCTGTATTCGCTGACCATCTGCTGCAGGACGGGCGAAAACCCCCAACACCAGGAGCACATGGGGTCACCGACATAGATGATCTCTTTTTCGGTCGTCATGCGGAAAGCCTCTCTTGTTCGTCATAGCCGGGCTGGACCCGCCAATCCCACGCACCTATGTGCCAGAGATGCCCGGGTCACAGGCCCGAGCCTGACGTGTGATGTATATCCTGAACATCCTAGCCTGATAGCGGTGTCCAGCGCGATGACCAGACCGGAAAATCACTCGGGAATTTTGAGCACCATGCCGTCATAACCCGGTTCGACGCCCGTGGGCAGCTTTGCGCGCAGGGTTTCGTAGTCGGTACGGTGGCTAAGATGGGTCAACACCGCGTGACGCGGCTGCAGCCGTTCGATCCATTCCAGCGTCTGGTCGACATGGCTGTGGGTCGGATGCGGGGTTTCCCAGAGTGCATCCACGATCCAGGTGTCGATACCCTCCAGAATGGCAAAGCCTTCTTCGGAGATGGTTTTGGCGTCAGTGGAGTAGCCGAAATTCCCGAAGCGGAAGCCCAACGACGGCATCCGACCATGTTCCTGTTCGAAGGAATGGATTTCCAGATCGCCGATCCGGAACGCGCCGGAGATTGGATGGGGCGTCAGGCAGGGCCGCCAGAATTGCGGGCGCGGCACCGAATAGGGCTCAAAGATATAGGCAAAACGCTCCTGCAGAAGGTCCAGGGTTTCCGTGCTGCCATAGGCGTCGATGGCCCCGCCCCGTCGATAATTCAGAGGACGGATATCGTCGATCCCGTTGACGTGGTCGGCATGCGCATGAGTGTAGAGTATGGCGTCGATATCCCAGATTTTCGCAGCAATCAGCTGTTCGCGCAGGTCCGGTGATGTGTCCACGAGAATACGGAGATCGTCGGTTTCCACCACGATGGAAGGCCGCCGCCGGCGGTTGCGGGGGTGATTGCGGTCAATATCGGCCCAGCCTTCGGGACCGATCAGCGGTGTCCCGCCCGAACTTCCGCACCCAAGAACCGTGACCTGCACCTGGAATTCCTGCTGCAGCGTGTGTGTCAGGCCGCGTTCGCGGGCCGCTGGGCACGCGAAAACAGGCGGAAGAAGTTATCGGTGGTCACCGTCTCGAGCGCGGCGCGGTCCATGCCTTTGACCCCGGCCAGGACATCGGCGGTGTGGGCAACAAAGGCCGGCTCGTTGCGTTTACCCCGGTTGGGAACGGGGGCCAGGAACGGCGCGTCTGTTTCGACCAGCAGGCGATCTTCGGGCACGTCGCGGGCAATCTCCCGCAGTTCTTCCGCGCTCTTGAAGGTCAGGATGCCCGAGAAGCTGATATACATACCCATATCGAGGGCCGCTTCGGCGAGCCCGCGGCCGCTCGAAAAACAGTGCATGACGGCGGTATAAGCCCCCTCCTCCATTTCCTCGCGCATGATCGCGGTAGCATCGTCATCGGCATCGCGCGCGTGCACGATCAGCGGCATGCCGGTTTCCCGAGCGGCCGCGATATGGGCGCGGAAACTTGTCTGCTGGCAATCACGCGGACTGCGGTCGTAGTAGTAGTCGAGGCCGGACTCTCCGATGCCGACCACGCGCGGATGGCTTGAGAGTTCAATCAGCCGGTCGGGGCTGTCGAGCCCCTCTTCACCGGCCTGATGCGGGTGCACCCCGACCGAGCACCAGACTTTGTCGAACCGTTCGGCCACCGCCTTGACGCCGTCGAACTTACTGAGATGGGTCGAGATCGAGACCATCGTGCCTACACCCGCCGCGCCGGCACGCGCGACGACATCATCAAGCTCATCCTCGAAATCCTTGAAATCAAGATGACAATGGCTGTCCACCAGCATGCTCAGGACTCCGCCGTGTCATCAACGTAGCGCGGGAAGACCGGGCAGGGCTTGGGCAGCGCGGTTCCCGGCGTGAGGGCGTGATCCGGCCCGAGATGGGCAAATGTTCGGGCGTCGGCCGCAATTTCGAGCTGATCGAGCATCCGGGCTGCCGCTTCGGGCATGACAGGCTGGATCAGGATGCCCAGATTCCGGATGGTTTCGGACAACACATAAAGCACCGTCGCCATGCGTTCGGGATCGGACTTGCGCAGTTCCCAGGGCGCCTCGGCGTCCACATAGCGGTTGGCGTCGCCGACTACATTCCAGATGGCTTCGAGCCCGCGGTGAAAGGCCTGCCTGTCGAACTCGTCCCGCGCGGTGTCGAGCACATCCCGGGCGGATTTCAGTAGGGTTTCGTCCTCCGGTGTGAAGGGGCCCGGGTTCGGGACGGCGCCGTCGCAGTTCTTGGCCACCATCGAGAGCGAGCGCTGGGCCAGATTGCCGATATCGTTGGCCAGATCGCTGTTGATCCGCGAGACCATGGTTTCGTGGCTGATATAGCCGTCATTCCCGAAAGGCACTTCGCGCAGCAGGTAATAGCGCACGGGATCGAGGCCGTACTGCTTCACCAGATCTTCAGGCAGGACGACATTGCCCAGGGATTTGGACATTTTCTCACCGCGGTTTAGTAGCCAGCCATGGGCATAGACCCGTTTCGGGGTCGGCAGTCCGGCGGCCATCAGGAACGCAGGCCAATAGACTGCGTGAAAGCGTACGATGTCCTTGCCCACCATATGAAGATCCGCGGGCCAGAACTTTGAAAAATCGGAATTTTCTTCGTCCGGATAGCCCACCGCCGTCAGATAGTTGGTCAGCGCATCGAGCCACACATACATGATGTGATCAGGATCGTCGGGTACCGGGATGCCCCATTTGAAACTGGTCCGGCTGATCGACAGATCCTTCAGGCCGCCCGCCACGAAGCTGACGACCTCGTTCCGGCGTGAATCCGGGCCAATGAAATCCGGGTTCGCCTCGTAGAAATCGAGCAGAGGCTGCTGCCATTTGGACAGATCGAAGAAATAGCTCGGTTCCTCGACCCATTCGACTTCGGCACCCGATGGGGCCACCTTCTGGCCCGCATCGTTCTCGGTCAGTTCGGATTCGGCGTAGAACGCCTCGTCGCGCACCGAATACCAGCCGGAATAGGAATCCAGATAGATGTGTCCGTTGTCTTTGATGGCCGTCCAGATCGCCTGAGCCGTGCGCTTGTGGCGCTCTTCGGTCGTCCGGATGAAGTCGTCATTGGAATAGTTCATGTCTTCCGCGAGCTTGCGGAAGTTCTGGCTGACCTCGTCGGTGAAGGTCTGCGGATCCTTACCGGCGGCCTGGGCGGATTTTTCGACCTTCTGGCCGTGCTCGTCGGTGCCCGTGAGGAAATGCACATCACGGCAGTCCAGCCGGTGGAACCGTGCCAGTACATCGCAGGCCAGCGTGGTGTAGGCGTGCCCGATATGGGGCCGATCATTCACGTAGTAGATCGGGGTCGTCAGATAGTAAGGGCCTGATGCCACGGGATTATTACCTCTGGAGCGTTCTTGGTTGTGCTAGGCGTCGGGGTCGTTCTGGGACGGATTCAGCGTCTTCTGTTTTTCCTTTTCCTTCCAGCCGAACCAGACTGCAAGTACGAGCGGCCACATGGCCAGCAGCAGCCAGTCGAAGGCACCCGGCGACAGAATTGTGCGCCCGCGCGGCATCAAGAAGAAATGGTCGATGATGCCGATCGCGATCATGGCCCAGAGCAGCCAGCTCAGGGGCGTGAGATATTTCAACAACAGGGCTCGCATGACGCCGGTGTTTTAATCCTTGTTCCGTTCAGCTGCGCGCGGCGGCCGAAAGTTCGAAAAACGTATTCAGGACAACCTGTTTGCGGTCAAGACTGACGCTGTCGGCACGCCCGGCCAGTTCGTCTATTTTTTCCCACGCAGTCAGCCAAGGCTCAAGCGGTTCCTGCCCGCGTGATGTCGCACCTTCGCGGATATGGCGCAACAGCCACCACTTCAGAATCTCCAGAAAAGTGCGATAGCTGGCCTCCCCCGCCGCGCCCGTAAACTTGTCCGAGGCCGCGTGCAGGCGTTCGGTGTCGAGATGCGGGAGCGGTTCGACCAGCGTGATGAGTTCCCGATAGAGCTCCAGGCCGTTGGACTTGGCGAGGTCGAGGGCCCGGCCGGGTGACCCGTCGGAGATGTCGGAGATCACCTGGAGATCTGCCGGGTCAAGGTCCGGCATTTTGCGTCTCATCACTTCGGCGACCTGCGCGTTGTCGACGCCGCGCAGCGTCAGCGCCCGGCAACGCGAGCGGATTGTCGGCAGCAGCCGTGAGGGCGCATGGGCCACCAGCAGGATGAGGGTTCGTGCCGGCGGCTCCTCCAGCATCTTGAGCAGCGCGTTCTGAGCATTGGTGTTCATCTCGTCGGCCGCATCGACGATCAGGCATCGCCAGGTGCTTTGTCCGGCTGTGTGATGCAAGAACGTGCCCGCATCGCGCACATCCTCGACGGAGATTTCGGTGCGGAACCGGTAGGGTGATTTCCGCGTGTAACTGCGGCGGATGAGGCGGCAATCGGAATGGGAACCGGCGATGATTTGCCGGACATTGGGATATTCGGGATCGGTTTCGATCTCGGTTCCGGCGATCGCGGCGTCTTCCGTTGCCAGAACGCGGCGCGCAAAACGCCAGGCCAGGGTGGCCTTTCCGATCCCGGCGGGGCCCGAAATAAGCCAGGCATGGGCCAGCCGGCCACTGGCCCAGGCTTCCGAGAGCGACGTGAGAGCCCCGTCATGCCCCAGAATTGACCCCGTTTCGAGCCGAGGCAACTCAATGCGTTCGATCAGCTCATCACTCATGGCGATACCAGGCGCGTATCGACCACCGACCGGATCTGATCGGCGATGGCTTCGGGCGTGTTGTCGGCGTCGATCACCGCGCAGCGTTCGGGAGCATTTTGCGCGATTTCCAGAAACCCGGCCCGCAGCCGCTCGTGGAAGGCCAGGTTCATGCGCTCAAAGCGGTCTTCCCGGCTGGCCGTATCTGCGTTGCGGGTGTTGGCGCGGCCCAGGCCTACGCGCACATCCATATCCAGAATGAGGGTCAGATCGGGCGCAAAATCGCCCACCACCACCTCGTAAAGCCTCTGAATGAAGGATTTCGGGACATGATGGCCATAGCCCTGATAGGCCATGGTGGAATCGGCAAACCGGTCGCACAGGACCCAGGCCCCCTGCTCCATCGCCGGCCAGACGGTTTTGACCAGATGCTCGCGTCGGGCCGCGAACAACAGGAGGCACTCGCTCAGGGGATCCCATTTGTCCGTGGCGCCGGAGACCAGCAGCGACCGGATCGAATCCGCACCCGGCGCGCCGCCGGGTTCGCGTGTCGTCACCACATCATGTCCCAGAAGGCGCAAATGCCCGGCAAGACGCTTGATCTGCGTCGTTTTGCCGGTGCCCTCACCGCCCTCGAATGTGATGAATGTGCCGCTTCGGCGATCTGCTGTCATAAGGCAGGTGTCACACGCGGGTTGCGTGCCGTCAACTGCCCGCGGACGCGCCAAAGATGATGAAGTTGATGGCGCTGATGATCCGTCCGAAGAATGCCAGCTGACCTGCGGATTCCGCGGTTTTGAGGGGCCGGACGATCGGCTCGATATCCGGTGCCGTCACCTCCAGGCGCGCCACTTCAACCCCGGCCTCCACCGGCGCCGGGAGCGGGCCTGTGTAGATGACCTTTACTTTCATATTCCGGCGGGCAGCTTTGGGGATGGTGATGGTGAGATCATCCTCGATCACAAGCGGAACGGTCGATCTGTCGCCCAGCCAGACCTTGGCGTTTTCAACCGTCTCGCCAGCCTGGAAAAGAGGATAGTTATCAAAGACCTGAAAGCCCCTGTTAAGAAGCCGCTCGGACTCCGAACTGCGCGCGCGGACGCTGTCGAGACCGTTGATCACCATGACCAGTCGACGGTCACCCCGAACAGCCGATGCGGTCAGGCCATAACCCGAAGCTTCTGTGTGGCCGGTCTTCAGTCCGTCGGCGCCCACGGCCTTGTAAAGCAGCGGATTTCGATTAGCCTGGGTGATGGGTTTGCCGTCCGGGCTCTTGCCGTAGGTGAATTCCTTCTCGGCGTAATACCCGTAGAACTCCGGATATTCCCGGATCAGGTGGGTGGCGAGCTGCGCCAGATCCGCGGCTGTGGTGATGTGCTGGGGATCAGGCCAGCCGGTTGCGTTCCGAAAGACCGTTCCGTCCATGCCGATATCGCGGGCGCGCTCGGTCATGAGTTCGGCGAATGCTTCCTCACTGCCCGATATTCCCTCGGCCATGACAATCGAAGCGTCGTTGCCCGACTGGACAATGATGCCGCGCAGCAAATCCTCGATTATGACCTCGTCTCCGACACGGACGAACATCTTGGAGCCGCCCTTGCGCCAGGCGGTCTCGGAGACGCGCATCGCACCGTCGAGCTGCAGTTGTCCGGCCTTGATCTGTTCGAAGGCCAGCAGCGCGGTCATGATCTTGGTCATGGAGGCCGGAAACATGGGCGTATCGGCATTTTTCTCGAACAGCACCGCGCCGGTGTCGTAATCGATCAGAATTGCCTGTTTGGCAGAGGTCTGAAAGGAAGGCGGTGCGGCCTGGGCCGGTCCGAAAAGCGAGAGAGAAACGGCGAACAGAGCTGAGACGAAGAATATTCGGGAATTAAGTGTCATGACAGAACGTCCAGTCTATTCGACGATGAGTTGCGCTTCGGAAACCCCCGAATTGACGACTCTCGAGAGCGTGGCATCCGCGACCTCGACCGTTTGCAGAGGGCCGATGCGAACGCGATAGATTTCGGTGCCCGAAACCGCAAACCGGCTGATCTGGGTCGGGCCCATATTGAACAGCTGGTCACGCATACGCAGAGCGTTCTCAAGGCTGGAGAAGGCTCCCGCCTGAACATATATCCCGGTCGGAGACACGGGAAGCACCTCGACCTCCTTGGAAAGCACGGGTTCAACGGGGGGAGGCAGGCTGGTTGTGCGCACCGGCGTCGGGGTAGCTGCTGGCCTGGTCTCGTGCACGCCTTGTTGTGTCGGTGCCGGCAAAGGCGCCGAGGCGACCGCTTCGCGCGGCGATGCCGCCACCTGAATTTGCCGGGAACTGCCGTTGATGGCTGCTGTCTTCAGCTGACGGCTTTCATCCGGGAGGATATCGACACGAACCTTGGCCACGCCATTCTTCTCGAACCCCAGCAACTGGGCACCCCGGCGCGACACGTCGATGATCCTGCCCCGCGCGAAGGGCCCGCGGTCATTGATCCGCAGCACAATCGACCGACCGTTTTCGAGATTCGTCACCCGGACGGCGCTGGGCATGGGAAGCGTGCGATGCGCGGCCGTCAGATCGTTCTGATCATAGGTTTCACCGTTGGCCGTATCCTTGCCGTGGAACCCGGGCCCGTACCAGGACGCGATCCCGGTTTCGGAATACTCGAAATCCTCGGCCGGATAGTACCAGACCCCCTTGATCTGATAGGGCGAGCCGACTTTGTAGCGGCCATCGCCTCTCGAGATGGTGTCACCACCGCTGAACTGTTTGGCGGTGTGAACCAGAAACTCGGTCTCGGCACAGGCGGTCAACGCGAGAGCGCCAAACAATGCGAGCGCCAAATTCCAGCGTGAGCGCGTGAGCGGAGCGTCTCGGAGCGTCTCGGAATATCCTGTGATCATAACTAATTTCTAGCCTACCGATAGGCGATTCGGTCGGAGAGAATGCCCACGGCTGTTGCAAAATAATGTGACCGATTCCAGCGCAGCGTCGCCCTGTAGTTGTCGTAAACCATAAAGGCAGGATGCCCCTTCCCGCTTGGCGTGATGATCGAGGCGGGAATGTCGCGCGTTGGCAGGTCTGTCCCATCGGCACGGCGCACGCCGAGCGCCTGCCAGTCACCGATGGGTTTGATCACATCCAGAGTTGCCAGGGCTGGATCAAAGTTGTTCGGCAGGCGCACCTCCCGGCCCCAGGTCAGGTCGTCGTTCCAGCCGACACCTTTCAGGTAGTTGGCAGCCGAGGCGAAGACATCGGCCTGGGTGTTCCAGATGTCCTTGGCGCCGTCGCCGTTGTGGTCATGGGCGTAGGCCAGAAAGCTCGACGGCATGAACTGGCTCTGCCCCATGGCGCCGGCCCAGCTGCCTTTCATCGCTTCCGGCGCGATATGGCCCTGCTCGAGGATCAACAGGGCATTCATAAGTTCACCACGAAAATAGTCGCTCCGCCGCCCGTCATAGGCGAGCGTGGCAAGTGCGTTGACCACGGGAAACCCGCCCGTGAAACTTCCGAAATTCGTCTCAATTCCCCACAGGGCGACGATGAAGCGCGGCTGGACACCGAACTCGCGCTCCACCTGCTCCAGGGTCTCGCGATGTTCGTCGTATTTGGCGCGTCCCATCCTGATGCGCGCCGGGCTGACAATGCGTTTGAGATACTGGCTGACCGTGATGGTCGATTCCGGCTGGTTCCGGTCGAGTTCGATAATCCGGGGGATCGGTACAACCCCGGTCAGGGCGCGGTCGAGGATGGGTTCGCTGATCCCCTTGGAACGGGCTTCGGTGCGGACACCATCAAGCCATTGGAGAAACTTGGTATCCGCCTCCGCCATGGCCTGGCCCGGAAACAGGAGGGCGCAGAGGATCAGAATCGACTTCAGGAAGTGGCGTTTCATAAGCCCCTCAAATCATTCGGTTTCGATCCCTCTGCCGTGCCACAGCGCGCCCGCGTCGGGCAATCATCAATGCGCAGGAAGGAGACCAAACTTCCGTGACACCATTTCGCAGGTTCTTTGCCGCATCTCCACGCGACCGGACATGTCTGGTGTGGTTCAATCATCGGTAACGAATCACGTTTTCAGGAACTCAGCTATGAAGCTTGGATTTTTTACCCAGCCCGTCCATCCAATCACCCGCGACTATCGCGAGGTCCTGAAGGAGGATCAGGATGCGGTGATCCTGGCCGACGAACTTGGCTATTGTGAGGCATTCGTCGGCGAGCACATGACGGATCTGGCAGAGCCGATCACGAGTTGCATGGTTTTCCTGGCCACGCTGATCGACAAGACCAGCCAGATCAAGCTGGGCACCGGCGTGATCAATATGCCCAGCTATCATCCGGTCCATGTGGCTGCACAGGTGGCCATGTTCGATCATCTGCTCGACGGGCGCATGATCATGGGGATTGGCCCGGGCGGCCTGCCCTCGGATATCGAGGTCTTCGGGAATCTCGATCTCGACAAGAACGAGAAGATGGTTGAGGCGATCGATCAGGTCCTCGCGATCTGGGATGGTGAAGCGCCCTACAATCTGGAGGGCGATCATTACAAGACGTCGACCGAGCGGACGCTGTTTCCGGAAATCGGCCAGGGGATCGTGCCCAAACCGCTACAAAAGCCACATCCGCCGATCGTTTTCACCGCTCTGGCACCCTATTCCAAGGGTGTCACTGCGGCCGCCGAGCGTGGCTGGACCGGTATCTCCTCGAACTATGTGCAGGATCACTGGGTGTCCACTCATCTTCCGAAATTCCTCGAGGGGCAGCGCAATGCCGGTCTGCCGGAAGATCCCTCACAATGGCGTGTCGCCAAGAGCATCATGGTCTGCGACGACGGCGCGGATGCCGTTGCCTATGCGCGCAGTGAGGACGGGCCCTACGGCTTCTATTTCAGCAACCTCATGAAGAAGGTCTCGCGCGGACGCGGCGCACAGGGGCTGGCTCTGTTCAAGTCCCATCCCGATCAGCCCGATGAGGACGTCTCGGTGCAACACTCCCTCGACACCCAGGTGATCGCGGGCGATGTGGACTCCGTGGTCGAACAAATCCTCGCGCATCGCGAAGTGGTGGGACCCTACGGAACCTTGATGTATACAGGCCACGATTGGGTGAACATTCCCCTCGCCCGACGTTCGATGGAGCTCATGGCCAATGAGGTCATGCCCAAGGTCAATGCGGCCCTCGGTGAATAGATGTCGCGTTCAAGGAGTTAGTTCATGCCGCTCTATGACGGTCCGATTGTCGATTCCCATCATCACCTGTTCTGGGATCTGAAGAATTATCCGTGGATGAACCGGCCCATGCGCCCGATGATCTTCGGCGATGACTGGTCGGCTCTGAAACAGGAATATCAGATCGAGGATCTGAAGGCGGACTTCGAGACCCACAATGTCGTCAAGTCGGTACACGTTCAGGCCAATTTCGATATCAATCGCCCGGTTGACGAAACGGCAGGCCTGCAGGCAATCGCCGACGAACATGGTTTTCCGCAGGGGATCGTCGGCCATGCCGATCTGACCGATCCGAACTTCGAGAAAATTCTGGCGGCACACAAGGAGCACGTCAATCTGCGCGGTATCCGCCAGCAGGTTTACTGGCACCCCACCAACGAGTACTGGCGTTTCGTGGACCGGCAGGATTTTTGTCTGTCGACAAGCTTTCGCCGGGGCCTGTCCCTGCTCGCTGACAACAACCTGACCTTTGATTTTCAGGGTTTCGCGCAGCAGTTCGAGGATCTGGCCATGTTGGCCCGGGAGGCGGCAAACCTGAACATCTGTCTCGTTCATGCCGGCATGCTGACGGCGACCGACGACGCAACGGTTTCCGAATGGTGCGATGCCCTGAAGGTTCTCGTTCCGTGCGAGAACGTGTTCATCAAGGTCTCGGGGCTCAACACCTATTCGCGTCGGTTGGACGAAACGGTGATGGATATCTCGGCCAACACGGTCCTGGACATGTTCGGCCCGGATAGGTGTTTCTTCGGGAGCAACTTCCCTGTCGAGGCCACGTGGACGACGTTTGACGACTACACGGCAATGCAAAAGAAGGTCCTTGCCGGTCGTTCTGACGAGGAGAACAAGAAGTTTTTCCACGATACGGCGATCCGTTTCTATGACCTTTAGGCGCGGCAAAACTTTTTGCCTCCCGGACGCCGACTATTTCACGTACAATTGGTGTGAATTCGCCTGATCGCAGGAGTTCGCGCCATGATCTTTCGCCAGTTAATCGATAGTGAATCGAGCACCTACACCTATCTGTTGGCCAGCCGCCGCGGCGGCGAAGCCCTGATTATCGATCCGGTACTGGAGAAGGTGGACCGTTATCTCCAGCTGCTCGACGAACTGGACCTGAAACTCATCAAGGCCGTGGATACCCATATTCACGCCGATCACATCACGGGGTTGGGCGCGTTGCGCGACCGAACCCGCTGCATCACCGTCATGGGTGAGCAGTCCGGAGTCGATGTTGTCTCCATGCGTGTCAGCGAAGGTGACAAGATAGACGTGGAAGGTGTGGCCCTGGACGTGATGTATACGCCGGGGCACACGGACGATTCCTACAGTTTCCTCCTCGATGACCGAGTGTTCACGGGCGACACGCTGCTCATCCGCGGCACGGGCCGGACGGACTTCCAGCACGGCAGCGCCTCCGCGCAATACGATTCCATCTTCAACAAGCTGCTCAGGCTGCCCGACGATACGCTTGTTTTCCCGGCGCATGACTACAAGGGCGATACGGTCAGTACGATTGGCGAGGAACGCGCCTGCAACCCGCGCCTTCAGGTATCGTCAGAGGCCGAATATGTGGAGATCATGGACAATCTGAATCTGCCCAATCCAAAGATGATGGATGTGGCCGTGCCCGCAAATCTCAAGATCGGGCTCCTGCAGGATGAACTGAAGCGTATGGGCCTGTCCCTGACCTGTCAGGAGGGAATCTCCAAGGCAAGTGATCCGTCGATCATTCTGGTCGATCTGCGCGACGATTCCGAGCGTGGGAAAAACGGCGTTATCCCGGGCTCGGTGCATGCGCCCTACCCGGATCTGGACGAGAACATCAATCCGGGCGGCCTGCTGTATGAGCTCGCCAAAACCTCCGGGCGCCAGATTGTTTTTTACTGCGCCTTCGGCGAACGCTCGGCCATGGCGGTTGAGACAGCACTCAAAGCCGGTATTTCTGACGCCTGTCACCTCGCTGGTGGGATGGATGCCTGGAAGGCGGCGAACGGTCCGGTAGCCTAGAGCTGCCGGACTAGCCAGTTGTCGCGGGTCAGTTCATAGAGCAACGCGTCCTTTCCCGCGATGTCACGTCGTGCGTTGCGGTTGAAAGCGCTTTTTTCGAGCACCGAAACCGATGCGATATTGGCGGGCTCTACGGCGCCGATCAGCCGGTCGAGTTTGAGTTCGGAAAATCCATACGCGATGGCTGCCTGTGCGGCCTCGCTGGCATACCCCCGCCCCCAACGGTCCTTACGGAGCCGGTAAGCCAGTTCGATGCCGGAGATGCCATGGCCGAACTCGGCCAGCCCGCACATGCCGATCAGATCACCCGTCGCGGTCTCGACGACGGCCCAGATCGAGTAACCGGCCCGTTCCTGGCGGTTCATATTCGCGACGATGAAATCCTCGGTTGATTTGCGTGATTTGTGCGGCCCGTTCAGACTGAAGCGCATCACATCGGGATCGCCGAAGAAGGCAAAGGCGGCCTCTTCGTCCGTGGAATTAAACGGGCGCAATGTTAGACGTGGGGTTCTGAGGGGTTGCATCTTGAAAGGATCAGCGGGTTCCGGTGATCCGAATGTAGCGAAGGTAGGCGGAAATGAAACGTTTGGAAGGCAAGATCGCGTTGATCACGGGGGCGGCCTCGGGGATTGGCCGGACCACGGCGCGGATGCTTGCCGAGGAAGGCGCAAGTGTTGTTGTCACGGATATCAATCTGGACGGTGCGAAGAGCCTCGCCGAAGCCATCGGCGAGAAAGCGATGGCCTTGGCCCACGATGTGACCGATGAAGCGGCATGGGTATCGGCACTCGATCAGGCGGTCGCCCGGTTCGGAGGCCTGCATATTCTGGTGAACTGCGCCGGGACAGCCATGACCGGCTCCGTCGAGGACACCTCCCTGGATGACTGGCGCGCGCTGCATGCGCTGGACCTGGACAGTATATTTCTCGGCTGCAAATACGCGATTGCCCCCATCGCGGCTTCGGGGGGCGGTTCGATCGTCAATATCTCATCGATCTCGGGGATCATCGCCGGGCACAATCTGGCGGCCTACAATTCTGCCAAGGCGGCCGTACGGCATTTGACCAAATCCGTCGCACTTCATTGTGCGCGGCAAAAGAACTATGTGCGTTGTAACTCGGTGCACCCGGCCTTTGTTGATACACCGATCCTCGACAATCTAATTTCCGGCGGAGATCGCGATGCCGAGCTGGAAAAGCTGGCGCGGCAAATCCCCATGGGCGTGTTGGGCACCACCGAGGATGTCGGCCATGCGGTTGTCTATCTGGCGTCTGATGAGTCCGGGTTCATGACCGGTACGGAACTTGTTCTCGATGGTGGTGCGTCGGCAATGTGACCTCTCGATGCTCGCCCCTTCCACTTGCCCGGCTGAACCCAGCCCGACACAATGTCGCGTGACATCGACCTTGAGGAGCATCACGTGGCAACCGAACATCTTCTGACATCCAAACCGGAAAACCTGCGCTGGGGCGCGTTTTCTGCTGAATTCGAGGCCGTGCTTGAGGTCGATTCCGGAGACCGGGTTACCATCGAAACGATCTCCGGCGGACCCGAGCAGCTCCCCGAGGGGATGCGCGAACATCTGTTGCCGGATCACGAAGCCTTCATCGCCTGCAACAAGCCGATTTTGCCTGGACACATCATGACGGGCCCGGTCGCGGTCAAGGGAGCTGAACCGGGCGATGTTTTGGAAGTGCGTATCATTGACGTAAAGCTGCGCCAGGACTGGGCCTGGAACATGATGATGCCTCTGAAAGGCTCCCTGCCCGAAGATTTTCCCGTACGTCGGGTCATCAACATTCCACTGGATGACGAGCGGATGGTGGCCACCCTGCCCTGGGGGGTCGAACTGCCCTGCCATCCGTTCTTCGGTGTGATGGGCGTGTCGCCGCCGCCGGAATGGGGCCCGATCACCTCCATCGTTCCCCAGCCTCATGGCGGCAATCTGGACATCAAGGAACTGGGACCGGGTTCGACCCTCTATCTGCCGGTCTTCGTGCCGGGTGCGAATTTTCAGACCGGCGATGGCCATGCGCTGCAGGGTGACGGTGAAAGTTGCCTCTCGGCTGCCGAGACCGCCCTCATCGGGACCTTCGAGTTCCATGTGCGCAAGGACCTCTCCCACACCATGCCGCGGGCGGAAACCGACACCCACTACATCACCATCGGGATCGATCAGGATCTCGACGATGCCGCCAAACAGGGGCTGCGCGAGATGATCAAGTTGATCTGTGAGCGGACGAACCTGTCACGCGAGGACGCCTACTCCCTGTGCAGTCTGGCAGCCGATGTGCGGGTGTCTCAGTTGGTCAACATCAACAAGGGTTGCCATGTGATGCTGCCCAAGGCCGCGTTGCATGGCGCGGATGAAGCAACGGGCAAGCGCCTCTAGATCTCGGGCTTTGCGCGCAAGGGAGACAGCCAGATGACAGACCGTCTCAAAGACAAGGTCGCCCTGGTCACCGGTGCCGGGTCTATCGGACCGGGCTGGGGCAACGGCAAGGCTGCCGCGGTGATGTTTGCCCGCGAAGGCGCGAAGGTGCTGTGAGCCGATATCAACCAGGATGCCGCGGAGGAAACCGCTGGCATCATTCGTGACGAAGGCGGAACGGCGGAAGTTGTTGTTGCCGATGTCACCCAGGCCGATCAGGTCGAGGCCATGGTGAAGGCGTGCCGGGACGCCTTCGACCGGATCGACGTTCTGCACAACAATGTCGGGATTGTCGCCTCGGGTGGCGCAGTGGAGCAAAGCGAGGAGGTCTGGGACAAGGTTGTTGCGGTCAACCTCAAGAGCATGGTCCTGACCTGCAAGCATGTGATCCCTATCATGCAGACGCAGAACGGCGGATCGATCATCAACCTCTCCTCGATCTCCAGCATGCGTTACATGGAGATCAACTATGTCTCCTACCCGACCACGAAAGCCGCGATCAATCAGTTCACCAAGGTGACGGCGGGGCAATACGGCCCCTGGAATATCCGCGTGAACGCGATCCTACCGGGGTTCAGCCGGACGCCGGTGGTCGATCATGCGGTGGTGAAGATCGTCAAGGAAGGCACGGACCCGGACATGACCATCGAGAAGTACTACGCATGGCGGGAAAAGAAGATCCCCATGCGCCGCTGGGGAGACGCCTGGGATATCGCGAACGCTGCCGTGTTTTTGGCTTCGAATGAATCATCCTACGTCACGGGCCTGGAGCTCGTCGTCGATGGCGGCGCGAGCCTGATGCTGGACTGATCCCTATTCCGGGTAGTCGGTCAGTTCGTCGAGGGCCGGTTTCACCTCGTCCATGAAGAGCTTGAGGTTGGCGATTACGCTCTCCTTGGGTTGCTGGGCGTAGTGATAGATCAGGATCACATACTCCGCCGGGAGATGTTTCCACTGGGCGACGAACTGATCGCGAACCTCACTCACGGATCCCGGCACGAACAGGCCCGTGGCGATCATGGGGTCGACCAGATCCTCCAGCGGTGTTTCCGGTGTCACCTTAATCTGTTCACGAAACGCGAGCGGCAAAAAGCTCTCATAGAAGTGTTTGAAGATCATGCCGTCATAGTCGGCGACGGCCTGGCGGGCTTCCGCCGTGGTGTCTGCGATGCGGGGCATGCGCACGATGGCCTGGTTCTGTCCGAGGGCAAAGTAATGTCCGGCTCTGGCTGCTGCATCCACATAGGACGGTCCGTAATCAGCCACCTTGTCCATATGCGAGAAATAGGCCGGAATGAAGCCGTGCCGGCCCGCATACTCAACAGTTTCCTGGCTGGCATTGGAGGCGATGAACACCGGCGGATGTGGGGCGGTATAGGGCGCAGGTACAACGCTTACACGCCGTACCTCCCCCTCCGGACCGATTTCGCCATGGGCGCCGAGTTTCTTGGTCCAAGGTGCCATGAACCAGTCCCGCAAACCGGTGTCATGGGGATAGGGAATTTGCCAACGTTCCGAGTTGTGTTCGATGCTTTCCTGGGTCCAGGCCTTGAGAACGATCTCGACCGCTTCCTCGAAAATCTTCCGGTTGCGCAGATCGTCTTCGCTCCCGTCGGACTTTGTGGCGCGCGTTCCCAGGTGCTGGCCCAGGACATCGGTCCAGCGCGCCTGGAAGCCACGCGAAAACCCGACAAAGCATCGCCCTTCGGTCAGGTGGTCGAGCATCGCCGTTTCTTCGGCCACGCGGATCGGATTGTGGGTTGGCATGACATAACCGAGCTGACCCACCCGAATATTCTCTGTTCGGGCGCCCCAGAAGGCATTCATGACACCGGGACTGGGACTGACCTCATAACCCTCGGAGTGGAAATGATGCTCAATGGCGGTCACACCCCACAGCCCGAGACGGTCTGCTTCCTCGACGATGTCGCACCAGCCGCGCAGAGTTTGCTGAAACAAGGCGGCATTTCGGCCGATCGGGCGCAGCGCCATGCGCTCGGCCTCGTTCGCGGCCGGCATCACCGGATACATCTGTACGATCACTTTGACCATGGCGCAAAATGCTCACTTCAGTTTAAGGCTGCTGTTCATCCCGGTACGGCTGTACCGCGTTCCTTCAGGGACGGTTAACCGGTATGCCGTCATGATGGCGAAATAGGGAACGCTTATGACGGTGGATCATGGCAACGCGCATTGTTGGGTTTGCAAATCAGGATCGGCGCAGGGACCGTCGGCGCGAGATTGTCACGGACGCAACCCTCGACGAACAGGATATCACAATCCACGATATCGGCTTGTCCGGTTTTGGTGCCGTAGGTGCGGGCTTGCGTCGTGACGGAACCACCTGGCTCGAACTCGATGCACGTGGCGAATTGAAATTTACGGACTTCAAGGAACGCAAGGTCATGTTGCTCGTGAACATCACCTATGTGGATGGGAACACCGGTCGGTTTGGCGGTAGCTTCATCGAATTGTCTGGCAACGCCTTTGATGTGATCCAGGACCTTATGCTAGACCGCGACCTTCGTCTGGTGGAGTTCTGACGCCACGGTTCGCGCGCTGTTCCTGCCAGGTCAGCCAGACTGAGGACCCGAAGATGATGATGCCGCCGATCCAGGTGAAGGCATCCGGGATTTCCTCGAAAATCGCGAACCTGATCATCGCCCCCCAGACCAGTCGCAGGAAATCGATCTGATCTCTGAGACGGTTTTCACCGCCCTTCAGATCGAAGACACCGGCAATATGGATATGGCCCTACTGGAGTGGAAGGACGGTGTCCGGAGCTATCATGGCGCCATCCTCGTCAGGAACGACAGCCGGTTCGAGCGGATCGAGGACCTCAAGGGTGCGAAAATCGCCTTCGAGGACCCCGGTTCGACCTCGGGGTACTTCCTCCCCTATGTAGAGATCATGGATGCAGGGCTGGAAATGGTGCCAGACCGCTATAGCGGAGCTACGCCGGGAAGCCTGCGCTTCGTCTTCGGCGGAGCCGAATTGAACGTGGAGGGTTCACTGATCCGCGGCCGCGTCGACGCGGCCGCGATCAGCAATCTGGATCTCGATGACGATGAAGTCGTCACCGAACGTTTCAAACCCGAGATTCGCGTGCTTCACGAAACCCGGCAGGTCCCGCGTTCTATCATGATGATGCGGTCTTCCCTCTCTCCAAATGTTCGCGCCCGACTGTCAGCCATTCTGTAATCCATGCATGAGAGTGATGAGGGCCGGTCTGTCCTGCGAAGGTATTTTCGGCTCAAGCAATTCAAGGAATTCGATCCCTCATCTCGCGAACAGATTGCGCGGTCGCGCAAGCACTTCGACGCTCACCGGAAGCCTTAGGGTCTGATCTTCACCATG
>JAYQBG010000022.1:0-51064 GCA_038137215.1 Alphaproteobacteria bacterium
CCACCGCGGGCACGCCGGAACAGATCGCCGACCTGATCGCCGACTGGTGCGACCCGGATGCGCCCGGCGGCCCGGCGGCGGACGGTTTCAACTTCATGCCGCCGGTGATCCCGGCCCTGATGGACCCGTTCATCGACGAGGTGATCCCGCTGCTCCAGAAGCGCGGCCTGTTCCGCACCGAGTACGAGGGTTCGACCCTGCGCGAAAATCTCGGCCTCGACCGCCCGAAAAGCCGGTTCTTCCCGGACTGATTCGTATGACCCTCTCCTCCGGGGAGGAGAGGGTGGTGAGCGTAGCGAACCGGGTGAGGAGGCCGCCTGGCAGCGGCACGATCTTCCCGAGAAAAAGCGCGTGCTCTCCCACCTCACCCCAACCCTCTCCTCCCGGGAGGAGAGGGGGCGTGGTGCCGACCCGCCCGCCCATACGGTTGTTCCCGGGAACCTCTCCGGCCTATGCTCGGCGAAACCAGACAAAACGCCGAAATACCGGGGATCGAATCATGAAACTCAGCGACAGCTCACTCTTTCACCAGCAGGCCTACATCAACGGTGCGTGGTGCAACGCGGATGGCGGCGCGACGCTGGAGGTCACCAACCCGGCTGACGGGTCCGTCATCGGCACCGTGCCGAATATGGGCGCTGCCGAAACCCGGCGGGCGATTGAAGCCGCCGAGGTGGCCCAGAAGGAATGGCGTCAGCGCACGGGCAAGGAACGCGCGGCGATCCTGCGCAAATGGCACGATCTGATGCTGGAGAACCAGGAAGATCTGGCGATCCTGATGACCACGGAACAAGGCAAGCCCATCGCCGAATCCCGCGGCGAGGTGGCCTATGGCGCGTCCTTCATCGAGTGGTTCGCCGAGGAGGGCAAGCGAGTCTATGGCGACACCATTCCGGCCCACGCCCGCAATGCGCGGATCGTGGTGATGAAGGAGCCGGTCGGGGTGACGGCGGCGATCACGCCGTGGAATTTCCCCAACGCGATGATCACCCGCAAGGTTGGCCCGGCGCTGGCGGCGGGCTGCGCCATGGTGATCAAGCCGGCGGACTCGACACCGTATTCGGCGCTGGCCTTATGTGAACTCGCCGAGCGGGCCGGACTACCGGCCGGGCTGATCTCGATTGTCACCGGCGAACCGGGGGCCATCGGCGACGAACTCACCGGCAACCCCATTGTCCGCAAGCTGTCCTTCACCGGCTCCACCCGGATCGGCAAGATGCTGATGGAAAAATGCGCGGGCACCGTCAAAAAAGTCTCCTTAGAGCTGGGCGGCAATGCGCCGTTCCTGGTGTTCGACGATGCCGATCTCGACGCAGCCGTCGAAGGCGCGATGGCGTCCAAGTACCGCAACACCGGCCAGACCTGCGTCTGTGCCAATCGCATCCTAGTGCAGGACGGGGTCTATGACGCCTTCACCGAAAAACTTGGGGAAGCTGTGAAGAAGCTCGCGGTCGGCAACGGCATGGGCGATGTGCAGCAGGGCCCGCTGATCAACATGGCGGCCGTCGAGAAGGTTGAGCGGCATATCGCCGACGCGGTGGCCAAGGGCGCGAAAATTGCCGTCGGCGGAGAACGCCACGATCTCGGCGGCACGTTCTTTCAGCCCACCGTGCTCGTCGATGTGACCACCAGCATGGATGTCAGCCGCGAGGAAACCTTCGGCCCGGTCGCGCCGGTCTACCGGTTCGGCAGCGATGAAGAAGGTATCGCCATGGCCAACGACACGGAGTTCGGCCTGGCCGCCTATTTCTATGCCGGCGGTCTGAACCGTGTGTGGAAGGTTTCCGAGGGTCTCGAATCCGGGATCGTCGGGGTGAACACCGGCCTGATCTCCACCGAGGTCGCGCCCTTCGGCGGCTACAAGGAATCCGGCCTCGGCCGCGAAGGCTCTCATTTCGGAATGGATGAATACTTGGAGATCAAATATGTCTGCCTGGGCGGGATGGCTTAGGACGCGTTGGTCCCATACCCATCGTCATACCCGGACATGATCCGTGTATCTCCTGAACATCCTCATGCTGAGCGTGTCGAAGTATGAGGATGCCGGCCTCCTCCTTCGTCAAGCTCAGGACGCGGGCTCATGCGACGATGAGATGCCCGGGTTGAGCCCGGGCATGACTACAGCGGATAACGCGCGGGTTTGAAACCCGCCCGCCGGCGTCTTTGGCTAAAGCCCCAGCAACTCCCGCGCTTCCTTGCCCGACGCCGCCCAGGCGCCGGTCGCGTCGATGAGCTTCCTGGCCTGCTCCACCAGCTGGGCGTTGCCCGAAGCGAGCTCGCCCTTGGCGATGTAGAGATTGTCCTCCAGCCCGACGCGGACATGACCGCCGAGCACCGTGGCGGCGGCGACCATGGGGAACTCGAAGCGTGAAATGCCGAAGCTTGCCCAGTTGGCATCGGCGGGCAGCATGTCGCGCATCAGCATCATGGTTTCCGCTGTGGCCGGCGCGCCCCAGGGAATGCCGAGGCAAAGCTGATAGAGCGGCTGCTTGTCCTTGATGATGCCGTTCTCGACCATATGGTTGGCCAGACGCACATGGCCGGTGTCGAAGACTTCCAGTTCCGGCTTTACGCCCGCATCCTGGATCAGTACCGCCATCTCGTTGAGCATCTCCGGCGTGTTCACCATGGGGCGTTCGCCGAAATTCATGGTGGCGACGTCCAGCGAGCAGATATCGGGTTTGTTCTCGACCACATGGGCGACGCGCTCTTCGGCGGTCTTCATGACGCTGCCGGCGGCCACCTTCATGGGGTCGTCGCGGTCCGGCACCAGGCGTGCGCCCGGGCCGGTGGTCAGATTGATGATGACATCGGTGCCTGCATCCCGGATCCTGTCCACCACTTCCTTGTAGAGTTTGGTGTCCATGCTCGCCTTGCGGGTTTCCGGGTTGCGCACATGGATGTGGACGATGGCGGCACCGGCCTTATGGGCGGCGAGCGCCTCATTGGCGATTTCTTCGGGCGTGACGGGCACGGCCGGGTTGAGATTCGCGGTGTCTGCAGCGCCGGTCAGCGCGCAGGAAATGATTACGGGTCGAGACATGCTGGTATTCCCCCTTGGTCTGCAAATGCCTTGTTTGGCACATTGTCGAAAAACCTAGACAGCCGGACGGCTGCGAACAAGAGGAGGAGACCACATCATGAGCAATGCCGCCGAGCATGTTTCGCCAAAAGTGTCACGGGATGAGATGGAATCGACCCGCGTGGCCCGTTTCAAGGATTTGAAGAAGTTCAACCTCGCCTTTGTGGATTCGTTGCTGCCCGAGCATCGCAAGAAGAACCTGAAGGTGATCGGACGCGGTGTGGTCGAAGACCCGCGGATGAGCCCGCCAATTGCCGCGGATCACGGTTTCACCGTTGCCTTCATCACCTGCGAACCCAACACCGGCGCGGCCCTCCACAGCCATGAGACCGCCGAGGTCTTCATGCCGCTCAATGGCAGCCTGATTGTCTATTGGGGCGATGACGGAGAGGAAGAACTGACGCTGGAACCCTGGGACACGATCTCCGTGCCCGAGGGTGTGATGCGCGGCTTCCGCAACCCGAATGACGAAGAGGTCGTGATCCTGGCCATGGTCGGCCAGCAGGATGGTGGCGGGCCGGTCACCTGGCACCCGGAGGTGCTCGAGCGCGCGAAAGAAACCGGCCTGGGCGTCGAGGACGGCAAGCTTGTCCGTCTCGACAACTTTGTTTTGCCGGACGGGATGGAAGAAATCGAAACCGGCTGATTTCCTTTCCGGCCGGGAAAGACTAAATCAGCTCATGCCGCCGTTCGGCGGACATGATTTATTCCGCACGCGTATTTTCGTTACGAAAGAAAAAGGGGCCAGTGATGGTGAAAGCAATCCGTATCCATGAGTTCGGCGAAGCCGATGTTCTGAAATGGGAGGACATCGAAGTCGGTGAACCCGGGCCGGGTGAACTCCGCCTGCGCCACACGGTGATCGGCTTCAACTTCCTCGACATCATGGTCCGTAAGGGGCTCTATCCGGTTCTCCCGGAACTCCCCTCGGTGCTCGGTACCGAAGCCGCCGGGATTGTCGAAGCCGTGGGTGAGGGGGTGGACAATTTCGAGGTCGGCCAGCGGGTCGTCTATGCCTCGACCTTCCCCGGTTCCTATGCCGAAGGACGGCTGATCGATGCTGCGCAGGTCATTGCGCTGCCCGACAATGTTTCCGATGAGGATGCTGCGGCCAGCCTGCTCAAGGGTATGACCGCGGAATATCTGATTCACCGCACCTTCCCGGCCCAGTCCGGGCAAACCGCGCTGGTTCATGCCGCCGCGGGCGGGGTGGGCCTGTTTCTGTGCCAGTGGCTGGCCAGCAAGGGCGTGGACGTGATCGGCACGGTCGGCTCCGACGCCAAGAAGGAGACAATCCTGGCCAACGGCGCCAAGCACGCCGTGAACTACAAGACCGAGAACTTCACCGAAGTGGCTCGCGAGGTCACCGGCGGTGTCGGCGTCGACGTCGTCTATGACTCCGTCGGCAAGGACCACTGGCGGGGTTCGATCGATTCGCTGCGACCGCGTGGCTATATGGTGAACTTCGGCAATGCGTCGGGTCCGCTGCCGCCCATCGATTCGGTGGAACTGAACGTCAAAGGCTCGCTTTTCTTCACCAAAGCCTCCATGCGCTTCTATCACCTGAACCGTCAGGAACTGGAAGACAGCGCAGCGACACTCTTTGCGGCGATCTCGTCGGGCGATGTGAAGCCGGTCATTGGCCAGTCCTATAAGCTGGAAGACGCTGCCCAGGCACAGATCGATGTCTGGGAAGGCAAGACCACCGGCTCGACGGTGCTGACGGTTTAACCCCAACCGATTGCTGAACACCCTCATGCTGAGCTTGTCGAAGTATGAGGGTGTGGCCCTCGCCCTTCGTCAGGCTCAGGGTGAGGGCTTAAGGAGAGAAGCATGGACTTCGAATACCGTCCGGTGAGTGATGCGGCGCTCGCGTTGATGCGCAAGGGCCACAATCACCCCGAGATGGTTGCGACGCTGAACGAGATTGTTGCAGAGGGCGTGCCGCCCGCGCCGGAAAACCATGACGGTGAAGTGGAGGATGTGCGCGGGCTCCCGGTCACCCATCGTTTTGTGGATGCGCCGGGGGAAAGCGAGACGGTGCGCTGGCATTATGTGGAGGCCGGGCCGCCGCCGGGAAGCGCCCCGACCCTTGTGCTGATGCATGGTATTCCGCAGTCATGGTGCATGTGGCGTCCGATCCTGCCGGAGCTCGCCAAATACTTTCATTGCATCGCCATCGACCTGAAGGGCTATGGCCAGTCGGACAAGCAGCGCGGCGATTATCGCCATGAGGGGGCGGCGGCGCAGGTGGTCTCGCTGCTCGATACCATAGGTGTCGGGGAGTTCCATCTCTTCAGTCACGACCGCGGGACGGTCCAGGCAGATTTTATTGCGGCCAGCCAGGGCAAGCGTGTCCGGCGCTGGGTGCGTGGCTCCCAGCATCTGATCCATTTCCATCCCGATCTGGCACCCCAGGAAAACCTGTTCACCGATCTCGAGACCCGGGGAATCCTCCAGGACCCGGTGAAGATGTTTCAGTGGGGCTTCGGGCGACTGTGCAAGCATCCGATTCCCAAGGCCGACGTGATACGCGCGATCCAGGAATTTTCACGCCCCGGCACCGGGCTGGCGGTGGAGCGGTATTTCCAGTCCTCGACCTTCCGCAAGGACTGGATCGACCGGCGCACCCGGCTGATTCCGGCCTGGGACGCCGAGATTCTGGTGCTGCAGGGTTCGGACGAACCGCCGATGCCGGTCGAGAATTACGAAGGGCTGGACGAGTACCTGCCCAGTGTGGCCGTCGAGCTGGTCGATGGCGGGCATTTCTATGTCGAGGAAAACCCGGCGGGCACACTGGAAAAGGCGCTGCCGTTTTTGATGGCAGATTGATCACGGTACGAAGGCGGGCGGGTTTGAAACCCGCCCCTGCGTGTCTGCCTGGTGATGTCTGCCTTTGGTGAAATACACCACGGCATGCCGCACCAGGTTGTCATGCGCGGACTTGATCCGCGTATCTCCGGCGCGGTGCATGAGATGCCCGGGTCAAGCCCGGGCATGACGGGTTTAAGGGTTTAACTTATGGGTCTGTGACCCGCCCAATCAAACCGCTGTGGCGGTCCCACTCTCTGCCGATTTCGCAATCGCCTCGTGGATGGCGGCCGTGTGGGCCATCTCGTCGGGTGTGAACAAATACTCTTCTTCGCCCATGCAGGCAGCGGCGAAGTTCTCGTCATTGGCGCGCAGCTGGGTGAGGATGTCCCTGTAGGGGAGTTCAATCTCCTCGGTGTGGCCGCCGGATTCTTCGGGCTTGCCCGCACCGAAGCAGGTGGTGATCTTGTTGGTGTCCATCCAGCCATTGGCCCGCGCCCAGCCTTCTGATCCCATGACGTGCATGTGGAAAGACGCTGGCGTGGTCATCAGATTGGCGAGGTAGCCCGTGGTGCCGGAGTTGAACTTCACCAGCACCGAGCCGACATCGTTTTCGATGATGCGGGATTCCAGCTGCGCATAGACCTCGCGCATGGGCCCGCCATACCAGCACATGATGTCGATGATGTGCGCCCCGAAATGGACAATTCCGCCGGTGGGAGCTTCATCGCGGGACCGCCGCCAGCCTTCAACGCCGAGCTGGCCCTGATGGCTGAGATTGCCCTCGATGTGATGGATTTCGCCGAGCTTTCCCGATTCGATGATCTTCTTCATTTCCCAGACGGCCGCGCCGTAGCGGTAGTTGTGGCCGATCCCCAGGGTCAGTCCGGCATCGGTCATGGCGGCCGCGGCGCGCAGACCGTCGGCCTTTTTCAGGGCGAAGGGCTTTTCGGTCAGGATGTGTTTGCCTGCGGCGGCCCCGGCCACGACCTGATCGGCGTGCTGGGTGTGGGGCGTGACAAGGACAACGGCATCGATGTCGGGATCGGAAAACGCGTCGTCGAGCTTGTCGGTCAGTGTCAGTTCATTGGCGTCGCAAAAGTCGCGCACATTGTCCGGGGCGAGATCGACCGCCCGCGTGAATTTGATCTTGTCCGAACCCCTGGTGGCGGTGACGTGGTTCTGGCCCCACCATCCCAGTCCGACGATTGCTGCATTGATCATGTGTGTCTCCTGTGGGGGCCTCTAGAGAACCGTTTCGCGCTTGCCGGATTTGATGGATCGGGCCATGGCGTCGAGTGCGGCCACGTCGTGAATCATCTGGGCGTTGGTGAACCGGTAGGGGGTTGTTCCGGCGACAGCGGCTGCGAATCCCTCGACATTCGCCCGCACGGGATCGGCCGGATCGACCCCCATGGTCTTCGGGTCACCGCCGCGCATGGCGATCTCCAAGCTTGCCGGGCTTGTCATCTTCACCCATCCCCTGGAGCCGAAGACATTGCCCATGCGGTTGTCCCGGGTGAGCATCACATTGCCGATATAGCCGGTCGCACCGCACTCCATGGTCAAAAGCGCGGACGCCGTGTCGCGCGGGAAGACCCGGTCCACGGCCTGGGCATAGACCTCGGCGATCGGCCCCACATAGTGCTGGAACAGGTCGAGGTGGTGGCTGCCCATATGCCACAGGCCGCCGCCCGGTGCTTCGGCGGCATCCATCCGCCAGGTCGTGGCATTCGCCAGCGTGTCGTGGCTGGTGTTGCCTTCCAGGTGCATGATGTCGCCGAGCTCGCCCGCATCGATCATCGACTTGATGACGGTTTGCGGGGCGCCATAGCGCTGGTTGTGACCGAGCCCGATCACGATACCGGCGGCTTCCGCCGCGGCGACCGAACGTTCCGCATCGGCCTTGTTCAGCGCGAAGGGTTTCTCGGTGAAAATGTGTTTGCCTGCCGCCGCTCCCGCTACGATTTGGTCGGTGTGGAGGGAATGGGGCGTGACGAGAATGACGGCGTCGATCTCCGGGTCGGCGAGGACCTCTTCGTAGGAGGCGGCAGTCTTCAGGCCGAAGTCCTTTGCCGTTTTATCGGCAAGAGCCTTGTCGAGATCGACGACTGTTGTGATTTTTACGGTTTCGCTTTTCTCATGGGTCGCGCGCAGATGGGTCTGACCCCACCATCCGAGACCGATTACGGCCATTCTGAGCATTGAATTTCCTCCGTTCTTTCCCGTTTTTCCGGATGTTTCCACCCTCTGATGGGCTTTTCTGCCAAAAACCGCTCACTTTTTGAGACTGATTTTATGGTGATCCGGAATGCCGTCTGCTGCGTGTTAAATTGCATAAGAACATAAGGAGGCAGGTTATGAAATTCGGATTGTTCGGAAGTGCCCAGGCCAAGCGCGGCGGCGGTCCCGATGTGGACAGCGCCAAAGGTTTTCGCGACTGGTTGGAGTACAACACCGAGGCCGAGGCGCTCGGCTTTCACTCAACCTTCGCTGTGGAACATCATTTCACCGGCTTTGGGCAGGTGTCAGCTACCGTCAACCTGCTGACCTATCTCGCGGCCCAGACCTCGACGATCCGCCTCGGCACGGCCGTGATGGTTCTTCCTTGGCATGACCCGGTCCTGCTGGCAGAGCAGACTGCCACCCTCGACCTGCTTTCGGGCGGACGTTTCGACTTCGGCGTCGGCAAGGGCTACCGCTACAACGAGTTCAAGGGCTTCCGCATCCCGATGGAGGATGCCCCGGCCCGCTTCGAAGAATCCCTCGAGATCATCACCAAGGCCTGGACCGAGGACGAACCCTGGACATATGAAGGCCAGTTCTGGTCATACGAGGATGTGGTGGTCGAGCCGCCGACGGCCCAGAAGCCGCACCCGCCGTTCTGGATGGGGGCGGGCAGTCCGCAGTCGATCGAGTCGGTCGCCGAGCGGGGCTATAACCTTCTGCTCGATCAGTTCGCACCGGTCGAAACCAACATCGAGCGTATGAACATCTTCCGCACAGAAGTCGAGAAACGTGGGCGCGCCTTCAATCCCTACGAAGTGGGAGTGGCCCGCGGGCTCTACGTGGCCAAGGATGCGGCCGACCGGGATGCCGCCATCCAGCGCCGTATCGATGCGCGCCGGCGCGTCGATGCACTTGCCCAGCGCCCCGACGGCGGCAACCAGTCCTCGCTTATGTCCTATGACGATGCGTTCGAGACCACGGCCAATGCCGCGATGTTCGGCACCGTCGACGAGATCGTCGAGAAGATCGAGAAGATGCGTGATGCCGGCGTCCGCTACATATTGTTCTCCGACGGTGGCACGGGCATTGAGGGATTGCGGACCTTCTCGAAGGAAATCATGCCGCACTTCGCCGACGATGAAGACGATTTTGCGGTGGCCCGCGCCGCGGAATAGCGCGACCACCGCTCAAGCTTGCAAGCCGGGCGCACGCACGATAAGCGTGTGCCCGGCTTTTTTATGCGGAGATGGTCCATGGCCCTCGAACTGTTTCACAACGATGCCTCCACCTGCAGCCAGAAGGTGCGGATTTGCCTGGCCGAGAAGGATGTCGAGTGGGTCAACCGCCATGTCGATCTGAGCGGCGGCGAGAACCTCTCGCCCGAATACCTTGCGATCAATCCCAACGGTGTGGTGCCGGCTTTCGTGCATGACGGGACGCCGATCATCGAGTCGACCGTGATGTGCGAATACCTCGACGAAGTCTATTCGACTGGCGAGAAACTGACCCCGGAAGACCCGAAGAAGCGTTCGGAAATGCGGGCCTGGCTGCGCTACATCGACGAAGTGCCGTCCATGGCGGTCCGGGTGCCGACTTTCCAGAACCTGCTGATCGACCGCTTCAAGGCGATGAGCGAGGAAGAGTACGAGACATTTCGTGACAGCAATACCCTGCGCCGGGATTTCTTCATGCGCCTGAACCGGACCGGGTTCAGCGATGAAGAGTACGAGAATTCGCTGCTGCAGCTCCGCGCCACGGTCGAGCGAATGGAAGATGCCATCGCGAGGCACGGACCCTGGATCGTCGGGGAGCAGTTCACGATTGCCGATATCTGCATGGCGCCGCTGTTCCAGCGCATGGAAGACCTGGGCATGAGCGAGATGTGGGAGAACGCCCCGCATGTGGCGGACTGGTTCGCGGCAGTGAAGGCGCGTCCGTCCTATGAGATCGCCTATTACCCGGGATCGCGCATGACCGATCTGTTTCCCGAGCTGCGTGAGCAGGCTCGGGGCTGAGCGGTCTGGCGTGGAACCGCGCGCGGTCCTCGACGGCATTCTGGAGCGCTCCACCGAGCGGCGGACGCCGTGCGGTGAAGGGGACATGGTCTGGCGTGTCTGGGGCGCGGGCGGACCGGACAAGAAGACAGTTGTTCTGCTGCAATGTGGCTCCGGGTCCTGGAACCACTGGGTCCGCACCATCCCGGCGCTGGAAGACGATTTCCGCCTGATCGTGGCAGACCTGCCCGGCTGCGGCAGTTCTGACAGCGCGCCGGAACCCTACGATGCTGCGAGCCTGGCCGGAATCGTATCCGATGGGCTGTTCGATCTGATTCCCGCGGGCGAGACCTACGACATGGTCTGCTTTTCCTTCGGCGGCGTGATCTCCGGCCTTGTGGCGCAGGCCCAGGCGGAGCGCATGCAAAGTCTGACGATTGTCGGAATGCCGATCCTCGGCCTCATCAAGGGCGGCAAGGCGAATGATCTGCGCGCGGTGCCCGCCGACGCCACGCCCGAGGAGGCCGCGCCGCTCTACCGGCACAATCTCGAGAAGCTGATGGTCCACGATCCGGCGGTGATTGACGATCTCGCCATGACCCTGCACATGGAGAACATGGCCAATGTCCGCCTGCGCTCGCGCGGGATCGCCCGGCGGCACCCGGTGGCGCACGATCTCGATGGCCTGGACTGCGCGCTGAGCTTCATCTTCGGCGAACACGATCCCACCCTGCATCCGAGCCTGGAGGGGATCCGTGCCCATGTCGCGGCGGAACATCCCGATGCCCGCTTCGAGATCGTCCCGGGCGCCGGACACTGGGTGCCTTACGAGACGCCCGACGCGTTTAACGACCTGATCCGGGACATCCTCAGCCGCTGAGGGCTCGGTCGATGGCGGCCCTGGCGAGCAGCCGCGTCGAATCGAGTGTCGGAAGTGGCGAATTGTCGTCGCTGAGCACAATCGGTAACTCGGTGCAGCCCAGCACAACCGAATCGCATCCGGCATCGGCCAGACGTCCAATGATTGCCTGCAGCCGGCGGGTGGAGGCCGGGTCGAACCGACCGCAGACCAACTCGTCCATGATAATCCGGCTGAGCTCCTCGCGGTCTTCGTTGTTGGGACGTTCCCAGGCCAGATCCCGCGCGGCCAGCGCTTGGGGATAGACCTCGCTGTCGACGAGCCATTTCGTGCCGGTGAGGCCGATTCGCCCGAACCCGCGCGCGCGCGCCTCCCGCGCCACGACCTCGGCGATATGCAGCCAGGGCAGCGGCGAGCGCGGGGTCACCCTGTCGAGTGCGTTGTGGATCGTGTTGTCGGGACAGATCAGGAAATCGACTCCGGCGCGTGCCAGCACCTCGGCGGATTCCAGCATGATCTCGGCCACGCCCTCCCAGTGCCCGGCATCCAGGCAGGCCGCATAACGGGCCAGTGAGGGTGTGTGTACCGTCACATCCGGATGGGCGTAGGTGCCCATGCGCTGGGGGGCTTCGGTGCAGATCGTACGGTAGCAGAGCGCCGCCCCCTCGGCCGAGCAGGCAACGATGCCGATATGCTGGGTCATTGGCGGGTCGTCATGCGTCTTTGGGTTTGGGCAGCTTGGCTTCCTTTTCCTCGGTCGGGCCTTCGGCCTTCACCCAGGCACCGTAGCCGCCGCGCATATGCGCCACCGGGGCAAGCCCCATATCGTGGACCGCCTTTGCGGCCAGCGCCGAGCGCAGCCCGCCGGCGCAGTAAAAGATGAACTTCTTGCCGGTGGTGAAGATATCCCGGTGATAGGGGCTTTCCGGATCCACCCAGAATTCCAGCATGCCGCGCGGCATGTGCTGCGCGCCGGGAATGGTGCCGTCGCGCCAGAGCTCGCGCACATCGCGAATATCGACGAGCACCACATCTTCATCCTCGCGCACCGCCATGACCTCTTCGACGGTCATGGTCTCGATCTCCTGCTCGGCTTCCGCGCAGAGTTGTTTGATGCCTTTGGTAATCACTGTCCTGTCTCTCCCTCTGCCCCCGGACGCGGCCTGAGGCTTTGTTTGTCTGAGTGTGTTGCGAGTATAGCAATTCTTCCACATGGGGACTCGAAACCATGGGGGGTAAATGTGCTATTGAGTTGCGCACAAACGCTGCGCGGTTTCGCGCGCGACCCCACGACATCGAATTCGAACATCGGACAGGGACGAAAGTCATGACGGAAATGATCCAGACCGGAAATATTCAGGTTGCCGCAGAGCTTTACAACTTCATCAACGAAGAAGCCTTGCCGGGCACAGGCGTCGATCAGGACCATTTCTGGGCATCGGTAGACTCGCTGGTCAATGAACTCGGTCCGCGCAATGCTGCCCTGCTGACCAAGCGCGATTCCCTGCAGATGCGCCTGGATGCCTGGCACCGCGAACACAAGGACACGGAATTCGATCCGGAGGCTTACAAAGCCTTTCTGAAAGAGATCGAGTATCTGGTGCCCGAAGGTCCGGACTTCGCGGTGGAAACCGACAATGTCGATCCGGAGATTGCCTCCATCGCCGGGGCGCAACTGGTCGTGCCGATCACCAATGCCCGCTACGCCCTGAATGCAGCCAATGCGCGCTGGGGAAGCCTGTATGACGCGCTCTACGGGACCGACGTGATTTCCGAAGAGGGCGGCGCCGAGCTCGGTTCAGACTACAACCCGACACGCGGCGCGAAGGTCATTGCCTATGCCCGCGACGTCCTGGACAGCGCGGCGCCGCTGGCCTCGGGTTCTCATGCGGATGCCAAGGGCTATGCGGTGGTTGACGGCGCACTCTCGGTGGAAACCGGGTCCGGCACCACGGCGCTGGCAGATCCCGCGCAATTTGTCGGTTACCGCGGCGATGCCGCTGACCCGTCTGCCGTTTTGCTGGTGCATAACGGCCTGCACATGGAAATCGTGATCGACCGCGACCACCCGATCGGCAAGGACGACGCTGCGGGTGTGGCCGATCTGGTCCTTGAGGCCGCCATGACAACGATCATGGACTACGAGGACTCGGTAGCCACGGTTGATGCCGAAGACAAGGTTGTTGCCTATTCCAACTGGCTTGGCCTCAACAAGGGTACGCTCACCGCCTCCTTTGAAAAGGGTGGCAAGACCGTCGAGCGCGCCATGGAAGGCGACCGGACCTACACGGCGCCCGACGGAAGCGAGCTGACGCTTCACGGACGCTCGCTGATGCTGGTGCGCAATGTGGGTCACCTGATGACCATCGGTATGGTCACCGATGTGCACGGCAATCCGGCCTATGAGGGAATCCTTGACGGAATTTTCTCCGCGCTCATCGCCATGCACGACCTGCAGGGCAAGGGCAAGTACGCCAACAGCCGCGCCGGTTCGGTCTATATCGTCAAGCCGAAGATGCACGGACCCGAGGAGGTTGCCTTCTCCGACGAGCTCTTCGGGCGAATCGAGGATGCGCTCGGTCTCGAACGCTATACCCTGAAGATGGGCATCATGGACGAGGAACGCCGGACCACGGTGAACCTCAAGGAATGTATCCGGGCGGCCAAAAACCGGGTCTTCTTCATCAACACCGGCTTCCTCGATCGCACCGGCGACGAGATGCACACCTCCATGGAAGCCGGCGCGATGATCCGCAAGGGCGACATGAAGGCCGCCCCGTGGATTCAGGCCTATGAAGACTGGAACGTCGATATCGGGCTGGAATGCGGCCTGCCGGGCCATGCCCAGATCGGCAAGGGCATGTGGGCCATGCCCGACCTGATGGCCCTGATGATGGAGCAGAAGATCGGTCATCCGACCGCCGGGGCGAACACCGCCTGGGTGCCATCGCCGACGGCGGGCACCCTTCATGCGTTGCACTATCACCAGGTCGATGTGAACGCGCGCCAGGCGGAGCTCAAGTCTCGCGGCCGCGCCAGCCTTGACGATATCCTGACGATCCCGGTCACCGACCGCCCGAACTGGCCGGCCGAAGACATTCAGGCCGAGCTCGACAACAACGCTCAGGGCATTCTGGGCTATGTGGTTCGCTGGATTGATCAGGGTGTGGGCTGTTCCAAGGTGCCGGACATCAATGACGTCGGGCTGATGGAAGACCGTGCAACGCTGCGGATTTCCAGCCAGCACATTGCCAACTGGCTGCATCATGGCATCGCCTCGGAAGAGCAGGTGATGGAGACCATGAAGCGCATGGCCGGTGTCGTGGACAAACAGAACGAGGGCGACCCGCTCTACCGGCCCATGGCGGAGAATTTCGAGGATTCAATTGCCTTCCAGGCGGCCTGCGATCTGGTCTTCAAGGGCCTGTCCCAGCCGAACGGTTACACCGAGCCCATCCTCCACGCCCGCCGCATCGAGGCAAAGGAAAAATTCGGCAGTTAGGCTTTGCGCCACCTGTCATTGCAGTAGGCCTTTTGGGCAGTGCGGGCGATCGGGCAGAAGGACTTGTCGTCGACGAGTCCCCTGATCACCGCTGGGCGGTGCGCACCAGAATCATGCCGCACACCGAGAGCGCAGCCAGGCCGACGAGGAACACCGCCAGATAGAAGGCGTCGCCTGTTGGCAGGAGGCTGAGCACGAAGGCGACCAACGCGCCTGTCCCGAGCTGAGCAAACCCCAAGAAGGACGATGCGGATCCGGCAATACGGGGATCGACGCCCGTGGCTCCCGCCAGAGCGTTGGGAAAAATGAAGCCGTTGAAGAAGGCATAGACGGCGAACGGTACCACCAGCGCGACGATGCTGGTGCTGTCATGGACCAGCAGCAGGCCGAAGGATGGAACGCTCACCCCAACGACGGCAATCCACAGGGTCCGGTCCATGCCGAGCCGGGCGACAAGACGGCTGGACACCCAGGCGCCGGTTACGAACTGGGTGGCGATGATCATCAGAGCCAGACTGAAATCGAATGGCGTGAATCCCTGCCCCTCGATGAGCAGTGCAGGCCCCACAGCGAGAAATCCGAAAAATCCGATCGTGCCGAAGGTGAAGGTCATGGTGTAGCCGACATAGAGCCGGGATCGGAACAGCTGCGCATAGCGTACGAAGATCATGCCCCAGCTGTCAGCGCTGCCGCCATAGGTGGGCCGGGTCTCGTTCATCCAGATCGCGGTTCCCAGGGCAAGCAAACCCGCAAAAATCGCCAGGAACCAGAAGATCGCGCGCCAGCCCAGCCATGTGTCGATGCCGCCGCCGATGATCGGTCCGACGGCCGGTGCGACGGATTGCAGCATGGCGACGAAGGCCATCATCCGCGCGGCCTCGATACCCTTATGGGTGTCCTGGACCACCGCGCGGGGCGTCACGAGGGCTGCGCATCCGCCCATGCCCTGAAGCACGCGGGCAATCACAAGCAGTTCGATGCTCGTGGCCATCGCCGCGCCGATGCTCGCCAGCCCGTAGATCAGCAAGCCACCGTAGAGAACAGGCTTGCGGCCGAGCCGGTCCGACAAGGGGCCGACAATTAGCTGGGAGACGGCAAAGCTGAACAGGAAGGCCGAGACGATAAGCTGAGCGGCGCCATAGGGTGCTGCAAAGGTCTCCGCAATCCCCGGTATCGACTGGACGGGAATGCCCAGTGAGAGTGGGCTGATCGCGGCCATCAGGCCGAGCAGAGCTATCGGTGGTATGCGCGCGCTTTCGGGTTCGCGCGGAGCTCCGGTCATGGCGGGCGTTAGCCCTCGAGCCAGTCGGAAAAATAACGCCCGGCATCGCCGCCGAGTTTCTCTGGGTCGGCCTGGAACAATTCCAGGAGCACGCCGTCAGGGGCCGGACACATGATATACTTCCAGGCCTCGAAATCCCGGATTCCGCTGCGGAACGCCACACCTTTTGCGCGCAGACGTGCTTCCAGCGCCTCGAGGTCATCGGTGCGGATGCCGATGTGGTGCACTGCGCCCTTCCCCTCGTCGCGCGGCGCCTGATCGTAGAGGTGCAAGCGTCCGGATCCTACACGCAGGAATACATTGCGCGCACCGCCGAAGTCGCCGTCAAAGGCGACCTCTGCGCCCAGCATATCGCACCACCAGGCAATGGTGGCGTCGATGTCGGAACAAAAAAGATGGGTGTGGTGGACGTGTTCGGTCATGGCATTCAGGACGAAAGTGCGCGCGAAGCTGATCTGTGATGTTGTACAGGGTTTTCGCCGTCGCGTATGGCGGATATTCATCAGTTTATATGGTCCTGATGGCGAGCAAGACTGTTTTCAGCCATTCGGTAACAGAAAAAGTGTGGGGAGCGGATGGCGTTTATCGACCCGAAGATGCGGTACGAGAAGAAATTTCTCGAGGTTCATGGCCTGCGCATGGCCTGTGTGGACGAGGGAAAAGGCGACCCCATTGTCTTCGTTCATGGCAATGCAACCTCATCCTATATGTGGCGCAACATCATGCCCCATCTCGAAGGGCTGGGCCGGCTGATTGCGCTGGACAATATCGGCCAGGGGGATTCCGACAAGATTCCCGGCAGCGGCCCCGACAGCTACATGATCCCCGAACATCAGAGGTATTTCGACGCCGCGCTGGAGCAGCTCGGGGTGCGCGCGAATGTGACCCTGGTGATGCATGACTGGGGCGGCACGCTGGGTATGTCCTGGGCCGAGCGACATCCTGATGTGCTCAAGGGGTTGGCCCATTGCGAAATCGTGGTCGCCAATCACGCAAGCTACGATTCCTATGCTGACGGGCATGGCGAGCGGGTCAAACGTGCCCAGGGCCCCGACGGTGAAGCCCTGGTGCTTGAGGACAATTTCTTTGTCGAGAATGTCTTCACCGGTGGGGTGCTGCGGGAGATCGATGCCGAGACCATGGCCGAAATCCGGCGTCCCTATGAAGAGCCCGGCGAAGCCCGCCGGCCCACTCTGTCCTGGGTTCGGCAAATCCCGATCGGCGGCAAGCCCGAATTCGTGGCGGAACTGTCTGAACGGTTGTCGTCCTGGATGAGCACCATCGACACACCGAAACTGTTCATCGAGGCCGATCCGGGTCAGATCATCGTCGATCGTGATCTCTCGATCATCGAAAGCTGGCCCAACCAGTCGCGCATCAAGGTTGCCGGGCTACATCATCCACAGGAAGATTCGCCCGACGATATCGGACGCTGCCTCGCGGACTGGTACAAAAGCATCTCCTGAAGCCCCGTGGAGCCAAGTCCATGTCCGAAATCAGCCCCGTCATGCCCTATGAAAAGCAGTTCATAGAGGTCCTCGGCCAGAAAATGGCCTATGTGGAACACGGGGCAGGTGATCCGGTCATCTTTCTCCACGGCAATGCAACGTCGTCCTATATGTGGCGAAACATCATGCCCCATATGGAGGGCATGGGTCGCCTGATCGCGCTCGACAATATCGGACAGGGAGATTCGGCCCGGCTTCCGAATTCCGGACCGGACACCTACACACTGGCCGAACACCAGACCTATATCGATGGCGCATTGGAGGTGCTCTGCGTCGCAGGTGAACAGAACATCACCTTCGTGATGCACGACTGGGGAGGTCCGCTGGGCATGACCTGGGCACACCGCCATGCAGATCAGATCAGGGGGCTGGCCTATTCGGAGGTGCTGGTCTGTGATCATGAGAGCTATGACGATTATCCCGACGCGGTGGGCAACATGCTCAAGCGTCTGCGCACCGCTGAAGGTGAGAAGTTGGTTCTGGAGAACAACTTTTTCGTGGAGAACGTCTTCACCGCCGGCGTGATCCGGGAAATCGACGAGGAAACCATGAACGAGGTCCGGCGCCCCTATGCCGAACCCGGCGAGAGTCGGCGCGCGACCCTGACCTGGCCGCGTCAGATTCCCATTGAGGGCGAACCCGCCGATGTGGTCGAACTGATGGGGGTCCTGTCGGACTGGATGCAGACCAACGATGTGCCGAAGTTGTTCATCAATGTGGACCCGGGACAGATCGTGTTCGAGCGAGACCTGGAAATTCTGCGCTCCTGGTCCCACACAACGGAGGTCTCGGTGCGCGGCAAACACCACCCGCAGGAAGATTCACCCCACGAGATCGGCAGGGCGCTCGCAGATTGGTACCGCGGAATTTGATCTGTTCCGTTGTCATTGCGGGGAGCATCGTGACGACGCAATCCAGATCTCGAGCCTGGCCACTCTGGATTGCTTCGCCTTCGGCTCGCAACGACGAGCCTGTATAGTTGACATAACCAAAGACGCCGGGAGGAACGCATCATGGAATACGAAAAGGTCTGGGACGAGGTCGAGTTCTACTCGAACGACAACAAGACTGCCGCCTATCTCTATCGCCCGAAGGACTGGAAGCCCGGTGACCCGCCGCGCCCGGCGATATCCGTGCTGCATGGCTACACGGGCATGAAGGATGTTTACGGCATGGACGTGCCGCAATGGCTCTGGGAGAACGGATATTTCGTGCTGTCCCATGACTATCCCGGCTTCGGCGTCAGTGAGGGTGAGCGCGGCCGGCACCGCCCCCTGGAACAGGCCCAGAGCGTCTATGACGCGGTCACCTATCTGCAGACGGTCGATGGCGTCGACCCCGAGCGGATCGGCTACTATGGCTCCAGCTACGGGGGTGCGCATGCGATCTGGTGCGCGGCCTTCGATGAGCGCGTGAAGGTCGTCGTTTCGGCCGTGATGGTCGCCGACGGGGAACGCTGGATGCGTTCGGTGCGCCGGCCCCATGAATGGGAAGAGTTCAAGGCCAAAGTCGAGGAGGCAGAGCGCAAGCGCGTGCTGACCGGGGAGAAGACCCATATTCCCTTGCCTGAGATCATGCTGACCGACCCGCACACCCAGATGGTCATCGACCAGTTCCATTCCAAAAGCGGTCGTTACAATCCGGAATACGATCTGGAAAGCGCCATGGCCAATATGCGCTACAAGCCCGAATGGGTGGCGCATCGTATTTCACCGCGGCCGGTGCTGATGGTTTATGCCGAGAACGACAATCTGGTCCCGCCCGAGGAGCAGCTGTCCTGTTACGAAGCGCTCGGGGAGCCCAAGAAGCTCGTGAAGCTGCCAGGGGTTCAGCACTACGAATCCTATCAGTTCTGCAATGCGGACGCCCACGCGATCCAGAAGGCTGAAGCACTCGAGTGGTATGCGAAATATCTCTAGGTGAATTTGGAACTCACACATCCTTCGGACGGCGCTTCGCGCCGCCGCAGGATGAGGTTCATGCGTTTCCTTTGAGGCTCGTCCTGAGGAGGGTCGCAGGCCCGTCTCGACGGATGCTCAGGAGCAACGAACGATGAAACATCTCTGGTCCGATGGTGACGCCAATGCCTTTGTGCGCCGCTACGCGCGTGACGGTGTGAACCGAGATTTGGCTCTGCGGGTCTATACCACGCGGCTCCTTGGCGGCGATCCGCGGCTGGTCCTGCATGGCGGCGGCAACACCTCGGTGAAAACCACCGCAACCGATCTGACGGGCGCGCAGCTCGATGTCCTGTGCGTGAAGGGGAGCGGCTGGGATATGGGAGAGATTGAACCGCCGGGATTGCCGGCGGTCCGTCTCGACCCGTTGCGCGAACTCGAAACTCTCGACTGTCTCAGCGACGAGGACATGGTGAATGTCCAGCGCCGCAATCTGCTGGATTCCAAGGCGCCCAATCCGTCGGTTGAAACGCTGTTGCACGCATTTCTGCCGCACAAATTCGTCGATCACACCCACTCGACCGCCGTGCTGGCGCTGACCGATCAGCCGGATGGGGCGAAGATCTGTCGGGATGTGTACGGGGACCGCGTTGCCTGTGTGCCCTACATCATGCCGGGCTTTGCGCTGGCCAAGTCCTGCGCGGCCTATCAACGCAAACATCCCGACGTGGACGGCCTGATCCTGCTCAAGCACGGCATCTTCACCTTCGGTGAGACCGCTGAGCAAGCCTATGGCCGGATGATCGATCTGGTCACACTCGCCGAACAGCGCCTCAAGTCCGGGCGGAAATCACAGGTGATGATGCCGAAGGAGGGCGCGAGATCTCGGCCACCGCGGGTGTCAGATATCGCCCCGCGCCTGCGGGGTTTGCTGGCCTTTGGGCCGGATGCGCATCCGACCCGGTTTGTGATGACCTTTCGAACCGGCCCGGCGATCCGCCGCTTCGTGGATGGCGCCGAACTGGGGCGCTACAGCCAGCAGGGGCCTGTGACGCCGGACCATGCCATCCGGATCAAGCCCAAGCCGCTCGTGCTGCCGCGTCCCGAGGCGGGGAACCTGGATCGCTTTTTCAAATCCGCAGCCCGGGCGGTCGAGCGCTACGGAACCGCCTACCACAGCTATTTTGAGCGCAACAACACCGACCCCGACAACCCCAAGACCCAGCTTGATCCCATGCCGCGCATTCTGCTTGTGCCGGGTCTGGGTTTCTTTGCGGTGGGGAACTCGGCCAAAGCGGCTGATCTCGCCGCCGATCTCTATGAAAACAATGTGGAGGTGATCACCGCAGCCGAAGGTATCGGGCGCTTCCGTTCGATCCGGGACAGTGATCAGTTCGAGATCGAGTACTGGTCGCTCGAGCAGGCCAAGCTCGGCAATGCAAAGGAAGCCGATCTGGCGCGCCAGGTTGTGGCAATCACCGGGGCGGGCGGCGCGATCGGTCAGGCAACAGCGCGTGCCTTTCGGGCTGCCGGGGCGGAGGTGGCCCTGCTGGACCTCGATGAAAGCAGGATCATGCCGCTTGCCCAGGAACTGGGCGGGCTGGCCGTGCCATGCGATGTGACGGATCCGGACACCGTCACGGGCGCGTTTTCCGCGATCGCATCCCGTTTCGGCGGAGTTGATATCCTGGTCTCCAACGCCGGTGCGGCCTGGCAGGGCAAAATCGGCGAGGTGGATGACAAGACACTGCGCGACAGTTTTGAACTGAACTTCTTCGCGCATCAGCGGGTCGCCAAAGCCGCCGTGGCCATCATGCAGGCGCAGGGGACGGGCGGCGTGCTGCTGTTCAACGCGTCGAAACAGGCGGTCAATCCGGGCAAGGATTTCGGACCCTATGGTTTGCCGAAGGCAGCGACGCTCTTTCTCTCGCGGCAATACGCGCTCGACTACGGGGAGTTCGGAATCCGGTCCAATGCGGTGAACGCTGATCGTATCCGCAGCGGCTTGCTGACCGACGAGATGGTGTCCAGCCGTTCAAAGGCCCGGGGGCTGAGCGAACAGGATTATATGGCCGGCAACCTGCTGCGGCGCGAAGTGCGGGCCAAAGACGTGGCCGGTGCGTTTGTCGATCTGGCGCGCGCGGAGAAGACCACGGCGGCTGTGCTGACAGTCGATGGCGGCAATATCGAGGCCGCGCTGCGCTGACGCAGAACAAGGAAGTTTGGACATGAAACGCATCCAGTTTGGCGAGTATGGCGGCCCGGACGTGCTCGAGATCGTCGAGGGTCCGGAACCCGAACCCGGTCCGGGCGAAATCTGCGTACGGGCGGAAGCCATCGGCGTTGGCGTGCCCGACATGCTGATGCGGGCCGCAAACTATGCCTGGATTCCGCCCCTCCCGGTGGTGCCGGGCAATGAACTGGCCGGAGTCGTGGCGGCGGTCGGACCGGATGTCGAGACGCCCGCCGTCGGAGATCGGGTCTATGTCAATTCGCGCGAACTGTCCCAGCGTGGTGGCTGCTATACCGAATACATGATCGTGCCGGCGGGCGCTGTTTTTCCGCTACCGGATTCTCTGAAGAGTGAACACGCGGTTGCGCTGGGCAATTACCAGCTTTCCTGGCTTTTGCTGAACATCGCGGCAACACCGCTACCCGGTGACAAGGTGCTGGTTCATGCTGCAGCCGGTGGTGTCGGGAGTTCCCTCGTACAGATGGCTTGCGCGGCGGGCCTGCATGTTTGCGGCGTTGCGGGCACCGAAGAGAAGGCGCGCTATGTGTCCGATCTGGGGGCCGAGGCCGTGATCGACCGCAGCCGGGATTCAATTCCCGATCGGGTCATGGCCTGGACGGGCGAGGCAGGGGCAAATTACATCTACAATTCGGTGGGCGGAGAGGATTTCGCAGAAAATTTCGACATGCTTGCCCCGCTCGGTACGCTGGTCATGTTCGGCTACATTGCGGGGTGGCCGGATCCGGCCATCCTCGATCCGATGCGCGAGCGGTTCGGCGCCTCGCTCGGTTTCCGCCTGTTTTCCATTCATGTGCTGGACAACATGCCCGACCTGCGCCGGAAGGCGATGGAAGAGGCCATCAAGGTCATGGCATCCGGGGCGGCGCTGCCACGAATTCACACAACCATGGCGCTGACCGATGCGGCAGACGCCCATAGGCTTCTCGAAGGTGGAGATGTGATCGGGAAAGTGATTCTGATTCCCTGATCCGGGCGCCCCGAGAAAGTATTATATCATTTTCTTATAACGCGGCATGATGCGGGCATGGAGTCGCGGCAGCTTCGATATTTTTGCGAGATCGCGGAGGCCGGAAGCTTTACGGCTGCCGCCGCGCGCCTGCGGGTTGCGCAACCGGCGCTCAGTCGCCAGATCGCGGCCCTAGAGCAGGATCTGGGTGCACCGGTCTTTGAGCGTGGGCCCGGCGGGATAAAGCTGACCCCCCATGGCGAAATTCTGCTGCGCCACGCCGATGTGATACGTATTCATGCCGCACGTGCGCGCGAGGAAATCTCCGCTTCGCTCGGTCACGTGCCGGGATGGATTTCATTCGGAACAAGCCCGGCTCTCGGCCGGATGGTTTTCGGGCCCATTGCGGAAATCATGGCCGAGCGGTTTCCCGAACTGCGTATCAGCTTTGTTGAGGGCGTCGGTGCGACTCTCCTGAGCGGATTAGCCGATTCGACATTGGATCTCGCGCTCACCTCACGGTCTGCTTACGCGCCGGACATAGAGTTTCGCAAGCTTTTCTCGGAACCCGTCTATCTGGTTGCTGCCCCGGGCCAGACAATGCCGGCCGTGGTTTCGGGGTGGGATGATCTTCTGGGGATTCCACTTGTTGTGACCAATCAGCAGACAACCGTGGCGTCTTGGGTCGAGGAATTATCAGGTCAGACGGACACCGGGTTAGACTTGCGATACCGGGTGGAAAGTTCCGGGGCCGCGATCGACATCGTGCGCCGCGGTCTGGCCTTCGGCGTACTGCCTGAGAGCACCATGCAGGATGTAGCCGGACTACAGAAGGCGCGACTGACATCGGTGACACTGGACCGGAATCTTGCCCAGTCCCGCGAGCGCCATACTGATCCGGTTCTTCAGGCGTTGCGCGATGCGGTGAAACTGGAGGTTCGAAAGCACTTCAAGCTGGAGAGATAGGGCGGATGCCTGCCCGTCATGCCGAAAAGGCATAATGGGGTTCTCAATCGGTATTATCTGGGCCGGGAACCGCGACCTAAGGTGACCGCAATCCCAAAACAGGCGATGAGGAGCCGAGACATGAAATCAGTTGAAGTCAGTCCCGAAGAAATGACCAGGCGCATGGCGCGCTTTGCCGAACTTCGTCCCTATAGCGATCAGCATGATGAAAGCAGTGGCATCCCGGCAAAGGCGATGGAGAAACTGACGGCGCACCGGGTCTATCCAATCATGGTGCCCGAGGAATACACCGGCCGCAGCGCGATGGCCCCGGTCAAGGCTGGTGAGCGCGTGGTTTTGGCGATTGCCGAATGTCCTCCGGGCGACGGCCCCGGTCTGCACAACCATGAAATCACGACCGAAACCTTCTTCTGCCTGCAAGGCACCTTTGAGGTGACCTGGGGTGACGACGGCGAGCATAGAGTGGTTCTGGAACCGATGGATCTTGTCTCGGTTCCGCAGGGCGTTATGCGTGCCTTCCGGAACATCTCGGACGAAACCGGTCGCCTGTTCGTCACCATCGAATTGGGCGAGCCGGGCAGCAATGATCGCGTCGCCTACCATCCGAATGTCGCAGATGAACTGCAGGAAGAGTTTGGCGAGCAAACCGTCGCGACCCTGAAAGAGATCGGGTTCAAGTTCGACGGTGGCCAGGCCTGATGTCGGCCTCCGCGCCATGAAGGTCGTTCGGTTTCACGAATACGGTTCGGCGGATGTACTGAAACTGGAGGATGTCGCCGAACCGGAACCCGGCCCGGGCGAGGTGCGCGTGCGCGCCGAGGTGATCGGCGTCGGCATTCCCGATGTGCTGGTCCGCACGGCAACGGACGTCAAGACATGGCCGCTGCCGATGATCCCCGGCAACGACATGGTCGGCACGGTCGATGCGATCGGGTCGGGCGTGACGCGCTTTCGCAAGGGGCAGCGCGTCTATGTCACCTCCCGCGAACTGCCGTTGCGCGGGGGCGCGTATGCCGAGGCGCGTGTGGTGCCGGAAACCGCGCCCTTTGCGCTGCCCGATAGCGTGGCCTCGGAGGACGTGCTGCACCTGGCAAACTATCAGGTTGCCTGGTTCCTGCTGAACCACGCCGCCAATCCGCAGGAAGGGCAGGTGATTCTGGTTCATGCAGCAGCCGGCGGTGTAGGCAGCGCTCTGGTGCAATTGGCAAAGCTGCGCAACCTGACGGTCTGTGCGGTTGTCGGCGGTGCGGAAAAAGCGGCTTTCGTGCGGGACATGGGTGCCGATGCCGTGATTGACAGACACGTACAGGATATCTTGGACGGCGTTGGTGCCTTCACCGGCGGGCCCGGGATCGACGTGATCTACGATTCCGTCGGCGGACCGGCATTCCACCGAAACTTCGACCTGCTGCGTCCGTTTGGAAAACTGATCTGTTTCGGTTTCGTAGCCGGGCACCCGGATCCGGGAATTTATGAACCCATGGCCCGTGACTTCAGCCGCAATCTCGGATTTCAGATCTTCAGCATCCACTATTTCGACGACAAGCCCGAGATTCGCCGCCCAGTGATGGAGAACCTGATCCTGATGCTTGAGGATGGTGAGATCAGACCCCGCACGCATACGCGACTGCCGCTGTCCGAGGCCGTGGCGGCGCATCGCATGCTGGAATCGGGCGAAGTTCTCGGGAAAATCGTTCTGACGACCTGAGCCGGTTTTACCGGACCGAACTCCAATGGTAGCTTGAGAAGCTGAAATTCAGAGAACAAGTCCCGCCGGAATCGCGCGGGGTCAGGGGGGAAGCGTGAGAACCGGTGGTCAGATTTTGGTGGAGTCTTTGCGCCTTCACGGCGTCGAAACGGCGTTTTGTGTTCCCGGGGAAAGTTATCTCGGGGCGCTCGACGCGCTCTACGACGAGCGGGACTCGATCCGGGTCATCACCTGCCGCCACGAAAGTGGCGCGACCTACGCCGCCGAAGCCTATGGCAAGCTGACGGGCAAGCCCGGCATTGCCTTTGTCACCCGCGGGCCGGGCGCCTGCAACGGCTGTATCGGAATCCATACCGCGCTGCAGGAATCCTCGCCATTGATCCTGTTCGTCGGCCAGGTGCCCCGGGAATTTCGTGGCCGCGAAGCGTTCCAGGAAGTGGACTACGAGGCGATGTTTGCCCCGCTTGCCAAATGGGCGGTCGAAGTGACCGACCCGGCCCGCCTGCCGGAGATTATGGCGCGTGCCTTTGCTACGGCGACGGGCGGGCGTCCCGGGCCCGTTGTCATCTCGCTGCCTGAAGACATGCTGGTCGAGCAGGTTGAAGTGGTCGATGTGGCCGTCGCGCGGCTGCCGAAACCCGAGCCCACCGAAGACGATCTCGCCAGCTTGCGCGATCTTTTGTCCGGTGCCCAGCGGCCGCTGGTGATCTTCGGCGGTGGCGGCTGGAACGCAGATGCGGTCTCCGATCTGGAGGCCTTCTGCGAAGCCAACAGCCTGCCCGCCGTGGCATCGTTTCGGACCCAGGACCTGTTCAACAACGACCACCCGAATTTCATCGGTGAGCTTGGCTACAACACCAATCCCAAGCTGGCGCAACGGATCAAGGATGCGGACCTGATCCTCGCCATCGGCGCGCGGCTCGGCGAAACGGCCACCCAGTCCTATACGCTGATCAAGGCGCCCAAGCCCGATCAGAAGCTCGTGCATGTCTATGCCGATCACTCGGAACTGGGGCGCGTGTTCCAGGCTGACCTGCCGATTGCCGCAGATATGGGGAAATTTCTGTCCCAGGCCCGCCGCCATGTGCAGGTGGATTCCAGCGCCTGGGCGTCCTGGCTGACCGAGGGCCGGGCGGATTTCGATGCCTGGACGGTGCCCGGCGAGTATCCCGGCCCGCTCAACCTTGCCGAAGCCTTTGTGCAGTTGCGCGATATCCTGCCCGACGAAGCCATTATCACGACCGATGCAGGCAACTTTGCAGGCTGGACCAGCCGGTTCTTCAAGTTCCGCAAGTTTCGCACCTTGTTGGGTCCGGCGAACGGATCCATGGGCTATGGCATGCCCGCCGCCCTGGCGGCGAAAGCAGCCCGTCCGGGTCTGCCGGTGATCTGCTATGCGGGGGATGGCGGAATCCTGATGACCGGCAACGAGTTGGCCACCGCCGTGCAAAACGATCTGCCGATTGTTCTGATGATTGCGAACAATGGCATGTTCGGGACGATCCGCATGCATGAAGAGCGGGAGTATCCCGGGCGCGAGATCGCGACCGAACTGCGCAATCCGGACTTCGTGGCCTGGGCCGAAGCGTTCGGGGCGCAGGGCGAGCGGGTCACAAAGACCGAGGAATTCCGTCCGGCCGTGGAACGCGCGCTTGCGGCGGGGCGTCCGGCGGTGATCGAGATCATGGTCGATCAGGAGCTGATCTCCAGCAACATCACGCTCACAACCCTGCGCGAACGGGCCCGGCAGGCTGCCGAGTAGGGCGCGTGTCTTCATCCAAGGTGCGCGCGCTCTTTCTCGACCGCGACGGTGTGATCAACATCGACAGCGGGTACATCTGGCGGCACGAAGACTTCATCTTCAACGAGGGTGTGTTTGAGGCCTGCAGGAAGGCGCAGTCCATGGGCTTCATCCTCGTGGTTGTCACCAACCAGGCGGGGATTGGGCGCGGGCTCTACTCCGAAGAGGATTTCCACGCCCTGACCGACTGGATGCTGGGCCAGTTCCGCGAGAACGACATCGAGATTGCGCAGGTCTATTTCGCGCCGACCCATCCCGAGGAAGGCATCGGTGTGTACAAGCGGGACTCACCCGATCGGAAGCCTGGCCCCGGCATGCTCCTCAGGGCCCGGGAGACCTTCGGGATCGACATGGCGGCCTCGGTGATCGTGGGCGACCGCCACACGGATATCGAGGCAGCCCGGAACGCCGGTGTCGGGACGAAAATCCTCGTTGATGGTGAGGAGCCCGACACGTCGTTCAGTCAACCCGACGCTGTGGTGGGATCATTGGCCGAGGCCGTGGACTGGCTGGCTGCCCGCGAATAGTTCGCCTCATACTGAGCTTGTCGAACTATGAGACTGGCGCCCTCGTCCTTCGTCAGGTTCAGGATGAGGGCTCGGTCGTTGGACGCAGTTCAGTTATTCCCGCCCGACAGCCGCCAGTCGATCATTTCGAGCCGGTCCTGCCCGAAGAACAGCTCGCCATCGACCACATAGGACGGCACGCTCCATGCCTTGTCGGCGAGTGCGTCGTCGGTGTTGGCTTCCAGCTCGGCTGAAACCTCGTCGGAGCCGGCCGCTTCCACCAGTGCCGCGCCATCCAGACCCAGCCCGTTCAGAATGTCGGCCACATCGGCTTCGTCTGCGATATTGCGCTCATCGGCCCAGCAGCCGCGCATCAGGGCGCGGGTAACGGCGTGCGCGTCTTCCCCGGCCTGACGGGCCGCGATGATCACATGGGATGACAGCAGGAACGATGCGGGAAAATGCTTCGGTTCCGGGTTGATCGGCACGCCGCGCCAGGCTCCCCAACGGGGGAGTTCCAGCAGCCGGTACGACTGCAGCACCTCCGGACGATTGCCCAGCGGCTGGCCGGCACCAGTCTCGGACCATGTGCGGCCCACATTGGTCGGCTTCAGCGCGACGGCGCGTCCGTGCTTCTCGGCGATCTCCAGCAGTGCGTCGAATCCCAGATACGACCAAGGGGACACACAGGCAAAGTAGAACTTGATGGGATCGCTCATTTTCCGGCCTCGACTCGCTTCGCAATATAGGTGGGAAGGGCGAAGGCCCCGGTGTGGAGGTCGGGATTGTAGTATTTTGTTTTCAGCTTTGCATTGGCGTATCGGCGCGCGAGCGTCGCCGCGTCACAACGGCGGAGCGAAACATCGTCGGTTGCCCAGCCGAAGCCCATGAACCCGCCTGAATAGGTGGGGATCGCAGCGATATAGCCATATGCGTCGGCAAAGTGTTCGCCCAGCCGCGAGACGGTGGTTGTCAGTTCTTCACCCTGGATCATGACCACACCGCTCTGGGTCGTCATAACGCCACCCGGGTTCAGGCGTGCCTTGCAATCGGCGTAGAAGTCCGAGGTGAACAGCACCTCACCCGGGCCAATCGGGTCTGTGGAGTCGACGATGATCACGTCGAAGCATCGGTTGGTCTCCGCCATGAAGCGCGCACCGTCGGCGATCACCAGATCTGCCCGTGGGTCCTCGAAAGCGCCGTCCGATATACTCGGAAGGTATGTCTTGCAGAGCTCGACCACCGCGCCGTCGATCTCGATCATGGTCACCCGGTCCACATCGTGGCGCAGCGCCTCGCGGAGCATCCCGCCATCGCCGCCGCCAATGATGCAGACCTCGCGGACGTTGCCGTGCGCCAGCATCGGCACATGGGTGAGCATCTCGTGATAGATGAACTCGTCCCGCTCGCAGACTTGGATGATGCCGTCCAGCGCCAGCACCCGGCCCCAGTCCGAGGTCTGATAGATCACCAGGTCCTGCAGATCGGTCTGTTCGCGATAAAGGATCGACTCGATTTTCAGGCCGAGCTGCAATCCGACATTCAGGGCTTCGTCGAACCAGGCCCAGTCGCCGGGCTTGTCACTCAAGCGACCACGCCCCGGCGGGTTTCGTTCAGGGTCACCCGGCCCGCATTGAAGGCGGCTTTCAGGATCGGCAGGGCATTGTGGGGATTGCAGGTCCCGCACATGAACACGTCGATCGCGGCATAGTCGCGTTCGGGCCAGGTGTGAATGGAGATGTGGCTTTCGGCGAGGATCAGCACCCCCGACACGCCGCCGGAATCCGAAAACTGGTGCAGATCTGCGCGCAGCACCGTGGCATCAGCTGCCTTGGCCGCCTTGCGCAAAGCGGCCTCGATATAGGCGCTGTCGGTCAGGTTCTCGGCGTCCCAGAGATCGACCAGAAGGTGACGGCCGGCAAAGGACACGCCGTCTTCCTCGATGAAATAGTCGATGAGGGTCTCGCTCTCGACCGCCGTGGCTGCGTTGTTGGCCATCCCCGTAAACTCCTGCTGGCGACAAATTGGCCAGCGCTTTTTAAGGAATTTTTCCGGTCGCGCAACCACGAAATGCTGGACCGACAAAGGTCCCGTTTGGGCGAAGAAAAAGGGGGGTGGGGCGGTGACCGGAACCATTCCTGCCACCGCCCCTGAGGGGAGGCTTGCTTCCTGGGTAAGGGAGCGATGAGAAGGTTGTACGCGGAACCGGCCTGATGCGATGTGACGGGCGTCACAGGGCCGAATATTTTTTCTAGAATGCGTCTTCGGCCAGCGCCAACACGGAATCGCCACCTTTGGTGATGGTCGCCAGATGCATCTCCGCGCGGGGCAGGACGTGGTGAGCGTAGAACTGGGCCGTGATTTTCTTCGAGGCCAGAAACTCCGGGCTCGCGCCGCTGGCGTCCCCATTCGCTGCGGCATGGGCGGCGCGGGTCATCAACCAGCCACCGACGACCGTGCCTGCCAGATGCAGGAAGGCGTTCGCGCCGGCGAACTTGCGGTTGATGTCGTTGTTGGCCGGGTCGAGCATCCATTCGGTTGCGTGGCGGAGCACCGTGTTGGCGGTTTTCTGGGCCGCGATCAGCTCCGAGACGTCCGGCTCGTCGGAGTCGGGCAGCTGGTCCATCTCGTCGAGCAGCTCTTCCATGGCCGCCCCGCCATCGCGCAACAGCTTGCGGCCGAGCAGGTCGATAGCCTGGATGCCGTTGGTGCCTTCGTAGATCGGGGCAATGCGCGAATCCCGGAAATACTGCGCCGCGCCGGTCTCCTCGACGAAGCCCATACCACCGTGCAGCTGCAGACCGGTTGAGGCGATCTCGACCCCTAGATCGGTACACCAGGCTTTCACCACCGGGGTCAGCAGATCGGTGCGCCGCGCGTTATAGCCGCGCACATCCGGATCGTCGTGGTGCCGCGACCGGTCGAGGGCGGAATTGGTGTAATAGGCCAGCGCCCGCATCGCTTCCGTCTGGGACCGCATGGACATCAGCATCCGGCGCACATCCGGGTGATGGATGATGGTGACGGACTCGCCGCCGCCATCCACCGGGGCCGACTGCACCCGTTCCTTGGCATAGGCGACGGCGTGCTGATAGGCGCGCTCGGCAACGGCCACGCCCTGCAGGCCCACATTGAGGCGGGCATTGTTCATCATGGTGAACATGCAGCGCAGGCCGTCATGTTCGTCGCCAATCAGATAGCCGATGGCGCCGTCGCCTTTCTCTCCATAGGCCATGACGCAGGTGGGACTCGCATGGATGCCCAGCTTGTGCTCCAGACCGATGGCATGGGCGTCATTGCGCTCGCCCAGAGAGCCGTCCTCGTTGACGAGGAATTTCGGCACCAGAAACAGGCTGATGCCCTTCACGCCCGGCGGCGCGTCGGGCAGGCGGGCCAGCACAAGGTGGATGATGTTGTCCGTGAAATCCTGCTCACCATAAGTGATGTAGATCTTGGTGCCGGTAATCCGGTAGTGATCGCCCTCCCGTTCGGCGCGGGACTTCAGCAGGCTCAGATCGGTGCCCGCCTGGGGCTCGGTCAGGTTCATGGTGCCTGTCCACTCGCCCGACACCAGCTTGGGCAGAAACTTTTCCTTCAACTCGTCGGTGCCGTGGGCAATCAGAGACTCGATCGCGCCGATGGTGAGCAGCGGACAGAGGGACCAGGACAGATTGGCCGACTGCCACATTTCCTGCAGCGCCGTGGTGATGGTCCAGGGCAGGCCCATGCCGCCATGCTCGGGCTCGAACGGCGTGCCGTTCCAGCCCCCCTCCACGAAGCTGGCATAGGCTTCCTTGAAGCCGTCCGGGGTCTTGACCACGCCGTCTTTCAGAACCGAACCCTGCTGGTCGCCGGTCTGGTTGAGGGGTGCGACCACATCGCGGGTGAAGCGCGCGGATTCCGTGAGGATCGCCTCGACCAGGTCTCCGGTTGTCTCGGAAAACGCCGGGAAGGCCCGCAGCCCCTCCATATCGCAGAGGTTTTCCAGAATGAACTGCATGTCCTGCACGGGGGCGTTGTAGTCAGACATGGACGGTAATCCTCACAGTGAATCGGCCGCTTTTATAACAGGGCTCGTGTGTTGCCCACAAACAGACCAACGAATGTCATGTTCATGGGCAATTGCCGGTGCCGGAATCATTGCGATGCACCACTTGCTGCGGTTTTTCAGCATAGTTGAGACCGCGCTGGAATGGCACGCGACATGCAGCCATAGCTCGGGATACCCGGTGTTCGGGAACTGGAGGGAAAGTCATGACTGGTGAAATATTGTCGACCCCACGGATCGATATGTCAGGTCTCGAGAGCAGTGATCCCGGGGTCCGCGATGCCGTGGTCGCCGCAGTTGGCGCGGCGTCGGAACAGTACGGCTTCATGCGGCTCACCGGCTATGGTGTGCCGGCCGGGCTGGTCGCCGATCTGTTTGCGCAGGGCAGCGCGTTTTTGCGCGACCCGAATCGGAAAAGCTGGCCATCCGGGACCAGGCGGCAAACCGCGGATATGTGCCCATGTTCGATCAGGTCTATCCGGGCGAGAAACCCGCTGGTCAGGAATCTTTCAGCATGGGGTATCCGGTTCCGCCGAAGGACGAGACACTGCGCGATCTGCCGTTCTATAAGCCCACACCGTGGCCGGAATCGACCGGTTTTCGGGACTCCATGCTCGGTGTGTACGACGCGATGTTCGCGGTCGGCGAAACGATCCTCTCGGTGATGGCCGTGCATCTCGGGCGCGATCCCGACTTTTTCGTCAGCGCGCTGGAAGACAGCTATTCGAACATGCGGATCATCTACTATCCCGCACCGGATGCGATTGCCGATGTAACCGATTTTGGCTCGCGGCCACATGAGGATCGCGGCCTGATCACGCTGCTGACCCAGGATGGCAATGGCGGGCTCGACGTTGAGGGACCGAATGGCGAATGGATCGGCGTCGAACCGGACCAGGCTTCGGTGATCTGAAATGTCGGACGGCTGCTAAGGCGTTGGACCAACAATCGCTACACATCGGCGATTCATCGTGTGGTCAATCGCGCCGGGCAAAGCCGCCAGTCCATTCCCCTGTTCGTCCACCCCGGCTTTCACCAGGTCGTCGATGCCGCCGACCTTGCCAGACCGGCAGAGGAGATCAGGTTTGATCCGGTGATTGCCGGACCCTTCACCTACGAGGATTTCGCCATACAGCGCCCCTCGTGGAAGGTTCAGGTGACGCCGTAGCGGAAACCGTCCGTCCTGCAGTCAGCCGAGAACCTTCCCCGGATTCATAAGGCCTTTGGGGTCGAGCAGCGCCTTGATCCCGTGCATCATATCGAGTTCGACGCCCGCCTTGTGCTGCGCCAGTTCGGCGACCTTTATCTTGCCGATGCCGTGCTCGGCGGAGAAGCTGCCGCGCAGGCTGTGGGCGACATCGTGGACGATGTGGCAGATCTCGTCCCAGCGGGCGAGGAATTCCGCGCCGTCCGCACCGTCGGGCTGGGTCAGGTTGTAGTGCACATTGCCGTCGCCCACATGGCCGAAGGCGATCGGGCGGATGCCCGGGCAGGCGGCGGTGACGGCGGCATTGGCCTCGCGAATGAAGTCCGGGATTGATGAGATCGGCACCGAGACATCGTTCTTGATGCTCGCGCCCTCGGGCTTCTGGGCCAGCACCATGGCTTCACGGAGAAACCACATCTGGTCACGCTGGGCGCCGGACTGGGCGATGGTGGCATCGACGACCAGCCCGTCTTCAAAGGCTACGCCCAGAAAGCTTTCCATGGCCTCGCCAAGACCGGAATTTTCGTCGCTGCTTTCGAATTCGATCAGCGCGCACCAGTCATGGGGTTCCTCGAGGAAATCCGTTGCGCCCTCGATATGCCGGACGGAGATGTCGATGGCGATGCGCGGGATCAGCTCAAAGCCGGAAACGGTGTCGGCGCTGGCCTTACGCGCCCGGCCGAGGACCTCCAGCACGCTGTCGAGGTCTTTCAGGGCCACGAACGCGGTGTGGCGTGAAACGGGCTTGGGGAACATCTTGATCACCGCCCCGGTGATGATACCCAGCGATCCCTCGGCGCCGATGAAGAGATGCTTCAGATCGTAGCCGGTGTTGTTCTTGCGCAGGCCGGTCAGCCCGTCCCAGATACGCCCGTTCGGCAGGACGACTTCCAGACCTAGGGTCAATTCACGGGTGTTGCCATAGCGGATCACACCGGTGCCCCCGGCATTGGTCGAGAGGTTGCCGCCGATCTGGCAGGTGCCCTCTGCGCCGAGGCTCAACGGAAACAGCCGGTCGTGCCCGTCGGCGACGTTTTGCAGATCGGCCAGCACGCAGCCCGCATCGACGGTCATGGTGAAATTCACCGGATCGACCGCGCGGACCTTGTTCATGCGTGACAGGCTGACGATCAGCTCTCCGGCCGCGACCGCTCCGCCGCACAGGCCGGTGTTGCCGCCCTGGGGAACGATTGCGACATTCTCGGCATAGCAGGCGGCCAGCACCTGCGAGACCTCTTCCGTGGAGCCCGGGCGGACCACGCAGGGCGTCTCGCCCCGGAACAATCCGCGTTGTTCCTCCAGATAGGTTTCCATATCGGCAGGATCGGTGATCATGCCGGCGGGACCGACGATCTGCTCGATCTTTTCGAGGAAGCCTACGGGCAGGGGGGGCATGTCTGTGGTCGCCAGAATGGTCATGGTCTGAGATTTAGCCCCACAGACGGCAGGCGGCAACCGCCTGCGATGTCCTGTCTCACGGATTGTGTGCGTCGTTGTGCGCGTCTGCGGCGCGGCGCAGGCGATCATTGATGGCACGGCCCAGCCCGATCTCGGGGATCGGCGCCACGGCAATCGCGCGGTATTCGGGGCGGTCGAGGGCGCGTAGATGGGCGAATAGATTGGCGGCCGCCTCGGTCAGATCGCCCGACCGGCTGAGGTTCAGAGCCGATGTGGCGCCCTCGGGTTCGTCTGCGCCGAAGGCGAGAAACGCATCGCCGGGTTCGGGGGTGGCCGCGTTCAAGCGGACCGGGATCGAGGGTGCGTAGTGGCGGGCAATCTGGCCGGGGGAGCGGGGTGCTGCGCCGTCTGCCGGCCGGGTAGCATCCTCGACCGGGCCGAGCACGGCTTCAAGCTGTTCATGGGTCACCGCACCGTGCCGCAACAGCGCGGGCCGGTGGCCACAGAGGTCAATCACGGTCGATTCCAGCCCCACCGAACAGGCGCCGCCGTCGAGGATCAGATCGGCATTGGCGCCAAGCGATTGGGCCACATGGGCTGCGGTGGTCGGACTGACCTCGCCCGCCGCGTTGGCGCTCGGTGCTGCAATAGGACCGCCAAACCGCGTCAAGAGATCGCGGGCGAGGGGATGGGCGGGCACCCGCAGGGCCACGCTGTCGAGCCCGGCGCTGACCAGCAAAGACAGGCCGCTCTTTGAGCGGCGTGGCACGACAAAACTCAGCGGGCCGGGCCAGAAAGCGTCGCCGATCGCGCGCGCCCGGTCATCAAGGTCACCCAGGGCCGCGGCGGCGTTGAAATCAGGCACATGCACGATCAGCGGATTGAAACTCGGCCGGTTCTTAGCTGCAAAGATGCGCGCCACCGCTGTGTCGTCGCGGGCATCCGCGCCGAGGCCGTAAACCGTCTCCGTCGGAAACGCGACCAGCCCGCCCGCGCGCAGGCGTCCCGCCGCGTCGGTTAGTCCGGCGTCATCGCCGGGGAGAATGTTGGCGTCGTCTGTCATCCGGCCTGTATGCCGGAGCAGACCCGAGGGGTCTATAGGGTCAAGTTCAATACTACTGTCATTGCGAGCCCGAAGGGCAAAGCAATCCAGAGCGAACATGATGCGAACCTGGATTGCTTCGTCGCGTTGCTCCTCGCAATGACGCGGTGGGATGCTCGTACTGCGCCGCTACCGTCGTCCGAAGGCGACAAAGCCCGGGTTCAGGAATTTCGGTTTGCCGTAGTCGAAGGTGCCGCCGTCGATCCGGGTGAGGGAACCGCCCGCAGCCAGCACGATCGCGTGGCCGGCGGCTGTGTCCCATTCGCAGGTGGGGCCGAAGCGGGGATAGATATCGGCAACACCTTCGGCGAGGCGCCCGAACTTGAGTGCGCTGCCCTGGGGTATGCGGTCGCGGATTGTTTCATCCGCGAGATACTCATCAACCTTACCGCCGATGGAATGGGAGCGGCTGACCAGCACATCCAGACCGTCTCCCGGCGGCACCCGGCAGGAGATGGGGCGTTCCTCCCGGTCACCTTCGATCAGGGTCGCGCCGCCGGTGCCGGTGCCCGCATACATCAGGTCCAGCGCCGGGGCGTAGAGTACGCCGAAAATCGGCACGTTGTTTTCGACCAGCCCGATATTCACGGTGAACTCATCGTTGCGCTTGAGGAACTCGCGGGTGCCGTCGAGCGGATCGACGAGCCAGAACCGCTGGCCGACTTTGTCCGGGGTCGGTCCGTCACCGGCCGAATGCTGTTCTTCGGAGACCACCGGGATGTCCGGTGTCAGGTCGCGCAGACCGGGCAGGATCTCTGCCTCGGCCGCTGTGTCGGCCAGCGTGACGGGTGAACCGTCATCCTTGCGGGTGCTGTCGAAATCCGTGCGATAGACGGTCATGATCGCCTCGCCCGCCGCATAGGCGAGGTCGCGCACCGCCGGTATCAGGGCCGCTGTATCGATAGGATGTCTCCCCGGTTGGAGCGGGTCACGCCTATTCGGCCGCCATCCGTTGGTTGGCCAACGCCCAGATCACGTCCGGGGTGGCGGGCATATCGACATCGTGAATTTCTCCGTCATCCGAGAGCGCGTCGACGATGGCGTTGATCGCGGCCGCCGGGGCGCCGATGGCGCCTGCTTCCCCCGTGCCCTTGATGCCCAGAGGATTGGTCACACATTTCTCATTGCGCATGGAGAAGTCGAAATTCGGGAAATCATCCGCGCGGGGCAGGCGATAATCGACAAACGAGCCCGAGACCAGCTGCCCCGACTCCGCGTCATAGACCGTGTGCTCATGCAGCGCCTGACCGATGCCCTGCACGATGCCCCCATGGACCTGACCCTCGATTAGCATGGGATTGATCGTGTCACCGAAATCATCGACCACCGTATAGCGTGTGATCTCCGGGATACCGGTCTGCGGATCGATCTCCATCTCGCAGATGTGGCAACCATTCGGGAAGGTCGGCGCGTCGGGCTGCTGTGATTCCTTGGCGTCGAGGCCCGGCTCCATCCCCTCGGGCAGATTGGCCGGGTCCTGGGCCGCCTTGGCCACTTCGAAGAGGGACATGGACCGGTCGGTGCCCGCCACCCGGAAGGTTCCGTCGGAAAACTCGATATCGGCCTCGGCGGTTTCCATCATATGGGCCGAAATCGCTTTGCCCTTTTCCTTGATGGCTTCCGAGGCCTTGGAAACGGCCACGCCGCCAACGGTCACCGAACGTGAGCCACCGGTCATCCCCGGCGGCACCACATCGCTGTCGCCCTGCACCATGATCATCTTGTCGGTGTCGATGCCGAGCCGGTCCGACATGATCTGCTTGTAGGATGTGTCGTGGCCCTGCCCGTTGGACATGGTGCCGATATAGAAGGTGATCATCTCGTTGTCGGGATCGATGCGCACATCGGCGACTTCGGGATTACCGCCGCCGCATTTCTCCACATAGGTCGCCATGCCGATGCCGCGCAGCATGCCGCGCCTGGCGCCTTCGGTCTTGCGGGCGGCAAAGCCCGCCCAGTCGGCCTTCTTCATGCCCTCTTCCATGATCGCGGTGAAATTGCCGCTGTCATAGGTCTCACCGAAGGCGGTCTTGTAGGGAAGCTGGTCGGGCTGAATGAAGTTGCGTCGGCGCAGTTCGTCGGGCGACAGGCCCAGCTCGCGGGCGCATTTGTCGACCAGCCGCTCGATACAGTAGATCGCCTCGGGTCGGCCCGCGCCGCGATAGGCATCGGTCGGCACGGTGTTGGTCAGCACGCCCTTGACGTTCGCCCAGACACAGGGAAAGGCATAGAGGCCGTTCAGCATCGCCGTGCCGGCCTCGGTCGGGATGAACGTGCCGAAATGGGACAGATAGGCACCCAGATTGGCGTAGGTCGTCACGCGCAGTGCCAGAAACTTGCCGTTGTCGTCGCAGGCCACCTCGGCCTTGGTGACATGGTCGCGGCCCTGGATGTCAGACATGAAGCCTTCGCTGCGGTCCGCGTTCCAGCGCACCGGGCGGTTCACCTTCTTGGCCGCCCAGACCACCATCGGCTGTTCGGGATGGGTGAAGATTTTCATGCCGAAGCCGCCGCCCACATCGCCGGTCACCACGCGCAGCTTGTCCTGGTCGATTTTCAGGATGGCGTCGGCAATCGTGTTGCGGATGCCGTGGGTGCCCTGCGAGGAGGTGTAGAGGGTCGATTTGTCACTCGCGGAGTCATAATCGCCGATGGCCGCGCGCGGCTCCATGGAGTTCACCACCACCCGGTTGTTGACCAGTTCCAGCGTCGTGACGTGGCTGGCCTTGGCGAAGGCGGCTTCGGTCTCATCCTGCTGGCCCTTGCCCCAGTCGAAGCAGATATTGTTGGGCACATGGTCATAGAGCTGTGCCGCGCCGTCGAGGGCTGAACGGTAGGTGTCGGTGGCGGCGGGCAGTTCGTCGTAGTCGATGACGATCATCTCGGCCGCATCGCGGGCCTGGGCGAGGGTCTCGGCGACAACCATCGCCACCGGCTCACCCACATGGCGCAGCTTGTCCTGGGCGAGCAGCGGGCGATAGGTCTCGTGGCGCTCGGTTCCGTCCATGCTCTTGACCGGGAACATGTTCGGCATCGGGCCGAGGTCGTCGGCCTTCACGTCCTCGCCGGTCAGGACCAGCAGCACGCCCGGCGCGCCTTTCGCGGCCGAGACGTCCACGCCGTTCAGCTTCGCATGGGCCACGGGGGAGCGCAGCACGAAGGCGTAGCTCTCGTTTTTGAGTTGCACATCGTCGGTGTAGTTGCCGCCGCCGGTGAGCAGGCGAAGATCTTCGATACGCGTGACGGATTGACCGATGCCGAACTGGCCCATGAGACACCCTCTTCGAGGCTGGAATGGAGAGAATTAGCTTGCCCCCATGATATGCGACGCGATGGCCGCAAACCAAGCCCCCCGGGACGATTCATCTGGTATGGTTTTCCCCAGAAATGAACGATTCAGACGAAATGCTTGAAGAATTTTCCGGCGCGCCCGGCCGGTACTGGCACGCGCTGGAGGACGGGCGCATCCAGTGCGATCTGTGTCCGCGCTTTTGCAAGCTTAATGAGGGCCAGCGGGGGCTGTGCTTTGTGCGGGCGCGCGCCGACGACCGGATCGTTCTGACCACCTATGGCCGGTCGAGCGGGTATTGCATCGATCCCATCGAGAAGAAGCCGCTCAATCATTTCCTGCCGGGCACGCCGGTGCTCAGCTTCGGCACGGCGGGCTGCAACCTGACCTGCAAGTTCTGCCAGAACTGGGACATCTCCAAGTCGCGCGAATGGGACACGCTGGCCGATGCCGCCATGCCCGAGGCGATCGCGAAAGCCGCGGTGGCTCATGGCTGCCGGTCGGTGGCCTTCACCTACAAAGCTCGCGCCGGGGCTGGCCGTCCGGACCATCTGCCTGGAGGATCATACCGTCCACATCTGGTTGCAGGGCGTCGACGGCTTCGGCTTCCGACCCGAAGCGGATCGGGCTGGCGTGCGAGAGAATCGAGACTGAGAGGTCAAGTTCGCCAAGTTCGGTCCCGGTCAGTTTCGGGAACCGCGGATCGCCGAAGGCCGCCTTGTGGGCGTTGGTCGCCACGTCCTCGATCAGTGAGCGGTGGGGCAGGAGGCTGCCGATACAGCCACGCAGCTTGCCGTTCTGGTTCAGGGTGACGAAGGTCGCGCGATAGGTTTCGAGCGCCGGTGAAAACGTGCCGTGCTGCACCCGGGCCGGGTGAACTGTCTTCAGGCCGTTCACGATGGACCGGCGCGCGCCGTCGATCAGTTGCGCGCGATCGTCATCCGACAGTCTGGCGGATCGGGCATACTCAAACGCCCAGGAGCCGTAGCCAACGACCCGGTCGCGATGCTCGCGCCCGGCGGTATCACCCGAGTTGCGCACGTCCAGGGTTGTCGCGCGCAGGTCGAGCGCGCGGGCACACGCCAGCAGACCTTTGACAGGGAACCGCCCGCAGGCCTGCTCGTCCTTGATGCATTCCAGATTGAGGGTTTCCACATGGCGGCGAAACGCCTGGTCGCGCTGCATGGCGCCGTCATAGTCGTGATAGTGGCTCAGATCCGAGCTGACCACGATCAGGGTTTCCGGTCCGCCCCAGAGCGCGGCGAGAAGGGCCTCGGTTTCCTGCGGGCTGGGGCCGCCCACGAGTACCGGCACCAGTGTGAAGTCACCAAGCAGCCGTTGCAGGAACGGCAGATGCACCTCCAGCGAGTGTTCGTCTACATGGGGGGTGTCCGACTGTTCGACGCCCGGGATCGTCAGCGCTGTCGTGATCCCGTCAGGATCGAGACGCACATCGCCCAGCGGTGTCCGGAAGGCCGAGACCGCGGGAATACAGAATTTCGACACAGCCACGCGGTGCGGCGGGCCGAGAAGCACCACCCGGGTGATACGGTCGGCCTGGCCGGCGATGTTGCGATAGGCGTTCCCGGCAATGGGTCCGGAATAGACCAGACCCGCATGAGGTGCGATCAGGGCCTTGGGCGCGAGCCCGTGATCCCGTGCGGCGCCCAGGCATCGATCGATCATGCCGGTCAGGGCGGCCGGATCGGCCGGATAGAAGCTACCCGCGATGGCGGGCGGTCTGATCTGATCGCGGGGCAGGTTTGTCATGGCGGTGACTTGTCCGGGACTCGGAATTGCATATATCGCCTGTGACGCGCATAAGCATCACGCATCAGACTAGCGCGTCGAAACTGTCTGCGCCAAAGCCTTAAGGAGAGGGTGCCCCATGTTGACCGTCTATGGCCTGAAGAACTGCGACACGACCCGCAAGTCCCTGAAATGGCTGGAGCGTCGCGAGGCGGCCCATCGTTTTCTCGATGTGCGCGCCGACGGTGTTGACCACGACAAGCTGACCGAATGGGCCATGGAAGTGGGCTGGGAAGCTCTGCTCAATCGGGGCAGCACCACATGGCGGGGCCTGGACGAGGTGATTCGCGAGAACGTTACAGAAGATATCGCCCTGCAGCTGATGGTCGAGAACCCGACCCTGATCAAGCGCCCGGTGATCGAGACCGATGCGGGCGTTCTGGTGGGCTTCAAGCCGGAACAGCAGCGCACGCTTGAGGAATTGCTATAGCGGGAGCGAATCCAGGCATCCTTCGAGATGCGCGTTTTCACGCGCTCCTCAGGATGATGTCGGTTGGAATTCGCATTTCCTCATCCTGAGGAGGGCTGAAAGCCCGTCTCGAAGGATGCTGATGAACAAAAACCCCGAATTTCCGGTGTTTTTCCCGTGATCCCGTTTCGTTCACCGCAAAATTCCCGAGTCGCTTTTGCCCCGACTACTAGATTTTGGGGTTTGTGGCACAAAACGGGCACAAACATAAAAACCACAAGCGCCCGCGACTCGTAACAAACTGGCGAATCTGGCCAATTCCGAATCGGACGCGTTGACTCAAAAACGGCAAAGTTTAGAATGTTCCCGTATTGTTCACGGTGACAGGCCTCCAACATTTGGTGTTTATTGGTCGTTACGTCTCCAGATGTTGTGGATTTTACGCGTTTTCCCCTCGAAAACTGCCCACAGGGTGTGGAGCACCTGGAATTTGTTTGGGAGGGGGTTTGATAATGGACGGTTCTGCTGGGGTTTCGGCCGAGAGCATCGCTGTGGATAAGCAGCGTAAAGAAATTGAAACGGAAGATTTGGACGTGTTTGAAACTGTCGATCTGCAGCCGGAAACGGCTGAAATTGAAGAAAATGAGACGACTCGGGGTGTGGATAACGATCTGGTCGGCAAGGATGCCGATACGGGCAATATCTATCAGACCGAACGTGTGCGGATTCAGATTGACCCGTCCCGCGACGAATTGCTGACGGCGTTCGGCAAGGAAACCCTCGAAGACCGTTATCTGCTCAACCACGAGAAGGGTGAGCCGCAAAAGCTCTTCGCCCGCGTGGCCTGTCACTACGCTGACGATTCGGCCCACGCCCAGCGGATTTACGACTACATCTCGCAGCTCTGGTTCATGCCGGCCACTCCCGTCCTGTCCAATGGCGGCACCGAGCGCGGTCTTCCGATCTCCTGCTTCCTCAATGAAGCCTCGGATTCTCTCGAAGGGATTGTCGATCTCTGGAACGAGAATGTCTGGCTGGCGGCCCGCGGCGGCGGAATTGGCAGCTACTGGGGCAATCTTCGCTCCATCGGCGAGCAGGTCGGCCACAACGGCAAGACCTCCGGCGTGGTCCCGTTCATCCGGGTGATGGATTCGCTCACGCTTGCGATTTCTCAAGGTTCCCTGCGTCGCGGCTCGGCGGCGGTCTATCTGCCAATCGATCACCCGGAAATCGAGGAGTTCATCGAGATCCGGCGCCCGACCGGCGGCGACCCGAACCGCAAGGCGCAGAATCTGCACCACGGCGTGCTGGTCAGCGATGCCTTCATGCGCGCCGTCGAGGCCGATGAAGACTGGGCGCTGGTCAGCCCGAAGGACCGTTCGCCGATTGCCACGGTCAAGGCGCGCGCCCTCTGGATTCGCCTGCTGACGGCCCGGATCGAGACCGGTGAGCCCTACATCATCTATTCCGATACCGTGAACAGCCAGGTGCCCGAGCATCAAAAGCTTGCGGGCCTGACGGTCAAGACATCGAACCTGTGCTCCGAGATCACCCTGCCGACCGGCAAGGACCATCTCGACAAGGACCGCACGGCCGTGTGCTGCCTGTCGTCCCTGAACGTCGAGAATTTCCTGGAGTGGAAGGACCATCCGACCTTCATCGAAGACGTGATGCGCTTCCTCGACAATGTGCTGCAGGACTTCATCGACAATGCACCCGACAGTTTTGCCAAGGCAAAATACTCCGCCATGCGCGAACGTTCGGTCGGCCTCGGCGTCATGGGGCTGCACTCGTTCCTGCAGGACCAGATGGTGCCGTTCGAATCTGCCATTGCGAAGGCCTGGAACAAGAAGATGTTCAAGCACATTCGCGAGCAGGCCGATGCGGCTTCGGTCAAGCTGGCCGAAGAGCGCGGCGCGTGTCTCGATGCCCAGGACTACGGCATCATGGAGCGCTTCTCCAACAAGATGGCGATTGCGCCGACCGCCTCGATTTCGATCATCTGCGGCGGTGCGTCCCCGGGGATCGAGCCGATTGCGGCCAACAGCTTCACCCACAAGACCCTCTCGGGTTCCTTCAATGTGCGGTCCAAGGCGCTGAAAAAGCTTCTGGCCTCGAAGGGCAAGGACACCGATGAAGTCTGGTCAACGATCACGACCGGGGAGGGCTCGGTCCAGAATCTCGATTTCCTGACCGATGACGAGAAGGATGTCTTCAAGACCGCTTTTGAGATCGATCAGCGCTGGGTCATCGACCTGGCCGCCGACCGTTCGCCGTTCATCTGCCAGTCCCAGTCCCTGAACGTGTTCCTGGCCGCCGACGTGCACAAGCGCGATCTGCACCAGATCCACTATCAGGCCTGGAAGAAGGGCGTGAAGAGCCTCTACTACTGCCGTTCGAAATCCCTGCAGCGTTCCGAAAGCGTCGGCGCGCTGGTGCCGGTGACGAACGACGAGGAGGCCGATCGCGTCGCGGCGAGCCGCAACGATTACGAAGAATGTCTCGCCTGTCAGTAATCTGACGGCGACAGGACCGACGTGTCGCGCCCCGGACGATCCTTCAGAAGGGTCGTCCGGGGTGGCGCGTCCGAGGAAGAGGAATTGACCGATGTCACTGCTTGAAGAACGCGTCCAGTACAAGCCGTTCAGCTATCCGTGGGCTTATGACGCCTGGCTGATGCAGCAACGCGTCCACTGGCTGCCCGAAGAGGTACCGCTGGCCGATGATGTGAAGGACTGGCACCGTACGCTCAGCAACTCCGAGCGAAATCTGCTGACGCATATCTTCCGCTTCTTCACCCAGGCCGATGTGGAAGTGAACAACTGCTACATGAAGCACTATTCGCAGGTGTTCAAACCTACCGAAGTGCAGATGATGCTGGCGGCCTTCTCGAACATCGAGACGGTGCACATCTCGGCCTATTCCCATCTGCTCGACACGATCGGGATGCCGGAGACCGAGTACTCGGCCTTCCTGAAATACCAGCAGATGAAGGACAAATACGACTTCATGCAGGAGTTCGGGGTCGAGACGAACCGCGACATCGCCATGACGCTGGCCATGTTCGGGGCGTTCACCGAGGGGCTGCAGCTGTTTGCGTCTTTCGCGATCCTGATGAACTTCCCGCGCTTCAACAAGATGAAGGGCATGGGGCAGATCGTGACATGGTCGGTGCGCGACGAGAGCCTGCACACGGAATCGATCATCAAGCTGTTCCGCACCTTCATTCACGAGAATCCGGAAATCTGGGATGAAGAGTTCCAGCGCGAACTTTATGTGGCCTGCGAGACCGTCCTCAACCATGAGGATGCGTTCATCGATCTCGCCTTCGAAATGGGCGGTATCGAAGGGCTCGAAGGTAAGGAAGTAAAGCAGTACATCCGCTATATTGCCGATCGACGCCTGTCCCAGCTGGGCCTGCAGCCGGTCTATCGGATCGAGAAGAATCCGCTGCCCTGGATGGAGGAGATGCTCAACGGTGTCGAGCACGCCAACTTCTTCGAAAACCGCGCGACCGAATATTCCAAGGCCGCGACCAAGGGCGGCTGGGAAGAGGCCTTCGAATAGGTCTCTGCCAATATGCAGTCATGCGCGGACTTGATCCGCGCATCTCGTCTCGGTCTGCGTGGAGATGCCCGGGTCAAGCCCGGGCATGACGTATTTGGATATCTTGGTGAAAGCGTTGACGTGAAGCGACGCGGTTCAAGATGCTAGAACCGCAGCTATGACCACCGACCAGATCATCATCTTCGCCATTCTCGGCTTGTCTCTCGTGTTCTTCATGTGGGGGCGGTGGCGCTACGACATTGTCGCCTTTACTGCACTGATCCTGGCGGTCGTGGGCGGTGTGGTGCCCACCGATTCGGCCTTTGCCGGGTTTGGCCACCCGGCGGTGATCACAGTGGCCGCGGTCTTGGTGATCAGCCGCGCGCTGCAGGTCTCCGGTGTGATCTCGATTTTCGCCGATGCGGTGGTGCGCTTCGCCAGGGGGCAGGGCACGCAAATGGCTGCGCTTTCCGGGCTTGGCGCGCTGCTTTCGGCCTTCATGAACAATGTCGGCGCGCTGGCGCTTTTGATGCCGCTGGCCCTGCGGCTGTCCGAGCGGCCGTCGGCAGCGCTGATGCCTCTGTCCTTTGCCACCATTCTCGGGGGTCTCGTGACGCTGATCGGCACGCCGCCGAATATCATTATCGCGACCTACCGCGCCGATGTGACCGGCGAAGCCTTTGCCATGTTCGATTTTGCCTTTGTCGGCCTGCCCATTGCCGTGATCGGTCTGGTTTTTGTTCTGTTGATCGGCTGGCGACTGATTCCCTCGGACCGGGCGAGCCGCCGATCCGCCGAGGAAATGTTCGACCTCGATTGCTATGTGATCGAGGCCCGGCTGAACGAGGATTCCGAATTTGTCGGCAAGCGTGTGTCCGACCTCGAGGCTCTCGATGAGGACCGCAGCATCATCGTTGGCCTGATACGGGATGAAACCCGTCGCCTGATGCGGATCACCCATGAGTATCTGCGGGTCGGAGACGTACTGCTGCTGCGCGTCGATCCGGCCACGGTGGACGATCTCGTCAAGAAAGCCGGTCTGACCCTGACGGGAACGGAACACGCCAGTGAGGAAAAATTGCGTTCCGACGAGGTCGGGATCGTCGAAGCCGTGGTTCAGCCCGGTTCCCGGCTGGAAGGACGCAGCGCAACCATGCTGCATCTGCGCCGCCACTTTGGGGTGGCACTGCTGGCCCTGGCCCGTGAAGGCCAGCCGATCCAGGAGCGGATCGCGCGGGTCCGGTTGCGGGCGGGCGATGTGCTGCTGCTGCAGGGCGAAGAGGCTGAGATGCCCGAAGCACTTTCCGCCATGGGATGTCTGCCGCTCGCCACACGCAACCTCAACATCGGGCGCGGCGGAAAGGTGCTGATTCCGGTGCTGATTTTTGCAGCCTCGGTCTTCGCAACGGTGATCGGCTGGGCCCCGGTTCATGTGTCCTTTGCCGGTGCGGTCGTGGCGCTGGTGCTGCTCGAGCGGATCTCCGCGCGCGAAGCCTATGAGACCATCGAGTGGCCGGTGATTGTCTTGCTGGGGGCGATGATCCCGCTGGGCGATGCGCTGCAATCCACCGGCGGCACCCAGCTAATCGCCGACAGCATCGTGGTGCTGGCCGGGGCAATCCCCGTCTTCGCCATTCTGGGGATCGTGCTGGTGGTGACCATGACCCTCTCGGATCTGATGAACAACGCGGCCACCGCCATCGTCATGGCACCGATCTCCGTCGCCATCGCCGACAGACTCGGCCTGAATGCCGACCCCTTCCTGATGGCCGTCGCCATCGGCGCTTCCTGTGCCTTCCTGACCCCCATCGGCCATCAGAACAACGTGCTGGTGATGGGGCCGGGCGGATACATATTCGGCGACTACTGGCGGATGGGCCTGCCGCTGGAAATCATCATCGTTGTGGTCTCGGTGCCGCTGATCATGTTCTTCTGGCCGCTGTAGCAGACCCGACATGTGCGGACGTTTCGGACTGTTTCACACCTGGGAGGATATGCATGCCGCTTATGGCCTGCTGAACCAGCCGCTGAACCTGATGCCGCGCTGGAACATCGCACCGACCCAGGCCGTGGTGGCCGTGATCCGGGCGGCGGCTGGCGGTGGAGGCGGGCGCGAGGCCACCGGCTTCCAGTGGGGTCTGATTCCGCCCTGGGCCAAGGACCCGGCCATCGGGTCGAAAATGACCAACGCACGGTCCGAAACCATCACCGAGAAACCGTCCTTCAGGAATGCGTTCAAACGCCGCCGCTGTCTGATTCCGGCGAGTGGGTTCTACGAATGGACCAGCACCGGCACCGGCCCGAAACAGCCGGTCTGGATCGCGCGGCCCGATGGCGATCTGATCACCTTTGGCGGTCTGTGGGAAATCTGGCACGGCCCGGATGGCGGCGAACTGCAGACCTGCACCATCGTCACCACCGAAGCGAACGAAACTCTCAAACCTTACCATCACCGCATGCCGGTGATCCTTCAGCCGGACATGTTCGATGCATGGTTGGGCAATGGCGAGGAGAGCCGGGAAGATCAGGACCGCGCGGTGAGTCTCATGCAACCCGCGCCGCAGGACACACTGACCGTGCGCCCGGTCGGGCTGGCGGTGAATAACATCCGCAACGACGGCCCGGAACTGCTCGGCAAAGTCTCCCCGGCTGCATTGGCGCCGAAGCAGGGAGAGCTGTTTTAGCTACGCTGCCTTCGCCGCCTGAATCGCCTCCCACACCTTCAGGGGGGTGCAGGGGGTATCGATGTGCTTCACGCCGTACTTGGACAGGGCGTCCACAATGGCGTTGGTGCCGGCCGAGAGCGAGCCGACGCAGCCAGCTTCGCCCGCGCCCTTGACCCCGAGCGGATTGGTCGGTGTGGGTACCTCGTTTTCCTCGAAATGGACCTCGCAGAAATCATCGGCGCGGGGCATGCAGTAATCCATGAACGAGCCCGCCAGCAGCTGGCCCGTTTCGGGGTCGTAGGTTTTGTCCTCCATCAGGACCTGACCCATGCCCTGGGCGATCCCGCCCATGATCTGTCCGCGGACCAGCATCGGGTTGATGATGGTGCCGACATCATCGACGACGCAGTAATTGACGATATCCACCACGCCGGTGTCCGGGTCCACCTCGACCTCGCAGACATGGCAGCCGTTGGGGAAGTTGCCGGTCTTCGAATTGTAGGTGCCGGTCTCGTAGAGGCCGGGCTCCATATCCTCGGGCAGATTGTTGCTCTTGAAGGCGGCAACCGCGATTTCGTGGATGTCGATTTCCTTGTCGGTGCCGACAACGGTGAACTTGCCCTCGGCGAACTCGATATCGGCTTCTGAAGCCTCCAGCAGATAGGCCGCCAGCTTCTTGCCCTTGTCGATGATCTTGCGGGCCGCAATCGTCATGGCGCTGCCGGTCATGATCGTCGATCGGGAGCCGCCCGTACCCATGCCGAAGGCCGACACATCCGTGTCGCCCTGCAGAATGTTCACCCGCTCCGGTTCGATCCCCAGCAGATCGTTGATGATCTGGCGTTGGATCGTCCCGTGGCCCTGGCCGTGGCTGATCGTCGAGGCCACGAAGGTCAGATCGCCGGTCGGGTCGAAGCGGAACTCGGCGGTTTCCGTGGTGTTGTCCGCCGCCCATTCCAGCGTGTTGGACATCCCGATGCCGCGCAACTTTCCGCGCGCTTCGGATTCCTTGCGCCGCGCGGGAAAGCCTTTCCAGTCGGCCATCTCCATGGCCATGTCCATGTTCTTCTCGAACTCGCCGCAGTCATAGGTGTAGGTCAGCGGCGTCTTGTAGGGCATGGCCTCGGGCGGGATGATGTTCTTGCGCCGCAGCTCGGCCGGATCCATGCCCAGTTCGTCGGCGGCCATCTCCACCAGCCGTTCGATCATGAACGAGGCTTCCGGGCGGCCGGCCCCGCGATAGGGCGAAGTGCAGTGGGTGTTGGTCAGCATCCCGGAAATTTCGACATGGGCGACCGGGGTCGTATAGACGCCGATCGAGGTGCCGATATGCACCACGGGCGGGCTGGCGCCGCGATAGGACGGGAAGGCGCCCAGATTGCCCCAGCTGCGGACCTTCAGCGCCTTGAAGGTGCCGTCCTTGTCGAAGGCCAGCGCCACATCGACCATGTTGTCGCGGCCGTCATCGTCGGACAGATGGCTTTCGGACCGGTCGGCGACCCACTTCACCGGCCGGCCCACATGCTTGGACGCCCAGGGCATCAGGACCATTTCCGGATAGATCGAGCCGCGCAGGCCGTAGCTGCCGCCGATATCGTCGGTGATCAGGCGGATCTTGGATTCCGGCACCTTGAAAGACTGGTCGGCGAGGCTCTTGCGGAACAGCCAGGGCCGCTGGAAGCCGCAGCGCAAGGTGTAGCGGCCGTCACTGGGGCTGTACTCACCGATGACGCCCCGGTTCTCCATGGCGTTGGCGGTCACCCGGTTGATCACCAGATGGTGCGAAACCGTGTGGTCGGCTTCTTCGAGGGCCTTGTCGGTGCCGTCCTTGTCGCCCGCCGTGTAGAGATAGGATTCGTTGTTCGGGCAGTCGTCATAGAGCTGCGGCGCGCCGTCCTGGAAGGCCTCCCAGCAGGAGGTCACGGCGGGCAGCACCTCGTAATCCACCTCGATCAGCTCGCTCGCATCGCGCGCCTGGGGTTCGGTGTCCGCAATCACCAGCGCGACTGGGTAGCCGATATGCATCACCTTGCCCACGGCCAGCGCCGGGCGGTCGGGGATGTACATCTTGCCGCCATTGCGGTGGGTGTAATCCCCCATGCAGGGAACGACACCCATGCCGTCGGCGCGATAGTCTTCGCCGGTGAACACCGCATGCACGCCCGGCGCGGCCTTGGCAGCGGAGGTGTCGATGGAGAGAATTTTCGCATGGGAGTGGGGAGAGCGCAGGATCACGGCGCGCAGCTGGCGGTCGTAGTTGATGTCGTCGAGGAACCGGCCCTGGCCGGTCAGCAGCTTCTGGTCTTCCAGCCGCGTGGGCGACTGCCCGATCGAAAACTCACCCATACTCTACGTGCTCCGAATTTCTCAGATTGCTGCTGCGATTGGGTTAAAATGTAACAGCGCGGACGGGTCTGCGGAAAGTGCAGGAGGCTGAAATGAATCGACGCGTGTCCGGTGCGTTTGTAGCGCTTTGGGTTTTGCTGGCCGGTATGGAGAGCGGCCACGCCCAGTCTGGTGGTCAGGCGGCGGCTCCCCTCAGCGATGCCGAGGTGATCCGGTTCTGCAACTTGGCCGGGGAGAAATCCGATCAATTCAGCTATTAGGAACTGATTCTGGCGGTTCAGGGCTGCGAAAGGGCGGGACGAATTGATAACGCGACGTTTTTTCTGCTGTTGAGCCAAATTCGATTTCAGGTTGATTCCGAACTGTTGTTTCCGCAAACCGAGGCAGACAAGACGCGAAGGTCACTGTTTTTTTCCTATCTCTACTACCGGGCCGGCGGCGTTTCAGGGTCTGTTTGACCATGGAGCCCCAGATCGGGTCGGCCCGGCGGCGCGGCCGGTCGCCGGCCCGCACCAGATCGTCATAGAAGATGAACTCGTCGCAATTGTTCATCAGCAGGTCCGAGGTGCTGTTCTTCACCCCGACACCGATCACCGTCTTGGCGTTCTCGCGCAGCTTGCTGACGAGCGGCGAGAAATCCGAATCGCCGCTGATGATCACGAAGGTATCGATATGTTCCTTGGTGTAGCAAAGGTCCAGCGCATCGACGACCATTGGATATCGGCAGAGTTCTTGCCGGACTGGCGGGAGTGGGGAATCTCGATCATCTCGAAGGCGACATCGTGCATCACCGCCTTGAACTCCTTGTAACGGTCCCAGTCGCAATAGGCTTTCTTGGCGACGATGCTGCCCTTGACCAGCAGCCGGTCGAGCACGGTCCCGATGTCGAATTTCGGGTATTTGGCATCGCGTACGCCCAGGGCCACGTTTTCGAAGTCGCAGAACAGCGCCATGTTCGTGTCGGCTTCGTTGTTGCGATTTCTCATGGGGTCTCGTTTCCTGCGGAATGAGGCGTCACGCGGACAGCGAGTCGGGCGTGATCGGGTGTGTGGGATTCTAGGCACGCGGCGAGGCGCTGTCCAATCGACCGGAGCCGCCGCCATTGCATCGACCGGCCGGGGCGCTCGTGATAGAATTCGGGGGCGGCGGGCCGGCACACGACCTCCGGGCCGCGGCATCCGCCATTCTGCCACCGGTTGCCCAGGAGAAAGCCATGTTCTCGCATATCATGATCGGAGGGGATGACCTCTCCGTGGCCAAGACCTTCTACGACGCGGTGCTCGGCACCGTCGGCGTGCCGGAGGGCACATTCGATCCCAAGGGCCGGCTTTTCTATCGCACTGACGCCGGCGTGTTTGCCATCTCGAAGCCGATCAACGGCGAACCGGCGACCGGCGCTAATGGCGGAACCATCGGGTTCCGGTGCGACAGTCCGGAGGTAGCGGATGCCTGGCACGCCGCCGGTGTGGCCAATGGCGGCACCACCTGCGAGGATCCGCCGGGATGGCGCGATGCTGCGGCGGGCGGCCAGGTCTATCTGGCGTATCTCCTGGACCCGTCGGGCAACAAGATCTGCGCGTTGCACCGCTAGCCGGGTGGCGGGCGCCGCCACGCGGATTCCTGCAGGAGACCATAATGACCAAACCCACGAGAGCAGACCCGCACGAGGGTGTGCGCTATCTCACGCCCGATACGGAGTAGACCATTGCCCTGCTTGATTACCGGCTCTTCGAGAGAACAGACATCGATATGGTGTCGGTCCAGCAGGGCCTGATACCGGACCAGCTGGTCACGCATCGCTCTTGTCTGGGCAGTGTCCTGATAGTCGATCAGCCCCTTCTTAGGGTCCTCGTCTTTGCCCTTCTTCAGGATCACGCGTTCACGATCTGGTGCGGATG
>JAYQBG010000023.1:0-46527 GCA_038137215.1 Alphaproteobacteria bacterium
GCCCGGGGCGATGGTGTTGACCCGGATGCCCTGGGAGGCAAATTCCCGCGCGGCGGCGATCGCTGCTTCGGCGCTGTCGGAACTTGTCACGTCGCACGCGACCGCCGTGCCGCCGATCTCATCGGCCACAGCGTTCGCGCCGTCCATGTTCACGTCGAGCAGCGCGACCTTCATGCTAGCGCGTGCGCAGTGGCGCGCCACTTCGGCGCTGATGCCCGATCAGCCGCCGGTGATGATCGCGGCCTTGCCGTTGACGTCCATGTTCTTCTCCTTTGTGTGACTTGCGTTGGTTCTATCGCCCCTGAGGAAGGGTATCAATCGAGACGGTACTTTCCCCCACCTTACCCCAGCCTTCTCCTCCCAGGAGGAGAGGGTGGCGCGCTTATGCGAGCCGGGAGAGGTGGAGGTTCGCTTAATCTTGGGTTTGCGCTGTCACTCTTTCAGGCTCTTCGTATCCAGCCCCAGAATCCAGCCCTCGATCTGCCGCACCACCGGATCGGGTGGCTCGCCGGAAAGGCGGTGTCCGAAGATCACGTTCAGCATGCCGAACAGGCCGACCGTGGCATCGAACCGGTCCTCGCCATCGGGGCTGTCGCCAAAGCCGTCGCGGATGTCTCCGGCCAGCGCGGCGGAGAGTTGCACCTCGTTGTCCGCTGCCCAGTCGAACAGGCGCACGGCGTCCTCGCGGCGATGCTCGGCATTGAGCTTCGATTTGTTCGAGGCGGCTATCCGGAGCTTGAGATGACCATAGATCTCTCCGGGATAGACTTCTGCCACGGTGATACCGGGCCGTGTCAGGAGTTCGGTCAGCCGCCCGTCAAACGGCCAGATGTGAAAGGCGGGATCGCCGCGCAGCGCCGGGGCGATCAGGTCGCGCCAGCCGCTGATGGCGGCCTTGCCGACCTGCTGGGCGCCCATGGTCCAGAACATCGGGTTGGCCGCAGACCGCAAATCGGTCCGCCCGTCGCAGCGCCGGAAGAGTTCGTCGGGGCCTTCGAGTTTGAGACCGTCGATCAGATGCTGCCGCCGGCTGCCGCCGGGCCGGTTGGGATAGAACGGTCGCCGGGGCGATATCTCCGAGAGGTCGTCTGCCGGGTCGTAGAAGTCCTTCCAGCCGCCGCGCCCGAATTTCGGAAAGGCGGCCATGAACCGGCCGATCCCGGCGTTCTTCGCATAGGCGCGCGGCAGGCCGAGCGGGAAGTCGAAACCGACAAAGGCGTTTTCGCCGACTCCCGCGGCGGCGCGCAGCCGGGCGAACAGATCATCGAGATCACTGACGGGTTCCGGGGCGAGCGCGGTGTAGCGGCCATCGGCGGTGCGGACGGCGCGGGCCATGGACCGCTTGCGCGGATCGATTGACCAGTCCGCATGAGCCACCAGCGCAGGCGGCTCGAGCGTGGGCCGGGGTTTGACGGCCAGCGCGTTCATGACCGTTTATTGCGCCGCTGCGGCCGCCAGAGGCGTGCTGGCATTGGCCAGCGGTCCGACACTCTTTTCAATCAGCGGCACCACATCCGTGCCGAAGGATTCGATGGATGTCATGGCGGCGGCATGGGGTGTGTTGCCCATGGTCATATAGAGGGCGGTGTGGACAGGGCGGACGGCCTCGATCTCGGCGACCAGCTTCTCGGCCACGGTTTCGGCATCGCCGATGGGGTTCCAGGCCAGAATGTCCTCGGGCGACATTTCGTCCTCGAAAGGCTCCTCGGGCAGCCAGGGCGCGGCGAGATCGGTCTGGCCCTGCCGCAGGTAGCGTGAGAGACGGACCTGGTAGCGGGCGTTTTCGGCAAAGGCCAGCGCCTCGGCCTTGTCGTCGGTGACGAAACAATAGCGCAGGGTGCCGAAGCGCAGATCGTCGGGGTTTTTGCCCGCGGCCTGCCAGGTCTCGTCGGCTTCGGCACGGATTTCGGCGAGTGTGTCCGTGTCACGCCCGAAGCCCGAAACAAACAGCGGATGGTTGCCGTTGAGGGCCCTCCGCTGGGAACCGGGGCTGTTCCCAGCGATCCAGATTTCCGGGCGCGGTGACTGGGCGGGCGGGGCTGTGAACCAGGTCTGGGGCAGGTCGATATGCTTGCCGTGATACTCGAAGGATTCCTGTCCCAGCCCCTTGGCCAGAAAGTCGATCCATTCATTGGTGATCTCGCTGGCCTCGTCGAGCTCCACCCCGAAACGCGCCAGTTCATAGGCCTGGTATCCGGCCCCCAGGCCGAGGACCAGGCGGCCGCCGGACAGGCAGTCGGCGAAGGCGATCTCGCCGAGAAGTCGTGCGGGCTGATAGAGCGCCGGCAGCACCACCGCCGAGCCGAGCCGGATGTTCCGGGTTTGCGGCGCCACATGGCCGATCATCATCAATGGCGAGGGTGAGAGCGAGTAGTTTGAGAAGTGATGCTCGGTGAACCACGAAATGCCGAACCCGGCCTGCTCGGCGGCCTGCACCTGTGCCACGGTCTGTGTCACCACCTCTCTCACATCCTGCGACGGATGGCGCCGGTTCATCAGGTTGAAAATGCCGTAATCCATGAGCCCCCTCTTTTGTCTATTAACCCGTTCAGTCGCTGTCGGAGTCAAGCGGCGTGGGCGCGGATGTCCGGGTTTCGCGACGGGCCACATAGAAGGCCGATCCGACGATGATGACGGCGCCCAGGATCGTGTAGAGGCCGGGAATCTGGTCAAACAGAAGGAATCCGAACAGGGCCACGAAGGGCAGCCGGGCATAGTCGAAAGGGGCGACCAGGGACGCGTCGGCCAGTTCGAAGGCGCGCGCCATCAGAAAAATCGCCGCGGTTCCCATCGCCGCCATGGCGATGGACAGCAGCAGGACGGTGAGACTGGGCGATTGCCAGTCCGGAAGCGCCAGCAGGAACAGCAGCAGTGCCGCCCAGAGAGTCTGGTAGATGGTGACGGTCGCCGTGGAGTCGGTACGGCCGAGACGCTTCAGGGTGAAGTACCAGAGCGCCAGCGTGGCCGCCGAACACACCGGCAGCAGGATCGCCGGATCGAAGGCGATGAAGCCCGGCCGCAGGATGACCAGAACGCCGATGAACCCGGTGATCACGGCGGCCCAGCGCGCGAACTCGACCTGCTCCTTGAGCAGGAGCGCCGCCATCATGGTGGTGAAGAGCGGGGCGGTGAAATTCAGCGTCGTGGCCAGTGCCAGGGGCAGATGCGCCAGGCCCAGAAACAGCAGGGCCGTGGTCAGGGCGGTCAGGGAGGCCGAAACGAAATGCAGCCCGTGGCGCTCGGTCCGCAGTGCCGTGCCCTTGCTGGCGATGATCCAGGGCAGCATCATCGGCACGGCCCAGATGAAGCGCAGCGCCGAGGTCTCGAAGGCACCGACCTCAGCGGCGACGATCGGCACGATCGAGTGGTTGCCGGCCAGACAGGCCACCCCGGCCGCCATGGCGATGGCACCCCAGACCTGACGGGGCAGGCCGAGCAGGCGCCGGTCGGGCTGGTCCGGCGCGCTCACGACCCGCCTTTCTTGTTCATGGCCTCGTTGCGCGCGATATAGACCGCCGAGACACCGATGATCAGCGCGCCGACCACGGTCCAGGTGTCGGGCACCTCCATGAAGAAATAGAAGCCGATCAAGGCCGAGAGCGGCAGGCGGACGAAATCCAGCGGGATCACGGCGGAGGCTTCGGCAAACCGCATCGAACGGGTCAGCATCAGATGGGCGAGCGTGGTGAGCGCGCCGATGGCAAAGGTTGCCGCGATCATGATCGGGCTGGGCCATTGCCAGAAGAACAGCGCCGGGATGAGGGTGAAGATCGTCAGGAAGAGATTGAACGACGTCACGATGGACCGGGCACTGTCCACCTGCGCCATGACACGGATCATCAGGACATTGACCGAGATCAGCATGGCGCTGCCCAGGGAAAGCAGCGCGCCGAGCTGGACCGTTTCGACCCCGGGCCGGATCACGATCAGGACGCCGATGAAACCCACAAGCGTGGCCGCCCAGCGGTTCACGCGGACCACCTCGTGCAGGAAGATCGCCGCCAGGATTGTTGCGAAAAGCGGCGCGGTGAAGTTCAGCGCGACCGCCTCACCCAGGGGCATGATGGCCACGGCGGTGAACCAGGCGAGCGTGGCGATCGAGGAGGTGATGCCCCGGATCAGATGCATCCGGGGCAGCTTGACCCGCAGGTCCGAATAGTCCGGTCCGCGCAGGATCAGCGGCAGGACGAAGATGAGCCCGAAGAAGGATCGCAGGAAGGAAATCTGGAACGGATGGAGTTCCGTGCTCGCAAAGCGCACCAGACCATGGGCACCGGCAAACAGGGTCACCGCGCCCAGCATCAGCGCAATGGCAAGGACCGAAGGTGAGAGAGGTGCTGAGAGGCGGGACATGGCCGTGGACCATAAACCGGCGCAGACACCTTCGATAGCCGGTTCGCGCAGGTCAGGGTTTCCACTTCCAGGGGGTGTCCGGGCCTGAAAGGTTTGACAGCCGGGCATATGCTGGTGTTTATCGGCGGGTTCCGACAGGGGGAACATCGGATGGCGCATGGCGCGCGCATCGGACATCAAGAAACGAACAAATCAGGGCTGAGAGATGAGCAACAAGGTTTATTCGGACGCTAAATCCGCGCTTGAGGGCGTGCTTTTCGACGGAATGACGATTCTGGCCGGCGGGTTCGGCCTGTGCGGCATTCCCGAGCACATGATCCTCGCGATCCGCGATTCCGGCGTGAAGGATCTGACGGTCGCCTCGAACAATGCGGGCGTGGACGATTTCGGTCTCGGGCTGCTGCTCCAGACCCGCCAGGTCAAGAAGATGATCTCTTCCTATGTGGGTGAGAACAAGACCTTCGAGGCCCAGTTCCTCGCCGGTGAACTCGAGCTCGAGTTCAACCCGCAGGGCACGCTGGCCGAACGCTGCCGCGCCGGCGGTGCCGGTATCCCGGCCTTCTATACGAAGACGGGCGTGGGCACGCTGATTGCCGAAGGCAAAGAAACCCGCGAATTCGACGGGGAAACCTATCTGATGGAACGCGGCCTGACGGGCGATCTGGCCATCGTGAAAGCCTGGAAGGGCGATACGGCGGGCAATGTGGTCTTCCGCAAGACCGCGCGCAACTTCAACGCGCCCATGGCGACGGCCGGCAAGATTTGTGTTGTCGAGGTCGAGGAACTGGTCGAACCCGGTCAGCTCGATCCCGATAGCATCCATCTGCCGAGCATTTACACTGACCGTATTTTCCAGGGTCAGGATTTCGAGAAACGCATTGAGTTCCGTACGGTCTCCGAAGGCTGAGCGACTCTAGGACGAGAGAAGAGAAGGAGACGAAACATGGCATGGTCACGCGATGAAATGTGCGCCCGCGCGGCGCAGGAGCTCGAAGACGGCTTCTATGTGAACCTCGGCATCGGAATGCCCACCAAGGTGGCGAACTTCATTCCCGACGATATGAACGTCACGTTCCAGTCGGAAAACGGCATGCTCGGCATGGGACCCTTTCCAACGGACAACGCCGTCGATCCCGACCTGATCAATGCGGGCAAGCAGACGATCACCGAGTTGCCGGAATCGGTCTATTTCGACAGCGCCCAGTCCTTTGCGATGATCCGCGGTGGGCATATCAACATGTCGATCCTGGGTGCGCTGCAGGTGGCCGAGAACGGCGACCTGGCGAACTGGATGATCCCGGGCAAGATGGTCAAGGGCATGGGCGGTGCGATGGATCTCGTCGCCGGCGTCAAGCGCGTCGTGATCCTGATGGATCATAATGCCAAGGACGGCTCGGCCAAGCTGCTCAAGGAGTGCACCCTGCCGCTGACCGGTGCGGGCGTGGTCGATGACATCATCACCGAGCTCGGCGTCTTCACGATCGGCGATGGCGGGGTCCATATCAAGGAACTCGCTGACGGCGTGAGTGTCGATGAGGTTCGCGAGAAGAGCGAAGCGACCATCGTCACCCAGTAGGCGTCGCGCTATCGACGGACGCGCCATGCGTCCGCTAGTTTGAAGGGCCCCGTGCATCTGCATGGGGCCTTTTCTTGTATCGGGTCGAAAACATGAACCGTGAGGCAGCCCTGGGAGTCGCGGCGGGAGTCGGCGTGCTGATCCTGTTTTCGGGATTCCTCGTCGTGTCGCGATTCGGGGCGACCTCCACCCTGACGGTCTATGACATGGCCGCGCTGCGCTTCGGGATCGCCGGCCTGTGCACCATCCCCGTGATGTTCTTCGTCCGCTGGCCGCGGATTCCCCTCTGGAAGATGGGCGTGATCGCGCTCACCTCGGGGGCGCCCTTCACGCTGTTTGTCTTCGGCGGCATGGTCTTTGCGCCGGTGGCCCATGGCGGGATCGTCATCAACGGTGCGATGCCGGTCTTCGCAGCCCTGCTCGCCTGGGCGGTGTTCGGGGTGAAGCTGGGCGGCTGGCGCATTTTCGGGGTTCTGCTGATCGTGACCGGGGTCGCGGCAACCGGCTGGGACGCCCTGTCCTTCGGCGAGCCGGGTCAGTGGCGCGGCCACCTTTTGTTTCTGGGGGCCGCCATCTGCAACGCCTCGTTTCTGACCGCCGTGCGCGGCTGGGGCATCACGGCGTTGCAGTCCCTGATGATCGTGAACGGTATCAATCTGGCGCTTTATATCCCGCTCTGGTTCTTTGTGTTACCGAGCAATCTGGCCGCAACACCCTGGCCCGAGATTGCCCTCCAGGGCGTTTATCAAGGGATCGTCGCCGCCTTCTTTGCCGCGATCCTGATTGCCCATGCCGCACGGATGCTGGGTGGTATGCGTCAGGCGGCCATCATGTCCGGTGCGCCCGCGCTGGCCCTGCTGATTGCGATCCCCGCGCTGGGTGAAATCCCGTCGGCGATCAGTATCGGCGGTGTCTGCGTGGTGACGGTCGGGATTCTCATCGCGCTCGGGCCGGGGCTTCTGGCCGGTGCGGCCTCACCCGGTCCGGTCACGCAAAAGAAATGAGCCCGGCACGGCCCAGCTTCGCCATCGGGCTGGCCTGCGGGCTGGTGGTGCCCTTCATCTGGGGCGGCTGGATCGTCGCCTCACGGTTCGGTGTGCTCCATGCGCTAACCCCCTATGACGTGGCCGCGCTGCGGGTCGGAGTCGGTGCGATCATTGTCTTCCCGCTTCTGCTGACGCGCGGCCTGGCGGGACTGCCGCTCTGGAAGGGGGCGGTGTTGTCCTTCGGGGTGGGCGCGCCCTTTGCGCTGGCATCCTTCGGCGGCATGTCCCTGGCGCCGGTGATCCATGCCGGGGTGCTGACCAACGGCACCATGCCGATCTTCGCGACTATCGTCGGTTATGTCTGGCTGCGCGAGCGGCCGACCCGGCTCCAGACACTGGGTATCGTGGCGATTGTCATCGGTGCGCTGATGCTCGGCGGGGACAATTTCTCGGTGCATGCACCCGCTGATCAATGGTTCGGCGATCTGCTGCTGATCGGGGCCGGGGCCTGCTTTGCCATCTACATGACGGCGCTGCGGCGCTGGAACGTGACCATTCTGCAGGCGGTGATCGCCGCACCGACCATCAGCACCGCGGTCTATATTCCGATCTGGTTGCTGTTCCTGCCGTCGGGCCTCGTTCCCGCCATCTTCGCGGACGCGCCGTTCCCGCCCTGGCAGGAGGTGGCCCTGCAGGCGGTCTATCAGGGTGTGGTCGCCAGCTTCATCGTGGTCATGCTGATCACCCGGACCACCAAATCGATCCGGGCGACGACCATGTCGGTTTTCCTGGCAGGCGCACCGGCACTGGCCGTGCTGCTGGGTATTGTCCTGCTCGCGGAGGTGCCGACATATGTGGCCGTCGCCGGGCTCGTGATCACGACGGCGGGGATGGTGCTCGCGATCGGCCGACGGCGTAGCGGGGGCGCGACCGGCTAGCCGGTCGGCACCCGCAGCACCATCTTGTTGATGGCGTTCATCACCCGATAGAGCGCGTCGAACTGGGTCTTGAAGGTGTCGTAGTCCATCTCGGGGCGCTTCTCCTGCACACCCGCGTGAATCGCCGAGAGGTTGTTCTGTCCGTCGCACAAGCCGACAATCAGCCGTGCTAGCGGCGGCACCGGCATGTCGATCTTCATGCCCTCGATCGACACGGTGATTTGGCCGCCTGGCGGCATCCGCTCGCGGGCCTCGGCCGCCGTGTCGTTGATCAGCATGGGAATTACATCTGGGTTATCGGCGGCGGGTGGTGTCACGTCGTTGTCCTGACGTACGGCATAGAAGACGTGCTTCTTGATATTGCCGGAGAACTGCTCGGCGAAGGCGGCCCGGGTCATCGGATCGAGGGTCTCCAGGCGCTTGCGGATGCGGGGATCGCGGACCAGCCAGTCGGGGTCGTAGCGGAAGGGCTCAATCAGCGAAGTCATGCGCAAATTGGCGCCGTCCACCCATTCGAAGAGTTGCGGAACGGTGTAGGCCCGGTCGCGGGAGTGGAGAAACAGGTCATAGACGCCCGGGTCGCCGCCATCCACATGATCGCGGATCAGACCGTTGCGGTTGAGCCAGGATGTGGGCAGCAGGGTGCCGGTCAGGCGCTTGGCGAGATCGACCCGTTCGGCGTCGTCCATGGGTTCGCCGGGCGCAATCGTACGGAGCATGTCCTGCATATGATAGATGCCGATCCGTCCCAGCTCGCCATAGACCATGATGCCCATGCCGCCATCGGGGTGGAGGACCGAGGCCAGGGCGGCCAGTCCGGCATCCGGGTCCTCGAGATGATGCAGCACCCCGCAGCAATCGATGTAGTCCCACGGTCCCGGTGCGATCTCGGCCACGTCTAGCAGGGATCCTTCGACAAACCGCAGATTCGACAGCCCGCGAATTTCGGCCCGCTGGCATGCGACGGCCTGACTCGGCCCGCTCATGTCCAGGTGCACCACCTCGCCGGGGATGCGCAGATCGGTCATGTTCTGGGCGAGCATCATCGCGGCATCCCCGGTCCCGCCACCGGCCACCAGCGCGTGGAACGGTGCGGAAAGGTTCCGGGCACCCCCGAAGACGTAGTGATTGACCTCGGGAATGTTGCTCGGTGAGCCGGTGATCAGGCGTTTTTTCTCATCCGCCGGTTTACGTTCGGGATAGGGATAGGCCTCGTACTGAGACTGGACGAGGCGGTCACGGGTTTCGCGGTCGGACATGAATCTGGTCTTCTCTCAACCGTCGATATCGATCACGAGGCGTCCGGTGGATTGGCGGCCTTCCAGCATCGCCAGTGCCTTCGGCGCATCGGCCAGCGGGAAGACCTGCGACACATGCGGCTTGAGCTTGCCGGCCTCCCACCAGCGCACCAGTTCGGCAAACCCCGCGCGGAAGACCTCGGGCTCTTTCGTGCGATAGGCGCCCCAATAGACGCCGATGATGGCGATGTTCTTGACCAGCAGGTAGTTGCCGGGGAATTGCGGGACCTCGCCGCTGGCAAACCCGATCACCAGAAACCGTCCGCACCATGCCATGGACCGCATGGCCGCCTGGGCAAGATCGCCGCCGACCGGGTCATAGACAACATCCACGCCCTTTCCGTCGGTCAGTTTGCGAATTTCGGCGCGCAGGTCTGCGTCGGTGTAGTTGATCAGGTGATCGGCCCCGCGGGCTTCGGCCAGCGCCAGCTTTTCGGCCGAGGAGGCCGCCGCGATCACGGTTGCGCCGAGCGCCTTGGCACATTCAATGGCGGTCAGGCCGACACCGCCGCCTGCGCCGAGGACCAGAACCGACTCTCCGGCCTGCAGGTTGGCCCGGTGGACGAGGGCCAGATGGGATGTCCCATAGGCGACGGGGAAGGCGGCGGCGGTGACCGCATCCATACCCTTCGGCATCGAGAAGACCGTGGAGGCATTGCACACGGCCTCTTCTGCAAAGCCCCCCGCCGAGACCACGGCCATGACCTTGTCGCCCGGCTTGAAGTCGGTCACGTCGTCGGCGACCTCCAGGATTTCACCCGCGCCCTCGAGACCCGGCGCGAAGGGCAGTTCCGGCTTCTCCTGGTAGTGTCCGCGCACCAGCACCGTATCGGCGAAGTTCACGCCGGCGGCGCGCATGCGGATGCGGACCTGTCCCGGTCCCATCTCGGGTTTGGGGAGTTCGCCGCGCTTCAGGGTCTCGGGCTCGCCCCAGGCTTCACAAAGGATTGCGCGCATCGCGGAAATCTCCGTCGTCAAAAGGTCAGGGCCGCCGTGGGCCGCAATTCGCCGACCGCGGTGCCGGCCCAGTTGGTCTGGACCGGTCGTAGCCGGTCGGCCAGGGCTTTGCGCTGGCTGTCATCGAGCGCGCCGAGGCCTTCGAGGGTGTGGATCATCGCCAGTTCGGCGGCACGGCTCGCGCCGTCGTCGATTTTGAGGGCAACACCGAGGCCGAGTGCCGGAAGAATGGCGGTATAGACGCCTTCCGCACCGCCCTTGACTAGAACATCCGGTCCGGCCGCGGCGATAACGTCGGTGCCAAAGGCGTTGCTGCCATGAATATAGAACGGTTCGGCAGCCATGGCCGCACGGATGCGCGCCGCGGCAGCCTGGCGTGTTTCGGGCTGATCCGCAGGATCGGCCATGCGCGCCATGGCGAGCGCGAGGTTGCCCAGCGGCATGGCCCAGACCGGGACCGAGCAGCCGTCGATGCCACTCGGCGCGCGGCCCAGATCGCAACCCGTCATGGATTCGAACACCCCCAGCACCCGTTGCTGCACGGGGTGGGTGACCTCGGTGTAGCCCGTTGGCGATTCCCCCTTGTGCAGCGCGGAGGCGATCATCCCGGCATGTTTTCCCGAGCAGTTGTTGTGGATCGCCTGAAAGGGTTCTCCGGCGCTGACGAGTTCGTGTTCCGCCGCCGTGCCGGACGGGGGCTGCGGACCGCACTCGAACTGATCGGGGCTGGCCCCGGCCTTCATCAGCATGTTGCGTACGGCCGCCACGTGGCGCGCTTCACCCAGATGTGACGCACAGGAGAGGGCGATCTCGACATCACCGAAGCCGAAGGCATCCGCGGCACCGGTTTCGATCAGGGGCAGCGCCTGGACCGGCTTGATCGCCGAACGCGGATACATCTCCCGTTCGACATCGCCGATGGCGTGAACCACCGTGCCGTCGGGCGCGACCACCGCAATAGCCCCGCGGTGGCGGCTTTCGACCATCGGGCCGCGCACGACCTCGACAAGAACCGGGTTGGCGGTCCCGTCGGCGTCGGGGGCTGGGTGTTTGTGAGGGTCTGTCAGGTCGTCCATTTGCGCTCACCTTGCCTCGCGCACAGGGGCCATGCAAGTTTGCGCCGGACGGTTCAGGAAAAGCGAGACGGGGATGTCCGAACACAGGATGCGGGGTTATTTCGGGGTCGGGGTCGAAGGGATCTCGAAGCCGATGAATGTGGGGGCGATCATGCGCACTGCCCATGCCTTCGGGGCCAGCTTCGTTTTCACGATCAGCGCGGTTTATGCCCAGCGTGAAGGCGGGCGCGCCGATACCTCCGATGCGCCCGGACATCTGCCGCTCCATGAATATGATGGACTGGACGATTTCTCGCTGCCGCGCGGCTGCGATCTTGTCGGTGTCGAACTGACCGATGATGCCGTGGATCTGCCGAGCTTTCGCCATCCGCGCCAGGCGGCTTATGTGCTGGGTCCCGAGCGGGGTTCGCTGTCGCCGGAATTGGTGGAACGTTGTGCCCATGTCGTCAAGATTCCGACACGTTTCTGCGTCAATGTCGGACTGGCGGCGGCGATCGTGATGTATGACCGCACGCTGACCCTGGGGCGGTTTCCCATGCGTCCGGTCACGCCGGGCGGGCCCGTCGAGGCCCTGCCGGATCATGTGCACGGGGGACCGGTCCTGCGGAGTTCGAAAGAAGACTAGCAGCCCGGATCCGAGGTCATGCGTCCGCGTAGTTCCGGCACGATCCCGACACGGTCCGGCTTGGCATGACTCGAATGGAATTGATAGGACTGGACATTATGTTGCGCGCACGAAAATTCACCCTTTGGCTGTTTGTTGGTTTGCTGGCTGCGGTGGCCGGCTTGCCGCCATCCGCGCAGGCCCAGGATGCGGAACTGATCGGCCGGTTCGGGGACTGGGACGCCTATACCCGCGGCACCGCCGGAAACCGCTTCTGCTACATGGTCTCCAAGCCCAAGGAAGCGAGCCTGCGCTCGCGCCGCGGCGAAATTTTCTTTCTCGTCTGGCACCGTCCGGACCAGAAAGAGTTCGACGTGGTCCAGGTCGATATCGGCTATCCGTTCAAGCCGGGCTCCGAGGTTGAGGTGCGGATTGGCGGCGACTCCTGGAACCTGTTCACCCGCGACGAAAGCGCCTGGACCTACAAGCCTGCTGATGACACGACGCTGGTGGCCGCGCTGCGCAAGGGGGCTCGCATGAGCGTCAAGGGCACGTCTTCGCGCAACAATCCGACGACCGATTCCTATTCCCTCAAGGGGACCAGTGCTGCCTACAGCGCCATCGGCAAGGCCTGCGGGCGCGGATAGCCCCCGGCGCTAGTCGCCGTGCAGCGGATAGTCCTTCTCCGGGTCAATCCCGGCATCCTCGATGAATTTTTTGGCCTGGCGCCCCTGATCGGGTGACATGCTGTGCTGCGGATGGGCGAATTCGGCAAAATGACCGTTGAGCCGCACGCCGATACGCCCCCCGTGGCGCTGTTCGATTTCACCACCGAGCTCCCCGAACACCGCTTCGACCGCTTTCGGCGAAATATTGGCGCTGACCGGATGCGCGAGGAGCGTGTGAAGGACTTTTCGATATTTGTGATTCATAAGACCTTTCCTGTGATTCCCTCCCAGAATCGTGCCTGTTGCGGGGGCGGGCATTGATCTGGCTCATACCCGAATGTTGCGTTTGCCCGGGCGCGGGCCTATGTCATGCGCGATGCCGTTGAATTCAGACATATTTGCCCCGCCTGCCGCCGATACCGATTCCCCGGTCAATCTGATCGGGATGGACCGAGATGACATGGCGGCCGTGCTCGCCGAGATGGGCGAGCCGCAGTTTCGTGCCGACCAGTTGTTCAAATGGGTCTATGGCCGCGGGGTGACCGACTTTGAGGCGATGAGCAACATCTCCAAGACGCTGCGTGCCCGACTGGCCGAGCGCTTTGTGATTGCACGCCCGGGCATTGCCCGTGACCTGGCCTCCAGCGACGGGACCCACAAATGGTTGCTCAATCTCGGCGATGGCAACGAGGTCGAGTGTGTCCACATTCCGGAGAGCGACCGGGGCACGCTGTGTGTGTCCAGCCAGGTGGGCTGCACCCTGAACTGCCGCTTCTGCCATACCGGTACGCAACGCCTGGTGCGCAATCTGGGACCGACCGAGATCGTCGGCCAGATCATGCTGGCACGCGATCACCTCGGGGAATGGCCGACGGCCGAGCGCAACACGATCTATGAGCGCGAATTGTCCAACATCGTGATGATGGGCATGGGCGAGCCGCTCTATAACTTCGAGAATGTGTCCAAGGCTCTGAAGATCGTCATGGACGATGCGGGCATTGCGATCTCGCGCCGCCGGATCACCCTCTCGACCGCCGGGGTGGTGCCGCTGATCGAACGCTGCGGGGAAGAGCTGGGGGTGAACCTTGCCGTCTCCCTGCATGCCACGCGTGACGAATTGCGCGATGAAATCGTTCCCATCAACCGCAAATACCCGATCGCGGAATTGCTGCAGGCGTGCCGGGACTATCCCGGCCTGCGCAACTCGCGCCGCATTACCTTCGAATATGTCATGCTGCGCGACGTCAACGACAGTGACGCCGATGCGCGCGAACTGGTGCGCATCATCGCCGGTATTCCGGCCAAGGTGAACCTGATCCCGTTCAATCCCTGGCCGGGCGCGCCCTATGAGCGCTCGACCGACGAGCGGATCGAGGCCTTTGCCGAGATCGTGCGCAATGCGGGCTATCCCTCGCCGGTGCGCACGCCACGGGGCGAGGACATCATGGCGGCCTGCGGGCAGCTCAAGTCCGACAGCGAACGGCCCCGGCGCACGGCTGCCGAGTAGGCGCGAAGCGCCGGTTCCGGCTTGTCACCATCGCTGGCCCGTACTACCGTTGCGGGTGGAGCACGAGGACTGCTCGCTCAAGGTTCGGGGGTTCAACCCTTTACGGGACCGGACCGCATGATTGACGATTTTATTCTGGGACTTGCCGTCGCCATTTTTGGCGGGGTTCTCGCGCTGCTGGGTTTGCCCTCGCGGTTTCTCACCCGTTTGCCCTCGCTCCCGGCTCAGAAACCCATCGATTCAGCCGTGCGATACGCACCGTTCTGTCGGTCTGTGAGGTTGTGACCGGACTGCCGATCGCGGTGACGGGCCTGTTCATGGTCTGGGCCACGCTTGCGGGTTATGAAATCGTACTCCCCTGGTGGCCGTTCTAGCGCGCTGACCCGCTTGCTCCCCCGGCGCACGGGACTATACTCCGCGGCGATTTTTTCAGAACGAACGGACCAGTGCCATGACGTCGGGCGACGTGAAGAAGGTTGTGCTTGCTTACTCGGGCGGGCTCGACACCTCGGTGATCCTCAAATGGCTTGAGGAGACCTATGACTGTGAGATTGTGACCTTCACGGCGGACCTCGGGCAGGGCGAGGAACTGGAGCCCGCGCGCGCCAAGGCCGAGATGTTCGGGGTCAAGGAAATCTACATCGAGGATCTGCGCGAGGAGTTCGTGCGCGACTATGTCTTCCCGATGTTCCGGGCCAATGCGGTCTATGAAGGCGTCTATCTGCTGGGCACTTCCATCGCCCGGCCGCTCATCGCCAAGCGCCAGATCGAGATTGCCCATGAAACCGGCGCCGACGCCGTTTCCCACGGCGCGACGGGCAAGGGCAACGATCAGGTCCGCTTCGAGCTCGGCTATTACGCCCTCGATCCCGACATCACCGTGATCGCGCCCTGGCGCGAATGGGACCTGACCTCGCGTACGAAGCTTCTGGACTTTGCCGAGAAGCACCAGATTCCCATCGCCAAGGACAAGCGCGGCGAAGCACCGTTCTCGGTTGATGCCAACCTGCTGCACATTTCTGCTGAAGGCAAAGTGCTGGAGGACCCCTGGGAAGAGCCGGAGGAATACATCTATTCGCGCTCGGTCGCGCCAGAGGATGCGCCGGACAAGCCGACCTATATCGAGATCGAGTTCGAACAGGGAGATCCGGTGGCCATCGATGGCGAGAAACTCTCTCCTGCCATGTTGCTGACCAAACTCAATGAACTGGGGGGTGCCAACGGGATTGGCCGTCTGGATCTGGTCGAGAACCGTTTCGTCGGCATGAAGTCCCGCGGTGTCTATGAGACGCCCGGCGGCACGGTGCTGCTGGCGGCCCATCGGGGTATGGAATCGATCACCCTGGACCGCGAGGCGATGCACCTGAAAGACGAGCTGATGCCGCGCTATGCCAAGCTTGTCTATAACGGCTTCTGGTTCGCCCCCGAGCGCGAGATGATCCAGGCTGCGGTGGACAAGAGCCAGGAGCGCGTCAACGGCACGGTGCGGCTCAAGCTCTACAAGGGCAGCGCCACCGTTGTGGGCCGCAAGTCGAAAGACAGCCTGTATTCGCTCGACCACGTCACCTTCGAGGACGATCAGGTCTATGACCAGCGCGATGCCGAGGGTTTCATCAAGCTCCAGGCCCTGCGCCTGCGTCTGGCCAAGGCATTGCGGGACTAAACGGCTGCGGCCTAACCGATTCCCGGCCAGGCGGGGCGGCCGATGACGAAGCCGTGCGCGGCGATCAGCGCCAGATAGACCGCAACACTGAGCAGCACGCGCCACCAGCCAATGCCGGCCCAGTCCATGGTGGTCCGCTTCTCGATCAGGGCGACAAAGGGGACCGCACTGGTGGTCAGCATGACCGGCCCCCAGTCGGCGCCGTACTGATACTCGCGCCGCGTGTCGATGTGCCACATGCCGCCGGCCGACAGAATGAACATGCCCGCAAACAGCACGATCGAGCGGGTGTCCCCGTTCACCAGCAGATGCACCAGCGCCCAGAGCGAGACGCCGTTGAGGAACGGGTGGCGGGTGACCCGGATGATGCCGCTGGTCAGGTCGCGGTTGTGGTCGTCCAGCTTCGTTCCGGCTAGGGTCGGTGACGGCGTTGTGAGGCCGGCCACGATCAGGAATATCGCCAGCGGCATCAGGATCACCGGCAGCCAGATCAGGCCGCCGGGGGTAGTCCAGACCGGGTCGGCGGGGGCCCGGATATAGGCCATGACCATCCAGATCATGGCCGCAAGCATCAGTGCGGAATAGGCGACCAGATAGCGGGTTTCGCCGAGCCACCCGACCAGTTTCATGCGGACTGGCATGCTGGAGAGGGCAAAATGGCCGACGACTAGCAGGACGGTTGACGCAAAAAGGGCGTTCAGACTTCCGAGCATTCGTTTCTCCTGCAGGTCCAAAGTATCGGGTGAATTCGGGGGAGTCGTCCAGCCGTTCCCGATCCGCCCGTGACGTGCTAGGGAACGCGGATGAGCGAAGCACAAGATCCCGTTGTCGAGGCCATTCTCGGCCAGTTGGCCGCCGCCAAGCCCGGCGGCTCCGTTTCACCCGAGGAGGTTGCGCGCGCCGTGGCCGAGTCCCGCCGGACGCCGAAGGACCCGCCCGATCTGTGGCGGAAATACCTCTCGGCGGTCAAACAGCAGGCGATCCATCTGGCCCGCGACGGCCGGATTCAGGTTCTGCGCAAGGGACAGCCCGTCGAGGATCCGGCCCGGGTCAAGGGCGTGGTGCGCTACCGGCTCCCTGTCGGAGACACGCCGGAAGCCTGACCAGGCCCTCATGCCGAGCTTGTCGAAGTATGCGGGCCAGAATTCCTCGTCCTTCGTCAGGCTCAAGATGAGGAATTCCGGGGTCATCCACTAGAACGCCGGGGGTTCGATCCCGTTCTGCCGGCAGGCCGCCGTCACCGTATTGGTGAGCAGGCAGGCGATGGTCATCGGTCCCACGCCGCCGGGCACGGGCGTGATGGCACCGGCAACTTCAAGCGCGGCATCGAAGTCCACATCGCCGACGAGGCGCATCTTGTCGGGATCATCATCGGTGGGCGCGGCGATCCGGTTGATGCCCACATCGATCACGGCGGCACCCGGCTTGATCCAGTCACCCTGCACCATCTGCGGGCGGCCAACGGCGGCAACCAGAATATCGGCGCCCCGGCAGACAGCGGGCAAATCCTTCGTGCGCGAATGCGCGATGGTCACGGTGCAACTGGCCTGGGTCAGCAGGGCGGCCATGGGTTTGCCGACGATATTCGAACGTCCCAGCACGACCGCGTTGAGCCCGGAGAGGTCGCCCAGCCGGTCTTCGAGCAGCATGCGGCAGCCCAGAGGCGTGCAGGGCACCATGGCGGCGTCGGGGCCGTCCATCTGGCCGGTGGCCAGCCGCCCGGTGTTGATGACATGAAAGCCGTCCACATCTTTGGCCGGCGAAATCGCATCGATCACCGCATTCGGGTCGATCTGGTCGGGCACGGGCAGTTGCACCAGAATGCCGTGCACAGCGGGATCGGCGTTGAGGTCGGCGATCAGCGCCAGAAGCTCGTCCTGGGTGGTCGCCGCATCAAGGCGGCGATCCCGCGCGGTGATGCCGGCGGCTTCGGCCGCCTTGCCCTTGTTGCGCACATAGACCTGGCTGGCCGGGTCTTCGCCGACCAGCACCACGGCCAGTCCGGGGATAAGCCCGTGGGCGGATTTCAGGGCGCCGGTTTCGGTCCCGATCCGTTCGCGCAGGGCCTCGGCAAAGGCCTTGCCGTCGATAATCTTGTCGGATGTGTCTGTCATGATCTGCTCTCAGCCGCGTTTGCCCCGCCCTCTAGCACGGAAACCAGAGTCGCATCGTGTTTGCCTTTCGCGCGCCGGACGTCCTGCTAACGGGCGCCGAGAATCAGTTCCGGGATCAGCTGCTGCACAAAGGCGAGCAACAGGATCACCACGATGGGGGAGAGATCGATTCCGCCGACCGACGGGATCACGCTACGGACTTTCGAGAGGACCGGCTCGGTGATCCGATAGAGGAAATCACCGACCGTATAGACGAAGCGGTTGGACGTGTTGATCACGTTGAACTGGATCAGCCAGGTCATGATGACCGAGATGATCAGGGCCCAGATATAGAGCTGGATAACCGTTGTGATGAGACCTACGAGTGCGACCATGCTGCGAGATTTTCAATCCGGTAAAAGGTTGGCCGGACCGCGTAAAAGCCACGGCCCGGAGCATCCAGCGAGACTAGCCAGCACCCGTGTCAGTGTCCAGTAATCCGCTGGTTGTGCAAGCGCGGCGAAATTGACGCCGGTGTGACTTGACACAGGCGCATGGGCACTCACATATTCCGCCGCGCCGCGCAGGCTGACCCGTCCCGCGGCCGGCCGTTTTCGGCATCGGTGGGGCCGTAGCTCAGTTGGGAGAGCGCTACGTTCGCAACGTAGAGGTCAGGGGTTCGATTCCCCTCGGCTCCACCAAATTTCCCGGTGTCTCCGGAGATCGCCGGAGATATCAAACGAACCCCCGGGCTTTCGGGGGTTTTTGTCGTTCAAGGTTTGGGAAGTGTTGGAAGATCCAGTGAATTCTGGCCGGATCGCGCCAATCGTCTCTGTTCGCGAATTCGCGATCCAATACTTTCTCTGGTTCAGGCCGCTTGCTGGGCCTTCTCGAACCCGAGACATCGGCGCTGCTGTTGCCAGTCCATCGGCAGATCGCGACGGTACTTAAACCGTGTAATCGTTAAGTTCTGTGCTATTGGGTGCGTGTGTTGGAACATTACTGGTGAACTAGGGTGATAAGCCGGATTGGATTCAGAATAGTCGTTCTGTTTGGGCTGCTTGTGGGTGGGACGGCTGCGGCGAACGTGAGTGAGTGGGAGGTCGAGGGGCTCCCGGCGGCCTTGGAATCTGTTTCCAGATTAGAGCTGCCGCACGATGCCGCCGAGGCCGCGAGCGTTTTGCTGCATGTGCTCGAGAATGCCGGCTATCCTTTGGCGGAGGTCCGGATCCGTGACAAGCGCCTGATCGTGACTTTTGGCCGGATCGTTGATGTCCGAGTCGAGGGACTTCGAGACAGCTCTGCCGACCTGGCGCGGCGATATCTGGAGACAGTTCGCGGTATGTCGCCGACCGCGGATCAGTGGAGCCACCTGGTCGCATTGATCAACGATATGCCCGGCGCAGAAGCGTCCGTAGGTATTTACCGGCTCGATGATCACGGGAATTACGGTGTTGTCGTGGAGGGCTCGGAGCGTCGACAATCGGGAGCCTTGTCGGTCCGAAACACCCCGACCGAAGACCTTTCTGAAAAGACGGCATCTCTCCACCAGGAGTTCTATGCATTGGCCGTGGGCGGCGATGTCCTGAGGATCGAGGCGGTCTACACGGATGCTGCGTCGGGTTCGGATGCCTATTTTGGCGAGGTATCGTACCAGCGCCCGGTTGACGCAGATGGCGCCTTTGCCGAGGTGCGCGTGTCTCATTTCGAGGCGACAAGCGACGCAAAGTTTCAGCCGGAATCGAGTGACGATTCGGAGATGACGGGCGTCGCGCTGGTTCTGGGTAAGGCTTTTTCCCGATTTGTCGGGTTCAGCCGAGACGGCTATATCGAGCTCGATTATCGGGCCGAGGACCAGGGGCTGCAGGGGAGGTTCGATTACGGCGTTGCACGGGTGTCATGGTTCGAGGACCGGCACGACAGTTTCGGAAATTCATTTTCGTACGGGCTCACGTTCTCCGGAGGCACCGAAGTTTCCGATGCTGGAGAGGCGTTTACAAGCCTGCGTGCCGGCGCCGGTTTTATTGGCTGGCTTCCGATGATTTCAGACTCTGCCGAATTTCGCATCGAGAGTTCCGGGCAGATAGGAACTTCTGGGCTCCCAGGTTTCGAGCTCTTCAGCTTCGATGGCGCCAATCGCCAGCGTGGGTTTTCGCCCTTCGAATATTCGGGAAACCACGGATTGGATATCAACCTCGAGTTGGCCGACACTTTCCATCCATGGGGTCCAGCAGCCCCGCGTTTTTCGCCGTATGCATTTGTCGATGCGAGTTATCTGAACAATCGATCTTCGGAGGGCTCGCAAGACCGGCCTTCGCATAATGAACTCGTGAGCGCGGGCGTCGGCACCAGGTTTACGTTGAGCAGTGGCTTCTCAGTGAATAGCTGGGTTGCGGTTCCGGTGCACGACGGCCAACGCAGTGGCCGCGCGCGCGCACCCGAGTTCTACCTCCAAGGACAACTGACATGGTAGAAAAGCGTCGAAGAAAATTTGGTGCAGGTTTTGGTCTCTTCGCCTTTTTGTCGGCAATGATTGGATTTGCCGAGTCATCGGATGCAAGAAGGAGCAATCCGCCTGGCTGCAGGAATGCCAATGCAGCGGCGCACAATCCGAACTGCGCCGGCCAAACTGAGACCCATGTGGCGGTTCCTTCACAGCCGACCCCCGTCAGAGTCGATACGACAACTTCGTCCGTTGGAGCCGGAGCTATATCAACGTCGGGCGGCAATACGGTTGGAGGGACGACATCTCCTGATCCTGTCATGGTTACCGGGGCCTATGGCAAACCCATCACCGGGTTCAGCCCGGTCATCTCGGTGACCGGAAGCTACGGGCAGGCTGTTACCGGATTCAGTCCGTACATGGTGCCTCCTGATCCAATTCTGATCCCCGTACTCGCGCCTTACATGGTTCCAAATCCTGTTCCTTCGGCGATTCCTACGCGCGTGCCGTACCTGGCGCCGAGTCTTATCGTGACTGGGAGATACCCGCCGCCGGTGGTCGGGTTTCACCCCTATATCGCGCCGGTGCCAAGCGGAACAGCCGGTCAGACGGGTGGCCCGGCCGCCGCGGGCGGATCGGTTGGCGGTTCGGTTCACATGCATGTTCAGAACGCAGGCGGCAACCAGGAAAACAACCAACATGTGCCGCCTCTGCCTGGCAACAATATGGTGCCGGGATACCGGGCTTTTTTCGTTGGCGAGGATGGTCAGGTGTCGGCCTGCATGATCTCCGGGTTGCGTCGGCGCGTCGTCGTCAACCAGGAAGGTCACGAATCGCGCGCAGGGCATTCTGAGACGCTCCATTTTCGTTCAGCAACGATCGCGCATCTGCCGAGCAATCGGAAACGGACCAATCGCTGTCTGGTTTCGATTCGCAAGACACTGGACACTCCCTAGTCGGAGTATGTGCTCGCTTTGAAGTCCGAAGCCGGCCGAGAGACGGGTTCGCTCGTGCCTCGATCCACTACCATTCTTACCAATGTCTCCGACAATCTGAAAAAGTTCGGCGGTTCCCGGATGCTGGTGGGATTTAGCGCCTTGGGGACATGCCGGCGCGTTCCATCATCATTTCATGAACGGCCTGCATGCCACGGTCTGCCATGGCCGAGACCTCTGCGGCATGGGTCTGGAGCGCGCTGACGATGTCCGGATCGTCGGAGGTCTGGATCACGACAACTCCCTCATCGGTCACATCAATTTCGGATCGAATGGCGTCGCCACGCGCAAAAAAGATGTCCAGTGTCGGACTTTGGATTATGATCTGCGGGTCATCGCCGCTCTCGACCCGGCCAATCATTCCGACCACGTGGCTGACAAGGTCGGCCAACACATCTTTGTCTGACGAACGGGTGACCGTGCGGATACCGTTGGGCAACTCGGTAACTTCGCGTGTGATGGTTTCGAAATTCCGGAAAAGGACAGCCAGTTCTGCGCTTTCCTCGGGCGTTGCGTTCCGACCGCGCAGGCCCGGCATATTCACTTCGTCATGCCCGGTGCCATCCGCACCATGTCCATGACCATGACCGCCCGGGCCATTGCCCCTCATCTGTGCTGTCGCCGTGCTTCCCGACAAATCATAAATGCCAGCGGTCAGCAGGAGTGAGGCGGCGAGTGCTGTTCTGACAGCAAGTCTGCGGAATCTGAAACCTGGGATCGTCATCTGTGTGTCCTGATGTTGTCACCGCGGCCGCGCATTTTTGCGTCGGGGAGATACAGTTCATAGAGCTTCCCCTTACAGGAAGGTCAAGCGCTGCGTGCGCCTGTGTTTTCCTGATTTTCAGCCGGAGCAAGGGGGCCAAACACTTTCAGGCCCCAATCCGTCTTTCTGCCTGTCCGTCCGGTGCTGTTCCGATGACGCTCCGGCGGTTCACGCAGGCCGCGCGCCCCGGGCCAGCATGGTCATGTCCGGGATCATCGGTTCCACCGAGACGCTCCCGAACCCCTGCGCTGCCAGCGCGTTTGCGAGCCAGGCGTCATCGAGCGAGCGGGCGTGAGGCGTGAAGGCGGTATGTTGCAACTGCCAGAGCGCCGCCAGCTTGGGCCCCGTCCGGTCCGCAGAGACCACGAAGTCGTGGATCAGCAGGCGCCCGCCGGGTGCAAGATGGTCGTGGGCGCGTGCAATGATGTCCTCATGCCGTTCGCCGGGAATGCCCGAGAAGAGATAGGACATCAGGATCACGTCCTGGTCGCGCGGCCAGGCGGTTTCGAGCGCGTCACCCTCGACATAGCTGATGCGCTCGCTCAGCCCGGCATCCGCCACGTAGTCGGCGCCGATGGCCGCGACATTGGGGAAATCCACGATCGTTGCCGACAGGCCGGGAAACGCCTGACACAGGGTGATGGCGAAGGCGCCGGTGCCGCCGCCGACATCGAGCAGGGCCTTCGCCGCAGACAGATCGACGCTCTTTGACAGACCCAGCGCCGGGCCCAGGGAGCCCGCATGCTGACTGGCCGAGTAGAGCTTCGCTTCGGCCGGGTCGGAGAACCACTCGGCGTAGGATGCCGTGGCATCCTCGGGCAGTTTGTCGGCAAGCGCGTCCTCAATCTGATCGAGCAAGCCGTACATCTGCCGGTCCACCTGGAGGCGCAGATAGTCGCCGAAATCATACTTGGCACCTTTGACCAGGAAGGCCTCGGCGGCCGGGGAGTTGGCGAATTTGTCGTTCTCGACCGAGATCAGCCGAAGCGAGGCCAGCGCGGTCAGCAGGGTGCGCAGGCGCTCGGGATGGAGCCCGGTATCCGTGGCGGCGTCCTCCAGCGTCATGGGTTCACCGGACAGGCTAGAAAAAACGTTGTGGTGCAGTGCTGCGAACAACGCCTTCGATCCCATAAAGCCAAACGCAATTTCGGAAATATCCTCGGCCTTGGTCAAAAGCGACATCATATGATCCATGGTGGTTGCAGAAGGGCGCAACCTAACGTGTGCGCCCAGCGCGGCCAAATCGGCGGCGCGTTCGCAAACTGCGGATCGTGTCGTGTGCGGTTTGGGGCGCCGGCTAGAGGGCGCGGCTCAGGTCCAGAAACGAAGTGTCGTTGTCCTTTCCGGGCGGGTCTGCGGCAAGCGCAAGCACGCCGATCGCCATCTCACGCTTGCTGAGCGGCCGCGAGATACCGGCCTCGTCGCAAAGCTCGCGCAGCCTGAGCTGCAGCGTGAAGTGTTCTTTCAGGTCCTCGCGGTCCATTTGCCCTCTCCTGTTCCTCCGGGTTCTGCCGATGCCCGGTCAATGGCCCCTGAATCCGGTCCTGCCGGAACAGAGCTGTGGTGGATGCTTGTCTTCTCTACGCGGACATCGGACATTTGGATCGACATTCACTCCAAGGATCAAACCTGCCATGAAACCTCTCTCGATCGGCGCTTTTTCTGTTCATTCCGTCCTGGAGGACGAATACCCCACACTCACACCTGACGTGATGTTTCCGGCTTCGACTCCCGAAGCTATGGCGTCGCATATGGACTGGATGGTGCCGACCCATTTCGATGTGGCATCAGGAAAGATCATCGCGGCATTTCAGAGCTATGTCATGCAGACCCCGCACCACACGATTCTCATCGACACCTGCGTGGGTGAGGACAAGGAACGGGCCAACCCGAATTTTCACATGAAAAAATGGCCGTGGATGAAGAACCTGGCCACGCTCGGGCTGACCCCGGCGGATATCGACATCGTCATGTGCACCCATCTTCATCCCGATCATGTCGGATGGAACACCCAGTTGGAGGACGGGCGCTGGGTGCCGACTTTCCCCAACGCCAGATATGTGTTCGCCCGCGACGAGTACGGGCATTGGGAGGCCGAAAGCGCGAAGGGTGCGGAACGTATTGGTCTGACCTTCATCGATTCCGTTCTGCCGGTCGTCGAAGCCGGCCAGGCGGTTTTGGTCGATCACGATCATGAAATCGAGACCGGCCTCTGGCTGGAACCCACCCCCGGCCATTCACCCGGACATGTGATCGTGAATGTGGAGTCTCAGGGCGAGCGCGCCGCCTTTACGGGCGACCTGATGCACCATCCGGTTCAGGTGCCGCATCCGGAGTGGAGCACCTGCTTCTGCTGGGACATGGATATGTCGGCGGCCACGCGGAAGCAGTATGTCGATGGATTCACCGACAGCGGCACCCTGATCCTGCCCGCACATTTTGCGGGAAACACCGCAGGCCACATTGTACGCGCCGGTGATACCGCCGCTTTCGAATTTCTGCCGGGCTAGCCTAGCCGGTCCCCGTGCCGGGGTCGTCCGGCCCGTCATAGCCAAAGCTGCGAATCCATGGCGACAAGGTTTTCAGCGGTTCTGCCATGTGGTCGCGGTAGCGGACCCAGCGCCCGCGCGCCCGGGTGTGGACCGGTTCGGTGACCTGATTGTAGCTCGGTGTGTTGATGCGTCCGCGGCGGCGTGAGTTTTCGGCGTAGTCGAGGACACCCGCATCCCACGGTACCTCGAGAAACGCCAGCAATTGCGCCACCGTGGGCTCGAGGTCGGACACCAGGTCTTCGTAGCGCAGCGTGTGTACATTCAGGTCGAGGCAAGCGTTGGCCTGCTCCCAGAGCCCGAACACTAGGTCGTAGATGGTCGCCGCGCCCTCCACGGTGTGAAAGTTGTTCATGGCGATGTTCGGCCGGAACGACTGCATGAAACAGCTGAACACGCAATCGGCCGGGTGCAGCAGTATCAGGATGAATTTCGCATCGGGGAAGACCCGGTGAATCAGGGGTGTTTTCTCGATGTTGAGCGGCAACTTGTCGACGAAGACCGCATCCGGGTCACGGGTCACGAATTCGGCTGCGTGCGACCAGTAGAGCGCGCGCAGCTCTGCGATATCCCCGGTCGAGAGCTGTGCCATACCTTTCTGAAAACGGCCGGCGCGCCTGGCCACCTCCCGCTTCAGGTGCTCCATCATCGGCTTTTCTTCGGCGACCTGGATGCCTCGGTGACTGTCGAGGATCTGGTCCAGCAAGGTGGTTCCCGAGCGGGGAAAGCCGACCAGAAATACCGGTGCATCGTCTGATGTAGGCGCGGGCGCGGGAGGAGTCCAGGATGAAACCCATTCCGGGGTCAGGCATGCGCGCAGGTGTGAGATGTCGTCGCAATATTTTGCGGGATCATGCGCACGGCTGGCGGGATGGTCGCGCTGTATCCGGTTGGCCTGCGTGAAGTATTCAAAGGCCCTTGCGGCATGGCCGGCCCGGTCATGGAGGCGGCCCAGTTCGAAGAACACGCCCTGCTCCACGCGTGGGGGTGTCACGGCCCCGGCAATCGGGGTCAGTTGTTCGATAGCGCCGTCGATATCCCCGGCCCGTCGCTTCAGGCAGGCTGCAACCCGGTTTGCGACAGCATGGGCGGGGTCCTGTTTCAGGGCCTAATCCACCATCGTCTGCGCCTTTGCGAGGTCGTTGGTGTGTTCATAGAGGTCGGCAAGGCTCGCCAGCGCCTCGATGGAATCCGGGGCCAGTTCCCGGGCCGCCTCATAGGCGTCGATTGCCTCGTCGTTCCGGCGCAGACGTTCGAGCGCGCCCCCGAGGACAATGCGGATTTCTGCGAGCTCCGGTGCGGCGTCACAGACCTGGCGCGCCAGCTTCTCGCTGCCCGCCGCGTCCCCGAGTTCCAGCCGCGCGGCGGCCAGAACCGTCGCGCATCCGATATGCCCACCGTCGAGGGACAGTCCGGTATTCGCCAGGGACACCGCATTTTCAGCGTCGCCATGCGCGAGATCGGCCCGGGCCATATTGCCGTACAGGTTCGCAGACTGCGCCCCGGCCTTCAGCGCGCCCTCGAAACATGCGCGCGCCGTTTCATGATCGCCACTGTCGGCATGGCTTACTACAAGATTGATCCAGCTTTCCGGGTTTTTCGGTTAGAGCCGGGTGGCGGACTGCCAGGCTTCGCGCGCGCCGGCGGGCTCCCCGGCGGCCTGCAGAATATTGCCGAGCAGAAAGAGGTCCCGTGTGTTTTCGGGTGCGGAGGCCAGAACCTGCCGGCCGGCCTCGGCCGCCGATTGGAACGCGCCCGACTCAGCCAGAAGGCTAGCCAGATTCAATCCCGCATCACGGTGGGTCGGGTCCGCCTTGAGTGCGGTTTCGAAGGCGTTCTGCGCGGCGTCGGTGTCACCGTTGCGTCGTAATGCGGCGCCCAGGTTGTTCCAGCAATCGGGCGCGGCCGGATAGGCCTTCACGGCTGCCTTGCCGTGGGTGATGGCACGCGCGATGTCGCCGCGCTGCAGGGTCAGCGCGCACATCAACTGGTTTGCATCGCCGTGGTCCGGCGCGTGTTGCGGGACGCTCTGATAGGCGTTCTCGGCTTCGGCAAGCCGGCCGGCCCGGTGGTGGGCAAAGCCGGCCTTCAGGAGAGCAACAGGCGCCTGCGTGTCCGGTGTCTTGTCATCTGTCGAAATCGGCTCGTTCTCCTGCTCGCTCTATGCTTGCGGTTCCGCCGGGCGCGGGCGCCGCCGCCTTGTCCGGGATCGTGATCTGACCGATACTTTCGGCGACACCTGCTTGCGGCTTGTCTCTGCTCACGATCCGGAACTTTACTTATCATGCGTATCGAAGAAATCGCCATTGGCGATAACCCGCCTGCCGACGTCAACGTGATCATCGAGGTTCCGGTCGGCGGATAACCGATCAAGTATGAACTGGACAAGAAATCCGGGACACTGGTGGTCGATCGCTTCCTCTATACGCCGATGACTTATCCGGGCAACTACGGGTTTGTCCCCCACACCCTGTCGGAGGACGGGGACCCGATTGATGTGCTGGTCTGCAACACGCGCCAGTTGATCCCCGGCTGTCTCATCAATGTGCGTCCGATCGGAGCGCTTCTGATGGAGGATGATTCCGGGAAGGACGAGAAGATCGTTGCTGTCCCGTCATCCCACCTGACAAAGCGCTACGATACGATCAGCAATTTCGACGATCTGCCGGACATCACTCTTCAGCAGATCCAGCATTTTTTCGAACACTACAAGGATCTGGAGCCCGGCAAATGGGTCCAGATCGGTGACTGGATGGATGCCGAGGCCGCGCGGGGCCTGATCTCCGACGCGATCGTTCGGGCGAAAGACGCGGGCTAGCTGTCACAGTGGCCCGAAAGCTGGGCCAGGCGCGGGTGCATGAGCGGTCTCTCTCGGGTTGCGGCCTCTTTCGGGCTACCGCAGCGGCGAGAAGGGGGCCGCGAAGAGCAGCTTGTTGTCCTGGGTGATGATCGCCCCTTTGGGCGACTTCCGGGGCGGCCAGACACCCTTGGCCACACCTTCGTCACGGACCTGTTGCCGGTGCTCGAAGCTCTTGTAGGGCCAGATGTGGACGTATTTGTTGAGGTCTCCGTGTTCGGTGTGCATCGCCATGGCGCAGGGCGAGAGTTCCTGGCGCGCGTCGATGGCATCCTCCCATCCCTTGATGATGTCCGGCATCGTCCCGTTGTGGACGGCGTAGTAGCGGTATTCGAACAGCGGTCCGTGTTCGCCGCTCAGGAACTCCGTCATGAAGGGGAAGGGTTTGAAGATCTCGCTGTTCATCTGGTGGATCATGTCGCTGACGGCGGGTGGCCAGACACCGCTCGCGACAGCTTCGGTGCGCACCCTTTCGCGCTCGTCCTGGCTCTCGTAGGGCCAGATATGCATGACCTCGTTGAGCGGTCCCACCTCGGTATAGAGAAACGCAGCCAGCGGTGACAACTGATTCCGGCCGTTCTCATAGGCGTCCCCGAAGGCTTCGATAAAGCCGGGAAGCGTGCGCGGTTTCAGTCGATACGTGCGGACTTCGTAGATCATTCTGTCATCCCCCGGACAAAGTTTGCCGTACTTGTTTGTGGTTTGGGATCAGCTTGATCCTCAAGCATTCAGCCTGACCAACGCCCGGTCATTTGTATAGGGATATTTCCGACACCATCAGGTCGGCGGAAAACGCGCGACCGATCGCGACGAGGCCGATGCGCCGAAGGCGTGTCGTATCGAGCGGGGTCTCCAGTCGGTAGGGGACAAAGGCATCGAACGGCAGGTCAACCGTGCGCCAGTCGGGCGTGGCCGTGAATTCGGTGCGGTAGGACTGCCAGGGGCGAAGATTGTCGGGCGTGCGCAGATGCAGACCATAGGGTTCGTCATTGCCGCGCACGGTCAGGCGGATGCCGGTATAGGCCGAGAGGTCGCGGGGTGCGCCGTCCGGGTCGAGATCGAGCGCCGCCTGAACGAAGCCGCCATTGTTGTCCAGGCGGACATCGCCGCGCAGTCGCAGCACCGGCTTGCCGTCGATGGTTTCGCGTGTAACCGAGACTTCAGACACCCCGCCCATGACCTGATCGCTGAAACCCTGCCAGGGTGTGTCGACTGCCGAGGTCAGGCCGGGCTTGGAAAAATCGTCAATCAGCATTGTCTGGTTCTCCGCAGATGCGCCGGTCGGCCCGAGCGCGAACCCGGCCAGGGCCAGCAGGAGCAGCCCGCGGACCCGAATGTCGCGAAAGATAGTGTGTGATGGCATCGGCTGTATTCCTGTTTATTCGGGAAGCCAGGTTTCCGCGGTGAAACGCATTTTCAGCGTTGCGGCGCGATCCCGGATGGCGTCCATCTCCGCCGCGCCCTTGCGCTCCAGGTTTTTCATCTGAAAGCCCATGCGGTGGTTCTGGCTGATCCGGTCCCGGTTCCGGTCGAGAAAGTCCCAGTAGAGGGTCGTGTAGGGGCAGGCATCTTCGCCGGTAGCGGCCTTCGGGTCGTATTTGCACGCCGAACAATAGTCGCTCATCCGGCTGATATAGTTGCCCGACGCGGCGTAGGGTTTGCTGCCCATGATGCCACCATCGCCGTACTGGCTCATGCCCAGGACGTTGGGCAGGGACACCCAGTCAATGGCGTCGGCATACATGGACATGTGCCAGCGATGGACATCGTAGGGCCGCACGCCGAGCAGCATGGCGAAGAGGCCGAGCACCATGAGGCGCTGGATGTGATGGGCATAGGCGGTCTCGACCAATTGCCCGACACTTTCCCGGATGCACTGCATGTCGGTCTCGCCCGTCCACATGAATGCGGGCATGGGCAGGTCTGCATCGAATTCGTTCATGTCTGCGTAACCGGGCATCTTCAGCCAGTAGATACCGCGCACGAACTCCCGCCAGCCCAGGATCTGCCGCACAAATCCCTCGACCGCGTTGATCGGGGCATCCCCGTTCTCGTGGGCCGCGACGGCCGCATCGATCACTTCGCGCGGGTCGAGCAGATGCAGGTTCAGCACGCAGGACAGGCGGGAGTGAAACAGATAGGGCGCGCCGGTCACCATGGCGTCCTGATAGTCCCCGAATTGCGGCAGCCGGTGTTCGATGAAATCGTCGAGCGCCTGCAGCGCCTGGTCGCGGGTGACCGGATAGTCGAAGCTGCCCAGCGAGCCGGGGCTGTCGGGAAAGTGTTCCTCCACGAGGTCGATCACCGCGCGGGTGATCTCGTCGGGTTCGCAGGCGTGCGGTGCCGGGATCTCGCCCGGCCCGTCTTTCCCGAAGCTCTTGCGGTTGTCCTTGTCGAAGTTCCATTCGCCGCCAACCGGATCGTCACCGTCCATCAGATAGTCGTGTTCCCGGCGCATCTGGCGGTAGAAGGTTTCCATGACGAGGGATTTGCGGCCGTCGGCATGTTCGCGGAAGGCGTCGAGGCTGCACAGGAAATGCCGGTCTTCGGTGACGTCCAGAGGCAGATTGAGCGTGGCGGCAGCGTCCGTGATCGATGTCTCGACCCGATGGTCCCCGGGTTTTATCACGATCAGACGTTTGGGTTGAAGCGTTCCCGTCCAGCGCTTCAGCTCATCGGCAAAATTGCCGGTGTTGTCCGGGGCGTTGCAGGTCGCATAGTGGACACGGATTCCGTCGTCCTGCAGGGCATCCCGGAAGTGGCGCATGGCCGAGAAGAACAGAACCAGACGTATCTTGTGCTGCGGCACATAGGTGGCTTCCTCCGCCACCTCAAGCATCAGTACGGCATCCTGCTCGCGATCAAAGTCGTCGAACGTCGCCGCCTTTGCGCTCAGTTGATCGCCGAGAACAAGGACAAGGTTTCGAACTTCGGTGTTTGGGGTATCGGACATGGGCGCCTCGTATCTGATACGGGCGTTCCGGCGCTTCGGTTTACGGGATGCTCAGCGCGCCATGCGCCGCGCGGTCAGGGGTCAGCGCGATTTGATGTTTGAAAGCGGGTAGCGCGCGACTTCCTGCAGAAGTTTCACAAAGCCTTGCGCTGCTGTCTCCACCAGTGTCTCTCCCCGCGCGGCGTCGGCGTCGGTGGCGTTCCCGACGGCGCCGGTTTCCCGACGGAGGTGGTTTCCGGCGGGAAAGGCTGATACTCAGAGGCCATAACAGAGTTCTGGAAGTTGGAGACCCAATCATGATGACCGACCGTATTCTGACAGCGCTCGATGGTGCTGTCGGCCACATCACTTTCAACAATCCCGAGCGGCACAATGCCATGTCGCTGGAAATGTGGCGCGATGGTGAAGCGGCGATCCGGGAGTTCTGCGAGGCGGGGGACATCCGTGTCATCATGCTGACCGGGGCTGGCGAGAAGGCCTTTGTGGCCGGCGCCGATATCTCGAAATTCGGCGAAGAGCGAAATTCGCAGGCCGCGGTGGACGAATACGGTGCTGCGGTGAAGTCCTTTCAGGACACCCTCACCGTTGCGCCCGTCCCGACGATCGCGAAGATCGGCGGATATGCCATCGGCGGCGGACTGGCGATTGCTCTGTGCTGCGATATCCGGATCGCCTCGGATGATTCACGGTTCGCCGTGCCGGCCGCCAAGCTTGGTCTTGGCTATGCGGCGACGGGGATCGAACGGCTGATGCAGATCGTCGGCCCGTCCTTTGCCATGGAAATTTTCTACACCGCACGTCAGTTCGATGCGGGGGAGGCATTGGCGATGGGCCTGGTAAACCGGGTTCTGCCGCGCGCGGATCTGGAGAGTTATTGCAGCGATTACGCCGCGCGTATCGCGGGCAATGCGCCGCTGACCATCCGCGCGGTCAAAACCGCCGTGACGGAGAACCTAAAGGCCCATGCCGAGCGGGATATGGATCTCTGCGCGGAACAGGTCGCAGCCTGCTTTGCCAGCGAGGACTATATCGAAGGGCGCACGGCCTTCATGGAGAAGCGCAAGCCTGAGTTCAGGGGCAGGTAAGAGCGTCTAACCGGTGGTGATGTACTGCCGTAACGCACTGGCCTCCCTTTCGGTTTCCAAAATCCGGTGTTTCACCACGTCGCCGATCGACACGATTCCGATCAGATCTCCGTTCTCCGTTACGGGAAGGTGACGAATTCGGCGTTCTGTCATTGTTTCCATCAAATGGGCGATGTCGTCCTGCCGTGAGCAGGTCACGACCTTGCGGATCATGATCTCGCAGACTGGTCTTTCAAGAATACCCGGTCCGTCCTGCGCGATATGGCGAATGACATCTCGTTCCGAGACAATTCCGTCGACACGTTATCCGTCAGCACTGATCACTAGTGCCCCGACACCGAGGGTGTCGAGATGCGAATAGACCTGGATAACGGTCCAGTTCGGGGGGGCCGATTCGACCCCGTACCCCTTGTTTCCAAGGATAGTATCCACGTTCATTGGCTTTCCTCCCCAGTGGGAAGCGCCGCCAACCATCATCAGTTCAGATGTGGGTCAAATCATGTACGCAAACAGCCACAACGAGGTGAGCGACGCGACATACGTCAGAGTGTCGCATATTTGCGGGTTGCTGGCGAGAGACTTGTAGACAGGCCTGGTGCAGGGCGTCACCCGCAGCTGCCTTCAGGCAGACGCCATCCGCGGCAGGTGCGCATAGCCGTGTCTGAAGCGACGGCTACGGCCGTACTCGCAAGAAGGCGGAGCAGGCTGGGCAGATCTTCCAAGGATTAACGCGGGGGCCCGCCGGCCGCATCGAGCCGGGTTATGGCCTCGCTGACCATCTGGTGTACCTCGCTCTCGGGCGGGACCAGATCCAGAAGCTTTGCGAACCGGCTCCGGGCGAGGACAGTGTTGCCGATCTCCGCGGCGGCCAGGGCGCCGCGCAGCAGGGTCTCGGGGTCTTCGGGGTCAAGCGCGAGGGCGCGGGCATATGCCCGGGCGGCGGCATCGCGATCCCCGAGAACTTCCTGGGAGCGCGCCAGCCGGCGCCAGCCCTCCACATCATCGGGTGTTTCCTCCAGCCGGTCGGCCAGGCCGGCGACCATGCCGCGGATCATCTCCTGACGTTCCTCGGGCGACATGTCCTGTGCGGCCTGAATATCTGCGCCGGTGGGTCCCGCGGGGCGTGCCGTCACGAAGGCCGGCAGCCAGTCTTCGGGAACCTCGCCCAAATCCCGGGCTGTTTCGTCGATGCGTGCCAGCACGGCGGGAAGCCAGGGGGCATCGCGCGGCGCCGAGCGTGCCAGGGCGGCCCAGGCTTCCAGCGCGGATTGCTCGCGCCCCTCCTGATAATCGCCGAGCGCGAGGAAATAGCGTGCACGCGGGTCGTCGGGATTGCGTGACAGGGCCGTGCCAAACGCGCGGCGCGCTTCGGCCGTGACAAGTCCGTCAGCCTGCCGTGACAGCGCCTCACCATAGGCCGAGGCGATATCACCGCGCGCCGGATCGAGTGCCAGCGCCCGTGCCAGGGCTGTGACAGCGCCCTCCGCATCGCCGGTTACCAGCCGGAACCGGCCCAGATCGGCCCAGACATCCGGATCGTCGGGTGTTGTTCGGGTGCGTGCTTGCGCGGCGGCTAGCCGTTCGCGGGCCTGGGCCACGACCGGGTTCTCGGGCGCCTCGGGCGCGGTGCGCGTGGCGAATGGCAGATCGGGCAGGTCGGGAGATCCGATTTCGAGATAAAGCGGCACACTCAGCAGCGGTACAAAGATCACCAACGCGATGGCCAGACCGGGCTGGCGGCGCACCTTCGGACCTGTGGCGGACTGCTCAGCGCGCGCGGCGTGCAGAAGGCGGCGCTCAATCTCGATCCGGGCGGAGTCCGCCTGGGTTTCGTCGATCAGCCCGCGGGCGCGGTCCCGGTCTAGTTCTTCGAGCTGGTCGAGATAGACAGCCGTGTCATAGGCTTCCCGGGTCTCGCCGGTGCGCGGTGGGCGCAACATCGGCCAACCGATCCAGATGACGGTGATGACGACGAGCGCTACGAGCGCGATCCAGAGCGTCATGAACGCGGGTCGTTCTGTTGCGTGGTTTCAACGTCCGGGGTTTCAACATCCGGCGTTCCGTACTCTGGTGCTTCTTCGGTGGCCGATTCATCATCCTCCAGGGGAGACTTCAGGCCTTCTTCCAGTTCGGCGCGGAACGGGCTTCGCTCACCGCTCGCGGGCGGCGTTGAGGCGGCCACCCGTTCGACAAGCGCGTCGAGTTCGGCCCGATCATCGGGTGAAAGCGGGTCCAGTCCCCTGCCCGCAACGCGGCGGCGCTGATAGGCGCGAAAGAACATGACCGCCAGTGTGGCGATCGCAAAAGCCATGATCGGCGGTGTCAGCCAGAGCGCATAGGTATTGGGTTGCCAGGGCGGGCGCAGCAGCACGAAATCGCCATAGCGCGCGACGATGTAGTCCACCACCTCATCATCGGTGTCCCCGGCAACCAGTCGTTCGCGGACCAGCAGCCGCAGGTCGCGGGCGAGTTCGGCGTCGGAATCGTCGATCGACTGGTTCTGACAGACAACGCAGCGCAACTCGGTCGAGATGGCGCGCGCCCGGGCTTCCAGTGCGGGATCGTCGAGCACCTCGTCGGGTTGCACGGCGATCACCGTCCCGGCCGGGGCCGCGAACAGAAACAGAAACAGGAAGAGGTTTTTGATCGGTTTGCTCATCCGCCTGCCGCTTCTTGCAACTTCGGGAGGATCTTCGTTTTCAGGTCTTTGGCGGTGATCGGACCCGTATGTTTGTAGGTGATCACGCCCTCGTCATTGATGATGAAGGTTTCGGGAACCCCCGTCACCCCCCAATCCAGCGAGGCGCGGGCGTCGCTGTCTGCGCCAACAGCCGTGTAGGGGTTGCCGTGACGGCGCAGCCATCGGGCTGCGTCTTTGGGCTTGTCGCGATGGTTGATGCCATAGACGGGCACGCCCTGTTCGGCCAGGCGGGCGATGAAGGGATGCTCGGCGAGGCAGGGCACGCACCAGGATGCGAAAACGTTGACGAGGCTGACCCGTGCCTGCAGGTCACGCGTCGCAAAACCTCCGGGTATGTCCGCATTCACCGGGGGGAGATCAATCACCGGGGCCGGTTTTCCGATCAGCGGCGAGGGCAGTCGCGACAAATCCTCGTTGCGCTCGTCATCGGTTAGAAGCGCGAACATGAGGCCGACCAGAGCCGCGAAGACCGCGACCGGCAGGATGACGAGCAGCCGACGCATAATCGTTACTCGGCGGCCGCCGGTGCGGGATGCGGTGCCGGACTGCGCCCGCGCCGCGGCGCACCGACCCGGTGGCGACGGTCGGTCAGAGACAGCGACCCGCCGGAGACCATCACCAGCGCCCCGAGCCAGATCCACGGGACGAAGGGGTTCACGAAGAAGCGAATGGTCCAGGCATTTGCCGTCTCGGGTGAGCGTCCGCGTTCTCCGATTACGCCGTAGAGATCGGAAATCCATGTCGTATGAATGCCGGCTTCGGTCGTGGTCTGGGAGGCAATCGGGAAGAACCGGCGCTCGGTGCTCAGTGTGGTCACCGCGCGGCCTTCATCGGAAATCACCAGAATGCCCCGCTCGTAGTTGTAGTTGGGCCCCTGGCCGCGCGTGACCTCGCGCAGGGTGACCGTATAACCCGCCCCCTGGGCGCTCTCCCCCGGCTCCAGCGTGGTGATGAGTTCTGCCCGCCAGGCCGATGAACCGGTGATGCCGACGATCATTATGCCCAGGCCCAGATGGGCCAGGGTCATGCCGCTGGCAGACCGCGGCATGCCGGCCAGGCGACGCCAGCTGTCCGCCAGTGGGATCGTGAACAGCTTGATGCGTCCGGCCCATTCGGCCAGCGCGCCCCCGGCCAGCCATGCGGCCAGTCCCATGGCGAAGGGGGCGAGGACGGGTCCGTCGGGCACAAGCGCGAAGGTTGCCAGGATGGCCGCCGCCGCGGCAATTGCGGCTGGAATCAGCTTCGGCGCCACCGTTCGCAGATTGCCCCGCTTCCACGCCAGAAGCGGACCGAGCGCCATCAGGATCACCAGCGGAACCATGATCGGCCCGAAGGTCGCATTGAAAAAGGGCGGGCCGACGGAAACCTTGGACGCACCGCCCGACAGCGCCTCGAGGATCAACGGATACAACGTGCCGAGCAAAACCGTGCCGGCGGCGACGGTCAGCAACATGTTGTTGGCCAGCAGCGATCCTTCACGACTGACTGGTGCGAACAGTCCGCCCCCTTTCATGCCGGGCGCGCGAACGGCAAACAGGGTGAGTGCGCCACCGGTTGCCAGAGCCAGGATACCCAGGATGAACACGCCGCGTTCGGGGTCCACCGCGAAGGCGTGCACCGACGTCAGAACACCCGAACGCACCAGGAAGGTGCCGAGCAGGCTCATGGAGAAGGTGATGATGGCAAGTAGAATGGTCCAGCTTTTCAAGGCATCGCGTTTTTCGACCACGATGGCCGAGTGGAGCAGGGCGGTGCCGAACAGCCAGGGAATGAAGCTGGCATTTTCCACCGGATCCCAGAACCACCAGCCGCCCCAGCCGAGCTCGTAATAGGCCCACCAGCTTCCCAGCGCGATGCCAACCGTCAGAAAGGTCCATGCGGCCAGGGTCCAGGGCCTTACCCAGCGGCCCCATGCGGCATCGACGCGGCCTTCGATCAGGGCGGCGACGGCAAAGGAAAAGGCCATCGAAAAGCCGACATAGCCGAGATAGAGCAGCGGGGGATGGAAGGCGAGCCCGGGATCCTGCAACAGCGGGTTTAGACCGTTTCCGTCAAGCGGTGCCGGAGAGAGGCGTGCAAACGGGTTGGAGGTGAAAATCACAAAGGCGAGAAAACCCACACCGACCATGGCCTGCACCGCAAGCACACGGGCTTTCAGGGTCGGCGGCAGGTTACGTCCGAACAGCACGACAGCAGCACTGAACAGGGCCAGCACCAGCACCCACAGAAGCATGGAGCCCTCATGATTGCCCCAGACGCCACTGACCTTGTAGAGCATCGGCTTGAGAGAATGGCTGTTGAGATAGACGACCTCCAGCGAGAAGTCAGACACGACGAAGGCATATGTGAGAGCCGCGAAGGCGATCAGAAGTGCTGCGGCCTGGCCGATGGCCGTCCTGTCGGCCAGGGTCATCAGGGCCGCGTCGCCGCGGGCCGCGCCGATCAGCGGCAGTGTGGCCTGCACGACCGCAAGTGCCAGGGCCAGAACCAGGACGAATTGACCGACTTCCGCTATCATTGGGACGGGCTTCCGTCTTTCCACTGGCCGTTTGCACGAAGGGCGTCGGCGACTTCCTTGGGCATGTAGTTCTCGTCATGCTTGGCCAGCACTTCGTTGGCGACAAACGTGCCGTCTGCCGTCAGCGAGCCGTCGGCAACGACACCCTGGCCTTCCCGGAACAGATCGGGCAGGACGCCGGTATAGCTGGCCGGCACGGCCCGGTTGAGATCGGTGACCCGGAAATAGGTGGTGGTACCGTCCTGGCGGATGCTGCCTTCCTCGACAAGACCGCCGAGCCGGAACTGTGTGTCCGGCGGAGAGCTCCGTTCAGCCAGATCGGAGGGTGTGTAGAAGAAGACCAGACTGTCCTCGACGGCTGTCAGCACAAGCGCCGCCGCTGCGCCAAGCAGGCCCAGCGAGGTAAGAACAACCATCAGTCGCCGGTGTTTGCGTTTCATGTCTGCGTCCCGGACGAGTCGGTCGCCGTGTCGGGTTCGGCCTGGTGTCGCGCACGGCGATGGGGTGCTTGGGCCTCCGCGGCGCGCAGCTCGGCCTCACTCGCGCGCAGGCCCTGCCAGCTCACGATGGTCATCGCCAGAAAAACGAAGGCGGCAACACCCAGTGCGGGCCAAATGAAGGCCGCGTGTCCGCCCATATCCAGATAGGTCGCAATATCGTTCACGTCTTCCGTTCCGTGCGTTTCCGCTCTGCCGTATCGCCGAACGTAAATTCACCTTCGTTTTAGCGCGCGTGTCCTGTTTGGGACAGCCGGTATGACTTCGCATTGATGTGGCGCATTCAGGGCAATCCTTGTGCAGTGCTACTGTGTGACACTCCTGAGATAGGCAATCACGTTGGCGCGCTGGTCGGGATTCTTCATGCCGGGGAATGTCATGCGCGTTTTCGGGATCACCTTTCGCGGGTTTTCCAGATAGGCAGACATGGTCTCTTCGTTCCAGACCAGCCCGGAATTCGTCAGGGCCGCAGAAAACTTGTAGCCGATGTCCCGCTGTCCGGCGGTGCTGCCGAACACGCCCCAGAGGTTCGGGCCGGCCCTGTTGCGGTCGCCCTTTGCAACCGTGTGACAGGCGATGCAGCGTTCGAAGACGGTTTTGCCGGCTTTCGCATCCTGTGCGGTTGCCGGGCCGGACATGGCAAGTGTGACCAGGCCGATCAGCGCGGATGCGGTCAAATGCTTCACGAGACGCGTTCCTTCGCCAGAGACAGACGTTCCGCCGAGACATGGGGTTCGTGCTGCGGCACCACAATACGGGCCGGGTTGCGGTGGTCCGGTTTATGCCGCGGCTGAAAGTCGCAGTGCACGGGCCCTAGCCGCGTTCAGGTCGGCCCGCATGCGGACCAGCAGCATGGTGATGAAATAGAACATGAAGGCCAGCGCCATCACCAGCAACGGGGTGAGCATCGAGGGATCAATGGCCGGTGCATCGAGCCGGGTGACGCTGGCGGGCTGATGCAGTGTGTTCCACCAGTCCACCGAGAACTTGATGATCGGCACGTTCACGAAACCCACCAAAGCCAACACGGCGGCGGCGCGCGCGCCACGCTGCGGATTGTCAAAGGCGTTGGTGAGCGCGATGTGACCCAGATAGAGGAAGAACAGCACCAGCACCGAGGTGAGCCGCGCATCCCAGACCCACCATGTCCCCCAGGTCGGTTTGCCCCACAGGCTGCCGGTGATCAGAACAATCAGGGTGAAACCGGCCCCCAAGGGTGCCGCAGACCGTGCGGCGATATCCGCCAGAGGGTGTTTCCAGATCAGCGCAACTGCGCTCATCAGGGCGATAAAGGAGTAGCAGCCCATGGCCATCCAAGCCGCAGGCACATGAACGTACATGATCCGCACGGTTTCGCCCTGCTGAAAATCGGCCGGGGAGGCAAACAGCGCGAAATAGATGCCGACAGCAAACAGCACCACGGTGGCAATCGCGGACCAGGGCAGAATCCGGGCGGCGATGCGTGAGAAGCGGGCAGGGTTGGCAAAACGGTGGAACACGTCACGAAGTCCGATATCTGTTGGCGCAATCTTACTCGATCGCCTGCCGAAGCGCAGCCGCTGTGGCCCAGGGCGCCAGTGCAAGTGCGGCCAGCAGGATACCGCCAAGTACCATGAGTTGGGGTCCGATGGGCCGTCCGGCAACCGCGCCGTCGATGGCGCCGGCCCCGAAGATCAGCACCGGGATGTAGAGCGGCAAAATAAGGAGCGCGAGCAATACACCGCCGCGCCGGGCGCCGAGGGTGAGAGCTGCGCCGATACCGCCCACCAGGCTGAGCACAGGCGTACCCAGCAACATGGAGATGACGAGCGCCCCGAAGGCCGAGGCCGGAAGGTTGTAGAGCAGGGCGAGTACCGGTGCAGCGACCAGCAGCAGGACCCCCGTGGTCAGCCAGTGGGCTAGGGCCTTGGCCAGTGCCAGCGTGCCGAGCCCGACCGGCGAGAGGTATAAGAGATCGAGACTGCCGTCTTCATGGTCGGCGGCAAACATCCGTTCCAGTGACAACATCGCGGCAAGCAGTGCCACGACCCAGATGATCCCGCCTCCGATCCGGGGCAGCATGTCCGGATCGGTGCCCACCCCGAACGGGAATAGGATGGCGGCAAGTACAAAGAAGACCACCGCCATCACCGCGTCGGTGCTGCCGCGCAGGGCCAGTGCGAGTTCGCGCCGGATCAGAAGCAATAGCCCGATCATGACGCGGTTCCGTTGCCGGTGGTCTGCAGGGTGACCCGGTCGGCGTGGCTGACGAGCAGTTCGTCGAGCCGGCCGCCATGGGTCGAGACGATGGCGACGCCTTCTTGGGAGAGATGTGCCAGGATCGTGTTGGCCAGCATCGAGACTGCACCGGGATCCAGGCCCGTGGTGGGTTCGTCGAGCAGCCACAACGCCGGACCGGCGGGTGAGTTCTGACCGGCGGCCAGGCGCGCCAGATTGAGCCGCCGTTTCTGGCCGGCGGAAAAGTATCGCGCGGGCACATCGGCCAGATGTTCGATGGAGAACTGGTGGAGCGCCGGTTCGATCGCCGGATCCAGACCATAGAGCCGTGCCCAGAAGCGCAGGTTTTCAGCCGCCGTCATGGAGGGCTTGAGAGGGTCTGCATGGCCGATATAGGCCACCCGGGCGCGGTGGGCATCGGGATCGCCTTCGATCGTCTCGCCCTCCCAGCAAATCTCGCCACTGGCTGCGGGCAGCAAGCCTGCCAGCACGCGGAGCAGGCTCGATTTGCCGCTGCCGTTCGCCCCGGAGAGCAGCAGGGCCCGCCCGGGTTTGACCGCCAGATCGAGTCCGGCAAAGACAGCCCGCTCGCCACGGATGCAGCCCAAATTGTGTGTGGTCAGTCCCTGCACAGGCCTTCGTTTCGTTGTTCGGCACATGTCGATTGCGCGAACCTAGAGCAAGCCTCGGACAAAGAGAATCAATTCTATTTGCCGCGCACGCCCTGCCGCGCCAGACTGTTACGAATCCGGAGCTGTTTGTTCCGATCACGAAAGGCAGATCAGCATGTCCCTGGACGATAACAAAGCCGTTGCGCGGGCGTTCTTCGAGGAGTTCAGCAAGGGCAATCTGCCGGCGGTCGCCGATCTGATGGCAGAGGACCACGTGTTTCATTTCCCGCTTGCGCCCGGCCCCCAGGACAAGCCGGCCCATGTGGCGGGGCAGGCCAATATCAGGAGAATTTTTCCGGACTACCGGTTCGAAATTATCGATCAGATGGCCGAGGGCGATCTTGTGCTCACCCGGTCCTGGGTGCGGGGGACCCAGCGCGAAGAGTTTTTTGGTCATCCCGGAACCGGTCAGACCTTCGAGATCACGCTGAGCAATGTGATGCGCATCCGGGACGGAAAAATCGTCGATGAATGGGATGAGTTCGACACACTGAGTTTTCTCGCTCAGCTCGGGATTGTTGACCGGCCCGGATGATCGGCAGTGTCCGCGCGGGCATAAAAAAGACCGCCGACTGGGGGGAGTCGGCGGCCTTTAAGCCTTGGCTTCGTTTCAAGAGGATCGAAAAGAAGCTTTGGAGGCTGTCCAGAAGCGTTGATGGGGGATGCTTCTGATCAGCCTTCAATATCGGGACCCAGTTGGGCGAGATCGGGACCGAAAAGGGGCGGAATTGTGAAGTTTTCGCCAGGGCCCGAGAAAGCTTCGCAGTTCCGTTCTTTTCCGCGGCTTTCGATGCCGCAGAATCTCTTCCAGAACGGCGTGATTGAGGCCGATATCGCGCAACATCCGCGCATCTAGACCCTGCAGTTCCCGGAGCGCCGCAGCGGCATGCTTTCGGGCCAGACGCGCATCGTCGAGGTCGGCCAGCAGAGACATCAGTGGATTGCTGCGTGCGAGCGGCGACCTGGGTGCAGGCCGCTCCCGCGCAGGTGTGGTGACGTTCAAAGCCATGTTCCCAGCCTCCCACCGGTTCGTTCGCGCGTCTCGATGAACCGGATTCCGGTCCGGATTGGCGGGCTGGCGGCTGCGCGCTTGCGCAGCCGTGTGGTCAGACTGTGGATTGATCTTCGTACGATTCGGGCCATCCTGCTTCTCCGTGTTCGTTGCCCATGCGGAGAACGTGGCCCAGCCCGATACTTTATTACGAATATTATTAAATGAAATGATCATAAATGTTGATGTATGGGGTCTATTACGGAAACTCTGGATCTGTCGAATTTGCGCACCCTTCTCGCCGTTGTGGATGAAGGCAGCTTTGCGCGCGCGGCCGAGTAGGTCCATCGCACCCAGTCTGCGGTCAGCATGCAGATCAAGAGGTTGGAAGACTCGGTGGGCAAGGCCCTGTTCGAACGGGTCGGCCGCCGTTCCGAACTGACCCCTGAAGGCGTCGCTCTGACCGACTATGCACGCCGGATCTTGCGCCTGCATGATGAAGCCCTGATGGCGGTCTCCCGGCCGGAAGTCTCCGGCGCGGTGCGCCTGGGTGTTCCCGACGACTATATGAGCGGGTTTCTGCCGGAGGCCCTGTCGATTTTTGCCGAGACCTTTCCGCAGGTCGAAGTCGAACTGCGCTGCGAAACCAGTGCCAAGATCTCAAAAGCCTATGAGGCCGGCGATGTCGATATCGGTCTGGTCACCATCGCGGCCGTGCCCCAGCAATGCCGTCTCGTCCGACGCGAACCGGTTGTCTGGGCCACATCGCGCCGTCATCTGGTACACGAGCGTGATCCGGTGCCCCTGGCCGTATTCGAGCAGGGCTGTATTTTTCGCATGTGGGCACGCGATATGCTCGATGAAGTCGGGCGTTCCTATCGGATTGCCTATTCGAGTGAAAGCCTGGCGGGGCTCGTCACGGCCGTGGAGGCCGGGCTAGCGGTGACGCTGTTGCCGCGAAGCAGCATGCCGGCGGGGTTTCGCGAGCTCTCCGTCGAGGAGGGCTATCCGGCCCTTCCGGTTGTGGATATCGGACTGATACCGCCGCGGGCCGATGCAGGCGGGGCCGTGCACGCCCTGGCCGACCATATTTGTGATCATGTGAACCGGGACAAACCGGCCTAGGATTTGTGCACCGAGGAACCTTGGAGTTCCGCGGTGTTTGCCCTATAACCCGCTCGCGTCTGATGTCGGACGGGTCGCCACCCCCGCGTCAGTATCCGGATCACAAATTTTGCCCCCGTTTCCGGGGAAGGAGATGCGTCTATGAGCACCATCGGCCAGGACAGTCTGAAGACCCGCCGTACACTGACAGTAGGTGGCCAGAGCTACGACTATTTCAGCCTGAAAGCAGCCAGCGAGCAGATCGGCGATATTTCGCGACTGCCGTACTCCATGAAAGTGTTGCTGGAGAACCTGCTCCGCCATGAGGACGGCCGCAGCGTATCCACCGACGATATCAAGGCCCTGGCCGCATGGGTCAAGGATCGCAAGTCGAACCGCGAAATCGCCTACCGCCCGGCCCGCATCCTGCTGCAGGACTTCACCGGTGTACCTGCGGTGGTGGACCTGGCTGCCATGCGCGATGCCGTGGCGAGCTTCGATGCCGATCCACAGCTCATCAATCCGCTCTCGCCCGTCGATCTGGTGATTGACCATTCGGTCATGGTCGATCATTTCGGCACCGAGAACGCGTTCGAAAAGAATGTCGAAATCGAATACGAGCGCAACGGCGAGCGCTATGAGTTCCTGCGCTGGGGTCAGACGGCCTTTGACAATTTCCGCGTCGTTCCGCCGGGCACCGGTATCTGCCACCAGGTCAATCTCGAATATCTCGCCCAGACGGTCTGGACCTCCGAGACCGACGGCACGACCTTCGCCTACCCCGACACGCTTGTCGGCACCGACAGCCACACCACCATGGTGAACGGCCTGGGCGTTCTGGGCTGGGGTGTCGGTGGTATCGAGGCCGAGGCCGCGATGCTCGGCCAGCCGATTTCAATGGTCCTGCCGGAAGTGATCGGGTTCAAGCTGACCGGCCAGCTGCGCGAAGGCATGACGGCCACCGATCTGGTACTCACCGTCACCCAGATGCTCCGCGCCAAGGGCGTGGTCGGCAAGTTCGTGGAATTCTATGGCGACGGTCTCGACCATCTCACGCTGGCCGATCAGGCCACGATTTCGAACATGGCGCCCGAATACGGCGCCACTTGCGGCATCTTCCCGATTGATGAGGAAACCCTGCGTTACCTGCGGTTCACGGGCCGCGCCGAAGACCGGATCGCGCTGGTCGAAGCCTACGCCAAGGAGCAGGGCATGTGGCGCGATGCCAATACGCCCGATCCGGTGTTTACCGACACGCTCGAGCTCGACCTCACCAAGGTGGAACCGTCGCTGGCCGGGCCGAAGCGTCCGCAGGACCGGATCGCGCTGTCCCAGGCAGCGTCCTCGTTCCGTGAAGTGCTGGGTGTTGAAGCCGCGCCGCAGAAGGCCGACGACGATCCGCTGACCGATGGCGATGTTGTTATCGCTGCCATCACGAGCTGCACCAACACCTCGAACCCGTCCGTCCTGATCGGCGCGGGACTCGTGGCCCGCAAGGCGCGCGCGCTGGGTCTTAAGGTCAAGCCGTGGGTGAAGACCTCGCTGGCCCCCGGTTCCCAGGTTGTGACCGAGTATCTGGAGAAGGCCGGTCTGCAGGACGATCTGGATGCCATGGGCTTTAACCTGGTCGGCTATGGCTGCACCACCTGCATCGGCAATTCGGGCCCGCTGCCCGAGGATATTTCGGCGGCCATTCACACCAACGATCTGAATGTCTGCGCGGTTCTGTCAGGCAACCGCAACTTCGAGGGCCGGATCAGCCCGGACATCAAGTCCAACTATCTGGCTTCGCCGCCGCTGGTGGTGGCCTATGCGCTGTCGGGCAGCATGCTGAACGACATCTATGAAGACCCGATCGGGCAGGATCAGGATGGCAATGATGTCTTCCTCAAGGATATCTGGCCGTCGAATGCCGAGATCAACGAGATCATCGAATCCTCGCTCTCGCGCGAGATGTTCGAGAGCCGCTATGGCGATGTGTTCCTCGGTGATGAGAAGTGGCGCGATATTCCTGTCGCCACGGGCCAGACCTATCGTTGGAATGATGGTTCCACCTATGTCCGCCACCCTAGCTTCTTCGAGGATATGGAGCCGGAGCCCACCGCACCGACCGATATCAAGGGCGCGCGGGTACTGGCGATGCTGGCCGACAGTGTGACGACCGATCACATTTCTCCGGCCGGTTCGATCAAGGAAGACGGCCCTGCCGGTGACTACCTGAAAGAACATCAGGTTCGCCCGCTGGACTTCAACTCCTATGGCTCGCGCCGCGGTAATCACGAAGTGATGATGCGCGGGACCTTCGCCAATGTGCGTATCCGCAACGAGATGGCACCGGGCACCGAAGGGGGCGTGACCATCCATCATCCCTCGGGCGAGGAGATGTCGATCTATGACGCCGCGATGCGCTATCAGGCCGAAGAGGTGCCGCTTGTCGTTATCGGCGGCAAGGAGTACGGCACCGGGTCGTCGCGTGACTGGGCGGCCAAGGGCACCCGGTTGCTGGGTGTGAAGGCCGTCATCGTGGAAAGCTTCGAACGTATTCACCGTTCGAACCTCGTCGGTATGGGTGTCCTGCCGCTTCAGTTCCTGGAGGGCATGGACCGCAAAACCCTCGAGCTGCAGGGAACCGAGGTGTTCGATATTTCCGGGATCGAGGACGGGCTGTCGCCGCGCTCCAATCTCGCCTGCACCATCACCTATGCGGACGGTGCGACGAAGGACATCGAACTGCTCTGCCGGATCGATACGCTCGACGAGATCGACTACTACCGCAACGGTGGCATCCTCCAGTATGTGCTTCGCAACATGCTGGCAGACGCCGCCTGACCGGTTTTTCACCGTCAATTGATTGGCGTGTGACGGACGGTGTCTCCATAGTCATGGAAATGCCATCCCTCACACGCCTTTTATATGCGCTTCCGGGTGTACTGCGTCGCCTTGCCGGTGCCACCGTGTTGCTGTTTGCCCTCATGACCGGAGCCCCGGCTCAGGCGGATCAACAGATCACGGTCGTGGAGCTTTACACCTCACAGGGTTGTCCGGCCTGTCTGCGGGCGGACAAGCTGCTCGGCAAACTGGCCGCGCGGGACGACATTCTCGCGCTCAGCCTGCATGTCGATTACTGGGACTACTACGGCTGGGTCGACCCGTTTGCCAGCGAGGTGTTTTCCCAGCGGCAGTAACGCTATCTCGAAAAACGGCGTTTGCCCTATGTCTATACACCCCAGGTGATCGTGGACGGGCAGCATCAGGCGTCGGGGAACAAGCCGAAAGAGGTCCAAGCCAATATTCGCGCCGCGCAGGATCGGACCGAGGGCCGGGTGGTGGTGCGCCTAGAGCGTGTTTCCGACAGCGAGGTGCGCGTCCGAATTCCGGAAGTGGACGCACGATATCGCGGTGAAGCCGACATCATGCTGGTGCGGTTTGACGAAAAACATGTCGCTGACGTGGTGCGCGGTGAGAACAAGGGCAAAACCCTCGTCAATCACCATGTGGTCCGTATGCTGCGGCCGATGGCGCGCTGGAATGGAGAACTTGTCGATGTGATTGTGGTGTTGCAGGAACTCGACGGGGCCGATCCCGATTATTGCGCGATCTTCGTGCAGGAACGCGGCCAGGTCCGGATTCTCGGGGCCTCGGCCGTCGATATGCGGGTGTCCTCGCCGCGCGGCTGAGCGTGTTCAATCGCGACCGGGCGTCAGTCCAATAATCCCGAGTTTGGCGAGCACAGGATTGCCCGCAGCATCGGTGTGCGGGGTGCCTCGATTTTTTCCAGCAATACACTGACCGTCGTGTCGGTTCCCGGCTGTGGCAGGGTGGCCAGAAGCGATCGCATGGTGGGTGCGTCGGGTACCAGTCCGGCAACAGCGCTGTTGATGTCAAACCGGATCAGTTGTTCCAGCTCGGTATCGGTGCCCCGGTGCTCCACGATGAAATCGTCGTCGATGGTGATCGTCGGGTATCCGGCGAAAATCCGGAACGGATCGTCACGCAACGGGTCGGCGGGCTGACCCGGCGTCGGGGCCGCAACCTCTTGATCCGTGGTGCGCCGCGCGGCCAGCTCGGCCCACAGGGCTTCGTATTCGGGGACAATCACTGACCAGTCGTAGATTTTTTCTGCCCGTGCCTGTCCGGCTGCACCCATGCTCTGTCGCAATGCGTCGTCGCCGATAAGACGGGTATAGGCAGTCCGTCCGATATAGCCGCCATAGCTGTAGCGGTTGTTGCGGTACCGGGCCGCGAGGTCGTCGCCGCTGCCCGATGGTGCTGATACGGTCGGAACGGCGATCCCCTGAACCCCGTCCTCAAGCGTATCGCGATAGCCGGTCCAGTCAGTGATGACGACCGGCAGGCCTGCCGCCATCGCCTCGACCGGTGTCAGACCGCAGGTCTCCTGCATATTGTCCGAGAGCGAGGTGAACATGTCGGCGGCCGACCAGGCCTGTTTGCGGATGCCTGCAT
>JAYQBG010000024.1:0-45126 GCA_038137215.1 Alphaproteobacteria bacterium
GCTGTTCGACAGCTATCACACGCAAATCATGGAAGGGAATCTGGTGGCTCGCTTTCGCGCCCATCGCGACGTGATCGACCATGTTCAGATCGGAAACGTGCCGGGCCGGCATGAGCCCGATCACGGTGAAATCGATCATCGCTTCCTGTTCTCCGAAATGGCGGCATCCTGCTATGACGGCTGGATCGCCGGAGAGTACATCCCGGCCGGGAAAACCACGGCCGGATTGGATTGGCTTGATCGCTGGAAATTGCGATAGGTTTTTACAACACGGACGCCGCCGGCGGCCGGAATGGAGAGAGACGATGTTGAACGCAGCCGTGATCGGACTGGGATGGTGGGGCAAGCAGATCGTGACGTGCCTGTCGGACAGCGAAAAGATCGCCGTGCGCCGCGGGGTGGATGTGAACCTGGATGACGCGCGCGCATTCGGTGCCGCACACGGCTTCGATGTGGATGACAGCTACGACGATGTACTCGCCGATGCTGATATTGATGCGGTGATCCTCGTCACGCCCCATGCCCTTCACGAAGAGCAGGTTCTGGCGGCCGCCGCCGCGGGGAAACAGATCTTCTGCGAGAAGCCCTTCGCGCTGTCTTCCGAAGCGGCCAAACGGATGCTGGCCGCCTGCAACGGGGCCGGGTTGAAGGCGGTCGGCATCGGCCATGAGCGGCGGTTCGAGCCGGCGCTGGAGGCGATGAAGACCCATCTCGACAAGGGTGACTTCGGAACGCTCGTTCATATCGAATGCAACTGGTCGCATAATAATTTCACCAAGACCTCGACCGCCGGTTCGAGTTGGCGGAAAGATGCCAAACAGGCGCCCCTGGGCACGCTGACGGCGCTGGGTGTGCACATCACCGACTATTTTCAGTCGCTGGCGGGTCCGGTGGCGAAGCTGCGCGCGGTGGCAAACAGCCGCTCGGACCTGTTTCCGGGCAATGATGTGGTGACCGTGCAATTCTCGTTTGAATCCGGCGTGACCGGGTTCATGTGCAACATCGCGACCACCCCGTTCCACAGCGCCATAAAGGTGTTTGGGGACAAGGGCTGGGGTGAGGCGCGGGAAAACTCAAATGTGGATATCCCCGAGCCTGCAACCCTGACGACCCGCTGGCTGGATGAAGAACTGACCACCCAGACCTATGCTTCCCAGAACACGGTGAAGGCCAATCTGGAACAATGGGCCGATGCCGCCCAGGGCAATGGCGATTACCGCTTCACGCCCGATCACCTGTTGCATAATGTCGAAATTCTGCAGGCGATTGTCGCTTCAGCAGAAATCGGGGAAGAGGTGGAGGTTCGCTGACGCGATGGTCCGGGATGCGCTCGAGTTCGGCAATCTGCTTGACGATCTTCCGGATGCCTCCGGCACCGAAATTCTCGATACCCTGCTCGCCCGCAAGGGCCTTCGCGTCGAGCGCATTGTCTCCCACGGTCAGGCCACGCCGGAGGGCGAGTGGTACGATCAGGACGAGGACGAGAGGGTCCTTGTCCTGGCGGGGAACACGGAAATCCTGATGGAAAGCGAGACATCGCCGCGCCGCCTGAGCGCCGGGGATTTTCTGTTTCTGCCCGCCCGTTGTCGGCATCGCGTGACCCGGACCGCGCCCGATGAACCGACGGTCTGGCTTGCCGTGCATATGGAACCTGTGACCCAATAGCGTGGTGGTGGGAGACGCCGCCAACGACTGACGCTCATAGTGGAGATTGCATGATCCGCACCTATACCTGGCCCACGCCCAACGGTCACAAGGTCCACATCATGCTGCACGAGTGCGGGCTGGAGCATGAGATCATCCCGGTCGATATCACCGATGGCGCGCAGTTTGCGCCGGAGTTTCTGGCGATCAGCCCGAACAATCGCATCCCGGCAATCATCGACACCGACGGACCGGATGGCGGGACGATATCCGTCTTCGAAAGTGGTGCGATCCTCTACTACCTGGCCCGCAAGACGGGCCGATTCCTTCCGGACGAAACCGCAGATCCGGGTCATCACTTCGCCACCATGGAGTGGTTGATGTGGCAGATGGGCGGGGTTGGCCCGATGATGGGCCAGGCCAATCATTTTCGTCGCTATGCTCCGGACCGTATTGAATACGCCACCGAACGCTATGCGAACGAGACCCGGCGTCTGTTCGGCGTGGCCGATACCCGCCTTGCCGGCACGCGCTATCTGGTCGGAGACGACTACACCATTGCCGACATGTCCGCCTTTCCCTGGATGCGCCACTGGAAAGGGCAGGAGGTGCCGCTCGAAGAGTATCCGAATGTAAAGCGCTGGCTCGACGAAATCGGCGCCCGTCCGGCCGTGAAGAGCGGGCTTGAGGTCCTGATTGAGCATCGCAGTTCCACCCCTCCCAAAGGCAAGGCCTGGGATGTTATGTTCGGCAAGGAACAGCTCAAGCGGAGGTAGCCGGGTGTTTCCCGATTCAGGGATGGGTTTGGTGCGCCAAGCACCTATCTTCTAGAGATGCCCCTGATCCCGATCCATGACGCGAATCCGCGTCTCTATATCCGCGCGCACTTCGTCACCATCGGTCTCGTGCTGGGTAATTTTGCGATCTTTCTGGCGATGCTCGGCCTCAGCGAAGCGCAGTTGTTCGATGCGGTTCTGGGCTATTCCGTCATCCCGGCGCGGCTCTTCGAGGGGATTGAGCTGCCGGCCGGCATGGACGGTGTGTCGCCGCTCATGTCTCTGATCACCTATCAGTTTCTCCATGGTGGCTGGCAGCATGTGATCTTCAACATGCTGTTTCTCTGGGTCTTCGGCGACAACGTGGAGGACGCCCTGGGCCACAGCCGCTTCCTGCTGTTCTTTCTGATCTGCGGGATCATGGGGGGTCTGGTCCACAGCCTGATCTCCACAACGGATGTGACCCCGGTGATCGGGGCCAGCGGTTCGATCTCCGGTGTGCTTGGCGCGTATCTGATGCTCTATCCGCGGGCACGCCTGCTGGTGCTGCTGTTCGTGGTCATCCCGATCCGGCTGCCGGCCCTGCTGGTGATCGGGACATTCTTTGCTCAGGATTTGTTGTGGGCCGCCACGAATTCGCCAGCGGCGCTCGGTGTTGCGGTCTGGGCGCATATCGGTGGCTTCATCACCGGGGCCGTTCTGGTCGTCTTTATGCGCAACCCGCATGTGGTGCTGTGGCACAAGCCGCCCCGTCCGTGGGGTTGAGGGCTAGAGACCTTCGATGATGATGATGTTGGACTCCGACGCCGACTGCCGGATGGCGATCAGCGGTGCATAGGCGTCACCGCCATGGAAGGCACGGGCGTCGGCCGTGCTGGGAAAGGCGACAATGACCAGCCGGTCGAGATCCATGCCGCCTTCCACGGACCGGGTTCTGCCCCCGCGTGCGAGATAGGTTCCCCGGGCAGCGGCAAGGACCGCAGGCACTTGCTCTGCATAGGGGGCGTATTTTTCGGCATCGGTCATGCGAATCCGGCCGAGGATGTAGGCGTGCTGGCCCTCTGCATCGGGGCCGCCCGCGACACCCTCGAGGATCCAGATATGGGATGTGGTCGTGGATTGGCGGATTGCCGCACCGGTTCGTAAGCCGGGTCGTCGGCAGAGGCATTGGCACTTTCCCAGTGCGGAAACTCAAGAACAACAACCCGTCCGGACGGCCAGTCTCCCTCGACATCGTCACGCTCTCCACCGCGCACGATATAGCGTCCGCCATGGTTTTCGATCAGGGCCGGCACGGTGGATTTGTAGGCTTCGTAGCCTTCGGCGTCGTGAACATCGATGGTGGCAATGAGATAGGCGGTCATGTCGATCCTGAACGGGTGGACTTGTTTTCGATGGAGTATGTTATCCACTGATACAGAGAACTACATCCTCGGCGGAAACACCGGGGAAACCCGGGAACATCAAGATGCCACGTGAGACAGACACTACCCTGAAACCCGCGACCCTGTCGGCGCAGGCTCTGGGCTGGCTGGACCCCGCCACGAATGCAGTGGCGCCGCCGATCCATCCATCCACCAATTACGCGCGCGACGAGAACTACGAGAAGGTCGGGAACCGCGGATATACCCGCGACGAGAACCCGACCTATGAGCAGCTTGAAGCGCTTCTGGCTGCGCTGGAACAGGGTTCGGATGCCATGGTGTTCGGGTCGGGTATGGCAGCGGCCACGACCGTCATGATGTCCCTGTCACCGGGTGACCATGTGGTCGCCCCGACCGTCATGTATTTCGGGTTGCGTAACTGGCTGACCAATGTGGGTCGCCACTGGGGACTCGATGTGGACTTTGTTCCGCCCGGCGATCTGGTGGCGCTGGCCAATGCCGTTCAGACGGACAGGACCCGACTGGTCTGGATCGAGACGCCATGCAACCCGACCTGGACCGTGACCGATATCGCCGAAGCGGCCGAGATCGCGCATGCGGCCGGTGCGCGTCTGGGGGTCGACTCCACGGTTGCCACGCCGGTCCTGACCAACCCGCTGACGCTGGGTGCCGATATCGTGATGCATTCGGGCACCAAGTATCTCAACGGTCACGGCGATGTCCTCGCCGGTGCGTTGGTGACGGCCAAGGAGGACGAGGCCTGGGAGCGTATGAAGTATCTGCGGTTCGAGAACGGCGGCATGCTGGGCGCGTTTGAGGCCTGGTTGCTGTTGCGCGGGATGCGGACGTTGCATTTACGGGTGATGCGCGCTTCGGACTCGGCGCTGCAGATTGCCGACCATTTTGATGGTCATCCTCATGTTGCCGATGTGCTTTATCCCGGTTTGCCCACCCATCCGGAACACGACGTGGCCGCCCGTCAGATGACGGACGGGTTCGGCGGTATGATATCGTTGCGTGTGAAGGGCGGTGCGGCGGCGGCTGTGAAGACAGCTACGGCGCTGAAACTTTTTGTCTCCGCGACGTCCCTGGGCGGTGTGGAAAGCCTGGTGGAGCACCGGGCGAGCGTGGAGGGGGCGGACAGTCCGGTGCCGGACGACCTCCTGCGGTTGTCGGTCGGAATCGAAGACGTCGGCGATCTGATCGCCGATCTGGAGCAGGCGCTCGAGGCGTCTGCCGGTTCGCTCTGAACGACGGACTCAGCCGGCGGCTTGGCGCGCCTCGGTGCCGGGGAAGGTCACCAGATTCGGCTGAGACGGTTTCGGCAGAATGGACTCAAGCTCTTTGAGAGCGTGTTCGAGCGTTGCCAGTTCTTTGGCATCGTCCCGGTCGAACACCTGCAGGCAGGAAAGCTTGATCTCCACGAGGTCGATCAGCGTCTCGACAGAGCGTTTGGAGAGTGTCGCCATAACCCTTGTCCTTTCTGATTCATGGGGTGGTGCGCATACGATAGGAGGCATTTTATTTACATTTGGTGAAAGTTTTCGTCATCCCTCACCACGCTTTGTTAACCCTTCTGCAAGGCTCTGGCGCCTAGGCTTTCCCGTCGGCCGCATATGCGGCGAGAATAAGGAGAGCCGAGATGGCCCACACTGCTGACCTGTCGGATTCCGGCGATGGCGACCAGCCGGACACATTCACCGATGATCTCGGCACGCCGCGTTACAATCGTCGCCTGAGCGACAAAATTCTGGCGGCGTTCAACCACGCCTATGCGGTCGGAGAAATCGAAGTCGCCGCCGGATTGCGTGAAGTCCTGGCACGTCTGGACAACGGACAGGATTCCAATGAGGAACAGCAGCGCCGGGACGGAATGATCGCGCTCAGTCAGGCCGATCTGTGGATCGAGTTCGTCGAAGCGCGCAACGACTACCGTGCGGCCTGTGAGAAGCAGGATTCCGACCCCATCGCTCTCGACTGCATGCTTGAGGTGATGAAGTCCACCTACGGTCGGTGGAGTTCGGTCTGACGTCCTGCCGCATGGCGTCTTCTGTTTTGTGAGTTTCCTGGCAGTACTCGCCTCTGCTCTCTATATGCAGAGGTGATGACACCGTTTTCACGTTCCTGCACATATGCGCTCTGACGTCTCTCCATGCCTGTTGTGGCTTGCCTGGCTCTGGCGGCCTGCTCGGCGATTGATGTGGAGAACAGCCTGACACCGGCGGACGGGTATCGCGTGGAAACCGGGTTGGCCTATGGACCGGGTGAGCGCTACCGCTTCGATCTCTACCGTCCCGACCAGCCACGCAAGGATGCGCCCCTGATCGTATTTTTCGATGGCGGGGGCTGAGACAGCGGGTCCCGCGAGGATTATCTGTTTATCGGGCAAGCCTTTGCGGCAAAGGGCTGCACAGTCGCGATTCCGGATTATCGCCTCTATCCGGAGGTGGGCTGGCGGGGTTTCATGGAAGATTCCGCACGGGCGGTGGCCCATCTGGCTGAAAACCATTCCGATGTTCAGAGTTCGGACCGTGGCCTCGTTCTCGCGGGTCATTCGGCAGGGGCTTATATAGCAACCCTGCTGGCGCTCGACGGGGACTGGCTGGCGCGTGCCGGCACCGATGTCTGCCGTATCGAATCCGTGATTGGACTGGCCGGCCCCTATGATTTTCTGCCGCTGCGTTCGAAAAAACTACGCGACATCTTCGGGCCGGGCGAGGCGGGGCCGGAGACCCAGCCCGTCGCCCATACTGATGCTGGGGGCCCGCCGATGTTGCTCGCATCCGGATCGAATGACGTCGTCATTCTGCCGCGCAATACAAGGGTGCTCTCAGACCGGCTGCGGGGGGTCGGTGTCAGCGTCACGGAATGGATCTATGAGGATGTGAGCCATACCCAGATCGTGGGGGCCATGTCCGTTCCATTCCGTTCCCTGACGCCCACCCATGACGATGTGTTCGCGTTTCTTGCCGGAAACCCGGCCCGGGCGAGAGGGAACTGCGATTAAGATGGGTTGCCGTAACCGGGAACTTCACAGAGTTGTTTTCTACGGATTGACAGCCGTCGAACAGCTTGGCACAACCCGTTCCGCATACGTCGTGAAGACCCACTCTCGTGCGGAGGGGTGGCCGAGTGGCTGAAGGCGACGGTTTGCTAAATCGTTATACGGGTAACCCCGTATCGAGGGTTCGAATCCCTCTCCCTCCGCCAACATTATCATGCATTGCGAGATTCATCGCTTTGGCCAACTGGCCACGTAGTTCGAGTTCGAACTGCCCGCGCGGTTGCGCTGGATGGGCTATGATACGGTCGATCAGTCCACGCAGCGCTGCGGAGGCTTCATCGCGTACCATTGGATCTGCATGAAGGGATTCTGACAGGTTTGCGATCTTTTGCCTACAGAGGTCGGCCGCATTGGGGTGCCACTCGATCGTTGTCGGTTCCTCGTCGTTGAACACCACAAGGTCCAAGAGCCTTGCCTCGAGTTTCTGTAATTTCTCGCCGATAGCTCCGAGTTCGCTGCCGTTTATGCTTCAACCTTCAACCATTTTAATCTCGACCGCCATCTCAACAGCCGCTCCGTCTTCAAGCAGAATCGCTCCGCCGCGCTGGCCGAGTGGCGTCAACTGGCGGCATCAATGTGTTGATTGGCCATTTGGAGGCCGGTTTGCGTTAGGCTGACACCACCCATCAATGGGCACAAAAATCGCCTGTGTTACCATTAGTATAAGCTAACTTGGTGAGTATGACTGCTACCGCTTTAATTTCAACAAGACGGCAAACCTCGGCTTTAGAGTTTACGGTGAACGTGAAAATGGAACTCGCCCCAAAGTGCTTCCGCACCACGTCGAGATTCTGATAGCTGATACTGACGGCATCAATTCCAAAAAGCCAAGTGAGGCTTTTAATCGCAATAAAATAAAATGGGCTGCGTTCATGATCTGCCGACATCCAATAGACCGTCGCGGCTCCGTGTTGGTCCAGGCTTACCAATTCCATAAACTCTGGGCTTTCGACATAAGTGCGTTCTGCAAGCTCAAGGTCTGACAGCACGTTGACGAACTCTGCTATGTCTTTGACGTTCATTTCATCCAAATTTTTGAGATCTAGCCATACCCAGCTTTGTTCAGGTATGACCAAATCACGCAAGCTGATAATTTTCCCTTGATGTCGAACATAGGGCCGGTCATGCGAAACAATTACGGATTTGCGATCGAGGTCATAAAAAACATCAAGCTCTACTCCACTGAAACCTGCGGCAAAGCTTCGGGCAACGGCTTTAGGTGAATTTTCGGGTAATTTCAGCCCCTCCGCCCCTCCGCGGTGCGCCCAAACGTGCGTTTGAGCGAAATGAGTGGATTTAGACAACGGTAAATCCACAGTCATCAGATACACGCAACCCATAGCCCCCCCGGCCGTTATTAATAAGACGGCCGCCCACATGATCCTGTGATCAACGAAAAGCTTGGGAAATAATTTCTGCCTTTTAATCACTGGGACGGTATTGCTTGATGTCCGCGCCGAGGCGGTTGTTAAGGCTGCCATATATCATGACGTCACCCAACTCAGCCGAGATAGAACTTGCTTGGGTGGGGCGAAACCCGAGCGCATCGACGATCGCGTCATATAGCTCCATATTTGATAGCGGCGGTTTTCTTACATTATGCAATAACATTGGCACTTTCCATTCGGCTATCTTGGGTGCATCCGAGTTGCAATGGGAAAAACCGCTTTTCGAGAGATCTTGACCATGGTCGGATAGATAAAATATCCGGCTATCCCGGACCTGTTGATGACGGAACAATTCTGCGAGAAACCTGAACGTGTTTTCATAAATGCTCAAAAGATAGGATCGCTCTCGCTGCGACTTTGCAGGAAGAGATGCAAACCTCTCTAGCACCTCATGCCTAATCTGGAGATCATAAGGAAAATGTGATCCGTTCTTGATTAATAAAATAAACATAGGTTCGGAACGTCCTAACAAAGCCAAGGCTTGGCGCAACGCCAAACGGTCCCGCTCAGGCCTTGATGCTGCTCCGAAATAATACCTTTCATCCATTAAGGCGATATCATCCGTGGTTTGTAGATATTGGTGCTGCCCTGCCAATTCTTGGGAACTGATATAAGCCGTGGTGAAGTCGGCAGTCTTAGCCCTTCGCCACAAACTAGGACTTATTTGTAGTCCGCCATCGATGATTTTAAGTCCGTTGACCAATCCCCAAACAGATTGAGCACTGCAATTATGGGTTGTGTAGAACGGTTTAGCAGTATCAAGAAATGTCAGAATGTCGGCTTTGTCCTTCATGGGAAGAACATCTGACTTGATGTGTTCAAGCACCTGTACGTATTGGTCGAAAGCCGTGCTTTCATCAATGATGATTAAAATAGATTTACTGGAGATATTATCATAGCTGTAAGTGAAATCGTCGCGCATGGTGAAGTTACTTGAGATTTGTGTAAGTGGTAACGGCAGGAGGCTGGTTACCTGAACCGGCATACCGATCACACCATAGCCACTGCGCGCAATAATCAGACCAAAAGAGCCGATAATCATCACGGTTACCATGGCCATGACACCCTTGCGCGCTACTCGGGCAAAGCTACCGCCCGCTTGCAAACGGACGGTAATGCTCTCATTGGGAAGAAGAATACCCGCTATGCCGATGATGGCGGTGCCAATGCTCATAAGCAGTGGTTTGAAATGTTCACGCAACAGATCGATGGCACTTTCGTGCGCCACTAGGGCAACGTCTATGGCGTCGATAGAAATCGGCTGCCCGGTTATGATCCAATAATACTGACCGGTAATGCCAGAAATAATCAGCGGCGCAAAACACAGTACCTTTATTGACCTGTTCGAAAAAAAAGAACAATAAGTAAAAAAAATAGAGAATAACACGAAATAGGTAACGAAAAATAACATCTTAACGGTACTGTTGTGGCCCACTTGCACGAATACCACGTCGTAAAGCAAGACGTTAGAGGCCAGTAAATATAAACATATAAGTAAAGATTTGATCATCGCGTTACTTTTTACATGCGATTGGAATAACTTCCAGAAAAGAAAATCAATAATTCGTGTGCCGGCGTTGTGGAAGCGCTGGGTCGAAAAGCAGACGAAGAGTTGCGCTTGTTGATCGCCGCATGCTTTCTGACTGTGGCTTTGGGAACGCCGAGCTTCCGGATCGTTGGCTGGATGACGGCATTTCTCGTCTGGTTCCCACGTTACTGGCAATTCGGAGACGGGTTCGCACGAGACTCCGTCCTCCGCCATTTTGTACCTGAAATAGACCCAACCTCTTCCTATTTTTTAGACGCTTGTCTTCGTCGTGTGCTTTCAGGGTATCGGTTCGAAAGGTCTTCATTGGCCAGATTCTTGCCGACTTTGTGCCAGAACTTGAAAAAACCGCCCTCACATGCTGGCCACGCCCGCCGGTCCCAATCCCGTACCGATATCCGAACACGGATCCCAGCTTTTTCCAGGGCGGGCCAAACACTGGCCAGGGCATCGGCCGTGGGACCAACCGGCAGATAAGACAAAACCACAACCCTGAGTTTGTGTTTCTGCGCCCAAGCTGTGATTTGCGCCGCATAGTCCCCAGTCGGGATGTGTTTCTCTGCTTCTGCGGCGCCGGACCGTGTAAGTGCGTCCTCCAACGCTCCCCGCGCAAAGCGGGTTACATGGGGTGATATTTCTGAAATCGAACGGTTTGCTGTTGCCTGTACTGCCATTACGGTCGAGAAGTTCCAGCCTCGCCCGCTGAGAAACTCCGGGTTCAAATCCTCTTCGCAAAGCAAAAGGCCAGCGTCTTCATCAGGATGATTCTGCCCTTCAAATTCAAGCGGCCGCAGTTTTGGAGGCGGCGGAGCCGGAATCGGAATTCCTTGTTCGGCCAGTCCGACCGGCGGCTTAAAGCGGTTGCCGGTATTTCGCGAGATGTTGTCGGGCCGGGCGAGATACGTCTTGCCACGTGTTTGAAGACCGGCCACCCACCGCCAGGAAAGCGTGTTGGAGGCAGCATCTCCATCGATCAGATGACGAAGGAAGAAGTCTGCGCCCAATTCCCAAGGCAGTCTGAGCGTGAAGATCCAGATACTTGCAAACCACATCCGGGCGTGATTATGAAGGTATCCGGTATCAATCAGTTCTCGTGACCAAAAGTCGAAGCACTCTATCCCCGTGGATCCGCTCGTCGCTGCTTTCAGCCTATGTTCGAGTACGGGTGAGTTCGTGACCTCTTTGATGTGCTGTTCGAGAGCATTTGTGTAGTCGCGCCAGACCGATGGGTGTTGTTCAAGCCAGCCTTTCCAATAGGTGCGCCAGCAGACCTCCTGGATGAACTTTTCAGCGCCACGAATTCCGTGAACCGAGATAGTTGCTGCAACCACTTCCTGCTCGCTTATCAGTCTATGACGTATCCACGGAGAAAGGGCCGAGACCTGAATGTTTTCGCTAGGTCCGTAATCGATGTTGCGAAGGCGCGCGTAGTCGTTTCCTGCCCGGGGCAGGAACGCTGAGAGATGAGCCAAACCGGCTTCACGCGACGGCGTGGGAGTATGCGATTCCGATGTCATAGGCGATGGGCTGTTTCGACTTCATTGATCTTGACAAAACTTGCGATTGCCCAACGAAGGCAGGATGCGAGGTGCGGCGAACCGCCATGAAATCCTTCTGAATGTCGAATGAACTAAAGGCTTTCCGGCGCGGCTTGTGAACGACGCCGAAAGATTCTCTTTACGCGCTTGCATTCCGGCAGATCCCTACTGCCACGCTGAACAGGCCTGCTGCCTCAGGGGGACCCAGTTTTGAGAAATTCGACCGTATTTCCAAAGGGATCTTCAACGTAAACGCTCGCCGTCCCATCGCGATGCGGGGTCAATTTTCCATATTTCTCTGCGTCCGCTGTTTCGAACGCCACGTGAGGAGGATGCTGCGATGGCAAAACGAGAGCGATTGATGTGTTTTCAATATCCAGAAGGGCCCATGTCTCGTCTTGATAGGCAATATTGGCATTGAGAGTCTGGACATACCAATCAACAGCTCGCTCGATGTGGGAAACGCAGAGCGCGACGTGATGCAATTTCAATTGATTTTCCATTTCAGATACTTACTACCATTGGAAGAGAGATTCCGGTTTCTCGGGAAAATCGATCTGGAACCTTCAAAATACCCGAAGGAGCCGGGTCGTCAGCGGCCGGTAACAATGGACGAACGGATGTGATCGCAACCATCAACTCTCCTCAAGACATATCCGGAACGACGCAAATCGCTTGTTGGTGTGAGGCCCTCAACCGGACCTCCTCAGACACACTTCTTGCGCTGGCGGAGAATGTCTCGCTGAGAAGCTGTACGGTCCACGAACCAAGTATTGAGCAACGCCCACCTTCGCAGAAGTCCAGATGCCAGATCCCGGAATTATGATTTGGTCAGCCCAGCTACTCGGCCGCCGCCTTTTCCGACGCAATTGCTGCATTAACACGGGGCATCACCTCTTCCGCCATCAACTGTAGCGAACGTTTCGTAAGATGTTCGTCAACCCAGTCCATACCGGCGTAAACGAGCTCGCCAAAGTCTCCGGTGATTTCCCGGAGGGCAAGAATCTGGTCGACCACGTCATTGACCGTGCCGCAAATAACGAGATCGTCGAGTACTCGGTCGAGCGTTACTGCCTCATCAGGTTCGTCCTTGTTGTGTTTGAATACGGCTTGCCTGTTTCCGCGAACCATTTTTTTAAGGATCTGGCTGTAGTAAAATCTGTAAGGACTGTTTGCGTTGTCTTTGCCGTAGGATTTTGCGGTGGCATCATCGTCAGCGACAAAAATGGTGCGCGCAATACGCCAGTCGGCAGGATCTGCGGTAATCCCGACGTTTGATTTTCCCTGCGCGTAGTTTGACCAATGGGTGGCAGCCCATTTCGGCATCAGGAAGTTCGCTGACAGAGGGTGGAAGTCACGCTCTCCCATCGCGATAACGCCTTTGGAGAAAGGGGCTACGACTGTGCCAACGATTTCCGGCCGCGGTTTCTGGAATGGCTTGGGCATAATGCCATAACCAATTTCTAGATATCGCGTTTGCGCGGTGGAAACCTTGAAGCGATTGCCGGGAAGGTCGATATCATAGGGTGTTTCACCTGCCCATATCTCTAGGATCACATCGATCGCTTCGGCGAAAAGTTGATTTCGGTCTGTATCGAGAATTCCTAGCGCTTCCGCGTCAGATCGCAAAGCTCCTGGACTGATGCCGAGGATAAATCTGCCGCGCGACATATTGTCGAACATCGCCGCGTGAGTGGCCACCAGTACCGGATGCATGTGAGACAGGTTTGTTGTTCCTGTCGCGAGCTTGATATTTTCAGTGGCGTGAATGAGGGTCGCCTGAAAAATCATCGAGTTGGTGATGTTCTCCGCGCTGTCGGTGAGGTGCTCCCCAACGAATGCATCGTGGAATCCCAATTTATCACACAGGATGATCGTTTCCCTATCTTCCTCCAAAGTGATTGGATAATCCCTGTTCAACGGATGGACCGGCATGGTGAAATAACCCAAACGCATGGTTGGAAACTCCTTTGTTCGTTTTCAAGAAAACCAGATCAGATCGAAGAATTGTCTATTGTCGAAATACTCAATGACATTCGATCCGGCATGTTATGACTTGGCCGCCCCATAGGTGCTCCTGAGGTACCGTTCCATTTCTCTTTCAGTGACTGCGAGCTGTTGCGTTGATTGAATTGATGCGCAGAGATTCCGGCCGGGGCCCATAAGGGCCGATTTACTTATCGCAATTTGGATTTATCGGTGATTCGTTTACGTGCACGTCCTTCGCTTGGGTCAGGATTCTGCATGCGCAAAGTGTCATGGCAGCCATGCGCGGAATGCGCATCCGGCCGGAGATGCGTTGCGTAAACTAATGAATTATCACTTTCGGAGAATATTAATAGTTCGTTTACCTTTGCCGTATTGGAATCGGGTCTACAAAAACCGTTCGGCCAAGGCTTCGTTCAACCAGCCCTACTAGCTCCTTACCCACATCCCGTATTGCAACGCCCGGCTTCTCGCCGGGCGTTTTCTTTTCAGTGAAGGGGCCAGAGCGAATATCATCTTTGCGCGTAAAGATGATCCGGTCCCCGCCGTCAGAGGCAATTGATTTGATGCGAGTGGGCAGGTGGGGGCTCTCCGCCCCCCAAATGTCCGTAGAGCATGGCAGGCAGGTTCGACGGTAGCTGGTTTACGTGCACCATGCTCCAATCAGGAGGCCCGGTGTATCTTCGGGCACGTGCGAATTTCGTTGCGCTGCCGCCATGGTCGGAATGATCTGATTATCAGATCGGGCTTTGACGCGTTAAGTCGGTGGCCGGGTCGGGCAGGGACTGGTAGCATCTCGACGAAATGGTGGTCGCCATCCGCGGTCATAAATACTGGCTGTGGCGCTCCGTTGATCAGGAAGGTGGGGTGCTGGACTTCCTGATTCAGCGTCGCCGGTGCGCGAAGTCCGCGGAACGGTTGCTGCGCAAGCTACTCAAAAAAAGCAAGGCTTCGCGCCGACGCGGATCGTCACCGACAAGCTGAAATCCTACCCGGCTGCGATCCGCGAGATGCGATTATCTGCAATTCACGATCAAGGGCTGCGGGCGAACAACCGCGCGGAAAACTCTCATCAACCAGTTCGACGACGCGAGCGAGAACAGCAGCGGTTCAAGTCGCCCGGGTCAGCGCAACGTTTCCTGTCCATCCACGCCGCCGTCTACAACGCTTTCTACGTCCAACGCCATCTTCTGAAACGCCGGTTCTTCAAACAGTTTTGAGCTGACGCCTTTGCTGTGTGGAACCATAGTTGGCTCGCAGCTTGATCAGGATGGCGACGGATTTTCGTCGCCCACAGAAGTTAACGTGTCGATGCCGGCGGAACGGTTCCGGCCTAGACTAGAGACTAACCGGGATCGTCGGTATGCTCGCTATCGTCCAAATCCCTCGCCCTCCGCCATTCACTTGCCTCCGTACGTCGAGAATGTTGCGGACTGGATCTAAATTTAGAGTATGTGCGACAGCGGCCCGTGTTTCGGCAGTTTTGCTGGCATGCGTCGCGACTGGGTCGCGTTAGACTGATGCCGCCTAATCGGGTAAGGCAAAGGTCAAGTTTGCCCAAAGCGTTTCCCAAACGGCATTCGTGTCTTGATGGCGCTCATGCGGCTGTCGGAAAATCACAGCATTCAACATATATGCCGAACCCGCCTCGATAGGCAGGGTGGCGATGCCATTGGCGTTGGTGGAATGAACTGATGCGCTCAGTTCGCCCGAAGAGGCTTTGGAGTACATTTCGATCTGAGAGTCAGGAAGTGGCGCGCCATCGAAGAAAAGCTGTACCCGGATTTCAGTGGTGTCTTTCAGAAGGTAGGGGTTTTCCAGCGCGACCAGCTCAGCCTCAAGACCTAATCGACGATCGGCACCCTGTGCATTCCCGACGCTGACCAGCGCCTTTGAATATCGCGTATAGACTTCGGCAAAGCTGCCAGAGGACAAGCCGCGCGCGAAATGCGCCTTTGCTATATCTTCCACGCCATGGTTGATGGCGAAATCTTCGAACTTCTTGAAACTGTCATATGAAATTGTTGTGGGTTTGGATTCGTAAACAATGATGTTTAACCCAGAACTGGGCGCAGCTTGGTCAATTGCCGGTCGGTCGCCAATCCGGCTAACCACGCCCACGACCTGGTTTGCGCCGAGGATCACGAAATTCTCGAAATCGGTCGGTAAATAAGAGACCTGTACGCCTTCGAAATTTTCGCCGTTCTTGATTCCAGCAACGATATTGTAAGAAGACTGCACCTGAAAATCTGTCGGTTCTATCCAAAGCTCGTGGGCGATCACGGGGGATGTCAGCAAGCAAAAAATCACGATGAGAATGCGCATGAGTAATTTTCGCTCTTGGTTGGGGGCCGCTGTAAAGCTACTGACAGTTTGTCTCTGGCTATTCAGCACAAGTGCCAGCGCCCATGAAGTGTTGCCGTCGGTGGCAGATCTGTCACATCAAGATGGCATTGTGACAATGGACATTGAACTCGTCCTGGAAGGATTTTTGGCGAGCATTGATCTGTCTGCTGTTGCAGATACCAATGAAGCCGAGGCTGCTGCAACCTATGATTTATTGAGGGCTCTCAAGGGGCCGGAGCTTGAGGCGCAATTCAGGTTGTTCTGGCCTTCGATGGCACCACAGCTACAGTTTTCTGCCGACGGTGCCCGGTTGCCCCTAAGACTTAGCCGGGTATCAGTCCCGGACGTCGGCAATATCGACTTGCCAAGGCTGTCACAAATTCAGGTCACAGCGGTTTTGCCCGCCGGTGCGCAAAGTCTCGATATTGGCTGGAACCGGAAATTCGGCGCGCTTGTCCTTCGTCAAATGAATGTCGAAGACCCCTATGAGGCGTACATCGCAGGGGGGACCAGCAGCGGCTCGTTTCCAATTGCCGGTGGAGGTCAGCGGGGCGGCTGGGAAACGTTTACGGACTACATTGCCGTCGGCTTCGATCATATTGTTCCCAACGGGCTCGACCACATCCTTTTTGTCCTGGCTCTCTTTTTCCTCTCTCCGACACTTCGTTCTTTGCTTTGGCAGGTATCGGCTTTTACACTAGCTCATACGATCACACTTGCGGCTGGGGTCACGGGCCTTGTTTCCGTGCCCGGCGAGATCGTTGAGCCCATAATTGCGGCATCCATCGTATTTGTTGCTGTGGAAAATATCTTCACGTCGGGCTTAAGCCGATGGCGGCCAATTGTTGTATTCGTATTTGGATTGCTGCATGGACTTGGGTTCGCCAGCGTCCTTCAGGAATTCGGACTTCCGGCAGATAAGCTTGTTCCAGCACTCATCGGCTTCAATATCGGTGTGGAGTTGGGCCAACTTGCGGTCATCGCATGTGCATTCGCACTCGTCGGTTACTGGTTTCGAAGCAAGACTTGGTATCGCGCTGTCATTTCGAACCCTGGCTCACTGATCATCGCTCTGATTGGCGCCTTCTGGTTCATTGAGCGCATTGGTATTGCTTAACGACTTGGTATCAGCGCAGCCCAATAATTTGACTTGGCATTGTCAGGGCAAATTCGCTTGGGGCTGGCGAGGCCGGTCCTTGGCCGCCGGGGATGAACAATCCGTTCCGCTATTTCAATAGTTCGCCCGAGGTGATCCGAAAGCGCCGACTTCATCATCGATCCTATTCGAGCGGGCGAAGGCACCTGGACGAGGTGTTTGTTCGCGCTAACGGCGAGACACATTATCTCTTGCGAGCCGTCGGTCACGAGGGCGAGGAGCTCGAGGTTTTTGCAACGAAACGGCGGGATCGTAAGGCTGCGCTCGCGTTTCTGAAGAGCGCAATGAAGCGGTACGGTCGGCCAAGGGCAATCTTGGCCGACCGCCTCCGATCATACCGGATAGCGATGAATTTGATTGGTAATGCCGCCAACCAGGAGTGCGGTCGGTGGCTAAACAACCGGGCCGAAAACTCTCACCAGCCGTTCCGAATACGGGAGGGCGCGATGTCGGAATTCCGGGACCTCAAGACCCTTCAGAAGTTCGCCGCCGTTCATGCCTAGACCTTCAACCACATTAATCTAAACCGCCATCTCCACAGCCGCAGAACTTTCAAACAGAACCGCTCCGCCGCGCTGGCTGATTGGCGTCAGTTAGCGGCGTATGATCTGTATCATGCGGAGATTGGAGACTGGTTTGCATTAGCCTGACAGCGCCGCCAATATTTTCGCATCGCACCATCGACGTTGAAACGATCGCTGTCCCCATATATTCCGGACAACGCTTCAAGATGTTTGGAACGTAAAGATGGATCCGATCACCCAAGGTCTGATCGGCGCGACCCTGCCGCAAACGGTCGCCCGGGATCGTCGTCTGTTGGTCTTGGCTGGCTGCTTCGGCTTTCTGGCTGGACTGCTGCCGGACCTGGACGTCCTGATTCGCTCGTCGTCGGACCCATTGTTGTTTCTGGAATTCCACCGGCAGTTTACCCACTCACTATTGTTCATTCCCGTCGGCGGACTGGTTTGTGCGGTTGTTCTCCACCTTGTTCTGGGGCGTCGAAAAGGCGTTTCGTTCAAGTCGACCTGGCTGTTCTGCACCCTTGGTTATGGCACGCACGGCCTTCTCGATGCCTTTACCTCTTACGGCACCATGTTGTGGTGGCCCTTCAGCAGCGAGAGAGTCTCGTTGAGCTTTGTTTCGATCGTCGACCCGCTGTTCTCCATGCCGCTCCTGGTGCTGGTCATCCTTGCTGCCGTACGCAGGCAGAGGTGGTTCGCGATTGGCGCGCTGCTCTGGGCCGGGCTCTATCTTAGCGCGGGAATGCTGCAGAGGAGCACCGCGATGGAAATGGGGACAGCTCTTGCCGCATCACGCGGCCATACGCCGGCGCGGCTGGATGCCAAACCCAGCTTTGCCAATATCCTGATTTGGAAAACCATCTACGAGAGCGATGGCGAATTTTTCGTCGATGCCGTTCGCGCCAGGTTTGCGCCGCGGGTTTTTGTGGGAACCTCGGTCCGACAACTCGATATCGGGCGGGATTTCCCTGACATTGATGCAAACTCTCAACATAGACGGGATATCGATCGCTTCACCTGGTTCAGTGATGGCTTTGTGGCGCAGGACCCGTTCAATCCGGACCGGATTATCGATATACGTTACTCGATGGTGCCTAACGAGATCGATGCCCTGTGGTCCATCGGTGTTTCGGCTTCGGCAGGACCGGACACCCATGTCAAATTTCAGACTCATCGGCGTGAGCCCGAAGATAGTCTCGCGCGTCTGTGGTCGATGATCATCGCTCCTGCGAGGTGATGGTTGCCGCGGACGCTTCATCCCTAGCGTAAGGGCGGCAAGTTGACTATTGCCGCAGCAGTCTGAACAAACTTTGATCGTTTGGCCTATGCGCGCCTTGCCTATATCCCCGACAGAAAACCTATGCGCATCTGAATATCTGGGTTCATTCCCGTAGTTCCGGTCTTGCGAGCAGCTTTGCGGGGTTTCTTCGATGAGAAGCTGAACTGGCCCGCTTTTTGCGAAGTGTTTCACAAATGCGGATACGCTGGCGGGGAACGACCTCTCGAACGAGGCACTCTTACATACGGTCTTGATGGTCGCACCGAACGATGTGAGCGGAATTGCGACGCTTTTCGACCAGGGCATAGTGGCCCCGGAGCATGTTCGCGGTGTGATCGCCCAGACCGAGGGAGGTGGTTTCGCCCGCGGCTATTTTACTCTCGCGCTCGAACTGCTGCTGTTCGAACGGCTAGGCGTGCCGCGCGCCGAGATCATCGAAACCATCCCGATCATGGTGATCGGCGGCACCGCGGGGTTGATGTCGCCCCATGCCACGCTGTTTGTCCGGAAGCCCGCGACAGATGCTAAGCCGGTTCACGAAGCAGCGCTGGCGCTCGGCTTCGCGTTTACCCGCACTCTCGAGTAAGGGGAACTGGGAACGGCCGCGCAGGCGGTTCTGTTAGCCGAAGCGGTCAAGGCAGCGATAGACGACGCTGGTCTCGAAAGCGCCGATGACGTCGCCGCCGTTGAGATGAAATGTCCACAGCCCAGTCCGGAGTTCGCGCCGGGTGTTGGTGCCGGTGAGCTGGGTGCGGCAAGTCGCGGGGCCTGCGCGCTCGGGGCGGCCATCGCGCTGGGAGAAGTAGACCGCAATGAGATTTCCGATAGCGCGATCGGCGCGCGGTACGATCTTTATGCCCGGCGCGCATCTGCATCCTCCGGCGGAGAGTTGCACAATGTGCATATCGTTGTGGTGGGCAACCGCCGCGGTGCACCGGGTCGTCAGCGTGCCGGTTGGGGCGTTATGGCCGATCAGCTTGATGTGTCGGGCGCCATATCGGCGTTCGAGATGGCCGGGCTTGGGGAGCGCCGCAAGCAGGAGGGCACCACGCTCTCGGGCGGTGAGCAGCAGATGCTAGCCATTGGCCGGACCCTGGCACGGGATGTGAGGCTCTTGCTACTCGATGAGCCCTATGAGAGCCTCGCACCGGTGATCGTTCAGGAGATCGAGCGCACGCTGGAACAGATCAAGGCCCTGGGCATGACGACGATCATCGTCGAGCAGAACGCGATTGCGGCGCTGCATCTGGCTGGTCGTGCCATCATTCTGGATATGGGGCAGGTGGTGTTTGACGGCACCGCGCAGGAAGTTCTCGACAATGCCGATTTGCACCAGCAGTACCTCGCGATCTGACGTTCGGTGAGTGTGCGGCGTCAGCTCGCCGGTGGTCGCCGGATCAGATAAAGGCCGCTGGCCGCGATGATCAGACCACCCGTCACGGTCGCGAGCTCGGGAATGTCGCCGAAGAAGGCGAAGCCCAGAACCGAGGCATAGATCAGTTCAACATAGGCAAAAGGCGCGACCACGGAGGCCGGCGCCCATTGGTAGGCCTTGATCAGGCAGAAATGCGCTATGGCGCCCAGGCCAGCCGCACCCAGCAGATAGAGCAGCGATTCCGCACCCGGCGTGACCCAGAAAAACGGCAGCGCCAGAGACGATGCAATCAGACCGATCCAGGTGGCGTTGAACAGGATGGTGTTCGGCCCGACCGCCTGACTGATCGGTCGGGTCAGCGTCTGATAGATCGCCACGCAGACGGCGGCTCCCAATGGCACCAGCGCGGTCCAGTTGAACAGCCCGCTGCCGGGCTGGACGACCACCAGGACGCCGATGAAGCCGATCACGATGGCCGCCCAATGGCTTGGCCGGACCTTCTCCTTCAGAAAAAATACGGACAGGGCCGTGATCATGAGCGGCGCAACAAAGCCGATGATGATCGCGTCGGCCAGTTGCATCAGGCCAACCGCAACAAAAAAGCCGCAGATGGCTGCCAGTAGTGTCAGGGCGCGCACAATCTGCAGACCGATCATGCCGGAGCGCACCATGCCGCCGATGCGGGGCGCAAACAGGATTGCCAGCAGGATGAACTGAAAGGCGTATTGCGACCAGAGGATCACGCCGACCGGCACTTCGCCACGCACCGATTTGATGCAGGTGTGCATCGCGATGAAACACAGCGAGGCAAAGCACATGACGGCAATCGCTTCCAGCCGCGAACGGGGTCGCGCTGGCGTGGCGCTCGACGCGTTCATGCGGCGCGCATTTCAGACGAAATCTTTTCCGCGATCATGATGGTCGGAATATTGGTGTTGCCCCGCGGGAGGGTTGGCATCAGCGAGGCATCGACCACCCGCAGGCCGCTCACACCGAGAACACGGCCCTGGGGGTCCGTGGCGGCCATCGGGTCGTCTACAGCACCCATTCGGCAACTACCACCGGGATGAAACACACCGGCAATGCTTTTCGTAACGATCTCGTTCAGGGCCTCGCGATCCCCGGACAGGGACTCAAGCTCGATCCCCGGCTCTGACAGGGCGGCCATGACCGGCTTACCGAGTACGGGAACCGTGTCGAACACGCCCGCAAGAAACTTTGCGCGCCACGTGTTGAAAAGCGTGATGTCGTTGAGCGCGCGCATCTTGTTGGGTCGCGAGACTGGCAGCGCGCTGTGCCACAGGGGACGTATTTCGGGGGAGAGCAGCATGTCGATGGCCTTCTGGACGCCGCCGATCAGGCGCTCGCGGTCCCGGTCATCGCTCATGTAGTTGAACTCGATTACCGGGCTGCCATGCGCGTCGAGCGTGATGCTGCCGCGTGATGCCGGCTTTAGAATGGTCGGCACCAGCGCACCGATCCGCCGCCCGAGTGCATGCCATCCGGTCTTGCTGCTGATCGACATGCTCATATCGAGCTCGCCGCATCCGACAACACCGGAGGAGTAGCGCATGCTCGCAATCGAGTGGGATTTGAGCCTCTCAGGCTGTGCCGCGTCCCTGCGAAGCTGTGCCACCATGTAAACAACGGCGTGGTTCTGCAGGCTGGCGCCGACCCCGGGGCGGTCGGCCAGGACGTCAATCCCGGCATCACGAAGCATCTCGCCGGGACCGATTCCTGCGCGTTGGAGCAGCACCGGAGACTGCAGCGCGCCAGCACATATGATGACCTCACGCCCGGCAAAGTCCCGGGGTTGTTCGTCGATCCGGGTGGTCACGCCGTTAACTTTGGTGCCGTCAAGTGACAGGCCGTTGACGGTGACATTGGTCAGGATGTCGAGATTGGGGCGTGCCCGGACAGATGCGTCGAGATAACAGATGGCTGTCGAGGCGCGTTTGGCGGGGAACCGGCTGAGGGGCAGGGCCCCGATCCCTTCGCGGAACTCTGTATTCAGATCCTTGATTTCGGCAAGCTGCTGGTGGCGTCCCCAGTCGGCAACGCCGTTCACAAAAGGCGGCCAGTCACCGCGCGGAACCCTCTGAATCGGAATGGGACCGTCAGTGCCGTGGGATTCACCCGAAGCCTCGGTATCGTTCTCGAGCGCCTTGAAGTGAGGCAGAACCCGATCCCAGCTCCAGCCGGCTGCGCCCAGGGAATCCCATTCATCGTAGTCGAGCGGCAATCCGCGCAGCGCCACCATACCGTTGATGGACGACGTGCCGCCCATGATCCGGCCCTGACGGAACGGCCCGGCCGGCGAGTTGTCCCCGCGATAGGGATGACCGCGCATGCTGCGCCAAGCGTAGGCCGGATTGAAATAGGACATGGGATAGGTGTCGAGGACATCGGCGGGTTCCCCGCCCGGCGGTGTATCCTGACCAGCTTCGAGAAGCAGTACGCGGTTGGCCGAGTCTTCGGACAGACGGCTGGCCATCACGCAGCCGGCCGAACCGGCGCCAACAATCACATAGTCATACTGCTGATCCATCTGAAATCCCCGCCAGAGATACACTTTACCGGCCGAAAATGGCAGGAGCGGTTGCGATTGTCACCCGATGAGCCGCCCGGGTTTTGTGGACCATCGCGGTTCTTTGATGACGGACTCAAAGTTTGCTGTTGCCAAGTGCTTGATATGACCCTGTGATAGTCGGCCACAGGATTCGGCGAAACTCCGCTGGTCTTGCAAAACGTCCGATGACGCGGCGGGCCGGCCAGTACAAAGAGCACCAGCCAACCAAACCCGGTGACCAGCAGAAAGAACATCAGGGCTGTGCTCGCAATCGCGATATAGGTACGCCCGTCACCGAAGTAGTTGGTCAGTGGCTCGCCGAGCCCGATATAGATCGCGACCGCAGCGGTGGCGAGAATCCAGATTCGAAACAGGCGTCGTCGCCAGTGAATTCGCAGGTCCCGATTAGTCAGGATGTCCATTGATGCCTCCTTTTCGCAATATGGAGTCTCTTTCTGCTAAAACGGATATGCAGCGTTATGGTTCCGGGCGCGGTTTCCGGAAGCCGGGAGAGGGATGCGATGATTCATAGAAATTCCCTGCTGATCGGGCTGATCGTCGGTTCGATTGTGGCCGTAATTCTCTATTTCTTTGTCCTCGAAAGACCGGCCGATGCGGCCGAATCTCAGAATCGGGAGCTGACCGCCGAGAGTGTCGAAGGACCAGAGCTTCTGTTCCCTGTCGAATGCATCATCGGACAGGATTGCTGGTACATGGCCCATGTCGATCTGGATTCCGGGGAAAGCTATCGCGACTATATGTGCGGGATACGCACCTACGATGCCCATAAGGGAACCGATATCGCTCCGGACCGGGATTCGGAGCGGAAGCTTGTGGTGCGGGCGGCGGCGGCCGGACGAGTGGTTGGAACCCCTGACGGATTGGTTGATATCCCGATAGAGGCTCCGGAGGCGCCCCGCGATGCCGCGCGTTGTGGCAATGGTGTGCGTCTGGAGCATAAAAACGGCTGGACCACCCAGTATTGCCAACTCTTAAAGGGGAGTGTCGCCGTGCGATCGGGTGACGCAGTCAAACCAGGTCAGCGTCTTGGCGAGATTGGCAGTTCAGGCTGGTCGGAACTGCCGCATCTTCACTTTCAGCTGGAAAGGAACGGCGTTCCTTTCGATCCGTTTGTCGGTGCGCGCGCCGCTTCGGGTTCCGATTGTGACATCCGGAAGCAAGCAGGGTCTGGTTTCTGGAACGACGGGGCTGCGAACAACGCGATCTCCTACCAGCCCGCACAGATCGTACGGATGGGTCTGACGACCGCCGTACCGGACCGGGAGTCCGCAAAGTTCCATGAATACCCGGAACGTGGCCCGAGAGATGCGGGCGCGCTGGGCGCGTTTGTGGTGCTCTTCGGTGTGCCCGAGGGAACACTCATTGAGACGGAAATTGACGGGCCGGCCGGTCAGACGGTGTTCAGTGGCCAGCGCACCATCGAAGAACCGCAGGTGGAATACTTCTCTTATGCCGGCAGGAAACGGAGAGGTGCGAACTGGCCCGCGGGCCTCTACACGGCGCGGATCGCTGTGTCCGGCATGGCCCCGAGCGGCCCGTTCCGAGTTTCCGAGCAGACTGACCTGATCCTGCAATAGCGCCGGACAAGGGCAGCTGCGAGCGTTCCTCAGCGCTAGCTGTCGATCTGGCGCTTCAGAATAGCGATGTTCCGTCGGTTGGCCTTGAAGCCGATGTCGAATATATCGCCGACAACCGGAATCAGCCCGAGCAGCCAGTCGATAAGGACATTGAACAGCATGCGCAGCAGCGTCCAGCGGGATGCTCCCAGCCGGCGTGCTTCGAGCACGAGATAGAGCGAGACAAGATTTGTCGCCGTGTCGCCGACGACCGGCAGCAATCCGAAAATTCCGTCCAGTCCGAACCGGATTCCGGTACCCGGAATTTCGAACCGGTCATCCAGCCAGTGGGCAAGCTGATCCAGTCGTTCGGTCTTCCTGCGGCGCTCTTCCGGGGTCACTTTTTGGCGATAACCCACACCGCGTGCACGATTCCGGGAATGTATCCGAGGATTGTCAGCAGGATGTTCAGCCAGAAATGACCGCCGATGCCGACCTGAAGAAACACACCGACAGGCGGCAGAATGATTGCGAAAACAAGTCGAATGATGTCCATGGAAGGTATTTGGTTATGTAACGCAGATTCGTGGAGCGGGTTCCAGATTTCTGTCGGCCTACCAGAGGCTCGCCTTGGCCCGCTCCGGCCAGGCGAGATCGTAGTCTTTGCCGCCCAGCCGGTTCTCGGTCAGATCTGCGATGATCTGGCCGGCGGTGGGAAGGCTCTTCGGGTCGATATGCCGCTCCGGATCCCAGAGATTGGAGCGCACGATGGCGCGCGCGCACTGGAAATAGACCGCGTCAACCTCGATCACGATCACCGAACGTGGCGGACTGCCTTTGATGGCGAACGATTCCAGCAGGTCCGGTTCGGTCGAGAGATGCGCCCGTCCGTTGATGCGCAGCGTGTTGCCGCTGCCGGGCAGCAGAAAGAGCAGCGCCACATGCGGGTCGCGCACGATGTTACGGAGCGAATCCACCCGGTTGTTGCCCTTGCGGTCCGGCATCATCACGGTTTTCGTGTCGTGGATACGCACAAAACCCGCCTGGTCGCCACGCGGAGAACAATTCAGGCCCTCTGGGCCGCGGGTGGCCAGCGCAACAAAGGGTGAGGCTTCGATCATCGAGCGGTAGTGCGGGGTGATCTCGGCGACTTCCTTGACCAGCGAGGTTTCGACAGGCGTGCCATAGAGTTCTTCGAGCTGCACAATGCTGGAAATTTTCGTCATGTCCTGTTCCCCTCAGGCATCGGTTTGTTGGTCGCTGTCCCGGATGCTCAGCGCTGCCACACAACGCCTTCGGAAGATTTTCGTCGTCCGTCCCGTTTATTGTAAGCCGACCGCTGCCTCGATCCGTGCGCGCAGCGTCGGGTCGGCCTGTGCGGCGCGCGCGATGCCGGTGTATTCCTCGACCGTCATGCCGGAGCTCGTGATCGCCGCATTCATTAGGCCGCGTGCCTCCTCGACCAGCTTCTGGGCGGCTTCCTGGGTCTCGGCCTTCTGAAGCAACGGTTCGTAGCGTTGGCGCAGGGCCACAACCTCTTTGGCCGCCTCGACAAAGGCCTTCATCGTCGGCTCATCGACCTGCGCCTGTGCCAGCTGATCGGGCAGATCGGTTGTTAATGCGGGTGATGGTGTCACCGCCAGCAGCAGAGTTGCGAGCAGTGCGGCGGCCAGCTGGCTTGCACCACCATGGAAGAGTTTGGACATTCGGGTCTCCAGAAACGGGTTTGGGGCGCAACTCCGTGTCGCAACCCCGGCCGGTGGGCTTCTAGTCGGGCAGGTCCCAGCCGATCCAGTTACAGAGCGCCTCGCCCATCACCAGCTCCAGATCACGGCCCGACAACCAGGGCAATTCCTCGGTGAACAGGGTCACGCATTCGCGGTAACTGCATTTCATACGCGAGAGGTCCGTACCCCAGAAGCAACGATCAGGCCCGAATGCGTCGAAAATACGATGCAGTTCGTCGTGGATGTCGGTGTGCGGGTAAGTCTCGCTCGAGTTGCCGTTCGCACCGGACATCTTGACCGCCACGTTAGGGTGTTTCGCAAGTTTGACAAGTTCGGGCAGCGTCTCGAAGGACTCGACCCCCGGCTTGAAGGGGTTGGCGCCCAGGTGGTCGATCAGGAACGGGATGTCGGGGTATTTCTCTGCCCATTCGCCCACCGTGGGCAGGAATGCATGTGCCAGCAAGCCGAAGGGCATCTTCTGTTCGTTTGCGATCAGGAAAATCCAGTCCATCGTCCCATCGTGGGGCCAGTTTTCGCGGCCCGGGGCGATGAACAGGTAGCGTAAGCCCGACATGCCGGGCGTGTCGGTCCAGCCTGCGAGTTTTGCCGCCCCGATCTCCGGCAGATCCGGCTGGACCCAGCCCAGAACGCGGAACTTGTCCGGGTAGCGGTTGGCCGCGGCAATCGCCACTTCATTTCCGTTCGGCACGACGCCGGGCGGGTGCAGAACCACCCGGTCCACACCGGCTTCGTCCATTTCCGCGATCAGGTCTTCGGCCGTGAAATTGAAGTCCTGGCGGTGGATCGGTGCCATCTGGGTGTTGATCCAGATATGCACCTGTGAATCGACGATCAGCATGTTTTGTCTCCCCCCGTGTCGTGTTGTGCCTATGACGGATTTAGATCAGCATTGCGCGCGGCAACGGGCCGCAAGCTCATCTTGTGAACCATTCTAGCGGGCGTCTTCCAGAACCATATCTGCTGCCTTCTCACCGATCATGATTGTCGGCGCATTGGTGTTGCCCGAAATCAGCGTTGGCATGATCGAGGCATCGGCCACCCGCAGGCCTTCGAGGCCGTGCACCCGCAGCCGCGCATCGACCACGGCGGTCGGATCGCTGCCCATGCGGCAGGTGCTGACCGGGTGATAGCTCGTTCGCGCACCGCGATGGAGATAGTCGAGAATCTCGTCATCGGTCTGACAGTCCGGGCCGGGCTCGTGCTCTTCGATGATGAACTTCTGAAACGCAGGCTGGCCGGTGATCTCGCGCATCATCTTCACAGCCCCGATCAGCACATCCCGGTCCTTCTGGGTGGTCAGGTAGTTGGGCTGGATTTCCGGCGCCTCGAAAGGATCGGCGGACACGATGTTCACATGTCCGAAACTCTCCGGGCGTAGCAGGGCCGAGACGATGGTCGCGCCGGGAAAGGGGAAGGGCGCGCCGCCGACGACAGGAGAACTGAACAGCATCAATTGGGACTGGATATCCGGAGACACTGCCGAGGGATCGACCTTGAAGAAGCCTTGCGCGAAGGACACACCCATCGACAGATAGCCCTTCCGGTTGACCGCATAGCGCATGGCGGTTTTCATCCGGACCGAAAAGCTGTTGATCACGCTGTTGGCGCTGAGGTCCTCGCTCAGGCGGAACATCAGCGGTGCGTTGATGTGGTCGCGCAGATTGGCGCCGACACCGGGCATGTCGGAAACCACCTCGATGCCGTGTTTGCGCAAAAGCCCGGCAGGTCCCACCCCCGAGAGCTGAAGCAACTGCGGCGAGTTGTAGGCACCACCCGACAGGATGACTTCCGCCGAGGCGTGAGCTGTCTTGCGCTGACCGTGCTGCCTGTATTCCAGTCCGGTTGCGCGTTGACCGTCGAACAGCACTCGAAGGGCATGCGCTTCCGTGGCGATGGTCAGGTTCGCACGTTTCCGGGCGGGTTTCAGATAGCCAACCGCCGTGGAACAGCGTCGGCCGTTTTTCATGGTCCACTGGCAGTAACCAAACCCGGTCTGGTCCGCCCCGTTGAAATCATCATTGCGGGGATGACCGGCCGCCACGGCGGACTCGATGAAGGCATCGGCAAGCGGATGTTCTTCGTAAACGTCCGAAACGCCCAGCGGGCCGCCGGCGCCGTGATATTCGTCCGCGCCGCGCGCCTGATCCTCGGATTTGCGGAAATAGGGCAACACGTCCTCGTAGCTCCAGCCCTCGTTTCCGAGTTGGCGCCACTGGTTGTAGTCCTCCCGGTGCCCGCGGATATACACCATGCCGTTGATCGAGCTGGTGCCTCCGAGCACCTTGCCGCGCGGTTGGGGGACGCGCCGGTTCACCGCGTTCGGATTGGGCTCGGTGGAATAGAGCCAGTTTACCGCAGCATTGGTGAACAGCTTGCCGTAGCCCAACGGGACATGAATCCAGGGGTTGCGGTCCGGTGGTCCGGCCTCAAGCAACAGCACATTGTGTTTGCCCGATTCGGTCAGCCGGCTGGCGAGCACACAGCCCGCACTGCCGGCACCGACGATGATGTAGTCAAAACGCGGCGCGTCGGTTTCGGCCATGGTCAGTGCTCCTGAAAACCGGCAGTGCCCGGGAGGAATAGGTCCTCGATCTCGGGCAGTTCAGAGATAAGTTTCTGTTCGTGCAGGTAGCGCAGCAATGTACCCACGTTCTTGCGGTTCGATTCGGTCAGGCCCATCGGGAACGGGTCGCCGTCGAACAGGGCCATGGTCTCGCTCCAGTATTCCTTACCCCAGGGCACGAATGTGGTTCCGATGCGCCGCTTCAGGGCGCGCGCCTTGCCGGTGCAATACGCCTGAAAGATCGCTGTGGCGGCATCGGGAAAGTCCTCCAGCAATTCGCGGCGCATCACCACTGTGTGGTTGATCGGATATATGCCGGTGCGCTGGAAATAGTCGCGCTCGACAGCCTGAACATCCCGGAAGATCGGGCGCAACACGTGCTCTTCGGGTGGTTTTTGCATCAGGTCGCGCGGACGCGGAGAGATGAAGGCGTCGAGTTCGCCGTCGATCAACATGGTCTCCGGGTCACCATCTCCAAGCTCCAGGGGCACGCCTTCCAGCGTCGGGAAGCGCTGTTCGGCATTGGCGTACCAATCGATGTCGCGCCAGTCCGTGCCGTACTCATCTAAGAGTGTCCCGCGCAGCCAGACCGCTGCCGTCATGGTGTAGTCGCGCACCCCGACCCGCTTTCCGGCAAGCTGTTCGGCGGATTCGAGCTCACTATCCTGCCGCACCCAAATGATGCTGTGCCGAAAGTCGCGGTTTGCGAAGACGGGAATGGCCGCAAGCCAGTCCGCACCGCGGTCGCGCATCATCGTGTAGTTCGAGAGGGAAAATTCGCAGGCCTGAAACGGCTGGTTGTTCAGGACCTTGGCATAGATCTCTTCCAGCACACCCGGTTCGTATTCGATCGGTACGCCGGCATAGCTGCCCGCCATCTCGAGTGTAAATTCATAGTCGTTGCCGCGAATCAGAATCGAATTCGCCATCGTGATACTCCCCCATATTCAGATTTCGGTCTGTGCCGAACTGGAAGACACGCACATAGCACGAACCTTTCCGCAGCACGATACGATGTGCGTAGCGAAGCCATCCTGTTAAGTTTGGTCGAACAGAATTACTTGTCCGGGAGAAAGTTTATGCGTGCAGTTTTCGGTTTTACGCCATGGGAGTCCAAGCGCCTGATCGGAAAGGCCGTGGCGGCCCTGCCTGAGGTTCAGCATGCGTTGGAACATGCACAGATCGTGATCAGCCATGGCTCGACCAATACCTATGTCGCCGAAGAAATCATGGGCGAAATGGCTGAACGTGATCGATACGTGTCGGGACAGGTGATCAACGGCATACTCTGCCAGACCCAGCCGGAAGAAAAACCGGCGATGATCCGTCTTGTCGAGGGCAAACCGGTGCCTCCCGTGCCGACCATGGAAGAAACCCTGGCGGGCTGGGACGATACGTCGATTTTCATCAAGGGGGCCAACGCCGTCGATGCCGAGTTCAACGCGGGCGTATTCAATGCCCATCACGCGGCGGGAACGATCGGCTGGGCTTACGGTGCGATTTGCGGCACAGGTATCCCGCTTATCGTGCCGATCGGTCTGGAGAAGCTGGTACCGTCCGTCCGTGCGGCGTCCCAGGAGCTTGGTCACGCCAAGGCGGACTATTTCTACGGCACCAAGATCGGGATGCTGCCGATCATGAACGGCAAGGTTGTCACCGAGATTCAGGCCTTCGACATCCTGTTTGGTCTGACCGCTGTCCATGTCGGCGGGGGCGGGGTGTCGGGTTCCGAAGGTACGGTGGTGCTGTCGGTGACCGGCGAGGAAGCCGAGGTCCGAAAGGCCATCGAATTGGTCGAATCGATCAAGGGCGAGCCGCCGCTGAAGCTTCAGAAGCGGCGCTGTGCGGAGTGTTTTGCCCCGCCACCGGCGTTTACATCCGGCACCGATGCAGCCAAGTCTGTCGGAACAGTGAGTGCTGACGAAGCGCGTGCGATCAAGCAATGCATCTTCTCCGGTACGGTCGAGGAAGATTTGCCGGACTGGTTTCGTAAGCGGGAACCGGTCGAATAACGCATGCCCGAGACCGAAGAGGATCTCGTTGCCGGTTTCCTGAGCGGCCTGGGCCGCCAGCGCGTTGTGGATTTCATTGGCGCGGTGGTCGAGGACGAGAACCTGATGCTCGAACTCGGCCGGATCGACCTCGACCCGGACAGCGTTGCGCGCTTTGCACGGGAAAAGGGGTATGCCTTTTCGGCCGGGGAACTGACCGAGGTGACCGAGGCACGGATCGCGGCACAGGTCCCGGAAGACGAGCTGCGGATACGTGCGCGCTTTCTGGATGAACGGGCGCGCGGGGTCGCGCACATTCCCCGGTAGATGGATGAAGAGACCGAAGCGCAGTTGCACGAGGTCTTGCACACACCCGGTTTCGAGCTGCCGCGTGCTGCGGTGCTGCGGGGCGATGTGATCGCGTTGCGGCAACTGCCCGCGCTTCCCGGTGTCCTGGCATTTCTGGAGGACGCCCTGGAGAGATCTTTCGATGGGGTCAATCTGGAGCAAATTCACGCGCATTTTGATTTTGACGAGATGAAAATCCGCGCGGAGAGGGCCTGTGACCGTCTAGTGGACGATTTGCGTGTACCGGCGGCCATGCAGGCGGTTATTGGTGACCTTGGGCTCGATCCCCGGAAGGTGTTGTGGGAGTGGCCGGGGATGTGTCTGCTGTATCCGGTGGAGCAGGTGGGCGCGGTGTCTATCGCGCGGCAAATTCGGGCGCGCTCGCCGCCCACCGGGGCACCTGGTATGGCTCACCCCAGCATCAATTGAACTTTTGGGGACCGATCAAATGCCTCGATCCGGATGCGACGCTGCGTATCTACAGCCATTACCACCGCAAAACCGTCCCGAACTCGTCCCACGGCTACGACACCTGGCAGAACCTTGCCGGGGTGGCCCTGCCTCCGTCGATCACGGGCGACGGCGTCAGTCCGGAAGGTGCCTTTACGCCGCCCCTCGAAGTGGGTGATGCCATGAGCTTTGCGGGCCATCAGCTTCACGCCAGCGCGGTGAACCGGTCGGGGCGGACACGGGTCAGCTTTGAGTTCCGCCTTCTGCATGCCGATGACGAGGGAGAATCCTATGTGCCGCCAAATACGGACTATTACGGGATCGGGGAAATCTATCGCGGCTGGTATGACCGGAACGGCGCGCAAGTGAACCGGCTGACCGGCGAAATCACGCACCGCGAGACCGCATCGGTGCCCTCGGGCGGCAGCCAGGTGAAAACGGTCGTGATGGCGGCGCCGACCAGCTTTTCGCCAGCCCAGGCCCCGAGCGAAAGTGCTTGTGTCAGGGCGGATGGCGCTGCTGCCGACATCATGGCGTAAAGTTCGGCTTCGGTTTTTCCGGCAGCGACGGCCAGTGGCTCGTCCTGACTGAAGACCCGTGCGACCAGCGCAGCGCTTTCTTCCGCATGATCGGCGGTCAGAAAGTTGTATATGACGGGATGTCTCCCCGAATTCCGGTTCAATGTCTTGCCCTGGACTCTCGTGCTGACTCGTTTGTGACAATGGTGAGACAATAGGGCAAAAGGGAATCGGGACAGACCATGAAAACGCCAGCAGATATCGAAACAGCCTCGCTCGCCGATTGCATCGCCGGGTTTCGCAGCAAAGACCTGTCCGCCCGGGACCTGGCCGAATGGGCCATTGCCAATCATGAAGCACGGGGCGAGGCCTTCCATGCCTACAAAACCTGGAAGGCCGATCATTTTCGCGTTCAGGCCGATGCCGCGGATGCAGCCTTTGCGGCAGGCGTCGATCTCGGGCCGTTGCAGGGAATTCCCGTCTCGATCAAGGACCTTGTCGGGGTGTCTGACTATCCGATCTTTGCCGGGTGTCCGCGTGAACTCCCGGAAAGCTGGCAGGTAGACGGACCGGTGGTGCGCGCCATTCGCCAACAGCTGGGCGTGATCTCGGGTAAGACCCATACGGTCCAGTTTGCCTTTGGTGGATTGGGCGTGAATCCCCATTGGGGGCCGCCGCGTAATCCGTGGGATGCGGAAGACCACCGCTCACCCGGTGGTTCGAGCTCCGGGGCAGGAGTCAGTCTGCACGAAGGTTCGGCCCTGCTGGCAATCGGCACGGACACCGCCGGTTCGGTGCGTATGCCCGCCACCATGACCGGCAATGCCGGGTTCCGTCCGACGCCCGGGCGCTGGTCCACCGACGGGGTTGTCCCGCTGGTGAAGTCGCTCGACACGCCGGGGCCCCTGGCAAAGAGCGTCGATGACCTGATCATCGGTTTCGGAGCCATCGATCCGCGGGTGGACGAGGACGCGATGACGTTTCGAAGCCGGCTCGACCTGGCGGACCTTTCGGATTTTCGCGTCGGGCTTTGTGACTGGTATTTCGAGGACTGCGATTCCGGCGTGGCCGAGGCCGTTGAAGCCGCGCTTGATGAGCTGGCAGAAGCCGGATTGCGGATATCGTCGGTGGAGATGCCCCATTTCGACGATGTGACCGACATCTTCAATGCCGGGGGCCTCCATGCCGGGGAATTCGCGGCCTTTATCAACGATGAAATGCGCGACTACAAGGATGATCTCGATCCGGCCGTCGCGATCCGGCTCGCGAAAGCCGCAGGTGACTCCGTGGGCGGACATCTCAACCGGGTAAAGGCCCTCGAACGGATGGCGCGCGCGGCGGATGCGGCCTTTGGCGGACTTCACGCGATTGTCGGGCCGACGATCCCCCTGACGCCGCCAAAGATGACCGATATCGAAGACCCGGAGATCCACTTCAACGCCAATATGCGCCTGGTCCGCAACACCAACACGGTCAGCCTTCTGAATCTCTGTGCCATGACGGTGCCGGTCGGGCTTGATGCCGCAGGGATGCCGGTGGGAATGCAGATCACCAGTCGCGCCAACCATGACGAAACATCGCTGGCGCTGGCACTGGCCTGTGAGCGTGTGCTGGGAACGTCGCGCGACCGGCTGGGCGTGCCGCCGATGTGCGGCTAGGCGCTACTCCGCCGCCTGAGAGACTGCGTCGCGATCAAGCGTGTGTAGGACGAAGTCGTTCTCGCAGGGCGGGCCGTCGGCGACCAGCATGGTGCGTTCGTTCAGGTCGAAGATGAAGGCCGCATTGGTCATGGTCTGCTTCGCGACCGGCTGCCGGTCATCCGGGTGGCGGCAGATCGCATTGGGATGCCCGAAATGGTCGGCCAAGGCGTCCTGCATCACCGGCGCGTCGAGCTGGCCGATATGTTTGCGCAGCAACCGGTCGAGCCGGTTGGCCCGGTACAACGTGCTGGTGGAGAGCCGCTCCATCTGTGAGGGGCCGTGGCGCGGATCCATGAAATGGTTTGAGTGGGTCACCAGTCCGTCGCGCGGATAGATATAGGATACGGCATTGGGGCTGGTTTCGATGTCGATGATTTCACCATCTGCATGGCCGATCACGAAATTGGCAGAACAGACGCGTTTGGTCGCAACCACCGGCAGGAGCGCCATGTCGTAGGTCTCCGCATCGAGTACCTCGCGACAGCGCATGTGGAACGGTTTTTCGTAGGCGTTCCGGCCGTCATGGTCTGACACAAGCCCGTTCTCGACGAGGCCGATCCCATGTTCGTTCACGCCCATCTTGCCACCGACAATGCCCGCTTCGGTATAGCAAAGGATATTCGGGCCGTTGTCCCGGGTAATCCGCAGCACGACGCAGCGGCCATAGACACCGGCCAGCCAGTCCCAGTTCTGGCCGAGGATGGTGTGGCCGTTAGCCGAGGCCTCGGGCAGGACGCCGAAGGTCGAACAGCCATCGGCCTCGGTCGAGAGCCCGCTGTCGTCCTTGGCTTTGGCTTCATCGCCGAACAACCCGAAGGTGATCTCGTAGCGCGCGTTAAGCATCGCGATGTCGCCGAGCGGCAGGTCAGCGCCATCGGCGATGCCGCGCATCTCCTCGGCGTAGTCCGCATTCTGGCTGCGCATCACGTCGATCCATTTGACGCCTTCCGCGCGGGCGGTTTCGGCGTTCAGACCGCCGGCGGCGAACCGCGCCAGATAGGTGTCGATATTGTCAGCGATCTGTTGCTTGAGCGCCTTGCCATGGGCGAGGCCACGCTCATAAGGGTCGCTGCCGAGATCAAGAATGGGAAGATTGGCCATGATGCCGGCTCCGGTTTGTGTTTTGTCCAGTATAGCAGGAGTTCGGCGTCAGGTGACCGGCGCCATATCGACCCAGGACTTCTCCGCCGAACTGCGTTCACAGGATTCCGCCAGTTGCACGTCGCGAACCCCGGCCGCCAGTGTGTGGGCGAAAGGTGCATCGGCGACCACATGGGGGATGAACCCTTCCCAGCCGAAGCGGTAGGGGTTCTTGTAGGCCGCCACATCCGGCACTTCGGTCCAGTGATCGTCGTAGTCCACGTCGAAATCCATGGTTTCGGGGCCTGAACCCATGTTGAAACCCTCGATCCGCGGTGTATCCGCGGCGGACTGCGCCCAGCATTTTCGCAGGCCGGCGATGGCCGAGCCGCCCGTACCATCGATCTGAAAGGTGACCAGATCGTCGCTGCGGACCCGTGTGGCCCAGGAGCTGGTGATGGTGCCGCGGGCCCCGTCGGCCATTTCCAGCATCGTCGCGGTGGCGTCTTCCACATCGACCTTGTAGCGGTTGCCGTCTTCGTCGATCCGCTCGGGCTGGGCGGTCCAGGCCGCGCAGGCCACATGGGCGATGGGGCCGAGGATGCCTTCGATCACATAGCGCCAGTGCGGGTGCATGTCCGAGAGCAGGCCGCCGCCGCCGGATTTCTGATAGTTCCAGCTCGGGCGTTGTGATTCGGCCTCGATACCGTCGAAGACCCACCAGCCAAAGTCGAGTTTGAAGCCGACCACACGGCCGAAAAAGCCGCTTTCCATCAGATGAGACAGCTTGCGGAAACCGGGCAGGAACAGCTTGTCCTCGACCGCGCCGTGCTTGAGGTCCTTTGCGTTTGCGCGCTGCATCAGCTCAATGCCTTGCGCGACGGTCGGGGCGATGGGTTTTTCGGTGTAGATATGCTTCCCGGCATCGATCGCTCGGTTGAGGGTATCAAGCCGCAGATGGGTGGCAGCGGCATCGAAAAACACCGGAAAATCTGGGTCAGCCAGCGCCGCATCCATGTCGGTCGTCCACTCCTTAATACCGTATTCGCGGGCCACCTCGGCAAGTCGTTCTTCGTTGCGGCCGAGCAGCAGCATGCGGGGCACGATTCGGTCTTCGCCGACCGGCAGACCACCTTCATCGCGAATCGGGACCAGGCCGCCACGCATATGCTGGGTCCGGCAGATGCGCCCCGTTGCGCCGTTCAGGATAATGCCAAGCTGTTGTGTCGCCATGTTTTCCCCCAGTAGAAAATCTTTGCCCTTTACTACACTCTTGCTTCGATATGCGCTAACCAGAACGAAGTTTATGACCGGGGGAATTCATGCCACGCCATATTGTTTGTCTGACATTCGATTTTGACACCGAAAGCGGGTTTATCGCTCGTGGTCTCACCACACCGACCATGCTCTCGCGCGGCGAGTTCGGTCTGACCGGTGCCCGCCGCATTCTCGATCTGGCCAAGGATCGCGGTATCCCGATGACCTGGTTCATCCCCGGTTTCACCATCGAAAGCCATCGCGCCGATTGCGAACGCGTTGTCGAGGGCGGTCACGAAGTCGCCCATCACAGCTGGGCCCATGTTCCGCCCGCCGAACAGAGCCGGGACGAGGAAGAGGAGGACATGATCCGCGCCAATGAGGCGATTGAGGAACTGACCGGCAAAAAGGCGCGCGGATATCGTTCGCCGTCCTGGGATTTGAGCGAGAACACGCTCGATCTTCTCGAAGCCCAGGGTTTTGACTACGACAGCAGCCTGATGGCGGGCGATTACATCCCCATGAAAGCGCGGCGCAAGGATACCGTGAAGCTCGGCGAACCGATTCAATACGGCGAGGACACCTCCCTGATCGAGATGCCGATCAGCTGGACCCTCGATGATCACCCGCATTTCGAGTATCTGCGCACGCCGGGCTTTCTGATGCCCGGCCTCCGCCCGGCCCGGGAGGTGATGGAAAGCTGGCACGACGAGTTCGCCTATATGCAGGCCAACGAAGAGTGGGGGATCGTCACCTACACCATGCATCCCTATGTGATTGGCCGGGGTTTCCGAATGTTCGCCTTCGAAAAGCTGGTCGACAAGCTGATCGCGGACGGGGCAGAGTTCATGACCATGGAAGACGCCGCGAAAGTTGCGCGGGAGAAGCTGTTCTAGCGCCCTTCGAGTGAGGTTCGCAGCCGCAGGTAGCTGCGAATGCGCCGCGACGCCATGCCGATGGCTATGTTGAGAAGTGCGGTGATCGCAATCAGCAGAACGGCCCGGTCGAAGCGCAGTTCGGCGAAGGCGCTGTCCACATAGAAGCCCAGGGTCGCAACCCCAAGTATGCCGAGAATTGCGGTTTCCCGCATTATGACCTCCCAGCGGTAGAAGAGCAGGGCGAGCAGGCTGTTATAGACCCGCGGCAGTATCTCGAAGGCGTAGCGGGACACGCCGCGCACAGCGTCTGAGCGCAAGGTGAGGGTTTCCGTATAGCGCCCGACCAGATGCCCGATGATTGTGCCATTGTGCAGGAACAGCGCGACAATGGCGGGCAGCATCGATCGAAGGCCCCCAAAGCTGCAGCAGGATGAAGGCGAGCATGTATTCCGGGGAGGAACGCATCACCACCAGACCCAGATGACCGAGGGTCCTTGAGATGCGCCCGAACAGCAATGGGGAAATCAGGGGAAACAGCAGCGCTGACAACAGTCCCGTGACAACAAGAGCGATCATGGTGAGTTGCACCGTCGCCACGGTGCCCGGCAGGGCCTGGGAGACCATCAGCATGTGCAACCAGTCGAGCAAACCGGCCAGTCCCTGACCGTCACGCAACGGGAACGGCACGATATCGACGGTAAAGAAGCAGACGATGTTGGTCGCCGAAATCTCGGTGGACCAGGGCAGCAGGATCATCGCGCCGAGCAGATAGAACGGCAGCAGGATGCGGCGCGCCCAGTAGCGCTGGCTGGCGATGATCACATAGAAGATCAGCAGCAGGGCCGAGACTTCCGAGTAGTTGCCTTCACGGAACGCGGTTTCCAGATGAAATCCCAGCGTCGGCAGGCCCACGTACCCCGATACAGCGCTGGAGCGCAACCCGCATTCCAGGCGGTAGAGCGCATAGGTTTTGTAGTGGGACCAGACATCGGGCAGGCGGACGCACAGCAGGACGGACAACGCGCCGCTGCCTGCAGGCGCCGTCGCAGCCGGGCGGGTGTCGGCCTCTTCGAGGATTTCGGCAAAGACCTTGGCGACGATCCCGGCATAGGGAATGCCAATGGCGAGAACGCCGGTGAGAGGTGAGAGTCCGAATATCTGCAGAAAGATCAGCGCCCAGAACAATTCGTGCACCGCGTGGATCACGGCGCAGAATCCGCGCACTAGCGGATTTCGGAAGGCGAGGGCGAGAGCGAATCCGGACAGAACGGCAAAGGTGACGCCCAGCACCGCGAATCCCATAGTATAGGTAATCGCCGTGAGCAGATGTTCGGTTGCGGTGAAATCCGGTGTGACAACGCCCAGGGCCAATCGGCCGAATTCCTGCCACGGATCGACCGTCGCGATTTCGATGTCGGCCAGGATCAGCGCGACCAAGGCAAGCAACAGAAAGAAACCGAGCGTGCGCGCGAGGGGCGAGCGTCGATAGACCCGGCTGATAGCGTCCGACATGTCACGTAGAGGTGGTCGAGATCGTCCGGCGTCAGACCGTCTGCCGGGCTGTCGAAGACGATCTGACCCTCCTTCATGCCTATGATTCGCTGGGCAAAGGACAAGGCCAGGGCGCGGTCATGCAGCGCCACGACCACGGTTTCCTTGGCTTCTGCAACCGTGGCCAGAAGCGCGCGGGCCTGAGGATCGTCAACTGCGGAAACCGGCTCGTCGCCCAGAAACAGGCTGCCCTCGCTATGTAGGGCGCGCGCGACGGCGGTGCGCTGTTGCTAGCCGCCCGAAAGCTGTCCGACGGGTGTGTACAGTTTGTCCTCCATCCGCAGGCGTTCAAGAATAAGACGGACGGCCTCAACATCCCGGCGCGCCGGCCAGACCAGGTTGCGCAGATTGTGGACCAACGATTTGCGGTTCAACCGGCCCATATAGACATCGTGAAAGACCGTCAGCGCGCGAACGAGACCGAGCGCCGGCGGCACGAGTGCCGCCGATGCGCTTGCGCGTTTTTCGATAAGCTTCAGCAAGGTGGTCTTGCCCGCGCCGCTTTCTCCGATAAGCGCGATGCGTTCGCCTGCGCGGATGCTCAGGCGAACGTCTTCAAGAACCACCTTGTCGCTGTAACCGGCTGGTTCGACGGACAGCTCGACCACATACATCAGTCGAGGAGTCCGATGTCCTTCCCGACCCGGACGATCGGTTCGTAGTCGTCGTTCGACGCGGGTATGAAGCCGGATCGCGGGAAACTCTCCAGCAGTTCCGGTTCATCCATGGACAGAAGGGCCGCGCGAACCTTGTTGGTAAAGCCGGTTCCGAAGACCTCGTTCACATCTCCCCGGATCGACCACTGGTAGTCCGGATAGGTTGGCGTGCGCCAGATGACACGGACCTTGGCGGAGTTGATCTTTCCCGATTTCAGCTCGTTTTCCCAGACGGTAAAGCTCAATGCGCCGACTTCAAAGGCCCCGGACTGCACTTGCATCCTGCGTGTGGCCGATTCCGGGATCGGGATCGCGCCGGAATATCTGGATTCGATCATGCAGCCCTTCGTGCAGGTCGATTCCGGTATCGACCGCAAATACGAAGGCACCGGGCTCGGCTTGTCTCTCGTGAAATCCATGGCCGAACTCCATGGCGCAACAGTCGGAATAGAGAGTGCCTCCGGTATTGGGACAACAGTGACGATCCGGTTCCCGGCGTCGCGGGTCAGGGCTTGAGAATCAGCTTGCCAAGAATTTTCCGGTCGTCCATCAGCTCATGGGCATGGCGCGCATCGTCCAGTGGCAGCCGGTCGTAGATGGGCGGTGACAGCTCACCAGCCGCGAACTTCTCGATGATCGCATCAAAAATACGTGCACGTTCGTCAAGGTCGCCGTCATAGGAGTGGAGCGAGAAACACTGAACGCCCAGGCTGTGGCCACGCCGTTCGCGCAAAGCAGCAAACAGGTCCTCGGAGGGCGCGCCGACCAGTGCATTGTAGAGAACCACGAGCCCCAGCGGCGCAAGCATGTCCAGAGACTTGATCAGGGCATCGCCGCCAAGCTGGTCGAAACTGACATCGACGCCTCGTCCGCCGGTGATGGCCAGAACCTTCTCTGCGATATCCTCGCGAGTGTAATTCACGGTCCCGAGGGTTCCCAGAGTGGATGCAAACTCGCATTTTTCATCCGAACTCGTGCCCGCGATGGTCGCGATCCCTTCGCTGCGGCACAGGTCGAGCATGGCTGTGCCGGTGCCGCCGGCTGCGCCGTTCACATAGACGGTTTTGGCGCGTTCCGAATGTGCAACGCCGTGCAAGGCAGCCCAGGCGACAAGATAGTTCGGAATGGTTGTTGCGGCGTCCAGATCAACGGAGTCCGGCAGGACAGAGATCAGCGTGGGGTCCACCGCGTTGTATTCGGCATAGCGCCCGCCGCCGGTTCCGAAAACAAGAACAGCCTGGCCCTCGGAAAGTCCCTTCACGTTGGCGCCGACGGCTTCGATATGGCCGGTCATTTCATTTCCGAGGATCGTCGGCAAAGCCGGTTTCCATTTGTAGATGCCGGTCCGCAGCAATACGTCGGGATAGCCCACACCCAGCGAGTGGGCACGGACAAGCACCTGATCGGGGGTCGGCTCCGGTTTTGGCAGATCGACGACCTCGATCACATCCGGGCCGCCATAGCTTTGAATCTGGATGGCCTTCATAAGAATTTTCCTTTCGCGTTAACGCATCAGCAAAATCAGAATTCCGCTAACCACCAGCACAATTCCGATCAGTTCCATGCGTACAATTTTTTCCCGAAATACCAGGACCGACGCCATGATCGTGAACACAAGCTCGATTTGTCCGAGCGCGCGCACCAGCGCCGCATTCTGAATGGTCATGGCGGTAAACCAGCCGATCGATGCCACGGCACCGCTCGCTCCAACCCACATGGCCACCCGCCAGGTTTTCAGCACGTCCACCAGTTCGGACATGTTTCGGACGGCCATATAGGTCCCCATGACAATTGTCTGGAAGACAAGCATCACGGCCAGCGTGAAGGCGGCCTGGACCAGAAAGCCGTCGCCGCCGAGTGACAGCGATCCGCCGCGCACCGAAATGGCCGCAATGCCGAAAAAGCCCCCCGAGGCAAGACCGATCAGAGCTGCCCGGTTGTTCCAGCCCCTGGTCATGCCCTCCAGCCCACCCGCGCTCTTGGCAGACGAGATCGCGATGACGCCCACAAGACTGACCAGGATACCGATGGTCGCCGTCATCGAGATGGACTCACCCAGAAACACCAGCGCGAAGACCGCGGCCTGGACCGTTTCCGTTTTCGAATAGGTCGTTCCGACGGCGAAGTTGCGGGCATCGAACAGCGTGACCAGCAGCGCTGTCGCGGTGATCTGTGCCAGGCCACCCATGACGACGAAGCCGGCAAAGCTTGCGTTGGGAGCGGGCATGTCGAAATCGAACAGAAAGACCAGTCCCGCGAGATAGACCAGGGCAACCGGAAACCCGTAGCCGAAGCGCACGAAGGTTGCGCCGGTGGTGCCGAGGCGTCCTTTCAGGTGCTTTTGCAGCGCCGAACGTACGTTCTGCAGGAACGCAGCGGCGATGGTCAGAGGGATCCAGAGTAATGTCATTGAAAGGCTTATGCCCTGTCGATGACTGGAATTGAAGCCGGCATGGGCATATACCCACGAGCGTCAAACCGCGTGGGGCACGGCCATTGGGCAAGATCAACCGAAAATCCTACCGATTTCTCACAGGTCCGGACGATGCGGCCTTTTGCGCTCGGGTTGGTGAGGCGCTGGCGGAAGGCTATGTGCTCTATGGTAATCCGGTGATGATGGTGCATGAAGGTGCGCGCATCGTGGGGCAGGCAGTGTGTTTGCCCGAGGTGCATCCCGACTTGCGGCAGGAATAACGATCAGGTTCAGGAATCCGATATGAGCAAGAAAAGCGAGCTGCGTCCGCAGACACAACTGGTGCGGGCCGGGCTTTCGCGATCCCAGTTTCGCGAAACCAGTGAGGCCCTGTATCTCAATTCCGGGTTCGTTTTTGAAACGGCCGCGCAGGCCGAGGCCGCATTCAAGGGTGAGAACGACTCTTACATCTACAGCCGCTACGGCAATCCCACGGTTTCCGTGTTTGAAGAACGACTGGCGGCACTCGAGGGTGCTGATATGTGCCGTGCCACAGCCACCGGCATGGCTGCGGTGTTCTCCGCGATAGCCTGTCATGTGCGTGCTGGAGAGCGTGTGGTGGCGTCACGCGCCCTGTTCGGGTCCTGCCATTTCATCGTCGATCAGATTCTGCCGCGTTGGGGGATTGAGACGACCTTTGTGGACGGGACGAGCCTTGATGAATGGGAGGCCGCTCTGTCCCAGCCGACCAAGGCCGTGTTCCTGGAAAGCCCGTCGAATCCTATGCTCGATCTGGTCGATATTCCGGCGGTAGCGGAGATGGCCCATGCCGCCGGTGCGCGCATGGTGGTGGACAATGTGTTTGCCACGCCGCTGTTCCAGAAACCGTTGGAACTGGGCGCGGATATTGTCATTTATTCGGCGACAAAGCATATCGACGGCCATGGCCGGTGCCTGGGCGGGGCGGTGCTGTCCGATGCTGATTTCATGAACGAGCACTTTATCCCCTTCTACCGGCACACCGGTCCATCGATGAGCCCCTTCAACGCCTGGGTGATGGCGAAATCGCTGGAAACTCTGTCCCTGCGTGTCGATCATCAGTCCCGCGCGTCCAAGCAAATTGCCGAATTTCTGGAGGGACATGAAAAGGTGCTGCGCGTGCGCCACCCGGGCCTCGACAGCTTTCCCCAGCGTGCCCTGGCTGATCGGCAGATGACCGGTTTCGGGACGCTGGTCACGATCGACGTGAAGGGCGGCAAGGAAGGGGCGTTCCAGGTGCTCGACACGCTGGATCTGGTCGACATCTCGAACAATCTGGGCGATGCCAAAAGTCTGGCGTGTCATCCGGCGACGACGACACACCAGCGGCTGTCGCCGGACGAACGGACGCAGCTGGGAATTACTGACGGTGTGGTGCGAATTTCCGTCGGCCTGGAGGATACCCAGGACCTGATTGAGGATCTCGACCGGGCGCTGGCGAAGGTCTGACGACGCGCGAGCTATTCCGTCTTCGGCGCGTGACCGCCATGTGCGACCTGGCTGATCGCGCGGGCGCCCTTGCGGCTGCGCACCACGTCTTCACCGACAATCGGGTCCGCTGAAAATGGAGCGTCACCCTTGATCGTGACCCGTTCGAGCTTGCGCCGGTTCGGGTAGTAATCGTGGACCGCATAGTGCTGGACCGACCTGTTGTCCCAGAACACTATGGTGTTCGGCGCCCAGAGATTCCGGTACTGGTACTCCGGGATTGAGGCCTGGTGGAACAGCAGTTCCAGCAACGCGCGGCTCTCGGCTTCGTCCATGCCCTTGATGCCGATGGTGAATTGCGGGTTCACGAAGATGGACTTTCGTCCGGATACGGGATGGGTCCGCACCACCGGGTGCGCGACAGGCGGATAGCGGTCTTCGAATGTACGCAGCTTTGTTCGGCTTTCCGCGTCGTCGTCGAACAACTGGCGGAAAGGTTTGAAGTCGTGAATGGCTTCCAGGCCCGAAATGAACTGCTGCATCCGGTCGCTCAACCCGTCATAGGCGGTTGTCATGCTGGCGAACATAGTGTCGCCGCCGTAATCGGGGACAATCAGGGCGCGGAGCATGGTTCCCAGCGGGGGCTCGGCCCGAAACGTCTCGTCCGAGTGCCACATATCGGTGCCCCAGGGCGGGTTGTCGGCATCGTTGTCGAAAACGATCAGTTCTGGAGCGTCTTCCGAGCTGGGCGCGAAGGGATGCACGGTCAAATCGCCGAAGCGCCGCGCGAAGGCCTTCTTGTCCTCTGAAGTGATATTCTAGTCGCGGAAGACAATCACTTCGTGTTCGACGAAGGCGGCCTCGATGGCTGCGAATGTTGCGTCGTCGAAGGGCTGGGACAGATCGACACCCTCGATTTCCGCGCCGCAGGCGGCTCCGACCTTGCGGATTTGCAGGGTATTTTCAGGATACAGAGCCGCTACACTCATTCTTACACTCCTTCATCTTGAGACCGAAATCCTACCAGACGTGACCTGTGGGCATGAATATAGAATATTGGAGGAAACACGAGTGCAACGCGGGGGAATGCAAATGTCGAATTCACACAATGTCACGCGGCGGGTGGTTACAGCCATCGGGCCGGACGGAAAATCCTATATCGCCGAAGACGGTCCGACACCGGCCGTGAAAACGGTGGAGGCCCGGCCGGGCTATGTGGTCAACAATATCTGGGTTACCGGGGCCGCACCGTCGCCTGTGGGCGCACCGGATGCCGTGGAAGGTCATGAAGGCGTGATGCCGCCGGAGGGTGGAACCGTGCTGCGGGTCATCGAATACCCGCCGGATCCGGAAGATCCCGAGGAGATGGCGCGTCAGTTTGCGGGCATGTTCGGCAAGCTTTTCGAGGATGCCGGCCGGCCGGACAGTGACAAACATCCCGGCATGCACACTACCGAGAGTATCGACTACGCGATTGTCATCGAAGGTGAACTGACGGCCATCATGGACAATGAGGAAACGGTATTAAAAGCCGGTGATGTCCTGATCCAGCGTGGAACCAACCATGCCTGGAGCAACAAGTCCGGCAAGATGGCCAAGGTCGCCTTTGTCCTCATCGCCGGGCGCTGGGACTAGGCCGGGCTGAAGGCGCGCGGTTGTGGGGATGTCGTGCGCTGACTCCCAGGAACGGGTATGCGACATTGTCGTCGAAATTCAGGCCCTCACGAAAGACTGCGTTTGGAAGAGTGGCATCCATCGAGGAGCGGGTGACCCCGGGGAGGCGGATCGATGATTGTTCAGGCGCTAACACGCGATGGCGTGACCCTTCGGTTTTGTGAAGAGGGGCAACGTCAGTCGCCTGAAACACTGGTTTTTGCCAATTCCCTGGGGACGGATTTGCGTATCAGGCTCGATGTCATCCGTGCCTTTCGCGATACCAAGCGGATCGTGCGATATGACAAGCGGGGGCACGGTATGTCCGATGCCCCGGACGCACCGTATTCGCTCGACGATCACGTCGATGATCTCGACGCGCTTCTCGAGCATCTGGAAATAGACGATGCGATTGTCGTGGGGGTTTCGGTCGGAGGAATGATCGCCCAGGGACTTGCTCTGAAAAGCCCGGAGAGAGTACGCGGTCTGGTGCTCTGCGACACGGCCGCGAAAATAGGAACATACGATGCCTGGGACGAACGGATCGAGGCCATCCGGTCCGATGGTCTGGAGGCCATTGCGCCCGTTTGACCTGCTCCCCGAATTTCGGTCCATGCTGATTGAGAGAGTCCGGCTAACCTGA